>JALCST010000005.1 GCA_022653675.1 Bacteroidales bacterium | reverse complement strand
TATAGTGGTACCCTTTGTTTGGACAGGGTTAAGCCCTTGTTAAGTCAATCTTTCCTTGGAGCAGAGCCCTCCCGATAGGTGGAGCTCTGCGTCCTGGACGGTGGAACGAAGGTAGTGATTATTTTTGATATTGTCATACTTCTCCTTCTTATGCAGCCATTGCATAGACCTGGGCCGGGACCCTGTGCCCTATTCCCTGGTGGCAGCGCCGGTTGTTGTAATAGTCAATAAAGCCCGCGATTCCTCGCCGCAAAGCGGCCACGTTTTCCTCCGGGTTCAAGTAGATATATTCCCGCTTGATGGTTCTCCAAAAGCGTTCTATCCAGATATTGTCAAGGCACCGCGCCCGGCCATCCATACTGATCTTTATTCCATCTGCCTCGCAGGCATCCAGCCATTCCTTGCTGGTGTATTGGGTGCCTTGATCGGAGTTGATAATTTCCGGAGCACCATGCCTCTTTATGGCCGCTTTAAGTACTTCGATGGCGTTGACCGCGTCAAGCGTATTGTAAAGGCCCCAGCCCACTATGCAACGGCTATAGACATCAATGATAGCATATAGGTACATAAAGCCATGCTCCATAGCGACATAAGATATATCAGTGCTCCACACTTGGTTCGGATGGGTTATGTCCAGCTTCCGGAGCAGGTACGGCATTCGGTATTTGACCCAGCCGCCCTTGCTAAGGTTTTTCATTGGATAGATGGCCTTGATATCCATCAGCCGCATCAGGCGACGGACAAGTTTGCGACCAACCCGGAAGCCTTCAGTTTTAAGATAATCCACCATTTGGCGTGCGCCCATGGCGGGATGCTCCGTGTACTGAAGGTCAATACTGCACATAATCTCAAGATTCCTGTCAGCCTCGCCCTCCTGAGGTTTGTAGTAATATGTGCTGCGGGGAAGCCCCAGAGCATAACACTGCTCCTCGATGGTCAGGTCCTTGTTTTTCGGGGAAATCATTCGTCTGCGGGCATCGGTATCCCCAGTTTTTGCGAGGCCCGCCTTGCAAAATCCAGCATTACCTCCAACTTCCCAATCTTGGCATACAGCTCCTGGTTCTTCTTCTCGACTTCCTCCTCGCTTTTGCCTTGTTTCCCGAAGGCCGCGCCGGCGTTCTTCACCAAATCCGCCTTCCAGTGTGAAATCATGGTCGGTGATACCTCATACTTCTTTGCCAACTCCGCCAACGTTGACTGTTCTTTCAGAGCTTCAATGGCCACTTGGGCCTTGAACTCAGGCGTGTACTTTTTGCGTGATGTCTTTCCCATATTCGACAACAAAGTTAAGAGTTATTGTTTGTCTTAACCACGTGTCCAGTTTCAGGGGTCCATTATAAAGTTCTAATTTAGAGGATGACACATTTGTTTTCTTGAATATATCTTTAGATAGGACAAAAGCATTTAAGAGAGCTTTGTTTAGACTTTTTCTTGTGATTATAGGAACAATGGTCTGATATTTATTGTACCAATAAGAAGAAATATCGACTTCCAGTTTTTTTGTTGGACTCTCCCAATGTTTTTCTGATTGTTCATATATCCTTATCAACCACAATGTGTGTTTTTGAATATATTGAAAGATATTATGTAGATGTGCATATTCTCCCCTTTGGAAAAGATTGGATGCAAAAAGTAAATTGTTTATTAATGAATCAGCAAGCCACTCAATTTGAGCTGGAGTATTACGAATTGGTTCATAAGGAGGCTCAATGTCATTTAATACATCTGTAAGTAAACCGTCCTTATCTACTAAATTCATCTTCTCTTTAAACTCAAATGAAGTGTGTCCTTGCCAACTTTTGATTATTGAAATCTCTTTTAATGGCAAAAAATGAAATTCTCCTCTAATGAGATTATCAAATATAACTACATCTGTACCAAATTCATTTACAAACATCAACGCTATTGGATTAACAGAAGATATCCACTTGTATTTATCTATATGGCAATCATCTCGAAGAAAAATATAAAATTCAATATCCGAAAACTTATCGCCTTCTCCTTTTATAAAAGAACCATACATTAAGACAGCAGAAATAGTACAGTCCTCAATAGATTTTTTCTTAAATTCGTTAATTAAATATAATTGTTTCATATTCAGATTATTAATAAGCAGAAATTATATATTCTGCGTGTTTCTTATTTTATTTAATTCACTCAACTTGAAATCACCTGCTATCTGCATCATTCATTCGTTTATTAAGAGCAACTACCAAACGGTTTAAATAAGTCGTTCTTTCTCCTTTTCGTCCTCTAATCTCCAGAAATATCCGGTAAATATCGCCTAATTCAATATTGAATATTTTTTCAAATACTAAGGCTAAAACTTTCAAGTCAATATTCCCGGAATTGACACTCTGTTCGGCATGAACAGCATAAATTAATTCAACCAGAGCAGATTTTGTGTCTGTCCAAGTATGTTTGGTGTTAGTAAGCGAATTTTTGTCAAAGAGTTCTTCTCTTTGTTTCAATCTTGTCAACTCTGATTCCAGATAGGCTGCCAACATATCATTCGCAAGAAGTTTAGCGACTTTGAAATCGTAATTAGTGGAAAAATTGGGATCTCTTTCAAAATAAAAAGATTCCAAATTTAAACCCATTTCCCGCCGATTCCTTACAAAGTAATATTCATCCAAAATTGTTTTCCCAAGTCGGTAGTATTGAATAAAATCATTGTTTTTGTGGTAAAAGAAGTTAATGTTCTCTTGTTCCTTTTCCAAATATTCTTTG
Source organism: Bacteroidales bacterium (assembly GCA_022653675.1). Classification (GTDB taxonomy): domain Bacteria; phylum Bacteroidota; class Bacteroidia; order Bacteroidales; family UBA932; genus JALCST01. Next base: position 137,036 of record JALCST010000005.1, on the reverse strand, counting down.
ATTGTATCAAAACCACATACAGGCTTGTTTAATTCGATATTGTGTATCTTTTTGTAGTAAATTAATTTGGAGAATAACTTTGGTTTTGTTTCTTTGAAAAAATGGATTTCATCAGAATTAGTTTTGAAGTTTTCACTTAAAACTAAAGACTTCATTTCCACGAATCCTCTCTCTAATATCAGAATTATAGGAGGTACATCACGTATTATATTGGATACTTCCAGTTCCTTTATTTGTATCTGATCTTCTATCTGTTTTGATATATTTTCTATTTTTCTAATCATTTCAGTAGTTTTTAATGATAAGACTATCTCTGTAAATTGTTGATTTTACAGACTAATAACTTAAAAAAGGCATAGAGTATTTAGAACAAGAATGATAAACCCTTGTCAAACACACCCTGTAAATCTCTATCTTAAAAGTAATTAGTGATAGATAATCGAATCTAAATCTACGTTTATACCCATGATCCTTTCAATTTAATTATAGTTGAATACTATTTGTTACTCCTATTTCGTTGATGAAATATTCATCGTGTGAAATAATCAAGACTGTTCCCCGATAATTCTTGATTGTTTCCATCAAAATCGACAAGCTTGATAAATCAAGATTATTTGTAGGCTCATCTAAAACAAAAATGTCAGGAATGTGATTTGATATCATTAAACAACAGAGATAAAGCCGCATACGTTCGCCTCCGCTTAACGTTTGACAATTTTTATTCCACGATTCCAGTGGAAATAAAGCTCGGTTTAATCGGATTTTAATTTCATAGTCTGCCAAATTGTCTTTATTATACTGCTCTGCTAATTCCAATACAGTGAGAGGTTGGTTTACCTGCTCATATTCTTGATCGAGATAGACATACGAAAAATCAGATCTGATAACTTTGCCTTGTATTGGAGATAATTCTCCAAGCAATAATTTCAGAAAAGTTGTTTTACCACAGCCGTTATTCCCTCGAATGTGAATTCGATCACCACTCCTTATTTCAATATCGATAGGAGATTGCCAAAGAAATTTATCTTTCACATATCCGAAATTGAGTTCGTGGGCAGAGATTAGAATTTTCCCGTTATGTAGTTTCGTGTCCTCAAAATCTATTTTCAATTCTGTGTTTTGTAGCTGGCGATCCCGTAATGCAGATAGGCGTTGTCTGGTATTGTCAATAATATTTGAATGCTTTTCTCTCAATTTGGCAGAACTGTTTTCTGCTAAATTACCACGAGCATTCATAACGATTCGAGCAATACCACCTTTTTGTTTGCTTCGTTCACCTTGCGAGGTACGTTTTTCTTGTCGTTCTCGAACTTCCTGTGCTTTTTTTCGAGCTACCCGAAGGGCAGTTTGTTCTGCATCAATTTGCTGTTCTAAAGACCGATCTTCTATCTCTTTTTGTTCTCTGTAAAAATCATAATTCCCTCCATATAGCCTAATTCCTTTTGGAGACAACTCGTATGTTGTATCTAAAAGATTTAACAGGCTAACATCATGACTGACAACTACAACTGTAGTTTTTGTGTTCTGGATGTATGCATATAATATTTTCCGAGCAGACAGGTCAAGATGGTTGGTTGGTTCATCGAGTAAAACAATCTCCGGCTTATGCAGAGCCAATCCCGCCAATAGAACTTTCGTTTTTTCTCCTCCGCTTAATAATGAGATAGATGAATCAAGTTCGATGCCTTCTAATCCCCAGTATTTTAAAGCTTGACGACATCTGTTTTCTACCTCCCAATCATCGTTTAGAGTGTCATAGTAAACCTGTTCAGAAGCTCCTCCAAAAATTGCGTTGAGAGCATTTAGTTTTTCTGATACTCCGAGAGCTTCGGCAATAGTCTGCTCTTTGATGTTTATCTGCTGGGGAACATAGTAAGGCTTGGATTCTGTTCGGATATTACCGAAAGAAGGCATAAGTTCTCCTGCCAACAACTTTAGTAGGGTTGATTTTCCTACTCCGTTATTGCCAATAAGAGATACTTTCCCGCCACGTGAAACAGAAAAACTTACAGACTCGAATAGTGTATGTTGATTGAAATAGTGATAAGAAACATCACTGACGATAATACTCATTTTGCAACAATTAATAGTGATTCCAAAGAGGAATCGGATTAAACCGAAGGTATGTAGAACTCTATGGTGTCGGTTTAATTAAAACCAACTATTAATTGTTTATTTTCATCAGAGTATTTTTAAATTCGATTGCAAATGTATGAATAATAGTCGAATAAACCTAACCATTTCTTCAAAATGCTACATACGTGATTATCTCAATAGTCTATAACTCAATTTTATAATGCCGGAAGCGTAGGCAATATTTTCTCTCAATTCCCAATTAGATTCTTTGGGGTTGCTGGGAAACAATGGAATGCCTGAACCTAAAATTACGGGGATGTAGCAGATTTGCATCTCATCAACCAAGCCTGCATTTATGCACATGGTGATTAATTCTCCACCACCAGCTAGCCAAATATCCTGACTGCTTCTATTTTTGAGATCAGATATTCGTTCGATAATATTATCTGTTATAAACTCTATGTTTTCTTTTGTATCTATCGCTTTATGAGATACCACAAAAGTTTTCTTATCCTTGTATGGCCATAAAATATCCATGCATGATAATTCATGATAAGTTCTTCCTCCCATGATAACAGTATCTACAGAAGTTAGCATTTCATTATACCCATAGTCTTCTTTTGTGGGGTTTGGAAATTCGGTTAGCCAATCTAAATCTCCGTCAGGTCGAGCGATGTATCCATCGAGTGAAGCGGCAATGTAAACTTTAATCTTTCCCATGTTTCTTGATTTTAGTGTTTATACTGTTGCTCGCTGTACCTCAAAAGAAAAAGCGTGGAACTCACACTATTCCACCACGAGGTACTGGCATACCCACAGACGAAACAGGCAAGCCCACGCCATACTTTCGTATAGTATGAACATTGCGACTGTTGTCTCGTCTGTATGAAAAGTGCCAGTTTTCGTGGTGAGACGTTCAGCGAACGTTATGTTATATAAAACGGACGAATCCGTAAAAAATCTATTTACCTGATGCAAAGATAGTGATTTCGTTCAGAATACGAGTAAGCAAGGAGTATGAGTTTTAAACTTATTAATAGCAAGAGATTACATTAATGACATAAAATACTGCATTTTTTCAAAACAAGTCAGAATGACTTGTCCTAAAATAGCTTTACTCATAAATACATCAATTAAAAAAACAGTAAAGTTATGATTAGACGAGAAAGAAAATTTTACTCCGAAGAGTTTCGTGAGCGTGTTTTGACCGCTTACTACAACAGTAATGAATCAGTCGACATGATAGCCCGCCGCTTTCAAGTAAAGAGAGATACAGTCAGTAGTTGGGTTTATCGCAAAAGAGTTACTTCCAAATCCAAAGAAAGTAGTAAATTCGTGGTATCAAGTATAATACCTATGAAAGAAGAAAAGCTACCTATTGAAGCAATGGAAGAACGCATCCGTGAACTGGAACAACAACTGGCGAAAGAAAAAATGCGTTCTACCTGTTTAGATACTATGATTGATATTGCGGAACGTGAGCTAAAGATTGATATAAGAAAAAAATCTGGTGCCAAACAGTCCAAGAAGTAAGGCAAAAACATCCATCTTATAAAATAGATGTTTTATGTCGGCTGTTTGGCAAAACCCGTCAGGCTTACTATGATAAGTCTCATTACGTTGCCAACAAGAATGTGGAAGAAGATGTAATTTTGTCTCTGGTACACAATGTCCGAAAAGACTTTCCACGTATGGGGGCGAAGAAGTTATTAATCTATCTTCAACCTACATTTCAAGCAATGAGTATACACATTGGTCGAGATGCTTTCATTGAACTGCTGTATCGTAATTACTTATTGGTGAGACGAGTGAGAAATAAGAGGAAGACGACTTTCTCAAATCATTGGATGCGCAAATATCCCAATTTAATAAGGAATTATATACCAACAACTCCAAATCAACTGTGGGTAAGTGATATTACTTATATTGAAATGGCTGGTCGTTTTGCTTATTTGGCACTTGTAACAGATGCGTATTCTCATAAGATAGTCGGTTGGGAACTTGCTCCATCACTTCGTACCTGTAATGCTCTTGCCGCTTTGAAAATGGCTTTAGATAGTTTACCGGAAGGATATTCCGGGCTTATTCATCATTCAGACAGAGGAAGCCAATATTGTAGCGCCAGTTATGTTAATTTGCTAACACAGCATAAAGTACAAATTAGCATGACAGAAAGCGGTGACCCACTTGAAAATGCAATAGCAGAGAGAATAAATGGCATTCTGAAGACAGAATGGATATACGATGTTAAGCTAAAATCATGGCAGGAAACTATTAACTTCATTAGTCGAATTATTGATTTGTATAACAATCAAAGACCACATCAGAGTATCAGTTATATGGTTCCTGCCTTGGTTCATCAAGCAAATATTAAAACAGAACGTAGATGGAAGAATTATTATCGAAAGAGGAATGTACTTAATGAAGAAGTTTCTATCTTTGATCCGAAGTGTAAAGGCATAGCAGGACTAAAACACTCAATTCCTGATAATGTCAAGCTCATATAGGACAAAGTAATATAATCTGTAAAGTTTTTCTAGGACAAGATAGAAACAAGTGCAAGGTGCAAGTATCTATATATAGATAGACTTGCACCTTGCACCTGAGCTAAGTTATTCTTATTCAGAATGATTGTTTATTAAGAAATATGTTGTATCTTTGAACCCAAGATATATGCAGACAAGCATAGGTCAAAGGTGGACAATTAGGTGTTAAATTTTGTGCCTAAATCGTTACCGATAACAAGTTTGGAAAAATAAAAGCATTGACTTTTAAGCATATAAGAGGAAAGGTTCACCGACCTCTCTCTCCGCTTTTTAATTTTATGATTGATGAGGCTCGTAAAAACAATGATTTTATGAGCCTTTCTTTTCTGTTTTAATTTAATGCCGTTAGCAATGAAAATTATTATCGTGGAAGATGAGCAAAAATTGTCTGAAAACATTGTCGCATATCTGAAACAGGAAAATTACGTGTGCGAAACCGCACGCGACTTCAAGACCGCGATTTACAAGATATGAGGGAATGATTACGACTGCATCCTTCTCAATATGGCCCTGCCCGACGGGCGAATGAAACCGTTGAAGGAGTTTGCGTCCGTCAATGTCACAGGCGGCGAAGCGGAAGTGAACCGCGAGGATTTGCAGAATCTCGGCATTGTCACAGCAAGGTTGGATAATGGAAATCTTGGAGAAACGATAAAGGAAATAAAGAAACGGATAAGTCAAGCTGTAAAATTACCCACTGGATATGAAATCGTGTACGGGGGCGCCTATGCCGAACAGCAAAAATCGTTCAACGAGTTGCCTTTTGTTGTTTCTGACAGGTACTCCACTCAATGTCAGCAGTTACTGGGTTGATAATGATCGTGGGGATAATAGGTGAAAACGCCATTTTCACTTATCTCCAACATCACGAAAGCCTCAGGGAGAAAGGGAAGAGGAATGCCATTGTTTACACCATCAGAACTCGCCTCCGTCCCAAGCTGATGACCGCAATCGGTGCGATCGTCGCATTGATGCCGTTGACTTTGGGAATCGGAACCGGGGCGCAGATGCATTAGCCGCTCGCGATCGCGGTAATCGGCGGCTTTTTAATTGCATTGCCGTTGTTGCTGGTGGTCTATCCGACTCTGCTGTTCAGGATCAGGAAATGAAACCCGGGAATGGCCGGCTCAGGGGTTATGGCCTCAAACACCCTATCGGGACGATAAGGACACCGTCGTTTCTCCTATATGCGAATTGTCCTCCGGTAATTACCATCAGAAAAGAAGGTTCACCGACTTTGCTCGTGTCCACACGGTCTCGAAGATCACATAGATGCTTGGCTCCGTCTTCGATTTCCTCGTTCCCGAGTTTTACTTCCATTGCAGCCCACCTTCCGTCGTCAAGCCTATCGTGATAATAGTAAATCTCTCCGTCAAGGGTTTGTGAGTATATCCGCAAATCTCTAGTTACCAGTGATTCGAATAGAAATCCGAAATACTCAAAGTCGTTTAGTATGCTTTGTTCATCAAGGTGCATGACTGCGGTAGCTATGGATGGATCTACGAATTGCTGTTTGGTAGATGACCTTATTCCTGTTTTTGAGCGCAAGGATGGCTTCCATGCCGGTGTGTCCTCGATTACGAATATCCTTCGGAGAGCGTTCATGTAACTGTTCATGGTCGTGTCAGAGAATGTAGTATCGTTTGTGTTCACATCATTAAGTATGGTAGTATATGTGGTCATTGTTGAGATGTTCCTTGCGTATGATCGAAGCAGTGCCCTTACCCTCGTAGGATTTCTTTCCACTCCATCTACCCTTTGTACGTCAAGGTTCACTACGGAATCGACATAATTCCTGGCCACCATGCAGGATGCATTTTCGTTTGTTACTGCCTCAGGCCATCCTCCACGGCAGAGTATTTTTCCTATGTCCTTTATTGTTAGTTTGTTTTCACCATGAACATTATGCTTCCCCTCAAACAAGTCCTTAAGTGAAACCTGTCCTGTTGACTCCTTTGATTCCCAAAGGCTCATGGGTCTCATCAGCAGTCGTGAAATCCTTTCGGTTCCGGTATGCATCGTGGTCCCATCTTTAGGTACGGCGGAGCCTGTAAGTATGAAGTGGCCAAAACCGCCTCTTTTGTCTACGTCGAAGCGAACAGCATCCCATAATACAGGGGCCATCTGCCACTCGTCAATCAACCGTGGATTTTCTCCCTCTAACAGAATTGACGGTTGGGTATCAGCCAATTTTAGGTATCCTTTAGCTCTGTCGGGGTCTTGCATATAAATAATGCTCTTTGCTGCCCTGTTTCCGGTACTGGTTTTACCGCACCATTTCGCTCCCTCTATAAGGACAGCCCCAGATGATGCAAGTTTCTCTTTCAACAGGGAATCGCATCTTCGAAGAATATGCTTATTACCTCTTTGACAAAACTAAAAATCAAAATTTCAATGAACTTAACGACTCTAACGAGCCAATTTTGTTTACTTGGCAAAAATTAAGAGGATAGTGTCGCACGGTTTCAACATAAAGATTCGTCCTGCCCGCCGAATGGCTTAACAGCAATCGATAGCGTTGCCTCTTAAGAAGAGGTAGACGCCGTTCTCCGCAGGGGTGCCGGGCCATACCTTGATCGTATCCGGAAGGTCGTTCGGATAAACCTTGAGCGGCTTGCCGCATCCGAAATCGGGTTCGTAGATTGGGAACTTGCAGAAGTTGTTTACCATAAGAAATCTTGGTTTCGAACCACTTATTCCGTTTAGATCGAAGCCTGTAAAAGGTACTTTGTTTTGCATTGATTCCATATTCAATCTGAAGTACCTGGCCAATTTCACAGAATCGTGCATAATTGAAATGTCCTGCAGGTTAACTACGGCATTTCCGCAGAAAGCTTCGGGCAGGCAGCGGCTGCGCAGATCCACCACATGTATGAATCCGGGTTTATTCCCGGCTTTGACTGAAAGCCATTCGCAGACTTCGGTATTGGTCCGGATTCCTGGCAGGAAAATGACTTTCGGAGCCTTGCGATTTATTCCTCTCAATGTGTCCCATATGTGGTTGAACAGCACCTTGAGCGAAACACGATACCATCCTTCGGCCGGAAGAATATTCATCAGATCGTCTTTTGAATCCGTCAATACCGGGAGCAATGCCTGGTCGAAGATCGGCTTTTCAATTGGTTCGCCGCGGAATGTGCGCGCCCAGTCGTTGACGAAACGCATGAGCGTCGCCCCGTCGCAGCACGAATGGCTGAATGCGACGCCGAGCATCGTGCCGTCGGCCAAATCCGTAACCTTGACGTTGATAGGTGCGACCTTGCCTTTCTTGAACGCCTTCAGGTTGAAATCCGCTTTCAATGCGATCGGCAACTTCCAATTCGAGGATATTTGCCCGGAAGTAAGTGTACCGTTTTCAAAGGTTATTTCACAACCTTTGAATTTGCCGGTTTCTTCGTATTCTATGCCGTTACCTATGCATTTACCACAAAAGACGGGGTAGGAGGTCAGTACCTTATCGAGTGAGTCTTGAAGGCGTTCCTTGTCAATCTTGTAATCAAACAGCCAGCTTCCGGAATTGACCATTCCGAGAGTGTTGATATCCAAAGGAGAATAATTCCAGATCATAGCTATTTCTTGAAAATACTTTCGGTAACGGTATCGAAGACGTCCGCTTTTACTACGGCCATCCCTTTCTTCCTGTCGCACAGGACAACGACTGAATCCCCTGGGTTGATTTCAAACATATCGCGTGCTTCTTTCGGTATTACGATCTGACCTTTTTCGCCGACTTTGCACACCCCGATATACTTGTTTTTCTTACTTGTCATATTAGTATTACTTTTCATACCATTTGCAAAAGTAATATAATTATAAATGATAAGAATGGTTAGGATTCAATGATCATTGATTCAGATCCCGAAGTTGTTGCATACGTATTGATAATGGGGCCCGAAACGCTTGAATGCAGCCTTTTCCAGCTCTTCCTGAAATTTCGGGTTGGCTATGGATATGATCAGTTTGGCTCTTTCCTGCAGGGAGCGTCCGTACAGGTTGACCGCTCCGTATTCGGTTACGAGCCAGTGTATGTGGTTCCTTGTCGTAACCGCTCCGGCTCCGTTTGCGAGTGTCGGGACTATTTTGTTTATCCCGTTATGTGTTACTGATGGCATGGCGATTATGGCTTTTCCTCTTTTCGCACGTGACGCTCCGTATACGAAATCGATCTGTCCGCCGACGCCTGAATATATCTTGTCACCGAGCGAATCTGCACAAACCTGACCTGATATGTCTATCTGGATGGCGGAATTTATGGAGGTCATCTTGGGCTGTTGCGCTATTATGAAAGGATCGTTGGTGTATTCGACGTCTTTCATTAGTACTTCCGGATTTCTGTCTATGAAGTTGTAGACTTTTTGTGATCCCATGACGAAGCTCGAGACTATTTTGTTCCTGTCGAGCTTTTTTTCCGAACCGTTGATCACACCTTTCTTCACGAGATCCAAAATGCCGTCCGAAAACATTTCGGTGTGTATTCCGAGATTCTTGTGGTTTTTCAGGCAACTCAGTGTCGCATTCGGTATCGATCCGATTCCCATTTGCAGGCAGGCCCCGTCTTCTATCAGTTCCGCGCAGTAGCGTCCGATGGTTTTTTCCGTTTCGTCAGGTTTTTCCATGGAAGAACATGGGAGGGTGGTATTGTCTTCGACGAAATAGTCGATCTTGTCGATCGGAATCTGCGAATCTCCGAGAGAGCGCGGAACATATTTGTTTACCACTGCTATAGTAAATTCCGCCGATTCCATTGCAGCGAGCGTGGCATCCACGGATGTTCCCAGCGAAACGTACCCGTATTTGTCCGGAGGACACACCTGTATCATGGCTACATTACATTTGAGGTACCCTTCGCGATAAAGTTTGGATGTTTCTCCAAGAAATATGGGAATATAGTCCGCTAGTCCCTTCTGGACGCTTTCCCTTACATTGGCTCCTACGAAAAATGCATTATGTTGGAATATGCCTTCGAATTCCGGATTTACGTAAGGTGCTGCCCCTTCCGTATGCAGGTGATGAATGTACACATTTTGCAATTCTCCTTTCCTGCCGCGTTCGCAGAGTGCCTTGATCAGACATTGGGGAGCATTGGATACGGAACTGATGTGAACGTGATCCCCCGATTTAATAACTTTTACGGCCTCTTCGGCCGATACCGCCCGATACGATTTTTTCATTCAACATAAAAAAAACAATATTGGAAGAAATAAATATGTATGAACAGATACATCTCCTCTGCCTTTCTTCCCGAAAGCAAAAGATATGGAAGCCGGCAGGTCTTCTGACTCGATCCTTTTTCCAAACCTTCCCGGTTATATGTTAACCAGTGGCGATGACATGGAAATGTGTTATGGATCTTACAGCTACGGGAATAGTTCCTGACTTTCACAGGATTCCCTATTAATCTTTCGAACCGGTATCCTTCGCAAATATAGTTAAAAAATGGAAGCCAATCCCCCTGAGATTGTCAGAAACGCTGGTTCCTGAGCCATTCGTTCATGAAACGGTCGTAGACGATATATCCGTCAGTCGTCCTGTAAACCAATTCGCTGTCGACGAGTTTCTTCAAGGAACGATTGACGCTGCTGGCCGCTTTCAGGTTATGTCTTGCAATGAAGTCGCCAGAGGTTATCTCTTTCACACATCCTTCAAGTGCTATTGCTTTCAGTAGCCTGGTGCAGCCTGCGGGATAGGCTGAAAGCATACTCCCGTAAGTATAAGCCGATTCAGCCACTATTTCGCCGATGATATCCCTAATTGATGTTTCGTCGATAGTCGCTCCATATGAATACAGACGGTTTAGAATAGCCTGGATGTACCATGTATAACCGTCGAAATTGTCGTATATAAAGTCGAATGTATCTTGCCTTAATTCTTTTTTTATTTTTTTGAAAAAAGAAACCGCAAATCCATAATATTCCTTCCTATCTATTCTGTCGATAGATACCGTCTGGGTACTTTGGTAGAACGGCCTTTGGGAAGAAAGGAACATCTCCTGCATGACGTGTTGCTTGCTCCCTGAGAAGATGAAATTTATGTTTTGAACGAATTGGATATATGAACGTAACAGTGCTTCAACTCCCTTTTCCGGATAGTTAGTGATTTGCTGGAATTCGTCTATGGCTATGTAGCAACGTTTGCCGGTCGATTTCAAATAGTCGAATATCTCCTTGAGTGTCGCTTGTTCTTCCACTTGTGCGACTTCAACCGTAGCTTTCGGCATTCCGGTCGTTTCATCGAAAGTAAATACGGGACGACAGCTCTTTATGAACTTCGCCACACGGTTCAATGCCGATTGCGGAGTGGAATCAAGCTTTCCCAGCACCGTATTTGCAAACAGGCGTGTGAAATCACCTATGTTTTGTGTCGAAAAAATATCCATGTACAATGTGATCGTATCCGGTTCGGATTCGTGCAATTTATAGAAGGTGTGTCTTATCAGCCCGGTTTTTCCCATACGCCGTGGAGCTATTAATGTAAGGTTACGACCGTTGTGCAGTGCTTCGATGATGGTCTGAGTCTCTTTTCTCCTGTCGCAGAAATACTCGGGGCTATAGTAGCCGGATATCAGAAAAGGATTGGTTGGTTTCATTTCATCTTTTGCGTTACAGTAATTGCGTAACGCAAAGATGGAAATTTATTTTATAACTTCAAATTATTTTTCTGTCAGTGATCGTATAATATCGCTTCGTAGATCTGTTTCAATCTCTTGCGTAAATAGAGTACTGCATAATGTTTTCTTGAAAGTAGGGTATTGATTGGGACATTGGTGGCAGCTGCGATATCATTATATGACTTGTTCTCGAATTCGGTTTGTTCGAAAATTTCTCTTTGTTCCTTCGGGAGTTCGTCCAGAGCATCTTCTATTTCCTCCCATATGAGTTTTCGCAGGAGTTCGTCTTCCGGATACCCGTCATTTTCCATCAGTATGCCGGTTATTTCCTTTACCGGCAGGTCATCTCCGTCATGCTCTTCTTCGTCATAATAAGGTTCATTCAAAGTTGCCATGCCCTTTTTGCGTCTGTAATCTATGATCCGGTTCCTGGTTACCCTGTACAGCCATGACGAGATTTTCTCAATGGATTCGTTCTCTTCAGTTTGCAGAAAACTGAGAAAGACATCCTGAAGAAGATCGTTTGCATCTTCCTCGGACGATATTCGGCATCTGATAAAGTTCAGCAATTGTTGCCGGAAAGTCGTGAAAACATTTGCCAGGTTATTCTTTCCAGCTTGTTTCATCGTTCATCAGGTCTTGAAAGCGTTTGCGTACGAATGCTTCCTTCTCTTCGGGAGACATGTCGTCCAACCCGCTGTGATGATGGTGGCGATAGTAGCGACGGTGATGAGGATAATAACTGAAAAATCTGAAATTTCCGCACAAAAGGCGAAAGAATACCAGAAGGCCGAGAGATTGCCAGTAATTTATGTTGCTCCAATGTGTAATATTCGGAATAAGCAGATTCCACAGCCACATTATGATGAGGGAAATCACCGCACACAGGGCTATCCTTACGAAGAATCTCGTTGTACGGTCTAAATAGTTTTTTCCTGTTTTCATATCGCTTTATATTTTATAGTTGTTGTCGTTCATATTCGTTAACAATTCTGATCGCATTGTGCCTGCATATTTTCTCGCACTTCTTGCAGCCATCGCATGCATCCGCATTCCAGACAGTTACGAAACGTATCTTTCCATTGGACACCAAATGTAGCACATGCTTCGGACATCTCCTCGTGCATATGCCGCAGCCTGTGCAGGAGTAAGTGAAAAGATCTATTTTCGTTTTCATCGTTTCCCTTTTCTAAGGAAGACGGATTAAGAACGAAAATATTTTATCCGAACGTTGTTTTTATGGATAGGCTAAACGAAGAATTCGCTGCCGGTATGGAAGAATTTTACCTTTTCCGACAATCCGTGTGAGGCGAACCAGGCTTTTGCCCTTTCTCCGGTACAGTGTCCGGCGTAGAAGATGGTTTCGGGAGCGACTTGGGCCATTGCGGTGGAAAAGGCCCCGACTTCCCTTTCGCTTCCTTCGTAATCGACGAAATGCATTCCGCCTACGAATGCTGCTACCTTTCCGATTCCGGTGAACCGGCTACAGGAATCTATGATGTTCAATGCTCCGCAGTGGGAGCAGGACGATATTATCGCAAGTCCTTTTGGGGTATTGAAAACTAGAGACATCTCATGTGAAAAATCGTCCGGCCTTTCACCGTCGTTGTCGGCAATGGTAAGGAACCGGTTAGCTGCCGGTATAGGGTATTCGTGCGAATCATTGAATACTAAAGCGATATTTTCGGAAATCCGACAGCTTCCGGGAATTAATGCGAATCTTCCTGCATAAGCCTTTTGCAACGAACCGTCGGTGCCTATTTCGCGTTTTACCGTATGTCTGGAAGAGTAAAATTTTCTGCCGAATATCTTGTCGGACATATATACTTTTGCTGTATCGTTGGTCTCAAGAAACGTTTTTAACCCTCCAGTATGGTCGTAATGTCCGTGTGAGAGGAAAACCGAATCAACTGCGCCCAGATCAACGCCGAGCCGCTTTGCATTTTCTGCGAAAAGGCTGGAGGCTCCGGTATCACACAAGAGTTTCTTTCCCTCGAATTCGATGTAAAACGAGAGTCCGTGTTCCGTCCCGAGAGCTTCGTTTCCGGGATCGGGGCGGTTGTCCGCCAGTACGGTTATCTTGACCATGATGCGTGGGTTATTGTTGCATTGCAAATATAGTTAAAACCGGGCTATCCTTGTTTCCCGCTGTCCAGATAAGTCTTTATAGCTTCGACATATTCCCTGAATGCCTTGATGCCTTCTGTCGTAATACGGCAGGTGGTGCAAGGCTTTTTACCTTTGAACCCTTTTTTTACAGTAATGTATCCGGCTTGCGACAACTTGTCCAGTTGTACGCTCAGGTTTCCTGACGTTGCTGCAGTTTCTTTTTTAATGTAGGTGAATTCCGCGCTTTCGACGCTTATGAGAATGGACATTATAGCCAGTCTCAGTTCGGAGTGCAGAATAGGATTAAGCTCCCTGAACATTGCTTGCCTCCTCTGTTTTGTTCATTTTCCTCGATTTGCTGTTCAGGATGTGTCCGGGAATTATCATCATGATGACGAAGATCATAGCGAAGGTGATCAGGGAATATTGTGGGAAGAACAGTGTCAATGCCCCTAGTGCGATTCCGAGGAATCCTCCTACCGTAGCTGGAGTGAATTTGACTACCATGCCGGTTATTGCCGAGCCGGAACCTATAATCAGAGGCACTATGAACAGTATGTTCTTATAAAGGCCTGAAACTATGCTTAGAACCGATGCGAAAAAACAGGCTATCCCTAATACTATCCATACGTATTTGATTACCGTATCGATGTATGTTCTGACTCCTTTCGGAGTATTATGACGGAATATTGCGTTCAGCGGTGCACCTATCACAGGTATGGCGAACCAAAGATAGTTCCATCTCCAGTTACCTGAAAAATGTATGGCCAGTCCCACGGCTATTGTTACAGCCAGAGTCGTATATCCCCAAATCAAGAATGTGTTGCCCTCGTTTTTGACCATTCTTTTCTGAGTGTTTCTAATCATCTTGGTAATGATTTGCAGGCTTTCCTGCTCATTGATTGCTTTTTCTTCCATTTCTTTTATTTTTTTAACTTGCTGCAAATATAAAGTAATTTATTTAATAAACCAAAATTATTTATTGGTAAGTTAAATTATAATTACCTTTGTTCAGGTTCAAAGACATGACCAGAAAACAATGAAAAGAATTTTTCTTTTAGTTATTGCAATTCTAATTTCAAAGAGCATATTTGCCCAGGACATAGTGACTTATAAGATAGATGGCCGAACTGTGACGAAGGTGGAAGTCGATGCGCTCGATTTGTCCGTGATAAAATCCATGAACAAATCGGTCGATCCCGATACCTTCAACATCGTTCTGGAGATCATGACAAAAAATGCTCCGGCCGATTCCTCCGGAGTGGCAAATGGCTCAGCGGAGAAAGCGGCGGTTCCGTCAGGCACCGTCGAATTGGAAGATGGGGCTGCCGCCCCCGAGCTTTCCGGTGTCAATCCAATAACCGGGAAAAAACTCGGCACGGTAAAGGGAAGGGTCATCATGGTGAATTTCTGGGCGACATGGTGTGCCCCTTGCGTAGGTGAACTGCGCGATCCCGAGTTCGCCGCCCTAGTAAACAAGTATGCCGGCAAAAAGGGTTTCATGTTTCTTGCAGTTGCCGTTGACAAACCTGCCAGCGTAAGTAAGTTTGTCGGCAAGCTGGGCGAATGCGCTTATATGCACGATAATGTCTTTTGCGATCCCGATCGTAACCAATTTCATGAATACGCGCCGAGCGGCATTCCGCGCACTTATGTCATAGATTCAGATGGCAGGATCGCATTCCATGTTACCGGCCGGTGCGAGGAAAAGCAGATTCGCCAACTTGACGATGTGATAGGTAATCTGTTTAAATCGGATAAGGCGGATTAAGCCCGGGGTGCAGGGATCCAGGCCCAGAAGGTTGTACCTGCTCCGACTTTCGATTCGAAGCCTATCTTGCCTCCGCATGCGTCGGTTATGGCCTTGCAAATGGAGAGCCCGAGTCCATTTCCCGGAACCGAGTCGTCTAGTCTTGTAAATCTCTGGAATATTTTTTCCTTGTTGCCTTCCGGTATTCCCGGTCCCGTGTCTTCGACATAAGTTTTTATACCTCCCTCCAAATAAGAATAGCCGACCTTGACATGGCCTGTTTTAGTATGCTTGACGGCATTTGTCACGAAATTGGTTATGATCTGCGCCAGGCGGTCTCCATCTACATATACGTTGCATGAGTCGTACGGATTGTCGACGATGAAGAGTATATCCTCATTTTTTATGTCTCGCTTCAATGCAGTACACAATTCACCGAACATATGCGATACATCCGTTTTCTTCGCATTGAACTTCATCGTGCCGTAGTCCAGTTTTGTTAGGTCGAGTACATCATTGATCAGCCTGTCCAGCAACTCGCTGTTATCCTCGATTATTTCAGCATACTCTTTCTTCTCCTGCGGATCGCTTGTCTTCATTATCAGGTTGGAGAAGCCTGTTATGGCATTAAGTGGAGTACGAACCTCGTGACTTACGTTTGCTATGAATTCCAGTTTGGCCTTGGTTTCCTTTACGGCCTTGTCCTTTTCGGCTTCCAGATTCTTCTGGGTCTGTATTAGATTGGTCACATCGTTTATGCATACTATGTAACCGCTGATTTTATTGTTGGTATCGTAATGTGGAGTGAACGAGCATTCCCAAAAGCGTTTCCCCGATATCGGGAAGAACTGCATAGACGGATCCGCATTAATTTCCATTATTTCGTAGTGGGGGGCGGAGTGTTGCCCTTTGAAATATCCGTTGAAGTATGGGTTTTCGTATATGTCGGTCTTTCCTATCAGGTTTTTCTTGTCGGCATAACCGAATATGTTGCAGGCCTTGTCGTTTATATCTATCAGCGTCCCTTCACTGTCAAAGAATACGCACCCAACGCTTACCTCGGTAAATACCGTCTTGTATTTGAGGTAAAGTT
Source organism: Bacteroidales bacterium (assembly GCA_022653675.1). GTDB lineage: Bacteria > Bacteroidota > Bacteroidia > Bacteroidales > UBA932 > JALCST01. The sequence goes on along the minus strand of JALCST010000005.1, from coordinate 120,855 downwards.
CGTTGATCTCGTTTTGCTGCTTTACTTTCTCAGTTATGTCTTTCGTGGTACCCACGATGGTGGTAACTTTGCCGTTCCTGCTCTTGGATGCAACGACATCTTCCCAATGATATATGTAGTTACCATCGTTTTTGGGACTTATCCTTATTACCAGTTCCCCTCTTTCCTTTTTCCCCATCATAATATCCAATAGAAGCTCTTTCTGGAGACGCCTGTCATCAGGATGAGTTATATGCATGGCTTCCTGCCTGCCCATGCCTTTGAGGAAGGGTTCGCCTTCGATGTTAGTGAACTTGTCCTTGGCAATGTCATATACCCAGACCGTGACCTGCCCAGCTTTTACTGCGAGCTGTAGTTTTTTGTTCTCTTTCCTGAGTTTTTCCCGTGAACTGTTTACTTTTATTATAAGGAAAATAGTGGCGAGAACGAAAATGCTTATTAAAATGCCTAGCATGAAGGAAGTGTAATTGGCCTTATGTGGAATATCGTATTTCCCATTTTCACTGTTAACCCATTTCTTTTGTATCTTATCAAGTTCTCCGCTGTCTTTCAGATTGCTGAGTTCCGAATTCAATCTTTTTACTAGGGATGTATCCGTCCCGGCGAAACTGTAATCCTGGTCAGGTAATCCGATGTCACTTATTACTAGGTTCTTAATGCGGTTTTCCCTTATGATGTGCTTTATGGACTGTTCATCGCATAGCACGGCATCGTATTCTCCTTGGGAAAGAAGTATTATGGCACGTCGCAAATTATCCACGAAAACGATATTTCCCGTATGGCTGAACGAGTTTGCCATATTTTCAGTCGCGGATTCGTCTTCTACTGCGATTACCTTGTCTCTCAAATCTCTTATCGTATTTATAGGAGGATCCTTTTTCCTATATACAACCCTGAATTTTAGAAGGAGATAAGTTGCGGAGAACTTGAAAGTCGAGTCAGTATCCGGATTATAAATCATGGGCGCGATATTTACATATCCGCTGGAGATACCGGCTTTTATCTCCTTCCAAGTTGCGAATCTCAATTCGTACGGGATTTCAAGCCGATCCATCATCTCTTTTACAAGATCGACATTCAACCCTTTTGCTGCTCCTTTCCCGTCAACGAAAGAATATGGTGGAAAATTGTTTTTTTCCACTATAACCAAAGGATTGTTTTTCGTGAATTGGCCTTCGTTATTTCCAAATGAAGGTACTGCCGCCAAGATGAGCAGCATACATGCAAGAAGGATATTATGTATACTTAAGGTTTTGATATGCCTCTTTTACAAAGATTATTTCAACAAATATAGCTATTAAATCTTAACAATACTACATTTGTCCATTTTTTTCTACGCTTCATCCGATATTTCGCTTTATGAACCAGATTGAGATCAGTACTACCATTACGGCTACCGATACCTTTATCAGCTTGTCTCCTTTTTTAATGCTTGCCTTTGCGCCCAGGATGCCGCCGGCTACGTTACCTATGGCATAAATCAATGCCACAGGCCAGTTTATATCGTTGTGCAGCATGAAAATGGTAAGTGCTACGGGAGTGTAAACCAATACGACGAACTGCCTTATGGCATTGGAACGCACCAAATCTTCGCCGAGCATGTAGAAGACTCCCAGCATGATGAGAACCCCGGCGCCGGCGTGAGTGAATCCTCCGTAGATCCCGACCAGAACGAATACCGCGTATTTCCACCATGACATGCACCTTATTGAATCGCATTCATGTTTTTTCGAGAGTTTGCTCTTGTCTATGAAAAGCAATACAGCCATTACCGGCAACATGACGCCCATGCTTATTTCTACTATCGAGGATGGAAGCAGTGTCACCAGTTCGGCTCCGATCGCCGAACCTGCAGCGACTGCGATGCCTACCTTGAATGCCAGTTTCATGTCGAGGTACCCCGCTTTATGGAAGATTGAGGAAGTGACGCCCATTTGTACCAGGACTCCGAACCTTGTCGTTCCGTTTGCTAAGCTGACGGGCATTCCCATTGCCATGAAGAGAGCATAGGAAATAGCCGATGCCATTCCAGCTATTGTATTTATGAATCCGACTATAAATCCGACACATAAGAGAATCGTGATTATCCTCCAGTCATTGAGTGGAGTCGTCGAAAGGAATTGTGCCAGTTCAGCAAGCATCGGGTTGCAATATATGTTTGTAAAAAAATAAGAGTGGCCGAAAACATATTTTTCAGTCACCCCCATTTAACTTTTGTGCCCGGGACAAGATTTGAACTTGCACGCCAGTATGTCGGCACTACCCCCTCAAAGTAGCGTGTCTACCAATTTCACCACCCGGGCTATAGCAGTGCTTGGTTTGGGATTGCAAATATATATCTTTTAGCAAAAGGAGCAAAAAAAAGTTTGGAACAAAAGTTAAAGGTCTTTTATCGTGGAAACGAGCTTTTTCATGCTCGCGATTTGCCTGAAGTCAGGATTATCGACTACTTCGTCGCTTTTCTCGTGTTCCCAAGTCACGAAATAGGGGATGAGAATAGCATGCCCTCCCAGTTCCAGAACAGGCAGGATATCCGATTTCATGGAGTTCCCTACCATGAGAAAATTTTCCGGGGCGCAGTCGAGAATGTCAAGGAGTTCACGATAGCCGGTGGCATTTTTCTCGGCCATTATTTCTATATGGTAAAAATATTTTTGAAGCCCGCTTTCGTCTATCTTTCTTTTCTGGTCTGTCAGATCGCCCTTGGTGGCTAGTACGAGCTTATATGTGCTTTTCAACGTTGAAACGGCTTCTTTCACTCCGTCTAAAAGATTTACGGGCATTTGAAGCAGCTGCTGGCCCTGTTTTATTATCTTGTCAATAATTTCGATATCCCCGTTGCCGTCGGTTATTTTGCAATATGTCTCTATCATACTTAGCATCATGCTTTTAGCCCCATAGCCATAAATGGCTATATTTTTGACTTCCGTATCATAAAGTTTTTTGGATATCTCCTCGGTCGTTCCGTATTCGCTCAACATGTCGTAGAACTTACTGCAGAACTTCTGGAAGAAGTTTTCGTTTTGCCAAAGAGTATCGTCGCCGTCGAATGAAATGACTTTTATAGTGCTCATTTTAAATTTATTTTACTTTGATGTCGAAAGGGGTGACGGGAAGTCCTTCCACGGATTTCAGGTTGCCCGGACGAAAATCTCCCCACCCGTAACGGACCTCGCATGGGTCGGGGACGAATTCGGAACGGATTCTCAAGACTTTCGGTTTCCATCCGTAATAGGCGAAGGTGACGGGGTAGAAGACTCCTTCGCTGCCGGCTACCTCGAGGCCTTCTATTTCGCGCCATCGGTTCATGCCGTTTTCGGCGTTGTCGAATTCGATCGCAAGTTCGTCCGAGCCATTTCCTCGGGTACATTTGGCAGCTGTGGGAGAATAGCAGGCCACCATTTTGAAGCCATAGTCCCGGTGAAGGGCGAGATATGCGAGACGGTTGCCGACCGGCTGTTTGCGTGAAGGATGTATGTTGTCTTCCTCGTATGTGGCTACCAGGTCATTTGTGATCACGATGCCGCAGTTAGGAACTTCTTTGGCGGCCTCGTGTTGCGCTTCGCGCAGCAGGGCCGCATTGCCGGCCTCGGAAGGATCCTTGTAACGGTAAGGGGCTATTTCTACGGTGTAGAACGGAAGTTTGTCACCGGTATCTCCCCATTCTCTCCGCCATTCGGAGACCATTTTCTCGAAGCGTTCCTTATAAGTTTCGGAAGTACTGACATTGGAACATCCCTGGTACCAGATGAATCCCTTTATGGTATAACCGACCAGAGGATGCAGCATAGCATTGTACATGACCATGGGACGCAGATATTCCCGCTTTATCTTATCTATGCCTTCTTTCGTCAGATCTATGTCAGGGTAGTTTCCCAGAAGTTCGCGCGGCATCCAGCTTTCCACTTTGGCGCCGCCGTAAGGGCAGCAGACGATTCCAATCGGAATGTTTAGCACGGAATTGAGTTTCAATGCGAAGAAATACGCCGTAGCACTCATGTCCGGAATGGTTGAGGATTCCGCTCCCTTCCATTCCCCTTCACATTCGTCTAGCGGAACGTAGGATTGTTTCTTGGGTACGGTGAACATCCTGATACGTTCTGTTGCGGGCGCTGAGGCGAAGAATTCGTTCGCATTCTCGACGGGGCAATTGTAGAAACCGCGCATGGGCATCTCCATATTGCTTTGCCCCGAGGCGAGCCACACCTCCCCGACGAGGACGTCGTCTATCGTGACGGTCCGGTCTCCGGATCTGATCTTGATCATGTAGGATTTGTAACTTCCGGCAGGTGTCTTGATGGTGGTTCTCCAACGACCGTTTTTATCAGCACGGCATCTTATGCTCCTGCCGTTCCACGAAGGAGTGATGGTGACAGCCGCATCCCTCGCGGCATTGCCCCACATGGCAGCTTCGCTTTTTTGCTGGAGTACCATTCCGTTTCCGGCAGGCTTGGAAACGCTTAGTTGAGCTTTTGCCGTAAATAGCGATAAGGCGCAACCCATCAAAATTATCGAGAAGAATTTTTTCATATTGAGCATTCCTTATTTGTCCTTATTTTTTGCTTCGAAAGTTAGCAAATTATCGGAAACCGATGCATGAATGCTGCGTTTGAGGGGAATCATTGGTTATCGTTTTGCATTTTATGGTGACAGGCTCGCCTTTGTAATCGATTTTAAAAGTTTCCGTTGTTTTGTCAGATCTCATTATCAATACCGAGATTTTGCGCTCCTTTCTCATTCCATCGAAGCTTCCTTTCCTTGCCCCGATTTCGAGTACTGAATCTTTTTCTTTCCATTTCATGGGTATGCGGGAATATTCTCCTCTTTCGTAGCCGTAAGTGGTGCCGTCATCCTCGTAAAGCGAAAATGAAGCGTCGGCTCCGGAGTAGACGTTTATGGTGATCGGGTCCTCTTGCTGTCGTGATGCGTATTCCACATCGGGGCCCATTGGAATTATCCGGCCGGCCCGTACATACAGTGGAGAATGTTCGTAAGGTGCGTCCGCGTTTATGGTTTGTCCTCCGTTCAAGAATTTGCCTGTAAAAAAATCGTACCAGCCTCCTGAAGGCAGGTAAACCTTGCGGCTGCGTGCCTTGAAGGTGTAGACCGGACAGACCATGAAGGCGTCCCCGAACATGTATTGGTCCGAAATGTTTGTTACGTTCGTGTCCGACGGGAAATCCATTACAAGCGGACGCATGATCGTGTAATCGTCGAACCATGTGCGGGAAGCGAGGGTGTATATGTAAGGCATCAGGCGGTAACGCAATTTGTTGTAAAATGCGATGCTGTGGTATGCAGGGCTGGATTCAGGGGCCAGATTGTAGATCTCGCGGCATGGATACTGCCCGTGTGAACGGTAGATAGGGGTAAACGTTCCCCACTGATGCCAGCGTGTGTTCAATTCGCGCCATTCATCCATATCAGGTGAACCTTCCTTGGCCACTTCGAACTTATGTTGGACGCTGAATCCTCCTATGTCCTGTGTCCAATAGGGGATGCCTGAAATGGAGAAATTGAGGCCTGCGGAAATCTGGGCTTTCATATCTTCCCAGCATGTGCCGATATCGCCCGACCAGATGGCTGTCGAATAACGTTGGATGCCGGCGAAGCCGGATCTGGTCAGTATGACCACACGCTTGTCAGTAAGCTTGCTGCGTTGCCCTTCGTATACTGCCTCTGCATTCATGAGGGCGTAGGCGTTCAGATAACGGGTGGAGGAACCCAGGTATGTCGGTCCGCAGAGTTTTTTCCGGTATTCAAGTGAGTGGTTGGATTGAATGTCTGGTTCCGATGCGTCCAGCCACCATGCGTCGATGCCGAGGGGAAGCAGGCAATCGCTTATCTGATGCCAATAGAGTTTGCGCGCCTTCGGATTGTATGCGTCGTAGAACGAGCCGATATAGCTTTTACCGACCCAGTCGTGAATACTGTCCTTAATTGCTTGCCGGTAGATGGCCCCTATTTTGTCAAGTTCCTTGTAATGTTCGGTCGTGCAGTAGAATTTGGGCCATACCGATATCATGAGATGTGCGTCCATGGCATGAACGCTGTCGACCATGACTTTGGGGTCGGGGAATCTGGTCCGGTCGAAAATGTGGCTGCCCCATGAATCCTCGACCCAATAGAACCAGTCCAGCACTATCACGTCGAGGCCGAGATGGCGTTTGCGGTATTCAGCCACGGTTGAAAGGAGTTCTTTCTGCGTTTGGTAACGTTCGCGGCTTTGCCAAAACCCCATGGCCCATTCGGGCATGATCTGGCTTTTGCCCGTAAGTTTCCGATAACCTGAAATGACCCCGTCGGCATTGCCTCCGTAAATGAAATAGTAGTCTATCTGATCACCCATTTCACTCCACCAGGACATCTTTGCTTGTTCGTCCGGATCTACCGGTGAGAGGACTTTCAGGGAAATGTAGGATATGCCTCCGTCTGGATGCCACACTATTTTGATTCTTCTTGCCTCTCCTTTTGTCATATCGAGTTGGAACTTCACATTATTGGGGTTCCATGCCGTACGCCAATGTTCGGGAACAACCACTTTGCCATCCACGAAGAGCGTGGTATAACCTGCATAATGGAGCAGGAAGCGGTAGATGCCGGTTTCGCTCGGAGTTATGTCTCCTTCCCATGTTATCGTCGAACCGTAGAATTTATCGGCGAATCCGGCGGGGAAATTGGCGGTTTTTTCAAGGTCGGCATAATCGATTTCGTTCTCTTTCCTTTTGATTGCTGTTCCGTCTGCGGCCGTGTATGTGGCTTGGAATCCGCCGGTCGTGAAGACAGTATCCAGTTCGGCATAATCGCACGGATCGCCCCAGCGGGTCAGGGAGTAATTGTCCCACAAAATGCCGTACCCCTTGTTTGAAACTATGAAAGGGATCGAGACCTTCGTGTTATATTGATATAAGGTTTCGTTTTTCCCCTTGTAGTTGAATTCGTCGCTCTGATGCTGTCCCAAGCCGTAAAATGCTTCGTCGGCAGGTGACCTGAATACTTGGCGTACGGTATATCCCTTGTCGCCATCCGTCTTGATGGGAGTGAATTTCCTGCGGTCCTCATTCAGGATTGATTCCCCGTTCGCGTCGAAGAAACTTATCCGGCCGGATTTCCGGTCGACTTTTGCATTCAGGGTGGCGGTCGAAAGGGTGACCGTATCTCCGCTGGATGTGACGCTGAATCTTGGCTTGCCCTTTACAGGCAATACGCTCAACGAAGTTCTGGTGGAAAAATTTTCGCTGCATACAGCGGAAACTCTTATTATGCTGTCGGTGACTGCTTCCAGCCTTACACGGGAGTGGTCGCCGGTCTTTACGATGACTCCTTCACCGGTTTTCACGAATGTATTCGAACAACCTGCAAGAATAACCAGCAGGGATAGAAACGCCACTTTTTTCTCCATACTTTTAATCAGTTTTGTTTTCCACTTACGGCTTGGGAGTATGGACGGGATCTCCTTTCCCCTCTTTTTTCAGCAGGACGCTGTGCCGGACGAAGTTGTCGGGCATGGGCATGTCGTAGACCTTGGATCTGAGAAAGGCACTGAATTCGTCTACATTCGATGCATGCTTCTTCTGTTCTTCCACAGTGATTGTCTCTCCTATACCTATCCTGTGTTGTCCCTTTTTCTTATTGAAAAGTTCTCGTGGAAGGCGAAGTAACCTGACCCTCCAGCCGATCAGTCCGAGCAGGTAATAAAAACGGGAATTGTAATCGAAAAACCGTACCGGAATTATTGGGACTTCTGCGTGCATTATGAGGTGGATAAGGCTTTCCTGCCAAGGGCGGTCTTCAATGCGTAACTTGTGCAGGTTAATATGAAGGTCAGAAACGGCTCCCGAAGGGAAGAATCCTACCGGATGTCCCTCCTTCAATTGTACAAGTACCGTCCGGATTCCCGCCAGAGTAGTGGCATCGGCCGTTTTTTGCTCTTTACCACGGGGGGTAACCGTTATGAATACTTCCTTCAAGGACTTTACCTTGCCTAAAATATTGTTGACCATTACCTTGTAGTCGCTTCGCTTGTCGCAGAACAGGTCTATTATCATGAGCCCGTCGAGTCCGCCGTACGGATGGTTGCTGACGGTGATGAATGCCCCTTCGGGCAGGCTGTCCATTCGTTCGGCATTGCCAACGTAGTAGTCGCATCCCATGTTCTTCAACGCCTTGGCCGCACTTGCGGCACCTTCTTCGTCTGCTATGCTGTCATAAAGGCGGTTCATCTTCTCCACTCCGCATATGGAAAACAGCAGCCTTCCAAGGTATTTTCCCCATGTGCTTTGCAGTATCGGCGCCACGCTCGACAATTCTTCGAGTGTAAGCAGTTCGTTCTTGTAATGGCAACGCTTTTTCTTGAAGACCCAGTCTTCAGCGAGAAAGTAGTTCAGGATTCCGGATATGACGAGAGCGCTCAGGTTGCAGACCACAACGTTCCATCCGAACAATTTCTTGAAGAGTAGGAGGAAGGCCATCTTCACGAGGAATCCTATTATGCATGACAGGTTGAAAGTAAGAAAATGGGTCCAGAAAAACCTGGAGCTCTTGTCTTCGATGCGGTTCCTCCATATCCAATAATAGGAGAAGAGGTAATTGCTCATCGTCGCGAACTCGAAGGAGATCATCGGAGATAGTATGTATACTCCGAAATAACTGCTGAAGAACAATTTCTCGCATGTCCAGAGTACAGCAGTATCTACTCCCGTGCCGAAAAGACGGCTTAAGAAGAAACTGATGTATTTGCGAATCGCCTCCTTACTCATCAGCAGCTATGTTTATTTTTCAAGGAAGAATAGGGTAAAAGGACAGGAAACGGGTCTCGATACCTTTCCCCAACAGTAGGCAATTACAGGCTTATTATTCTTTTTCTTCCTTTCCCCAAGGTTTTAGAGGATCTTCCCTTGAAATGACTTTCCTGCCCTTGAAGAAGGCAGTCAAATGGAATGCGAATAGTATCAATGCAATGCCTAATGCTATGAAATCGAACAGCCCGAATCTGAATCCGTGGATGTTGTAATATAGGTTGTGCCAGTTCGTGTATATGAACAGGGTATTGATTATTATGACTATAAGTCTGAATTCGGTAGGCCCCAGTTTTCCGTAGGTAAGACGGAATTCGTTTTTCAGTATAGCTCCTATATATGTATAAATGGATATGACGAGATATCCTACCAATACAAGCATGGCTACATCAAGCCGTATTAAGGGAGAAAGTCCTGCACCTATGCACATTATGGAAATGGTCATGGAATCTATATTGTGGTCGATGAAAAATCCGTAAACAGGACGCTGGGTGTGACGCACTCTTGCGAGGGAACCGTCCAGGCTGTCTCCATACCAGTTTATCAGAATGCCTCCGGATGAAAGCCAAAGCCAGTTGAGATTGTAATTGGACAGGAAAAAGCCGAGGGCGCATATTATGGCACCGCCGAGGCCGATAAATGTTAATAAATCTGAGGTAACCCAACGAGGCTGGCGTTCAGCGAGCCAAACAAGAGCCTTACGCTCTGCTCCGTTGAGAATGGAAGTCTGGATTCTGTTTGCTGATTCGTTTCCCATAATGAAAAGGATATTAATTTAACATGAACTTTATTTATCAAAGATATAAATTTTTTCTTTCAAGTCCATTTTTTTGTCTTAAGAATTGTTGGGAACATGCCTTAAATGATACATATAAGGGAATTTTGGATATAAAATCATACTTTCGCCCTTGTCATATTCTCAGTATGATCCCCAAGCGGCAAAGCCGTGAAGAAGCCTTGATCCAGACTGAAATGCCGGATCCGGTACGGTACGAAGCCAAGCCGTAACAGTATAGCCCTGAGTCGTGGAACACTGGTATGGAAAAGGTATGAGGCAAATCGTATTCGTAACTGTAAATCCTGGTATTCCAAGATGTTGTGCTGTAATATGCCAATCTTGCGCGAATGGATAATCTGTCGTCGACAAGTTTTATCGCTACTTCTTCATGGGCTATAAAGCCTAGTTCCGGAGCAGGATTCCATATTGAGCACCCTTCGACTTTAGAGATCAAAGTTATGCATGGCAGTAGCCTGTTGGCGCTTTGTATACGTATTCCGGCCTTATGCTCTTCCGTAGCCGTTTTGTATGAATATGTCGTCCTGAATGACAGATCCGTCTCTTTCCCTAATGCGAGTTCGGCGTCAAACCGCGTTTTAATAACCGTGGACGGAGTGTCGATGCCGTAGCGTGGTCCGGGGTGATGGACGGCATCGCAACTGAAGTGTATTTTCCACTTGGAAGGTCTCCATAGTAATGCGGCGGTGATTCCCTGTTGGTTTTTGCATTTCGACAGGGTAGAATAGGCGCCGCCGTCAGGTGCATCATATGATGTAGAATAACTGCGCATTAGAATGGCGGCTTCGAATTCGTAAGAAGGTGAATATATGAAACCTGTCAATGCCGCCGGCGTCGGGATGACGGTGTGGCTCAACGCCGCTTCCCCAAATATGCGCCACCCTTTGCCAAGAGTGCAGAATATGTCGATGCTCGTTACCGTCGAGTCTTTTCCGTAGATGCAGAATGTAGCGCCGATCCTTATCCGCCCGGAGGTTATTGTGAGATTCGTGCCGGCGAGGCTATGGGAAGCCCAAAGGGAGGCCGACCACCTTCCTGCCGATACGGTTCCTCCGACACCTCTTAGGAAATTGCCTTCGGAGGTGGAATTGTACCTGTTAAGCCCGTTGGCCGACTTGCAGAGCGACGAAGGATTCGACAGGAAGTTTACCGGAAAGGCTTTCCATATCGATAACCCTTGGCCGAAACGGGCTGTGAAATCGCCGACCACTATCTTGTCCAGTGAAGGGGATGTTTTCTTACGGCCCTTGCGGACGGACCGACTGGACAGGGGAATGTCGTGGAACGATACTCCGGCGGATGTGAACGATGGAATTAACCCTTTCCGAAGGGTGTCGAAAGCGTTATGGCGGACGGATATCCCGGCGTTCCATAAATTTCCGTCATCGACGGAATATTTGCCGGTCAACGTTACCGGCAGGCCGTACTCCCCGGATGCCGGGGCGAATTTGCGGTCCGTACGCAGCATCGCGTCGTGACGCAATCCTTTATGCGCGTTTCCGCGTTCTTCCTTTTTCCCGAAACTTATGAATGGCCTCAGGAGCCCGACCAAAGCGGCATCGAACCCTGAAACGAGGCAAAGCTCGCTTTCCGACAGTATCGCTCCGTATTCTTCCACATATTCCAGAAGGCTGCGAATCTGGAATTCCGACAGCAGCATGAGCCTTTCAAGTTCGGATTCGCACGTGGCATTGATGTTCAACGGATTTTCGAACAGTTCCTCATAATACTCGAGGCACTCCGCAGCCGTTTCGGCACCTCCCTCCTCAGCTATCTGTTCCGCAAGCCGGCCTATCGCTTCCGGAATTTGCGCATCCGTTTGTGCAACATTGAAAAAAACGCAAAAAAAACATACCGCCACGAATGGCAAGGCCATCCGTGAGGATTCCTTCCCCTCAATCTCTCCCCTCATGCCTGAAAATGTTAAATTATTGCCTTATATCTGATAAAATGTATTTCAGTTTGTTTTGTTGTCGAATCGGACCCCTTTCAACTCTTCGTTGGCCTTGGCTATCTTTCCTGACAGGGAGGATTTGAAGGCGATCATTTTTTTCATCATTTCCGGATCTCCGACGGCTAGTATCTGCAGTGCGAATATTGCTGCATTCTTCGCTCCGTCCACAGCCATTGTAGCCACAGGAATCCCGGAAGGCATTTGGAGAATCGAAAAAATCGAATCTATTCCTTCAATGGAATTGGAACTCTTTATAGGAACTCCGATTACGGGCAGAGGCGTACTTGCTGCAATGACGCCTGGCAAGTGTGCCGCTCCGCCTGCACCTGCTATTATAACCTTTATCCCACGGCCGGCCGCATTTTTTGCGAACTCGTTTACCATGTCCGGAACGCGATGTGCCGAAAGTGCATTAATCTCGAAAGGTATGCCGGTTTCGTCAAGGAATTCGGCAGACTTGCGCATGACGCCGAGGTCGGAAGTGCTACCCATTATGATACTTACCAAAGGTTTCATATTTCGTTACTCTTTAACTTTAATAATCAAAAGTAATGCTTATTTTTGCAACATCAAACTACAACAGAAATGGATCGTATCAAGCTTCACGACAAATATTTCGTGCCGTTTATTCCTCATGAACAGATTATCAAAGCCATAGATCAAGTCGCCGGAAAGATAAACGACGATTTCAAAGAATCTGCTGATGTCCCTTTGATAGTATGTGTACTGAACGGTTCAATAATATTTACCGGGGAACTGATGCAGCGCCTCGAATTCACCTGCGAACTGACCAGCATACGGGTTTCTTCGTATCAGGGAACATCTTCCACCGGACAGATAAAGCAGATAATAGGCCTTCAGAACAATATAGCCGGAAGGCGCGCAATAATAGTTGAAGACATAGTGGATACCGGAGCTACGATAGTCGACCTGAAGAATAAGTTGCTTGAAGCCGGGGCTTCGGAGGTCAGGATATGTACGATGCTGTTCAAGGAAGAAGTTTACAAGCAGTCCATAAAACTGGATTATGTAGGAATCAGGATTCCAAACAAATTTATCGTTGGGTTCGGGCTTGATTACGACCAGATCGGCCGTAATACGAAGGATATTTATATTCTGGAGAGTCAGGAATCCAACAGTTGATTATTTAAGATAGGATAATATGAAATATTTCATTCTTTTCGGACCTCCAGGGGCCGGCAAGGGGACCCAGGCCAAACTGCTGGTCGACAAATACAATTTCAAGCATGTCTCAACCGGCGACCTCCTTCGTAAGGAAATGGCCGAATGTACCGAACTCGGGGAAAAGGCCCAGAAACTGATAAACGAAGGCAAACTTGTGCCGGATGATGTAGTAGTCGGAATGATTCGGAAGACAATAAAGGAAAATCCTGACGTGAGAGGTTTTATTTTCGACGGATTCCCGCGTACCATAGCCCAAGCGGAAGAACTGGACAGCATGCTCTCCCAATTCGGCCACAAGGTAAATTCCGTAATTTCTCTGGCGATAGGCGATGACGTAATACGCGAGAGAATCCTTCACCGTGCCAAGGTCGAGAACCGCAAGGATGATACGGACGAGGAGATAATAAAAACCAGGATAAGGACTTACCACGAAAAGACGGAACCCCTGATAGCATTTTACAAGGGTCAGGGTAAGTACAACGAGATTCCTGGGGAAAGAGCTATAGGCGAAGTGTTTTCCGACATAGAGAAATTGCTGTAAGCTTTCTGCTGGATGGCCAATACGAATTTCATAGATTATGTGAAGATTTTCTGCCACTCCGGCAAAGGTGGTAACGGTGCCGTGCATCTAAGACGTGAAAAATATGTCCCCAAGGGGGGACCTGATGGTGGTGACGGAGGTCGGGGAGGACACATAATCCTGCGTGGCGATGCCCAGAAATGGACTTTGATAGATCTCAAATACCGTAAGCATGTAATTGCCGAAGATGGCGGAAACGGATGCGGAGCCTTGAAGCATGGGGCCGACGGGAAAGACGTATTGCTGGAAGTTCCGCTCGGCACTGTCGCACGTGATGCCGAGACCGGAGAGAAAGTTTGCGAGGTTCTAAAGGATGGCGAGGAGGTGATCCTGTGCCACGGAGGAAGAGGCGGATTGGGGAATAATAATTTCAAGTCCGCCACCATGCAAACTCCCCGTTTCGCTCAAACTGGCGAAACGGGTGAAGAGGGGTGGTATGTTCTCGAATTGAAGCTTCTGGCCGATGTCGGGCTGGTCGGCTTTCCCAATGCCGGGAAATCCACTTTTTTGTCGGTCATTTCATCGGCAAGGCCGAAGATAGCGGACTATCCCTTTACGACTTTGCAGCCCAATCTCGGCATAGTCAGGTATATGGACGACAAATCTTTCGTTGTGGCCGACATTCCTGGTATCATAGAAGGGGCTCATGAGGGCAAAGGCTTGGGTTTGCAGTTCCTCAGGCATATAGAAAGGAATTCCATGCTTCTTTTCATGGTGCCGGCTGATGCCGATGATATTGTGAGTGAATACGGCATACTTATAGGGGAGTTGGGGAAATATAATCCGGAATTGCTTGACAAGAAGCGCATTCTGGCAGTCACTAAAGCAGACCTTTTGGATGAGGAATTGAGGAGGGCCTTAATGTCCCACCTTCCAGAAGGTGTAAGGACGGTTCTGATATCTTCAGTTACGGGATACGGCGTTCGGCAACTCCTGGATATTCTCTGGCAGGAACTTCATTCTTAAAGGAGAATTTTTTAAATTTGCTTCCATAAGTATTGAAATATGGGAAAAGTATTAGCCATAGCGAATCAGAAGGGAGGAGTGGGTAAAACCACGACAGCCATAAACCTTGCGGCGTCGCTTGCCGTAATGGAAAAGAACGTTTTGCTCATCGATGCCGACCCTCAGGCGAATACGACTTCGGGCATGAATTTCAATCCCGATTCGAATACGGGGAAGACGATCTACGAAGCCATTATTGGGAAGATGAAAATTAGCGATGTCGTCTTGGACACCGAAATAAAATACCTCAAGGTGGTTCCTTCACATATCAATCTTGTGGGTGCTGAAATAGAATTGATGGACGTGAACGACAGGGAAATGCGTCTGAAAGACTCTCTTGCTCCCATCCGGGACGATTACGAATACATAATCATAGACTGCTCCCCTTCGTTGGGACTTATAACCGTCAATGCCCTTACGGCTGCGGATTCCGTGATAATTCCAGTGCAACCCGAATTCTTTGCATTGGAAGGGCTCGGAAAGCTTTTGAATACTATAAAGCTCGTACAGAACAAGCTAAATCCCGATCTAACGATCGAAGGGTTTCTGTTTACCATGTTCGACGGTCGCCTGAGACTTCATAACCAGGTGGTCGAGGATGTCAGGACGCACTTTAAGGATATGGTTTTCGACACCGTAATAACGAGGAACGTGAAGTTGAGCGAGGCTCCGTCCCATGGAAAGCCTGTAATACTTTACGATGCCATGTCGACGGGATCTAACAATTATCTCAACCTTGCGAAGGAGATCGTCAAACGCAATTCCAAATGAAAAAACAGCAGGAACCCGCTCTTGGCAGAGGCTTGGATGCCCTGTTAGGCAATGCAAATCCTACCGGTAACGGCAGTGACGTCAGCAATGTGAATCTTGATCTTATCGAACCGAATCCTTACCAGCCGCGGCAGGAATTTGATGAGGAAAGCCTAGCGGGACTTGCCGAATCCATCAAGAGCATAGGGCTCGTGCAGCCCGTTACATTGAAACAGGTATCACATGACAAATACCTTATAATTAGTGGCGAAAGGAGGGTGCGTGCAGCTCGCAAAGCGGGTTTGCATACGATTCCCGCATATATTCGCAAGGTGGATGATGTCGGGATGCTCGAAATGGCCATAGTGGAGAACATACAGCGCGAAGACCTTGATCCTGTCGATACCGCTTTAAGTTTCAGAAGACTGATCGAGGAATGTAACCTGACCCAGGAGGAGATGGCTGATCGGGTAGGGAAGAAACGCAGCAGCGTCGCCAATTATCTCAGGCTTTTGAATCTTCCTCCTGAAATCCAGAAGGCGCTCAAGGCTGGTAAAATCACCATGGGACATGCGAAGGCTCTTTTGAGCCTCGCAGATGCTTCCGATCAGGATGCAGTTTGCGAAGAGATCATAAGAAAAGATTTGTCAGTCCGTGCTGCCGAGGAAATGGTGGCTTCCTTAAGGGATGTGCCTGCGATTGATCATAGCGGGAATTCGCCGAAACGCACGGCCAAATCTGTGGAACTTACGGCCGGCTATTCCAAAGTCAGGGATATCCTCGGCAAGTACGTTTGCGAAGGTTGTGTCTCCGTGAAACGTTCTGGTTCTGGTTCCGGTTCGGTTACAATGAAGTTCGGGAATGACGATGAATTGGCTTCCTTTTTGAAAGTGTTGGAAGAATCCGATATATAGAATCAGATCCGAGGTGCGTAAAAAACTTATATTACTGGTTGTTTCGTTGCTGGCCTTCGTGTTGAATGCCAATGCCCAATTCACAAAAAACACCAGCACCACTTCGGTGCCTGGCCAGAATGCGAGCAGCACCAATATTAACGGCAACTCCTCCGTGCAGGCCGATACGTCGCAAACTCTGTCTGTAAGGCATTATTTGCGAGGACTTTTGCATAAGGATACGTTAAGTATCTGGCACATGGTTGGTGGCTCGTTCGTATTTCCCGGAGGCTGCCAGATCTATAACAGGCAGTATTGGAAATTGCCCATAGTTTACGGAGGTTTGGGGGCTGGCTTGTATTTAGGCATAAGCAATAACCTTAAGTATCAGGAGACTGGATTGAACAAATATAAGAATTACAGGACTCTTGCTTATGCCGGTGCGGCGGTTACATATTGGTGGGCCCTGATGGACGGAACCACCTGCTACAAATCGCAGAAGAGGGACGATCCTGCCAAAGCCACGTTCTACGCCTTGTTATGTCCCGGGCTGGGACAGGCTTACAATGGTGATTACTGGAAAATACCGCTGTATTATTCCGGGTTCCTCGGAGTTGGTTACTACGTGAATTACATGAATATCCAATATAGGCGTTTCAAATATATTTACAATCTTTCCGAGGACAGTTCGAGTGGTTATGTCGGGCATATAACTTCCAAAACCGCCCTTTACTACCGTGACCTTTACAGGAGATACAGGGATTACGGCTATGTCGCAGGCATAGTTTTTTACGCCATAACAGTGATCGACGCCAACGTGTTTTCATACATGAGCGATTTCGAGGTTAACGACGACATTTCCCTCAATGTCTCGCCTGCTGCAGTTCCCATTATTTCCCCCATGTATGCTTCGAATACGAGCGGAGGTGTGACTTCTACAGCTTCGGCCATGGGGTTCCAAATGCAATTCAGATTTTGATTATGAATAAGGTAATATTTCTTTCTGCATCGCTTTTGCTTATTTGCTGTAGTTACCCTGCAGCCGATGCACAGATCTTCAAGCACTCCTCTAAGAATACCCAGATAGAGGAGATTAAAGCCAAATACGATTCCTTGCAACAGGCTTTCAACGAGTTGGCTGATGATTACGCCGTACTCAAAGACTCTCTCTCCAATTTAGATAATGAAGATACGCTTCAGGTCGAATTGAGCGACGGCGAAATAGTGAACGATCCTTTGCTGAATGCCGCAGACAGCATAGTAAATGTAGATTCCCTGCTAAGCATTTGGTATGTCCAAAGAAATGTGAATAACATTGACCGTGAGATAATGGCCATGGACAGCATACAGTTCATTTCCAATGTCCCCGATTCGGTTTACATAAGCCGTCTCGACAGGATGAATTCCTTCATTCCATTGCCATACAACAAGATTGTAAGGAATTTCATAATTCTTTACACCGAAAAAATGCCGGAGAAAATACCCGAAATACTTGGGCTTTCGAACTATTACATGCCGATCATCGAGGGAATCCTGGACAAGTACGACATGCCGAAGGAATTGGAGGCCGTCGCCATAATAGAATCGGCGTTGAACCCCAAGGCCGTTTCGCGTGCCGGGGCGAAAGGTTTGTGGCAATTCATGTATTCTACGGCAAAGATGTACGGACTTAACATATCCTCTTTTATAGACGAACGGTACGATCCTGTCAAAAGCACTGATGCGGCCGTAAGGTACCTGCGGGATTCCTATGCCGTTTTCGGAGACTGGATGCTGGCGATAGCCTCATATAATTGCGGTGCAGGCAACGTTTCAAAGGCCATCAGGCGTTCAGGGGGGTCCCATGATTTCTGGACCATTTATCCTTACCTGCCACACGAAACCCGCGGTTACGTACCTGCATTCATTGGTGCGCTCTATGCTTTGAATTATTATCCCGAACATGGCATTACTCCCGCCGTAGTGAACCTCCCGGTTCATACGGATACGTTCCACGTAAGCAAGATGGTCCATTTCGACCAGATTTCATATTATACCGGGGCTTCGGCGGAACAGATAAGGAACCTGAACCCGGAATACACCCACGACATCATCCCTGGTTCTGCCGGCAATCCATGTATATTGATACTGCCTTATACTTACAGTATGGCCTATGTCGACAATGAAGCCGAGATACCTAAGTACCGCGATTCGGTCTATTTCAATCCGGTCAAGATGAAAAGCATCAGGGAATCCGGGACCGGTTCCCGCATCGTCCACAAGGTGAGGAGGGGAGAAACCCTCGGGTTGCTTGCACGACGTTACCATACCACGGTCTCTAAGATCAAGAAATGGAACCATTTGAGGGGCACTACAATTCGGATTGGGCAACGGCTCTACATTTACCGTTAACGCTCCGGATGAAAAGATCTTACGTTCGATTGTCTAATGAAAAAATTGGTGCATTTGGAAAATAATTGTACTTTTGCAAACCCGAAACGGATCGTGCCGTGAGGAACGGCTGCCGCGTAGGTATCGGGATTTGGCACAGTTGGCTAGTGCGCTGCGTTCGGGACGCAGAGGTCGTGTGTTCGAGTCACATAATCCCGACGTTAATCGGAGGGGGCCATACGGTCCCCTCTTTTTTTGTCCTTACAGGTAGAGCTCGGCGATCTGGACGGCGTTCGTGGCCGCTCCTTTGCGCAGGTTGTCCGAAACGCACCAGAGGTTGAGGGTATTCGGCCGGGATTCGTCGTATCTTATCCGGCCCACGAAAACCTCGTCGCTGCCCTCCGCGAACAGAGGCATCGGATATTGCAGCCTGGACGGATCGTCGACCAGGGTGTCTCCCTTGAAACCGGAAATCAGTTCCCTCGCTTCTTCCAATTTGAAAGGTTTCCCGAATTCGGCATTTACGGCTTCCGAATGCCCTCCCATTACCGGAACGCGCACGGTTGTGGCTGTCACTCCTATTGTGTAGTCGTCGAAGATCTTGTGGGTTTCGTTCACCATCTTCATCTCCTCTTTCGTGTAGCCGTTGTCGAGGAAATCGTCGATATGTGGGAACAGGTTCAGGTCGATCGGGTAGGGATATGCATTGTCGGCATCAGGGTCGACCAGGCGTACGTCGGCTCCGTCCCTGTTTTTCGCGCGCTCGGCGAAAAGTTGAGTTACGGCTTTCTTTCCGGTACCCGTGATGGACTGGTAGGTGGAAACCACTATGCGCTTCAACCCGAATGAGAGGTGCAAAGGATACAGTGCCATCAGCATCTGTATGGTGGAGCAATTGGGGTTGGCTATTATCATGTCCCCGTCGTCGAGAATATTACCGTTGATTTCCGGTATCACCAGTTTTACGTTCGGATCCATTCTCCAGCATGCAGAATTGTCTACCACACGGCATCCGGCTTCCGCAAAACGGGGAGCCCAGATCTTCGAGAGATCGGCTCCTGCGGAGAATAATGCCAGTTCAGGTCTCTTTACCAAGGCTTCGACTGCCGATATTACGGGCCATTCCTTTCCTCCGAATCCTATCATCTTCCCTTCCGATTGTCCGGATGCTACCGGAATCAGTTCGGAGACGGGGAATTTGCGCTCTCCGAGCACTTCGATCATTCTTGTGCCAACAAGTCCGGTGGCACCGAATACTGCTACTTTCATTTTGTTATTTGCATCTAATTATGTCCGACAACAGGCCGGCCGCGGTACGGTGTGCTCCGGCCCCCGCTCCCGTAACCGTAAATCCTTCCGGATAATCACGGCTTATGACCGTTATGCGGTTATCGGCGGCACATAAGTCGTATAAGGGGCTGCCTGCCGGTACGGAATCCAATGATACCGAAGCTTTGGCTTTAGGAGAGCCGTTTCCGTCGCAGACTTCTATCTTCGAGACGTAGCGAAGCCTGCAACCCGACGCGGCGGCTTTGCCGGCGAGTTCCTTGAAATGTGGTTCGTTTTCGAGGCAGTTGGCGTAAAATGTATCCAGGTCACCGTCGAAACAGGAATCGGGGAGAATCTTTCCGCAGGAGATATCATCAGCCTCCAGCTTGCATCCCAGTTCACGTGCCAGAATCAGCGTCTTGCGCAAAACATCCGTGCCTTTCAGATCCGTGCGCGGATCGGGTTCGGTGTAGCCGGCCCTGCGCGCATCGCGGACGACTTCGGCAAACGGCTTCGTGCCGTCGTAATTGTTGAAGATGTAACTCAGGGAACCTGAAAGGACTGCTTCTACGCTCGAAACCGAATCCCCGCTTGCAACCAGCATGTCGAGGAATTCGATGACCGGAAGGGCAGCTCCCACATTTGTCCCGTAACGGAAGGGGACTCCGCGGCCGAGTTTCCTCATGAGATCGTAATACTCCTGGGTGGAAGAATTGGCGATTTTGTTGCAGGTGACTATCCCTATGCCGTCATCGAGAATGTCCGCATATTTCGATGCGATTATCCTGTCGCTCGTGCAATCTACGAGGATGGAGTGGGATAGGTGCGAATTGAACAGGTTGTCGAAGAATTGTTCGTCGGATTTGCCGGCGGAGCCTGCAGTTCCGGCTCCGAGCAGTTCCCCGACATTTTCCGGATCTATGCCGTTCCTGTCGAAGATCTGCCTTCTGGAATTGCAGACTGCGACTATCTTGAGGTCGACGGCCCTCTTTTCAAGGATCTGCCGGGCCTGTTCGCCGATTATGCGGACAAGGGTTTTCCCTACGTTGCCGTAACCTGCCACGAACAGGTTGAGGCGTGAATACGATGCTCCGAAGAATTCGTCGTGGACGGAGCGGATCGCCTGAACCATATCCCGGCCGGCTACTATGGCCGACACGTTCCTTTCGGAAGATCCCTGAGCTATCGCTCTTATGCTTATTCCATTGCGTCCTATGGCTTCGAACATCCTGCCCCCCGCTCCGGACTGGTTCTTCATGTCGTCGCCTATCAGGCTTATTATGGCGAAATCCGGTTCCACTTTCAAAGGTTCTATCTTGCCTATCGAGATCTCCCATGCGAATGCTTCGTCGGCTGCCTTTTTTGCCTTTTCTGCATCTCTAAGGCTGATCGCCACGAGCATTGTATGGACTGAAGAAGCCTGCGTTATCAGAATTATGTTTATATCCCTTTCCGCCAGTGCCGCGAACAGCCTGCTCGAATATCCGGGGACGCCTACCATTCCGCTGCCCTCCATCGAGAGCAGTGCTATGTCGCTGCTTCCCGAGATACCCCTGATGCGCTCCTTGCTTTCGGGAGGATTGTTCTCGATATATGTCCCGTGGTTCCCGGGTTCGAATGTGTTTTTGACGAGGATAGGGATGCCCTTTGCGACTACCGGCTGGATTGTTGGCGGATAGACGACTTTGGCACCGAAATGGGAGAGTTCGAGGGCCTCCTTGTAGGAGATGTGTTCTATGGTTTTCGCTTCCGGCACTATTCGTGGGTCGGCTGTCATCATGCCGTTGACGTCCGTCCATATTTCCAGGGACCTTGCTTCGGCGCCCACGGCAAGGAGCGATGCGGTATAGTCGGATCCCCCACGTCCGAGAGTGGTGGTGCGTCCCTGGAGGTCGGATGCTATGAATCCCGGCAAGATCAGCAGCTTTACCGAATTTATTCCGTTCAGCCCAGCAATGTTGGAATATGTCAGGTCGGTTATGACCATATTGGAACCGCCTTTCAGTTCGGTTTTTATGTAATCCCTCGAATCCAGCCAACGGCAGCTCACGCCGAGCGACTGGAACTTTGCATAGAGAATGTTGGTGGAAAGCAACTCTCCGAAACTCATTATCTTGTCGTTGGTGAAGAAACTCTTTTCCCTTATGAGGCTGACCCCTTCGCAGATGCCTCTGAGTTCCTTGAAAAGCCCGGATACGGTGTTTACGGCTTCGCCGCGGAAGTCTTCGGGCAGAAGCTCCTTGATTATGCTTAGGTGCCGTTCTTCCAAGGCGTCTATTTCCCTGATCCAGGCATTGTCCCCTGCCGCCGCGAGGGCGCCTATTTCTATCAGCTTGTCGGTGGCGCCACCTATTGCGGAAGCTACCACGATGGTCCTGTCAGCGTATATGGCCTTGCGGACTATTTCCACAACGCGCTCCATTGCGCGGGCATCCGTTACAGAACTCCCGCCGAATTTAAGAACTTGCATAGCACTTTTGTTATTTGTTCATGTTCAAGTAGAAAGCCGTCGTGTCCGAAGGCGGATGAAATGACGGCGAGCTTTGCCTGCGGAATGTTTTCAGCAAGGAACTCAAGCTCGCGCTGCGGGAAAAGCACATCGCTGTCTATGGCGATGCATAGTGTCCTTGCCTTTACGGTCCGGAGAGCTTTTCCCACTCCTCCCCGGTTACGGCCGACATTGTGTGAGTCGGTAGCCCAAAGCAGGGTGTAATAGCTGTAGGCGTCGAATCTTGCCGAGAGTTTCGCTCCCTGGTGCCTTAGGTAACTGCCGGCCTTGTCTGCGAAAAGGCAGTTTTCGTCGGGTTCGCTTTGCTTGGCGACATATCCTTCGTACGAACGGTAGGAAATAAGTCCTATTGCCCTGCAGGCTTCGAGTGCCTTGCTCCCGCCGAATCCCGGATCTTGCTGTGCCCTGAACGTCTGGTCGGCTTCGAGTACCATGCGCTGGGCTGCATTGAATGCGGTACCCCATGCGCTTATCCTTGCATCGCAGCACATCAATACGAGGTTGCCTATGAGGCCGGGATTCATTATCGCCCATTCGATGGCCTGGAATCCTCCGGTCGAGGCTCCGATGAGTATATCTATATGTTTTATGCCCAGACTTTTGCGTAGCAGCTCATGTGCGTTGACGAAATCGCGTATCGTCACTTTCGGGAAATCGAGCAGATATTTGCGGCCGGTCTCGGGATTCAGGCTCTGGGGACCGGTCGTGCCGTAGCAGGAGCCGAGAATGTTGGCGCATATTATGAAATATTTCCCGGTGTCGAAGTATTTCCCCGGACCTACCATCACGTTCCACCAATCCCCGGCGTCCGAGTTGGCGGTCAGTGCGTGGCATATCCATACCACCTTCTTGCCCTCCGGGTTTTCGCAACTCACGTGGTATCTGATCTCCAGTTCCGGCAACAGGCCCCCTCCCTCCAGGGGAAAGGCGCTGCCGTATTTGAAATTTTTCCCCGTCATCTTCTACAATTTTTCGAGTGACTGTTCGATGTCGGCCTTTATGTCTTCTATGTTTTCGATGCCGACCGAGAGCCGGAGGGTTCCCTCGCTTATTCCTGCAGCATGCAGCTCTTCTCCGTCCAGTTGTGCATGGGTCGTTGCGGCCGGTTGTATGACCAGGGTCCTGTTGTCGCCTACGTTGGCAAGGTGCGAAATCAGTTGCAGCCGGTTTACGAAGCCTGCGGTTTGCTCCCTGTTTCCCTTGAGCGTGATGCTCATCACCGCCCCGAATCCGTTCCTGAAATATTTTTCTGCGGTAGTGTGGCTCGGATGCCGGTCAAGGCCCGGATAGTTTACTGATTCCACCTTAGGTATTTTTTCGAGCCATTCCGCAAGTTCCATCGCATTGTCCATTTCACGCTGCATCCTCAACGACAATGTTTCCACGCCTTCGAGAATGAGGAAGGCGTTGAACGGGCTTATGCAGCAGCCCCAGTCCCTGACCCCGATCTCCTTCGCCATGACCGCAAAAGCCCTGTCCCCGTATTTTCTCCAGAAGTTAAGCCCGTGTGCGGATTCGCACGGACTGTCTATCTGCGGGAATTTGCCGTTTCCCCAGTCGAAGTTGCCGGCATCTGTCAGGATGCCTCCTATGCTGGTGCCGTGTCCCCCGATCCATTTGGTCAGGGAATCGGTCACTACGTTCGCGCCGTGTTCGGCCGGCCGGAAAAGATATCCTCCGCCTCCGAAGGTGTTGTCCACTATAAGAGGGATTCCGGCTTTCGAGCAGATCCCGGATATGGCGTCGAAGTCAGGAACGAAGAAATCCGAATTTCCTATAGTTTCGACATAGCACGCCTTGGTGTCCGGGCGCAACGCCTTTTCGAAGCTTTCCGGCGAACCTTCCACGAAGGTACAGTCCACTCCCAGCTGTTTGAATGTCTGGTTCAAGAGATTGAACGTGCCGCCGTAAAGCGACTTGCAAGCTACGATATGGTCCCCCGGACGGCATATCTGCTGGAACGTTATGAACTGCGACGAATTGCCGCTGGCTACCGCAGTGCCGGCCGTCCCTCCTTCGAGTGCCGCGATTCTGCGTTCCAAAGTTTCGGTTGTCGGATTTGAAAGGCGCGTATACGTGTTTCCGTCCCTTTTCAATGCGAAGATATCCGCCGCCTGCGACACGTCGTCGAACAGGAATGATGCGGTTTGGTAGATCGGGGTCACGCAAGGACCGTTGCTCTGGTCCTTTGATCTCCCTGCATGGACCTGCAGGGTGTCGAAATGGAGTTTTCCGGACATGATATTATTTGTTTGATGGCTGCACGCAATGATGGCCGTGCAGGGTGATTGTTCTTTGATTTATTGGAATTTGTTTGGAAGATCCGCCGATTGCGGCGAGACTTTCGAAATGAATTTGGGATGCATCTTAAAGATGCATTCGCATATCCACTATATGTCTCTTCTCTTTCATTGCCGCAAATATAACACTTTTTTTAAAAACGAATTTTTCCGGCCTGTTTTTCTAAGTTTTTTCCAGAAACCAGCGGGTGGATCCGGCGTTGTAGATGCGCCAATAATCCGATGAAGGGAATTCTCTCCCCTTATAAAGGTTGTCGCGGCCGACCTTTATAGCCGAAATGCGTCCGTATGTCTTTTTATTTACGTAATATTCCTGCGGAGGAGTCCGGAACATGCGCGTGAACCCGAGTTTTCCGTAAACCTCTCCCTTTGACCATTCGTTGTCGGAATATGAGAGGACCTCTTCCGGGTCTACGTCTTTCATGAAGGCCTTGAGCATTTTCCCCATTCCTCCGGATACCCTGACATCCGGCAGAGAGGCATATCGTATCCATTCGCAGGAGATCTTCGTCCCAGGGTAGGAGTGGTCCATGGAAGGAAGTCTCTTCTTTCCGGAAAAAGTGGCGACGGCGACGAGTTCGCCGTCGAAGGTCAACGAATATTTGTATTTTGCAGAGGCAGCCCCGTAACTGTGGCATTTGTCGAGGAAAGCATTGGCGGTCAGGATGTCCGTGCGCGAGACGGCGCATTTGCGCGCGAAAACGCTGCGGAATTTTCCGAGACAGGCGGCGAGCCTTTTCTTCAATGCCCCGCTTTCATCCCCGAGCCACCTGTCTTCATAAAGCAGGATGCGATGCTCTGTCCCGACTTCCGCATCGATCAGATGCAGTATGAAACCCATATTCCCTGCCTGTTCCAATGTCACCGGCGTCACACGCAGGGCGAAATCGGGGAAGACGTAGTCCGCCCCATCCTTCCCATTCCGTACGCCGAGAGCGGCGGCGAAGCCTTCGAATTCCCTTGTGAATTCACGCACGGCCATTTTCATTCTTTATTTTCAGTTTCCTGAGAGCCGTTTTCATTTCATCGGGAACACGAAAACTTTCGCATGCCTTCTGGATGGCCTTGTTGTGAGTCCACCGGTCGAGATGCGGATTCCCTGCGACGTCTTCTTTCAGGTAGGCATAGATGGCGTCCGGGAACGGCAAAAGATATTCCGCCAATAGCCACGCGACCGCAATGCGCACGTAATAGCTCTCCTTGGAAACGCCGGAGCAGGCGTCGAGCACTCTCCCGAGATACTTCTCCGTACGGAAATATTTCATCAGCAAAATGATGCCGAAACGGATCCTGAAAGGTTCCCCGTCATCGCGTAGAAGCGAAAATGTCCACTCCTCCATTTCCGGGGTGAGGTTCCTGAAAAGAGTCGAATCCCCGACCGTCACGTCGATTTCCGCCCATGTGTCTGCTGCGCCGAGGAATGGATCTATGGCTGCCGAGTATTCGCCGAAGTCCTTTATTCCCGAGCATACCAGTCCGTAGACTAATGTCTCCTCGTAAGTCCCGAATCCATTGTTCCTTATGCAAGCCCTCAGGAATCCTTCCGGATCGGCCGCGCGGTCCCGTACTGTTCCCTTGCGTATCTCCCTGGCAATTTGCCGCAGGACGGGATTGCCGACCCCGATCACCTCCTTCGAGGTTGCGATGATCCTCCTGTGCATGTTCGCGTCATGGGCGTCGTGCCATGAGATGTTGCTCCTGAGTCTTTTCACATAAGAAGCGTATGTGTCGTCGGTCCAGTCCATTCCTCGTATGTTACTTCGTATTCGGCATGCAGTCCTTATTTTTTCTTCAAAATGTAATTTTTACTGCTCCGGATCACTTCCCATCCTTTATTCAATTCCAGTTTCCAGCCGCTTCCGTTTACGACGGTGTCCGTGATCATGGTAGGTTCGGAAACGGTAACCTTGTCCCAATGCTTGCTCAGCAGGGCGCCGTCGTTTACGGAAAGTATTCCCCAGTCGTCTGTGACTCTCATGTTCGGATATATGGTGCCTGCATCCTTGAACGGCATTATGTTCCTGGGATCGAACTGTATGCCCATATTTTGAAGGTTGAGGGTCAGTGTGGGATGTCCCTGAAACCTGTCCTCGTATTTTTTCATAAGTTTCTTTCTGGCTTCGGCCCTTTCATTCTCGATTTTCGCTATCGTGTCGAAGCCGTATTCCATCTTAATCCGATCGATGGAATCCTTGAAGCCGGCAGGTACGGATACGTGAAAGAAACCTGTCATGTAATCGGTGAGGTCCGTCGTATCCGATATCTCCCTGTTCCAGTTCGGATTTTCCTTGTTCATGAAATATCCGTATGAGGGAATCGTGACATAGGCGAATGACCGTACGAAAGTCCGGTTATGGTAAAAATTGTCAATTGACTTGATATAATGCTCTTTAAGCATCTCATCGTTCCTGCCGCTCAAAATGGAACCGGTATATTCCGCCAGCCCTTCGTTCAATTCCAGCGCGTTTTCCGCGGTTTTTTCCCCGGGATAAAGGCTGTCCCTGTAAATTCTGAATGACAACGCATTCCGGATATTGTTCCTCGCAACCCCCTCATCTCCGGATTCCAAGGCCTTTTTCAGGGCTTCCAGCTCCAGCTTCAAGTAAATCCGTCCGTCCATCGCATCCAGGTTGTTACCGGAGGTGCTGCCGAATTTGTCGAATCCGAGTTCCGGTTGTATCCTGTGAAACAGCTCGTGTGTAAGCAGGTTCAACCTTTCGTTGCGGTCTTCCGGCAAGGGAAGCATGACCATAGTCCATCGCTTGCCGTTCCATTCCGTGGCCGTATTTGCGATATTCATCTCCTTTGGCAACAGTCCGACGTAAATTCTCCCTTTTTTCGTCAACAGGCCCATGCTGTCCGGTTCGTTCGCAAAGATCTTCCTGTCATTTTTGTCGACCAGCAATATCGGCCCGTAAAGTTGTTCCCCCCACAGTTTGCCGTTTTCTTTCGCCAGGTATTTTTTCAGGCTTTTGAATACCTTCCCGTAATTTTCGATTTGGTTTTTATCCGTTTCTACTTCGCCGTTCTTTTGCGGATTGGTATTGCAGCCGAATAATGAGACTGCAATCAATACTATCAGGATTTTCCCGACTTTTTTCATCTCGCTTTCTATTTATTTACTTTTAATAGGGATTTCCTTATTTCCTGGTCATAGCCGAATCTTGATTTGAAATATGCCGTAGTTTCGTCGTAATTGTCGGTTACGTCCACATCCAGACGGGTTCCCGGTTCCTTGGAATTCGATACCGCCCCGAATACCCCTCCTACGGCTCCTCCAACTTTCGCATTCCTTCCTGACCTGTTTTCGTCCGTTTCGGAATTTATTTTCCAGTGTATGACGATGTCTCCGATATAATAGACGGCACTCGTGTCAGTCTCAAAAGTAAGATAATTTTCCGGAATGTTCTTATGCAATGCCTTATATTGCAGCAGTGCTATGAAATGCTTCCCTACCGGGACCTTCATGTAAATGTAATTGTTCTCATCAGGCCAGACGGCCATTTTTCCCCAAAGGCGTTCGTCGAGAAGTAAATTCCATTTGTTGCCTATGTACGAATCCCCGTTCTCGATTCGAACCTTGGCTATGATTATCGCTTCGTCAGGTTTCCTTTCAGTGGTTAATATCCTGCCCGTGCCGCAGCTTGTCAATATCATGCAAACGGCGATGGCGATTGTCAGATTCAGGTTTCTTTTCATTTCAGATGTTTTTTGTATTTAAGCGGGCTGGTTCCGGTGTATTTCCTGAAATAGCGGGAAAAGTAGGAGGGATTCGGAAAATTAAGTTCGTCCGATATTTGGGAAACGCTCTTGTCGGTGGAACTCAACATGATCTTGGCCTCTTTGACTACGAATTCGCAAATCCATGTGAAGAGTGTTCGTCCGGTACTTTTCTTAAGCAGTCTCGACAGGTAACGCGGGGAGACGCATAATTTGCCGGCGTAAAATTCCGGTTTCCGTTCGCTGCGGTAATATGTGTGCAGCAATTTCAGGAAATCTCCGGCAACCTGTTCCTCATGCGACGTGTTCAGTGCGACTGTCCGCTGCGAATAAAGGCGGCTTACTTCCGCCATATATATGTAAAGCAGCGCCTTGACTATTTCGATCCGGGAAGGATGCCCTATCCTTTCGTATTGTTCGGATATCTCCTTGTGGTACCTTTTGAGCAAACCGAAAGTTTTCCTGTCGGGGAGCAGGCAAGGTTCCCTTTCCATCTTTTCGGCTACGTTCGTTTCGAGTACGAGAGGAAAACCGGCCATGAAATCGAGTTCGAAAGTCATGCGCCAATATTTCAAGTCTTCTGACCATTCCTTGAAGGCATAGGTCTGGAACGGAGCGATGGAAACGAGCGTTCCTTTCTTCAAGCCATAATCCCTTTCCTTTGTACGTATTGTCCCGAATCCCGAAACGATCAGCATGAACGTCAATCCATGGGCGGGACGGTACTGCGCATCGGATAAGTTAAGATTATCAACTATATAATTGTCAAACACTTCCAAAGTATAACGCGTAAAGGTATCAAAAAGTTCGCATATGGTCATCATTTGCACGCATGAGGTCGGTGTGCCGGCTGATATTTTGGGAATTTTGCACCCAATTTCAATTTTGAGGATAAATAGTGAACAATTCTGATAATTCCCTTGCGACGGCACCGATAGGCAGGCTGATTGGAAAATATGCCGTACCATGCGTCATATCGCTAGTAGTAAATGGATTATATAATATCGTAGACCAAATATTCATCGGACATGGCGTGGGATATCTCGGGAACAGCGCCACGAACGTGATCTTTCCTTTGACGGTCCTTTGCGTAGCCTTCGGGGTTCTGATAGGCGACGCATCGGCTACGTACATG
Organism: Bacteroidales bacterium; assembly: GCA_022653675.1. GTDB lineage: Bacteria > Bacteroidota > Bacteroidia > Bacteroidales > UBA932 > JALCST01. The sequence continues at coordinate 91,591 of JALCST010000005.1, read as the reverse complement.
AATCTGAAGCTCGGGGAGGGTGACCCAGTGGCTGCCGACCAGGGGGTGGGGAACGGTATAACACTGTCGGTAATGGTATCGGCGGTATTGTTCCTTATGACGGTTTTTTTTCTTAAACCGATCGCCTACCTTTTCGGGTGCACCAAGACGGTGGAACCTTATGCACTCGGGTATGGCAGCATAGTGATGATCGGATTTCCATTCGTCATAATAGCTACGGCCCTCAATTCCATGATCCGTGCCGACGGAAGCCCGAAACTCGCGATGGCCTCCCTGGTCGCCGGTGCAGTTTTCAATACGGTCGCCGACCCCGTATTCATTTTCGTATTGAAATGGGGGGTAAGGGGAGCTGCGATAGCCACCATAATAGGTCAGTTCCTCTCTTTCGTCATTTCCATTTCGTATATGCGCAGATGGCGTTCGGTCAAACTAGAAAGGAAGGACTACAAATTGAACGGTGCGGTGTTGAAGGAGATGCTGCCGCTCGGTATCGCAAGTTTCATAAACCAGATGACCACCGTCGTAATGACGGCTTTCATAAACAATACGCTCACCAGGTACGGTGGCGCTTCCAAGTATGGAACAGACATTCCCTTGGCGGTAATGGGGATCACGTTGAAAGTAAACCAGATATTCCTGTTCGTCGTCGTCGGTATCGCGACCGGGGCGCAGCCTGCAATAAGCTTCAATTACGGGGCTAAAAATTACGGACGTGTCCTGGAAGCATTGAAGATATGCATCAAGTCCGCATTGGTGGCTTCCGCAATAGCGTTTTGTGTTTTCCAGTTCGCTCCAATGAGCATAGTCAGGCTGTTCGGTGCCGAGAGTGATTTGTATAATGAATTTGCAGTCATGAGCTTGCGTATTTTCCTCCTGTTATGCATCCCCGATGGCGTACAGACGGTCGCCAGCATCTTCGTCCAGGCGGTGAAAAAGCCTGGCCAGGCGATGGTCCTTTCACTGTCGCGACAGATCGTTTTTCTGATCCCGCTGGTATTGATCCTGCCGAAATTCATGGGCATAACCGGCGTCCTGTGGGCCGGTCCCATTGCCGACGGCATGGCTTTCGTGCTGGCATCGTTCGTATTGGCCGCCGATGTGAAGGAAATCAAACGGAAAATCCGGTAATGGAATGCCATCCTATTCGTTCAATATCTTTTGAAGTTTTCCCTGCATTTTCTTGACGATGCGAGGGTTTTCATCTGCGATGTCTTTTTGTTCCCCGATATCATTTTTCAAATCATACAATTGCACCTTCTTGGTCAATCCGCTTTCTATCTTTTTGTTTTTCAACCATCCGGGAGTTGCCTTCGATACCGGTTCGATATATTTCCAATCGTCCATCCTCAATCCGAAAGTGAAGGACTCTTCAAGCATTACATCACGTCCCTTTTGAGTCTTACCCAACCAGGCGTCCAGATGGTCTTCGCTGTCCGGTGCATCACCACGCTTTACTTTTTGCCCGACCAACCTTGCCAGCGAAGCGTACAAATCGACTTGCGACAACATTGCCGAACTCGATCCATGCTTCACATGCCCCGGCCAATAAACTATCGTCGGCATTCGGGTTCCGGCTTCGTAAGCCGAGTATTTCGATCCACGGTAAGGCCCCCATGGTTTATGGTCGCCCAGAAGTTCCTCAGCCTGATCATCGTATCCATCGTCCAGGATGGGGCCATTGTCGCTGGAAAAGATGATGAGGGTGTTTTCACTCAACCCAAGATCTTCCAATTCTTTGATGACCTGACCGGTGCACCAGTCCATTTCGGCGATGTCGTCACCACGGCGTCCCATAGTGCTTTCGCCGACAAATACACCGTTAGGCATGCGGGGAACATGAACATCTGGAATTGCAAAATAGAGGAAGAAAGGATGGCTTTTATTCTCCTGAATAAAGGTTTTTACCTTTTGGACCATGACTATTGGAAAATCTTCGTCGACCCATAAGGCACTGTGTCCTCCTTTCATATAGCCAATCCGGCTCTCTCCGTTGATTATTGAACCGCTATGCTGCAAATCACCCTTCATTTTCAACATTTCAGGATGTTCCGTTCCCAGCGGATAACCGCCCAAGTCGTGTTGGTAACTGACTTCGATCGGATCACCGGGATCCAAATTCGCGACGCGGTCGTTTTCGACGAACACACAAGGTACGCGATCCGGTGTTGCAGGAATTATGAAGCTGTAATCGAATCCTACCTCACGTGCTCCGGGAACTATTTCCCCGTTCCAGTCAATGTCGCCTTCCCCCAGACCGAGATGCCATTTGCCGACAACGGCGGTTTCGTACCCGGCTTTCTGAAGCATTTTGGGCAGTGTACCTTTTTTTGTGTCGATCAACAATGGGGCGTCACCCGGTAAAATGGCGGCATTCCTCCTGAATGCGTAACTTCCGGTCAATAAAGAAAAACGTGAAGGTGTACTTGTGGCCGCAGAGCAATGGGCATCGCTGAAGTTTACGCCGTTTTTCGCCAGCAGATCGATATTCGGGGTTTCCACCCCCTTTGCGCCATTTGCGCCGATATCGCCGTAACCGGCATCATCGGTATAGATGATTATGATATTTGGCTTTTTTGGTGAAGGATTCCGACGGCATGACGATACGGCTAAAAACAGAGCAAAGCATAGGGACAGAACCAGATTGCGGATCATCATCTGAATTCGGGCATTGGATTTTTTCATTGTTTGTCAATTGATGGACAATAATATATGAATCAAAAACGGGACAAACTCGTAAATTTTGAGTTTGTCCCGTAAGGTGATCCCTCAGGGGCTCGAACCCTGGACCCCAACATTAAGAGTGTCGTGCTCTACCAACTGAGCTAAGAGACCGTTTTGGGGAGTGCAAATATACTCCCTTTTCAAAGAAATACAAAAAAATATTAAAATTAGGTATCTTTGGAATCCTTAGATAAATGTATCCGAATCATGGCTGATGTCTCTGAAATAGTGCTTGAACCTCCTGAAGGTGTGAAGGAAATCCTTTTGCAGTCTTGTTGTGCCCCGTGCTCCGGGGCTGTGGTGGAATGCCTTCTTAACAACGGGATCGCACCGACCGTGTTTTATTACAATCCGAATATCTGGCCGCTTGAAGAATACGAAAAACGCAAGCGTGAAGAGATCAGGTTCTGCAAGGATATGGGAGTGAAATTCATCGACGGCGACTATGACCATGAAAACTGGAGGGAACTCGTCAGGGGTTACGAGGATTTGCCCGAGCGTGGCGAACGTTGCCTGATCTGTTTCAAGCACCGTCTGCTCGTGGCCGCAAAGAAGACTCTCGAACTCGGATTGAAAGTTTTTGCAACGACCATGGCCACCTCGCGCTGGAAATCGCTCGAACAGGTGAATGATGCCGGCCATTATGCCGAAACCCAGGTCGGAGGAGTGATTTTCTGGGACAAGGACTGGCGAAAGGGAGGGCTTACGGAACGCCGTTCGCAAATCTGCCGCGAGAAGAACTTCTATATGCAGAAATACTGCGGTTGCGAAATGTCTTTCAGGAACAGTGAGGAGCGCCTTAGGAAATATTCTGTTTAGCTGTCCTGGCCTTGGGAACCTTAGAAATATTGGTGCGTTTAGGTTCCTGAGTATTAAACGTTTCTACTGCGGTGTCCTTCGCATCGTCGGTAAGGACGATACGAAGGTTCCTGGAAGAGTTCTTTTCGGGCGATATAATGAATTCAGCAAGAGGATCTTCGATATAGTGCTGTATGGCACGTTTCAATGGACGTGCACCGTATCGTGGATCGAAACCGACGTCGGTAAGAAATTGTTTGACTTCCTTAGGGATCTGAAGATTGTAACCGAGAGCTGACACTCTACTGAACAAATCGGCGAGTTCGATATCCACTATCTTCATTATGTTCTCGCGGGTCAGCGAATTGAAAATAACGATTCCGTCAAGCCTGTTCAGGAATTCCGGAGCGAATTTCCGTTTCAATGCCTTGTTGATGATTGCGTTCCTGTCGGCATTCCTGTTCTGCGACGGCGTCGCGAATCCGAGTCCCTCCCCGAAATCCTTCAGTTCCATCGACCCTACGTTTGAGGTCATTATAAGTATGGTGTTCCTGAAATCTATCAGGTTCCCGTTCGCGTCAGTCAGCCTTCCCTCGTCCAGAACCTGCAGCAACAGATTGAAAACGTCCGAATGCGCCTTCTCGATTTCGTCGAGAAGCACAACGGAGTAAGGCTTGCGTCTTACTGCCTCACTGAGCTGCCCTCCTTCATCGTATCCAACATATCCCGGAGGCGCACCGGTAAGCCTTGTTATGGCTATCCTTTCCATGTATTCGCTCATGTCTATCCTGATTAGGTTGTCGGCCGAATCGAACATGTATTCAGCGAGGACTTTAGCCAGCTGGGTCTTGCCGACGCCCGTCGGACCTAGAAACAGGAATGTCCCGATGGGTTTGCCAGGATCGTTCAGCCCCGCCCGGTTCCGATGTATTGCTCTTACAACATTATCCACGGCATCATCCTGCCCGATGATTCGTTTCTTCAGGTTTGCGGCCATATTTATCAGTTTGTCGCTTTCGCTTGCTGCAATCTTACTGACCAGTATGTTGGTCATTTCCGAAATTACCTGTGCCACATCCTCTTCGGTCACTTCATGGGGTTTGCTGTCGCTTTTCGAGGACCACTCTTCCATCTCTTTGTCCCTGCGTTTTGCGATGGCGTCCTCGTCGGCTTTCAAAGAAGCCGCCCTTTCGAAGTCGCCGTCGGTGGCGGCTTCACGTTTCGCCTCCCTGATTTTCTCGATCTTGACGTTGTATTTCCTCAATTGTGGAGGAAAGTTGGAGAACCTCAGGTGTACCCTCGATCCGACTTCGTCAAGCACGTCTATAGCCTTGTCAGGCAGGCTTCTGTCAGTTATATATCTCTGTGAAAGCGTTATGCATGCCGTAATCGCAGCAGGGGAGTATTTCACGTTGTGGTGCTTTTCGTATCTTCCCTTGATGGTTTGCAATATTGCCAGAGTCTGTTCGAATGTGGTCGGAAACACCATTATCTTCTGAAATCTGCGTTCCAGCGCTCTGTCTTTCTCTATTATCTTGCGGAATTCGTCGGTAGTGGTGGCTCCAATGCACTGGATTTCTCCGCGGGCGAGTGCCGGCTTGAGCATGTCTGCTGCATCGAGCGAACCGGGTGCCCCTCCGGCTCCAACAAGCGTATGCAATTCGTCAATGAAAATTATGACGTCAGGATTATGTTTGATTTCTTCGAGAACCTGTTTCACCCTCTCTTCGAATTGACCGCGATATTGAGTCCCGGCTACCAGGGAACCGATATCCAAGGTTACGATGCGTTTGTTCAGCAACGCCCTTGGTACCTGTTTTTCAGCAATCCTGATGGCAAGTCCTTCGGCGATTGCGGATTTTCCTACCCCGGCTTCGCCTATAAGTATAGGACTGTTCTTCCTTCTCCTTCCCAGAATCTGGGACAGTCTCTCAATTTCAGTTTCGCGGCCGACGACCGGATCCAGTTTTTCTGCGCGTGCGGCCTTTGTAAGATCATAGCCATATTTGTCAAGATTGGGAGTGGAGGAATTCTCTTTTTTTGCCCCTTGGTGCCCGCCCTGATTTTGAGTCCCGTTTTCGTCTTCATGGAAATCCTGGTCTTGGGCGGATTCCCCTTCGAAAGTACTTGTAACGCTCTTTTTCTTGGCTTTTTTCCACATTGCGAGGAGTCTGCCGTAATCGAGATTGTCCTTTTCCCTAAGGGTTGAGCTTGTTATGTTGTCGTTTGCAAGAAGTATGGCAAGCAAAAGATGCATGGGATTCGTCTCTTCGTCTAGAATCCTCGCTTGGTTGAGCATCTCGCCTATGACGGTTCCGAGGGAACTGAGCGGTTTGATTCTCGACATGTCTTTCTGGGAGATGGCGCTTCCGCTTCTCATCTTATCTTCCATTTCCCTCTTTATTACCTGGCAGTCTATTCCATTAGCCTCCAACGTCTCGCAGGCCTCGTTCATCCAGTTCTCCACTATTGCCAGGAAAAGATGGTCAGGAGTTATTTCTGCATTACCGAGACTTGCGGCTTCGTTCGCCGCCGTTTCGAGTATATTTTTTATCCATTCTGGAGCTTGAGTCATATTTTCTGGTTTCTTATCAACCTACAAAGATAAAAAAAGGAATGGATGGGCGAGACTTTATCCGATTTGGCGGAGTTAAGTTTTTTCTCTATCTTTACATTTCATTAAGAAAGGAAGAAGAGGGATAATTAATGGATTTTGAGAAGAATATAGGTAAGATCATACCTATTAACATAGAACAGGAAATGCAGAGCGCCTACATCGACTATTCGATGTCGGTAATCGTTTCGCGAGCGCTGCCGGATGTGCGGGATGGGCTAAAGCCGGTCCACAGAAGAGTACTTTATGGAATGGACCAGCTTGGAGTGACATCCAATTCGGCTACCAAGAAATCGGCGCGTATAGTGGGGGAGGTATTGGGCAAATATCATCCTCACGGCGATTCCAGCGTATATGATGCGATGGCGCGCCTTGCCCAGGGATGGGTGATGCGTTATCCTCTCGTACAGGGCCAGGGTAATTTCGGCTCGGTAGACGGGGACCCCGTCGCCGCCATGCGTTATACCGAGGCTAAACTTAACAAATTGGCTGAAACGGTTCTGGAGGATCTAGACAAGGATACGGTGGATTTCGTTCCCAATTTCGACGAATCCCTTCAGGAGCCTGAAGTCCTTCCGGCAAAGGCTCCGCTTCTTTTGTTGAACGGAGCGTCGGGTATTGCCGTGGGAATGGCCACGAACATGGCTCCACACAACCTTACCGAAGTCGGGAATGCCATTTGCGCCTATATCGATAATCCGGAGATCACTGTCGGCGAGTTGATGGAGAAGTACATAAAGGGACCAGATTTCCCGACAGGCGGGATAATACAGGGAATCGGAGGAATTCGCGATGCCTTCGAAACCGGCAGGGGAAGGATCGTAGTGCGTTCGAAGACGGAGATCGAAGTCTCCGACAGTGGTCGTGAGACCATTGTCGTTACGGAGATACCTTATATGGTCAACAAGAGGGAACTTATCGAAAAGATAGCCGATCTTGTCAACAACAAGAAGATAGAAGGCATATCCTACATAAACGACGAAAGCGACAGAAAGGGCATGCGCATTGTCATCAAGCTGAAGATGGGAGCCAACAGCAATGTACTGCTGAACAATCTCTATAAGATGACGGATCTCGAATCCGCATTTTCAGTCAACAACATCGCACTCGTAGATGGCCGTCCACGCCTCCTTAACCTCAAGGACCTCATAAAATATTTTGTACGGCACCGTCACAACGTAGTGGTACGCCGTACGCGATTCAATCTCAACAAAGCCCTTAAACGCCAGCATATCCTGGCCGGGCTTCTCAAGGCGATAGACATAATAGACGAGATAATAGCTCTCATACGTGCTTCACGGACGGTACAGGAGGCCCACGACGGGCTTATGTCAAAATGGGATTTTTCCAGCGCCCAGGCCGATGCTATAGTAGAGATGAAACTCCGCGCCCTGACTGGACTCGAGCGGGAAAAGCTGCAGCAGGAGTACGATGACCTGACCAAACTGATAGCCGACTTGGAAGATATTCTAGCACATACCGAAAGGCAGATGGAGATCGTAAAGAAGGAGACAAGGCAGCTTGTAAACGATTTCGGGGATGCGCGCCGCACCGCGATCGAAATTTCCCCTGACGAAATGGATGCCGACAGCTTTTATCCCGACGAGGATGTGGTGATAACCATTTCCCACATGGGTTACATAAAACGTACTTCGTTGAGCGAGTACCGCAGCCAGAACAGGGGCGGTATAGGATCGAAGGGATCAACTACCAGGGAGGAAGATTTCATCGAGCGGATATATGTGGCGAACATGCACTCCACCATGCTTTTCTTTACAAGTTTCGGCAAATGTTACTGGCTTAAGGTATACAATATTCCGGAAGGCACCAAGGCTTCAAAGGGACGCGCCATCCAGAACGTGATCCAGATAGAACAGGGAGATAAGGTCCAGACATATTTGAATGTCCGGGATCTCGATGACAAGGAATTCATAAATTCCCATTATATCATTCTTGCCACCAAGAGAGGCATAGTGAAAAAGACCGTGCTCGAAATGTATTCCCGCCCGCGTCAGAAGGGTGTGAATGCCATAAATATAGTCGAAGGCGATGCCATGGTGGATGCCTGCCTGACGGACGGCAATTCGCATATTCTCATCGCCTGCGGGAAAGCCGGCAAGCTATGCCGTTTCCCGGAGGACAAGGTCCGTTCCATCGGCCGTACTGCCACCGGCGTCCGGGGTATTTATCTGGACAATGGAGACGAAGTTGTCGGAATGGTGTGCATTGCTCCCGACGAAGATGCAGATGCAGCGAAAACAGTTCTTGTGGTCAGTTCGAACGGGTTCGGGAAACGTTCCGTATTAGACGACTACCGTATTACGAACCGTGGCGGAAAGGGAGTGAAAACGTTGAACATAACTGAAAAAACCGGCTCGCTTATTGCAGTCAAAGCAGTTTCGGACAACGATGACCTCATGATAATAAACAAGAGCGGTATAACGATAAGAATGCCGGTTGAGAGCATCAGGGTAGCTGGAAGGGCTACACAGGGAGTAAAACTTATCAGCCTTCGCGAAGGGGATGAAATCGCTGCCGTTTGCGTCGTTCCGAAAAGTGATGAAGATGGGGGGGACACCCCGGAATAATATTACATTAAACAACAAAAAATAATTATTTAATTATGAAAAGAATACTACTTGCCGCTGCGCTCCTGATGTCTTTTACGTTTGCCGGTGCACAGCCGAGAGATGCACAGGCTGCAGCTTCAGCAGTTTCCAAGGCAATCAAGGCTACTGAAAAAGCGGAAGTGAAGGCTGCCGCAAAAGGTCGTACAGTCAAGCCAGATGTTTATATCAAGGTGGCTAAAGCGTACATAGATGCTTACGACTTCCCGTCGACGAATGTGGTTTTGGGTACTCCCAGGAATGAAGTGAAACTGTTCATAAAAGATCAACCGGTTATCAGTTCCGAAAATAAGAGGGGTGGTGACGGTTCCAATTATACTGTAGATACTTATGCCGATAAGCAGCTTTGGTATACTGACAAGGGAACCCTTGCTGCTTGTGTGGTAACCAAACCGGTCATGGAAGACGATATGCTCGCGAAGGCTTACGAAGCGGTCGAAAAAGCCGTTGCAGTCGATGAAGACGGCAAGAAAACAAAGGACATCGAACAGCTTTACGAGAGTCTTCATCAGAGATACAGCAACCAGGCCTTCGCTTATTATACGGAAGGCGATTTCTCTGCTGCCGCTTCATCTTTCGAAGCTGCCCTGCCTCTTTATGACAATAAGACGATGAACAAGGTCGACAGCATGAGCACCTATTACTCCGGGATATTCGAGGCCATGTCCGGCAACAATGAAAAGGCCAGGACATATTATCAGAAAGCTATAGATATAGGTTATTATTCAGACGGGAACGCTTTCAGTGGTCTGTCCAACATTTACATTGCAGAAGGCGATACTGTAACGGGAATGAAAATCCTCGAAGAAGGCTTTGCCAAGTTTCCTCAGAATCAAGGTATCCTCGTCGGTTTGATAAATGGTTACGTTACGTCGAAGAAGGATCCCCAGAAATTGTTCGACCTTCTGCACAGCGCCGAGGTGAATGAACCGAACAATCCTAGCCTGTATTACGTCGAAGGCAATGTAAATAAGGATCTTGGTAAGAAAGATGAGGCTGTCGCGTGCTATCACAAGGCTAACGAGGCGGATACTACATATGAATACGGGTATCTGGGTGAAGGGATAATGCTTTATGACGAAGCCGTCGGCATTTCCAATGCGGCTCAGGAGGAATTGGACGATGCGAAGTACAACAAGATGATGGACGAGGCCGAAGCTTGCCTTAAGAATGCGATTGAACCTTTCGAGTCTGCTTTCAGAATCTCCAAGAACGAAGATGTGAAGATGGCTGTAGCGGAATATTTGAGGAACATTTATTTCCGTTTCCGCGAGAAGGGTGACGAATATATGCAGAAATATCAGAAATATAATTCAATGCTCAAGGGCAGTGATTGAGCTGCATGAATTTGCTTGAATTCAAAGGGTGGCCGGAAGATACCCGGCCACCCTTAATTTATGTGAAAAATAAAAAAGAGACCGTCTGGAATGCTATTCCGATCGGTCTCTTGGCGATCTTAGTAAGTATCTATTGAACTTATTGCCTTATAGGGCCTATTCCTGTTTCGGTTCTGCAGGTTCAACAGGTTCAGCAGGTTTTTCAGGCCTCGGATTAGCTACTGCAACGTGAATGGTTCTGTCCATGTGTTGTGTACCGTCCAAAGCTGCAATTGCTGCTTCACCGGCATTCTCATCGGGCATTTCGACAAAACCATAGCCTTTGGAACGATGCGTGGTGCGATCTAAAATGATCCTGGCAGCGGAAACCTCTCCAAATGGAGCGAAAAGATTCATAAGATCTTCTTTTCTGGCTCTAAAATTCAAGCCGTAAATAAAAATGTTCATAAAAACTTTTTTGGTTAAGCATTAAAACTACACAAATGTAGTATTTTTTACATTTCGGCGATTATTTTAATGAAATAGTTAAGGGTTTTTAGAAAAAAACCGACGAAGGTTAATGGCTTGTATGCAGTGAAAGGTATCGCCGAAATGGCCAAAGCAGGTATCACAGAGTACATTATGATGTTGACGAGAGTGATGGAAACCATATTGGTGATAAGGAAATATTTTGGAAAAGTTTTAAAGTGGTAAAGAGTTACGGCTGCGGTCCCGATTTGGCATGCTATGGATATGGATACCGTTTTCCATATGTATTTCAATAGTTTGCTTTTTGTGGCCAGCATTCCTCCGAGAAGCGGATAGATGGCCGAAATTCCAAGTACAGCAGAATATGAGAGCTGGAACCCGACCGTCGCAGGTGCGCACGGGTTGAAAATGCAAATCAGAAGTGCGCTTAGGGATACCGCCCCCAAAGGGCATTTTCTGCCTTCTATGGCGATACCGGCTTCGTATATCGCTGCTGTCAGGACAGCGCGACATACCGAAGCTCCCATTCCGCATATCCACGCGTAAAATACGAGTGCTATCATGGCCATCATTCCCTTTAAAAACCGTATAGGTTTTCCGTAGGCCGGAATTAGGGAGAGGAGCAGGCGTACCATCATGTATATTATGCCTACATGAAGTCCCGAGACTGCCATAATGTGCATTGCGCCGCTCCGCCTGTAATTTTCTACCATCTCTTCACTCATGTCTTCCCTGTCTCCCAAAAGAAGGCTCTTGAGTGTGGCAGCCTCGTCGTCTGGAAGCCCTTTCGAAAGATATTCGTCTAGAAATTCGTGCGACCTGAGCCTTAAAAGCGTCCTTTCGGAGCGGTTATTCATCTGACGATGGGATATTTCAATTTCTTCGCGTTGGCAGTAGGCTGTTGTGAATATGCCGTTTCTTGCCAGGAGGCTCACGTAATCGAAATCTTCGGTGAAATTGGCGACCGGGGAGATGATGGCGCTGAAGCGTACTGTATCCAGCAGGTATGCATCCAACCCGCCTTCCTTGCCGTATTCCCCGATATAAAGATATGTTTTCTCCCTGCCGACCTTAAGTTCCAGGCGTCGTTTCCCTTTCGAAGTACGCCTGTTCCCGGTCACTATGCCGCATATTTTCATTTTTCTGCCTGCAAATCGGAGCAACCGGCTTTCCTTTTTGCAGAGAGTCGCATTGCATGCGCCGCTGGCGAAAAAAAGTGTCAGGATGTATGGTAGCAATCGAGAATAGTAATGTTTCAGAAAGGCAATGCAACATGTCGATAAGATAAGGGCAAAAGATATTATTGCGGCAGCTGGTGGAATGGAATAAAAATCGCAGAGGAGACACCCAACGACGTATGATAATGTACAGAAAAATAACAATCTACCTTGCCACATCCTACTACTGCCAATGTTGCAAGATAAGGTTTTTTATTTATTTTTGAACATTATGGGAAAAAGAATAACTTTGCTACCATTTTGAAAGAAAAAACTAACAATTTTTAATCAGTTCTCGAGATGATTATTCTAGTGCTTAATTGTGGAAGCTCTTCATTGAAATACCAGCTTCTCGATATGAAGAATGACGATGACTATGCCCTGATGGCAAAAGGCCTTGTAGAAAGGATTGGTATCGATGGTGGTGCAATTACCCATAGTCCTGCAGGAAAGGAAAAGTTCGTTCTGAAAAAGGAAGTAAAAGACCATACCGAAGCTGTCCGCTGTGTCCTGGATCTTCTGGTCTCGAGGGAACATGGGGTCTTAAGTTCATTGAGTGAAATAAAGGCTGTAGGCCACAGGATGGTCCATGGTGGCGAAACCTTTTCCAACAGTGTCCTGATCGACGATGCTGTAGTGGAAAAGGTGAAGGAGTGTTCCGAATTCGCTCCCCTGCATAATCCTGCCAATCTTCTAGGGGTTGCCGCAGTTACCAAGCTGATGCCGGGTACGCCTCAGGTGGCCGTGTTCGACACCGCATTTCATCAAACCATTCAGGCCCGCGCATTCCTATACGGCCTGCCTTACAAATATTACAGCGAAGATAAGATCCGTAAATACGGTTTCCACGGATCCAGTCACCGTTTCGTTTCCAGGCGGGCTTGCGAAATGACAGGCCTGAGCATAAACGACAGCAGGATAGTTACCTGCCATCTGGGCAATGGGAGTTCGATCTGTGCTGTCAAGAACGGGAAAAGCGTGGATACTTCCATGGGCTTCACTCCCCTCGACGGTTTGATAATGGGGACGCGTTGCGGTAGCCTTGACGCCGGGGTGGTCACATATATAATGAACAAGGATCATCTTTCCCCGGATGGAATGAATGCCATGATGAACAAGGAAAGCGGTTTCCTCGGAGTAAGCGGAGTCTCTTCCGACGGGCGGGACTTGGATGCGGCTGCAAAGGCGGGCAATAAAAGGGCCCAGATAGCCCAGGATATGCTTGTTTATCAAGTTACAAAATATATCGGAGCCTATGCTGCGGCGATGGGAGGACTCGATGCGGTTGTATTTACCGGCGGTATCGGGGAGAATAATTTCGTACTCCGGCATGAAGTCCTGCATAATCTCGCTTTCCTCGGTTGCGAGGTCAACGATGATGTAAACGACGGATTGAGAGGCAAGGATACTATCCTGACTTATCCTTCTTCCAAGGTATATGGTCTTCTCGTAACAACGAACGAGGAACTCGTCATCGCGCGCGATACGATGCATCTAACCGAAAACGAATAATTCTAAAATAAAAACGTTATGATTTCTAATTTCAAACAGATTTTCGAGTTGCTTAAGACCAAGGGAAAGAAAAAGCTTGTGGTTGCATGGGGTGTGGATGGACACTCCATCAATGCCGTTTACCAGGCCGCTGAAATGGGCTTTGTGGAACCTACACTCGTAGGGGACAAGAAATTGATCGATGAGGTCTGCAAGAGGGACAAACTCGATGAAAGCGTTTTCAACGTCATTGACAATCCTGCCGAACTCCCTGCGGTAGCACAGGCTGTTTCCATAGTAAAGGAAGGATCGGCCGATTTCCTGATGAAGGGACTCTGTTCGACCGATAAATTCATGCATGCCATCCTGAATAAAGAGAAGGGGCTTCTTCCTGAAAAGGCCGTCATGAGCCACGTGTCGGTCATCGAAAACCCGATGTATCACAAGTTGCTCATAGTATCCGACATGGCTGTCATACCGGCCCCCGATCTTTCTCAGAAGAAAGCCATGACGAAATATTGCGTCAATGTTGCACATACGATGGGAATCGAAACTCCAAAGGTAGCCTTCATCGGATGCACGGAACAGATGCTCCCGAAGATCCAGTCCTGCGTCGATGCTGCTCTGCTTGCCAAAATGTGCGACCGCGGCCAGATCAGAGGTTGTGTAGGAGACGGCCCGCTCGCACTCGACGTCGCTATTTCCGAAGAAGCAGTCAAGATAAAGAAACTCTCCAGTCCTGTCGCCGGCGATGCCGATATACTGCTCTTCCCTAACATAGAATCCTGCAACGTATTTTACAAGACCAATTCCAAACTTTGTCCTAACGTGCATCAATCCGGAATGGTTGTCGGAGCCAAAGTGCCGTGCGTCCTCTCGAGCCGTGCCGACAGCATCGACACTAAACTTAACAGCATAGCAATTGCTGCACTGAGCGCATAAAGTCCATGCGAAGGATACTTGTAATAAATCCGGGCTCGACGTCTACGAAAATTGCGGTTTTCGAGGACAGAAAGCCCGTTTTTGGTTTGACTCTCCGACATCCAGTGTCGGAGATAGACAAGTTCGCGCATATCATCGACCAGTATGAATTCCGCCAAAAGGTTATTCTGGAAGCACTAGTCAATGCAGGTTACAAGTTGAAGGATTTCGATGCAATAGTAGGACGCGGAGGTTTGATCAAACCGATACCTTCGGGAGTCTACGAGGTCAACGAAGCCATGATCCATGACTTGCAAATAGCATTGAGCGGTGAGCATGCCTGCAATCTTGGGGGAATGATAGCGGTGAAAATAGCAGAACGAGCCAATATGGAAGGGGCTAATGGCATAAAAGCGTATATAGCCGATCCTGTTGTGGTTGACGAACTCCAGGATTTGGCGAGGATTACCGGACATCCCATGTATACTAGAAAGAGTATTTTTCATGCCCTGAACCAAAAGGCTATAGCCAAGAGGTATGCCAAGGAGACCGGCAGACCTTATAATTCACTGAATCTTATTGTGGCCCATATGGGTGGCGGAATATCGGTCGGAGCTCATCTCAAAGGCCGCGTAATAGATGTCAACAACGCCCTTCAGGGCGAAGGTCCTTTCTCCCCTGACCGTATGGGGGGAATTCTCGTTAAGGATATCGTGGATACCTGTTATTCCGGAAAGTTCACAAAGGAAGAGATGATGAAGTTCGTTTCAGGCCGCGGAGGTGCCGTCGCCATGGTTGGAACCAACAACTTCAAGGAGATTCGCGAACGCGCCGACGGGGGGGACGGGAAATGCAAGATGGTTCTCGATGCTTTCGTTTATAACATGGCAAAACAGATAGGAAGTACTTCAGCTGTACTTAGGGGCAAGGTGGATGCCATCCTGCTTACCGGTGGAATCGCCTATGACAAGGGAGTTACCGACGGTATAACAGGTTACGTCAGTTTCATCGCTCCCGTTAAAGTCTATCCTGGTGAGGACGAAATGGCCGCACTCGCCGACAACGGATTCGACGTCCTCGAAGGGGAAGTCAAATCAGAAATCTACAAATAGGAATATTCACATACGGCTTTTGTCACCATTGACGGTTACAAGAGAATTAGACTGTAAATCCCAAATGCCTCGGAAGGGTTTCCCTTACCCGGGGCTTTTTATTATTTTTGCGACAAATTAATAATAATGGAATACGCACCTTTGGAACTGGAGAGAGAAAAAATCCCCAAACTTATGAAGAAATACGCTGTTCCAGCCATTATCGCAATGACGGCTTCGTCACTTTACAATATGGTGGACAGCATCTATATAGGACAGGGAGTCGGGGCGCTTGCGATAAGCGGCCTGGCGGTGACGTTCCCCATAATGAACCTGTCTACGGCCGTAGGGACACTCGTAGGAGTCGGTGCTTCCACAATGATATCCATACTTCTCGGACAGAAAAACTATGCCGTGGCACGCAGGACCTTGGGTAATGCTGTCATTCTCAGTATTGTCCTTGGTATCATTTTTCAAACTGGATTTCTGATTTTCCTCGATCCCATCCTGTATTTTTTCGGGGCTAGCACCGCTACCATCGTTTATGCCCGCGATTATATGCAGGTCATACTTTACGGAACCGTGGTCACGTTTCTGTATTTTGCCCTTAACAATGTTGTCCGCACTTCGGGCCGTCCGAAAAGCGCGATGATGGTAACACTGCTGACGGTTTCCTTAAATGTCATAATGGATCCAATATTCATTTTCGGCCTCAAGATGGGAATCCGGGGCGCGGCTCTCGCAACGGTGCTGTGCCAATGCATATCTCTGATATGGATCTGTTTTATTCTATCGAGCAAGAAGAACGTGATCAATTTCAGCAAGGACATATTCCGTTTCGAATGGAAGATATCCGAAAGGATATTCTCGATAGGGATGGCTCCTTTCCTGATGAACGCTGCAGCTTGCTTCGTAGTGTTGTTGGTGAACCGTCAGCTTCTCCGGTTCGGGGGAGACCTGGCCATAGGAGCCTACGGTATTTGCAACAGGTTCGAATTCCTGTTCGTCATGGTGACTATGGGCTTTACGCAGGGAATGCAACCCATCGCCAGTTACAACTACGGTGCGAAGCTCAATGACAGGGTAATCGAGGTCCTGCATAAGACTATAATTTACGGAACGATAACTATGAGCGCCGTATTTCTCATTGGCGAATTGGTTCCACAACTTGCGGTCAGAATGTTTACACATGACAAGGAGCTGATTTCCAAATCGGTGGTTGCTATGAGGATAATGGTTGCCTTCATGCCGGTAGTAGGTTACGAGATAGTGACTTCCAATTTTTTCCAATGCATTGGCATGGCCAAGAAAGCCATATTCCTCTCCTTGAGCCGACAACTCATATTCCTTCTGCCGTTGTTGATCGTTCTTCCTGAATTCTGGGGATTGAATGGCGTATGGTGGAGCATGCCCATCTCCGATGCCATCTCCTCTATAGTGGCCTGGATAATGCTCAACAATCAGAAACGCGAATTCAATCGTTCCATTAAAAACGGTGAAGCGTCATTGAACGAAAATAAAGTGAAAAGCTATGAATGATAATTATTTCAATGTTACGATTGGCAGGCGCATTGGCAGCGGAGGATTGACCATAGCCCGGAAGCTCGGGAAAATGCTTGGCGTTGAAGTGTATGACAAGGAACTCATAATGACGGCTGCCAAAGACTATGGCATCGGAGCCGAGTTCTTCGAGAAGGCTGACGAAAAGGGACCGGACAGTTTTAACGATTCCGCCATCGGCAGCAACAATCTTTTCAAGCTTCAGACGGAAGTCATACGCAGGCTTGCCGGAATGCAGTCGAACGTATTTGTCGGACGCTGTGCCGATTATGTTTTGCGCGATTATCCGAAGCTTGTAACCATATTTGTCAGCGCACCGCTGGAAGCGAGAAAGGCGACCGTCGCGGACCGTTTCGGCATCAGCGAGGAAAAGGCGGAAACGTATATCAGGAAAATGGAAAGGAAACGCAAATCATATTACGAATATTTCACTTTCAGGGACTGGGGAAGTTCCGAAAATTATGATTTGTGCATTGATTCTTCCATTCTAGGATCCGATATGACCGCGTCGCTCATATCGGATTTCGTGAAGATGGCGATTTCCTGATGGCATCATTTTTGTGACCTTATTGCAACGCTTTTTTAATACGTTTGCAATATGAATCATCGTTTGCCGTGCCTCTTCATACCGATATTCGTGGCACTGTCATCCCTTTTTAATACATATACTTATGGCCAGGAAGCTGTTCCGGCGGCGGGTAGGTTTATGCAGGAGACGACACAGGACAGCGTCCTGCATTTAACCCTTGAGGATGCGCTCAGGATAGCGCTGAGCGACAATCCGAACGTCAAGATCGCCGACCGTACGATAACAAAGCAGAAGTATGCCCGCAAGGGTACCTATGCCAAGTTGTTTCCGCAGATAAGCTCAACCGCTTCATATGACAGGACCATAAGGAAGCAGGTTATGAGCATGAAGTTCGAAGGGACTTCGCAGCGCATTTCCGTAGGCATGTACAACAACATTTCAGCGGGTGTCTCGGCGTCCATGCCGTTGGTCAACGCCCAGCTCTGGGAAAGCCTTAAGATAAGCGGGCTTGAGGTTGAAGCCGCCGTAGAGTCGGCCAGATCTTCGAGGCTGTCGATGATAGAGGAGGTTTCAAACGCCTACTATGCGGTACTTTTGGCCGAGGATGCCCTCGATTCTTACAGGCAGGCTTATGAAAATGCGGTTGACAACTATAATAACCTGAAGGGAAGTTACGATGTGGGCCTGACATCGCAATACGACCTTATGAGTTCCCAGGTCACGATGGCCAATGCCGAGCCGAACGTTTACAGTGCGGAAAATTCGCTTTACCTGGCACAATGGAGGCTAAAGGCATTGCTCGCCTTGGATCTGGACCAGCAAATAGAGTGTGAGGGCAGGCTTACCGACTATATATCCCAACTTGAGGTAACCTATCCTTCGGATTCCCTCTCACTGTCAGGAAATTCGGATATGAAGATTCTCGAGAACCAGAGGAAACAGCTGGAAAGGAATCTCCAGATGCAGAAGAATGCTTGTCTTCCTACTTTGAACCTCTCTTTTTCATACTCGTATAACGTCATGGCGGATACTTTCGTATTCGATTCATGGAACCCTTACTCGGTTTTGGGATTCACGCTCTCCATTCCGATCTTTTCCGGTGGGCAACGCAAGTCCGCGGTAAAGGAGGCTGAAATAGACATCAAGAACGCTTCACTGCAAATTGAGGATACTGAAAGGTCGCTCAAGCTTTCGATGATGCAATATTTGAATACCATGCTTACGAGCGCCAAGCAGTACCAGGCGGCCAGATCCGGCATCGACGAAGCTGAAAAAGGTTATGACATAGCAGTCAAGAGATATCATGCCGGCAGCGGTACCCTGCTTGAAATCAATAATTCGCAGCTTGCATTGACTCAGGCCCAGCTGAATGTCTGCCAGTCCATTTATAACTGGCTTACGGCCAAGACGTCGCTTGAAAAGATCGAAGGACAATTTATAACCGAATAAAAGGATTGCACATATGAATTTCACAAAAGCAATTGGCATCGTTTCAATGGCTGCATTGTCGCTTGTTGCGGCATCCTGCGGCGGAAACGGCAAGAAAAAGCAAACTCAAACCGAACAGAAACAACTCGTGGCGGTGGATACCGTGAGAGTGGAGGCCGTAGCGCAGCAGAATGAATATTCAGCCATAGTCGAAGCATATGCCACAAACAATATAGCGCCGCAGAGTTCGATGAGGATCAAGAAGATTTATGTCGAAGTGGGAGACCATGTTACAAAAGGCCAGACACTCGCTTCGATGGATAATGCAAACTTGAATTCCGCGAAAGTGCAGATGGAAAACAGCGAGACTGAATTCAATCGTGCGGACGAACTTTACAAAATCGGAGGTATATCCAAGTCGGCATGGGACTCCCAGAAGATGGCGTACGAAATAGCAAGGAATACGTATGACAATCTTGCGCAGAACACGATCCTGACCAGCCCTCTCGACGGATTGGTATCTGCCAGAAACTACGACAGCGGGGACATGTATTCCATGGGCCAGCCTGTTCTTACCGTCGAACAGATAAGGCCTGTCAAACTCATTATAAACGTTTCGGAGGAATACTTTTCAAGGCTGAAGAGGGGAATGCCGGTGGATGTGACTCTCGACGCATACCCGGATGTTAAGTTCAATGGGAGGATATATCTGATCTATCCTTCCGTTGATTCCAATACTCACACCTTCAAGGTGGAGATCAGAATGGACAACAGGGACGAAAGGGTACGCAGCGGAATGTTCGCCAGGGTTCTGCTGAGTTGGGGAACCATGAACCACGTAGTTGCACCGGACAGGTCGGTCGTAAAGCAGACCGGCAGTGGGGACAGGTACATCTATGCGGTAGAGGATGGACGTATAGTATTTCACAAGGTAGAACTTGGTCGCCGCATGGGTGACCGTTACGAAATAGTAAGCGGTATAGACGACGGTGCGATAGTGGTTGTGAAGGGGCAGTCCCGCCTTACCAACGGAATGGAAGTGGAAATCCAAAAGAATTAACCTATGAGCATTTACAAGACCGCGGTCAACAGACCAGTTTTTACGGCATTGCTCTATGTAGCCATTGCCGTATTCGGTATTTTTTCTCTCTCCAAACTGTCGATAAGCAATTTCCCCGATGTGGACAGTTCTTCTGTCATGGTCATGACCACTTACAGCGGGGCAAGTGCGGAGGACATCGAAGCCAATATTTCAAAGGTGCTCGAGAATTCGTTGAACAGCGTGCCGAACCTGAAGCATATCACGTCCAGATCTAGTGAGAATACCTCTCTCATAACCATGGAATTCGTCCAAGGCATAAACATGGACGAGGCCATGAACAACATACGCGACAAGCTGGATATGGTTGCCGACTATCTGCCCGACGGAGCCTCGACACCGATGCTGTTCAAGTTCGGTTCGGAGGAGATGCCCATACTTATTCTATCGGTTACCGCCAAGGAGAGCATGAACGGCCTTTACAAGATACTGGACGATCGTGTCGTTACCGAGTTGGAACGCATCGATGGCGTCGGAACCGTCGGTATCAGCGGTATTCCCGAACGTGAGGTACACGTCAATTGCGATCCTTACAAACTTGAAGCCTACGGACTTACCATAGAAGGAATTTCCAAGGTCATAGCTGCTGAGAACCAAAATACTCCGGCCGGTTCCATAGACATAGGCTCCGACACCTATTCGCTCCGCGTACAGAAGGAATTTACCGATGCCTCACAGCTCCGCGATCTCGTCGTTGGCACAAGTAACGGGGCGGCTGTCTATCTTAAGGATATCGCCGTGGTTAAGGATACCGTCGAGGAGCGTTCGCAGGAATCCTATACGAATAACCTGAAAGGCGGCCAGATAGTAATCCAGAAGCAGGCGGGCGCAAACAGCGTCAACATAGCGAAGGCCGTCAAGGCCAAACTCCCCGAAATCATAAAGACCCTTCCTTCCGATGTCAAGATAGGAGTGATTGTCGACAGTTCGGACAGCATCATCAATACGATCGGTTCGCTGGGGAATACCATTATTATAATACTTCTGATAGTGATGCTGGTCGTATACCTCTTCCTCGGAAGGTGGAGGGCGACCTTCGTGATCGTTTTGACAATCCCGATATCGCTGCTTGCGGCGTTGATATACCTCTTCGCTACCAAGAATACGCTGAACATCATTTCCATGTCCGCGCTTTCCATTGCAATAGGAATGGTGGTGGATAATGCGATAGTGGTGCTCGAGAATATAACCACGCATATTGAACGGGGAAGCAAACCGAAGCAGGCTGCGATTTATGCGACCAACGAGGTAGGAATCGCCGTCATGGCTTCCACATTGACCACTATTGCCGTTTTCTTGCCCCTCACAATGATAAAGGGGATGACCGGTGTGCTTTTCAAACAGTTAGGCTGGATGGTCACCATAATCCTTTCAGTTTCTACCTTGGCCGCCATGACCCTTACCCCTATGCTATGTTCGAAGTTGCTTGTGGCTAATCCGAAGAGCAGCCGGTTCCACGATATCGTATTCAAACCTATCACGACGTTTCTGCAATGGCTTGGCGATGCATATGCGAAATTGCTTGCCTGGGCGCTTCACCATAAGGCATTGGTGCTTTGTTGTGCGGCGGCGATCTTCCTTGTGGTGATAATACCGTGGGCCAGGAATATGAAGACGGAATTTTTTCCGACCGAGGATAACGGACGAATAAGTGCGACCGTCGAGTTGCCAATGGGCACTCGGCAGGAAATCACTAGAAACGTCGCAATGAGAATCACAGACGAATGGCTTTCGAAATATCCGGAAGTAGAGAGATGCAACTTTACCGAAGGCGTATCCGAGAAGAGCACGGTCTTCGCTGCGATGTCTACGAGGGGAACGAATATAATTTCTTTCAATGTAAGGCTTTGCAGTGCTTCCAAGCGTAAGCGCACTCTCGGGGAGATATGCGACTGCATGAGGAACGATTTGAAGCAATATCCTGAAATACGCATAGCCCAGGTCACCGAAGGCGGATTCATGGGCGGAATGGGCGGACAGAGTTCCGTGGATGTGGAGATTTACGGTTACGATTTCGCCGCTACCGACAAGATAGCCGCCGAGCTGATGGAAAAGATGAAAAAAGAGCCTTCCGTTTCTCAGGTCACAGTCAGCCGTGACCAGTATACTCCGGAATACAGGGTGGATTTCGACCGCGAGAAACTTGCTCTTCACGGTCTGAACAGTGCCACCGCTGCAAGTTATCTCCGCAATCGTATAAACGGTTCGGTGGACTCGTATTACCGTGAGGACGGGGACGAATATGACATACGTGTTCGTTCGGCGAGGGAGTTCAGGACCTCGCTTGAAGACATCGAGAATATAATGCTTTACAATTCCGCTGGCCAAGGCGTAAGGATCGGCGATGTAGCACGGATAAGGGAGAGCTATTCACCGCCTACGATAGAGCGCAAGGACCGTCAGAGAGTGATAACCGTCTATTGCGTCGTAGCTCACGGAGCCGCCACCAGCGATGTGATAAAGACTGCTACGAAACATATGGGCGAGATAGAAATGCCTATTGGAATCACCTATAAGTTTGGAGGTTCGTATGAGGACCAGAAGGAAATGTTTTCCGATATCATAACACTCATGATGCTGATCATAATACTTGTCTACATAATTATGGCTGCCCAGTTCGAATCACTAAAGTATCCGTTCGCCATCATGTTCTCCATTCCTTTCGCCCTCGTCGGAGTCGTGATAGGGCTTTGGCTGAATGGACAGGCGATGGGAGTCATGACTTTGCTGGGTGTGCTGATGCTTGTAGGGATAGTAGTGAACAACGGCATCGTACTGATCGATTATACGCGTCTTTGCCGAGAAAGGGGGGATAGTATCTTCGATGCAGTTGTCAAGGCAGGCAGAAGCCGTCTGCGTCCTATCCTAATGACAACTCTGACGACTGTCTTCGGAATGATCCCAATGGCTGTCGGCCATGGGGAAGGATCGGAGATGTGGAGGCCTCTTGGAGTCTCTGTAGCTTGGGGACTTTCTTTCTCCACGGTCGTCACCCTGGTTCTGATTCCTGTAATTTACAGTTTATTCGCAAAATCGGACAAGAATACGAAGATGATTGCTGCGGAAGAGGTGAAACGAATAGAGGAGAAAGCGGCTGAAACGGAGGAAACAATCAAACAATAAGGAAATATGAAAGCAGTTTTCATAGCATATAACCAGGCTCACCACGAGGATGTGCTCGCAGTGATGGAAAGCCTTGGAATCAAAGGATATACATATTGGGAAGAGCTTGCAGGCGAAGGATCGAAAGATGGGGACCCTCACTTGGGGACCCATGCCTGGCCTACGCGGAATGGGGCTTTGCTTACGATAGTCGACGATGACAAAGTAGCCAAGTTTATGGAGTACCTACACAAACTCGATCTCGCATTCCCTCAGCAGGGGTTGCGGACTTTCGTATGGAATGTCGAAGCCACCGTTTAGGGTAGTGCCGGTTTCCATACCGACGGCTCTCAGATGAAATCCATGGCCTCAACTGTCCGATCGAATTTATGCTTCAGGTCTGTCATCGAAGATACGCGGATAAGATAGGTTATACTGTCACGCTGTACGTAGAGCTCTTTTGACGGCATCTTTCCACCGGTGGACCCCATCTTTTGGGCGGATGTAGAGATTACTGCAGGACAATCCTTGAATTCGGTCATTTCGTAGTGTGTGCCGGCATCGTCCAGGGTCTGTATGTAAATTTCGATCGGGGTCTTGCATATTGCCTTTTCATTCAGTATTCCGGATACGTCGTAGACGTTTATGTTTACAAAGGTGGAGTTCGTTATGTCAAGTGTATCTTCCTCGTTGCGATAGCTTCCGATCAGTTTCCGGGCTTCGCTTTTATGTGAACCATTGTAAGTTTCCGCATATTGCCTGTCGTATTTCAGATGGAGGGTACTGTCGACCGAGAATCTCTCCTTCCCGTAACGGATTCTGCCTCCGGTGGAAGTGGCCAATGTAATTGTTGGGTCGTTCTCCCGGATCGAATTGCATATATGCTTGACGTCGTTTTCGCTGACGGTTTTGTCAGGTGCTACTATTGCTATGAAGTAGTCGGATTCCTGTTCTTTCCGGTGAATGTAGTATTCTGTGCTTTTGCTTTTGGCATTCCTGCATATGACCGCAGTGGCGCTGCTGTAGACAGGCTCGTAAGCTTCCTGTGCCATTGGGGAACGGGATGATATCTTCGACACCATGGCCTTGAATCGAGTGCTGTCGAAACTGTCCATGCTGGATATGCTTACGAAGGTCAGTCTCTTTTCGTTGGTAAAGGCCATATAGTCTTCGGAAATGAAGCTTTTCTCGCAAAATGATGGAATTTCTGCCGAAAACAGGGAGTCTGCGCTGTTTACCCTTACGAAATCCTTCTGTTTTCCTCCCTTGCATGATGCAGCCAGAAAGATTGCAATCGGAACGGCGGCATAAAAGATGAATTTTTGTTTCATATAACTACGTATTAGAGTGGGTCCACGTCCGGAAAAATATCCGTTTTGAAATCCAATTGTTTGCGGACTGATTCCATAGCCGAGGCTATCTGTGCCTTCTGCTGCCTGAGAAGCGGGGTTCGCTGAAGTTTGATCCATATTTCGGATATGTACAGGTTCTTCAATCTGTTTCGTTCAGGTGCAACCGGACCCGTGAATGCAATGCCGCGTATGTCCGACAATGCATCCGCAAGCGCCTTGCCGGTTCGCAGCAGCCTGCCTTCGTATTCGTCGCGGCTTATGATCCGTATCATACGTGAGCAGGGGGGATAGTTGAACATGCTTCTTTCGGTCATCATATCCTCGATTCTCGTCTCAAAAGGCGAACCTTCGGACAGCGATTTGAATACAGGGTGGGAAGAGTGGTCTGTCTGCACCAACATCTTTCCGCGTGTCTTGCGTCTACCCGCTCTGCCTCTGAGTTGGTATAGAAGTTCGGTCGCGCGTTCATCGTTCCTGAAATCCTGGAAGGATAGCAGGGAATCGCCGGAAATTACGGCAACCAGGGCAAGGTTTTCGAAATCGAAACCTTTGGTTATCATTTGTGTTCCTACCAGGATGTCGGTTTTCCCGCTTGCGAAGTCCTTCAGTATGGCATCGGAACGCGTTTTATTCCTGAATACGTCGGCATCGAATCTTTCTATCGCCGCTTCCGGGAAAAGCGATTTCAACTCTTCTTCCAATTTTTCGGTACCAGCCCCTTTCGGCACGAGAGCTTCCGCTCCGCAGGAAGGGCAGACCGGATTGAAATGTGCGGAATAGCCGCAGTAATGGCATGATACCGTTTCGCTATATTTATGGTATGAAAGATTTACGTTGCAGTTGGGGCATTTCAGGACCTCCCCGCACCCGGAACATTGTATTACTGGGGAGTACGAACGCCTGCTTCTGAAAACAAGTACTTGTTCGTGATTCTTGATGCAGAAGGCTATTTCGTTTACCAGTCTGTTGGAAAAAGAACCTTTCATGTCATGAAGGTGGCGTGCCCTGATAGTGTCTACTATCTCTATCTCAGGCTCTTTTTCCCCGTAATACTTTTCCGGCAGCCGGACCTCCGCGAACTTGCCGCACCTTACGTTGAAAAAGGATTCCAGGGACGGGGTGGCGCTTCCGAGGATTACGTTCGCCCCTAGCTGTCTGGCCAGCATAAGGGCCGTATCACGGCCGTTATAACGTGGTGCGGGGTCTTCCTGCTTATAGGAAGAGTCGTGCTCTTCGTCAACTATTACCAGGCCCAGGTTCTCGAAGGGAAGGAAAACGGCCGAACGGGTGCCCAATATTATGTGCGGAGATCCGGAATCGTTTTTCAACGCATTGAAAATCTGTTTTTTTCTTGCCGACGTCTGCCTGGAATGAAATATCATGAGACTTTCCCCGAAGACATTCTTCAATCTGCCGCATAGTTGTTTGGACATCGCTATCTCTGGGGCCATATAAAGTACTTGTTTGCCTTCCAGCAGTTTGTGAATAGCAAGGGTGATGTAGACTTCGGTCTTGCCGGAACCTGTTACGCCGTTCAGTAGGACGCTTCTACCTGCGGCGAATGCTTTCTCGGTATTCCTTACGGCTTCTGCCTGCATATCCGACAGTACGGGCATATGCCATTCCGTCTTCCCCCGTCGGTTTTCCCGCTCCTCTCGTATGAGCCTGTCGGCCGCCCCCTCTTCTCCCTTTAGTTCCTTCTGTGCGGCAAGGTATTCTATCTGTTTTGAGAAGGATCCGGAATATGCTGCCTTGAAAACTTCTCCGACGGTACACATATAGTATTCGGCTACGGTTTTCCAAAACTCGATTTCCATGTATGAGACAGCTGCTATAGGCTCAACGGTGTCGATGGGTTTGATCCTGGAAGGGGCGATTCCCTCTGGCGCGGAGTATGAGATATCTTCCACTATGCCGAGGTATCTCCTGAAATGCATAGTTACGGTTACCCAGCTGCCTTTGCGAATGCCTCTTTCTAGAGGCCCGGGGATGGAATAGCTCATTGTATAAGCCAATTTCAGAGGCAGTATTATGTTTGCGTACATTCCAATATATTCCATTAGTGCAGGACAAAAGTAGCAAAAAGCGTTCTCTTTGTAAAAGTGAATTATTTTGGGAATTCTCAAAAAAGGTATAAATTTGCACTCCAGTTCAATGGTGTCATAGCTCAGTTGGTAGAGCAAAGGACTGAAAATCCTTGTGTCCCTGGTTCAATTCCCGGTGGCACCACTTCAAAGAGAAAAATCCCCGATAGCCTGAAAGCTATCGGGGATTCTCTTATTTGGAAACCGGTCTATATCATTTTTTGGCCGGCATAACTGTCTTTTTGGTTTTTATCAGCAGGTCTCTTGCCATTTCGGGTTTGTTGGTCGTGATGTAATCAACACCAAGGTTTGCCATCTTCAAGACGGTTGAGGCGTCATCTACCGTCCAGACGTTGACCTTCATTCCAAGATCGTGAGCCTGTTTCACCCATTCGGGATGCATTATAAATTGTGCAAACTGGTAATCGATCCCGTTAACTCCCGAATCCCTGACTGCCTGTGGGGCCATCTTGCCTCCGAGGTAAGCTACTTCGTTGTCTGGCTGGAGACGTGCATACTCCTGGCATGCGTGGAGACTGAAGGAGATGTAAATCATCTGGTCTTCCATGTTGTGCTTTTTTACGAGTTCCACCGCCTTGTCGACGGCCGCAATTGTAAGGGAATCCGTGGAGTGTTTTTTCATCTCGCAGACCATCATGGTTTTCTTGTTCTTACCGCCCTTGACTAGGTATTGCTCGAAAGTAGGTATCGGTTCGCCGTTGGGAAGTTTCAATACCTTTATGGTGTCGTATGGCGTCTGCTCTATGACGTGTCCCTGGATAGTTGGATCGTGATTCACGATCAGAATCCCGTCGGAGGTCATATTCAAATCGAATTCCGAGCCGTAAAAACCGTTCTTCTGTGTGTTTGCAAGGCTGGAGAGGCTGTTTTCGTAAGAACCTTCCACGCTCCACATGCCGCGGTGGCAAATTATTTTCTGGATGGTCTCAGGCATCTTTTCACTTTTGCAACTCAATAAGAGAGGTAGGGTGGCAAGACCTATTGCCAAAGATTTTAAAATACTTCTCATCAGTAGTTTATTCTTGGCTCAAAATATGATTGCGGATGTTTGCAGCAAGGACAGATTTCCGGAGCTTTCCTGGCCTTAACGATGAACCCACAGTTGCGGCACTGCCATTCTATTGGTTCGTCACGTTCGAAAAACTTGTCCTTTACTTTTGACAAAAGGCTTAGGTAACGTTCTTCGTGGCTTTTTTCGACTATTGCAATGAGACGGAACTGAGAGGCTATTTCAGGGAACCCCTCTTCATCCGCGATCCTTGCGCATTCCGGATACAAGCCGGTCCATTCTTCGTTTTCCCCTGCGGCCGCTGCCTTGAGGTTATCAGCCGTGTTTCCAATCACACCTGCTGGATAAGATGCGGTGATCTGGACGTTTCCACCTTCGAGCAATTTGAATAACATCTTCGCATGTTCCTTTTCCTGTTCCGCCGTCATCGTGAAGACGGCAGCTATTTGTTCGAAACCCTCTTTCTTCGCCTGGCTGGCAAAGAACGTGTAGCGATTGCGTGCCTGCGATTCGCCTGCGAACATTTTCAGCAGGTTCTTTTCGGTTTTTGTCCCTTTAACAGATTCCATATTGTGATTTGTATTAAAGATTTTATTTGTAATTCTTTTCGTTCTTGCGTTTTGCAACTATCTCTATGCTGACGTCTTCGATCTCGAAATTGCGTATCTTTTTTGAAAGAAGGTAATCTGATATGATTTCCGTCAGTTTTGGATCGAACAGGTCGGTATAGTGGTCTCCGGTTTCAGTATATATATGGCAGTGCGGCTTTGTGTTTATGTCGAAGAACATCTTGTTTGTGGAACTGAAAAGCCTCTTGATTATGCCGGCCTTTACGAACGATTCCAGAATGTTGTATGTGGTGGCGACTGTCATTTCCGGATTTTCTTTGTTCAGTTGGGTATAAATCATGTCAGCGGAAGCATGTCCAAGTTCCAAAAGTTTTCCGTAAACCATTATCCGTTGCGGAGTGGCTTTGAGATCATGTTTTCTCAGAATGTCTTTTACATCGTCTCGCATATTGTCTGATAATTGCAGTGCAAATATAATTATAAAAGTTCAAAAGTTGAATATATCCAAGTCGTGTGCCATTCATTGATTGCGATTGTAAACGGGATCGTTTTTTTTCTAATTTTGTATGGTTTATAAAGAAGCTGTATGGAAGGAGACGAAAATGCTCTGTCGGGGAAATATGCCCTGGTTACGGGTGCTTCCAGCGGAATGGGCCTTGAATATTCACGTCAGCTGGCTTGTAAAGGTTACAGCATAATCATGGTGGCCCTCGACGACGGCGACTTGAAGGAAGCCTCGGAGGAGGTGGATTCCGGTTGCCGTGTGACTCCTGGCCAGAAAATCGTCCCGATAGGGATGGACCTCGGGAAATACGGCTCGGCCGACGAACTCATTGCCCGAGTGGGCGATCTTCCGGTAGAAATTCTGATAAACAATGCAGGCATCTTCAAGTTCGCCGACATGGACGAATGGCCCGAGCCAAAGGTCAATATGATAATGGCCGTACATATGGTGACGCCTGTGATCCTGTGCCATCATTATTCGCGTCTCATGAAGGAGAGGGGCAGCGGCTACATTCTTAATGTATCCTCTCTGGCGGCGTGGATGCCATATCCTGGAATGGCGATGTATTCGGCGACGAAGCGTTTCATAAAGTCATTCAGCCGTTCACTGAGAATCGAGCTGCTGCATACGGGTGTAACGGTCACCACCGCCTTTTTCGGCGCAGTCGATACGGGTCTATACCGTTTGAGTGACAGGTTGCGCAAGGCTGCAAGGCGTGTCTCGGTAATGATAAGCGCCAGGGAAGCGGCGTCAAAGGCTCTCGATGCGATGTTCAAGGGACGTTCCACAGTCATGCCGGGCTTTCTCAACCATCTGGCAATTCCCATAGTCAGTACCCTTTCCGAGAGGAATCTGAACCACCTGGACAGAAAGTACGGAAAGAAATTTGTCTAGTTCTCGTTTATGCAGGACATGTCACAATATTGCCCGGAACCAAGAAAACATGTGTCTGGGTTTGACCGGCTACCGTTGAGCCGCTGGCTTTGGACAATAATACTGGTATGGGGAACAAGGCTTGAATTCCACTTGAAAGATATTAAAAAAAAGAATAACTTTGCGACCGATTAATGATTATGGAAGAACAGATTTATAAGGTTTTGATAATCGGCAGTGGCCCCGCGGGATTCACTGCGGCCATTTATGCGTGCCGTGCCAATCTGAACCCTGTCCTTTACGAAGGAATGCAGCCCGGAGGTCAGCTGACGGAAACGACGCGGATAGAGAATTTCCCGGGATATCCGGAGGGGGTCGATGGTAATGATCTCATGGAAGATCTTAGGAAGCAGGCCATACGTCTTGGGGCGGATATCCGGTTCGGGGCAGTTACAAAAGTGGATTTTTCTAAGCGTCCTTTCCTGATTACCGTGGATGATGAGAAGGTCGTGATGGCTCACAGTGTGATTATTGCTACCGGAGCTACTGCCAGGTATCTTGGACTCGAGTCGGAAACCAGATTCAGGGGACAGGGGGTTAGCGCCTGCGCTACCTGCGACGGATTCTTTTATCGCGGCAAGACTGTTGCCGTGGTGGGTGGAGGAGATACTGCATGTGAGGAGGCCACCTATCTTGCCACCCTTGCCAAGAAAGTATACATGGTTGTACGCAGGGATGTTTTCCGTGCAAGCGAGACTATGAGGAAGCGCGTCGAAAGCACTCCAAACATAGAAGTCCTGTGGAACCACAATACCAAGGAAGTTCTCGGCGATTCCAGCGGAGTTACTGGCGTAAGGCTTTTGAACAACAAGACAGGTAATGTTTACGATTTGCCGGTCGACGGCTTTTTCCTGGCCATAGGACATCATCCGAACTCCGATGTTTTCAAGGAGTACATTACAACGAATCCAGAAGGATATATTGTAACCGAGGGGAAGACTTCAAAAACTAACGTCGAAGGAGTATTTGCCGCCGGGGATGTACAGGATCCTTCATATCGTCAGGCCGTAACCGCCGCAGGCTCGGGATGTAAGGCCGGTTTGGATGCAGAAAGGTTTCTGGCTTGTTATTTGCCTACTCTTTAGGACATAATTTACAATTCTATGCGTATCAAATCCTTTATCATCCTTTCCGTCTCTGTCCTGGCATTCATTTCATGCAAGACGCAATATGATCTGCTGCTTGAGAGTTATGACACGCCTGCAAAGTACGCTGCGGCTTTCCGGTATTTCGAAGCGAAAAAGTATTCCAAGGCAGCCGCCCTTTTCGAATCTCTTTCACTTGAGACGAAAAATACTC
The DNA here is from genome assembly GCA_022653675.1 of Bacteroidales bacterium. Classification (GTDB taxonomy): domain Bacteria; phylum Bacteroidota; class Bacteroidia; order Bacteroidales; family UBA932; genus JALCST01. The sequence continues at coordinate 60,816 of JALCST010000005.1, read as the reverse complement.
CTCAAGAAGATACAGTTCAGTTCTACTGGGCTTTGAGTAACTACAACGACGGAGATTATGTTACTGCCGAAAGCAATTTCGACCAATATATAGAGGTGTTCCCTCACACCAATTTCTCAACCGAGGCGAAGTTCCTACGCATCGACTGCCTTTACAGAAAGACATACCGTTACGAATTGGACCAGACACCTACACATACTGCTCTGAAGGCAATTGATGAATACTTGTATGAAGAGGCAGATTCGCCTTACCGCAAACGTTGCGAGGAGATGAAAAAGGATTTGAACGAACGTCTCGATCGAAAGGCATACGAGGGCGCCAAGCTTTATTACGGTATGGAAGATTATCTGGCAGCCTACACTGCTTTGAGCAACGTAGTGAAGGATAATCCTGATAATATTTACCGTGAGGATGTGATGTACTACGAATCGATGGCTGCCTGCAAATATGCAGAAAACAGCGTTCCTATGAAACAGAAATCGCGTTATATGACATTTGTGGACACCTATTTCAATTTTGTAGGGGAATATCCGGATTCCCATTACCGCAAGAAGCTGGATTACGAATATGAAAAGGCGGAGAAATACCTTGCAAGCAAGAAATAAAATTCAAAGATAAACATGGATACAAATTACTTGAAAGAAGTTCCTACGAATACAGTGACGAGGGAGCTGACGGAATTTGCGAATGCCACCGGCAATATTTATGAAAGCACGATGATTATTGCGAAACGTTCCAACCAGATTGCTGCGGACATCAAACAGGAACTTTCCCATAAGCTTGAAGAGTTCGCAAATTATGCGGACACCCTCGAGGAAACATTTGAGAACAAGGAGCAGATAGAGATTTCCCGTTATTACGAGAAACTTCCGAAACCCACTTTGATTGCCATAAAAGAGTTTCAGGATGGCAAGATTTATTACCGCATGGCTGAAGACGAGTCCGACAAGGCAAAGGACGAGAAAGATACTGAAGAGGCTTCGAAGTAAAGCTTCTGCGGATGCTTAGGAGGCTGACCATACGGAATTATGCATTGATAGAGACTCTGGACGTCTCTTTTCCGGAGCATCTCGTAATCATAACCGGAGAAACAGGTGCCGGCAAGACCATTTTGCTCGGTGCCTTGTCTTTGTTGTTGGGCGCTAAGTCTGATGCCAGTGTCTTGAGTGACAAGACCGAAAACTGCGTGGTGGAAGGAGAGTTCGAGACGGGCGATGAACGTTATTTGATAAGAAGGGTAGTCTCTCCTCAAGGACGTTCCAGGTCGTTTGTCAATGATGAACCGGTTACGGCGGAGAAACTTAAGGAGTTGAGTTCTCTTCTGATTGACATACATGCCCAAAACAGCCAGGCACTCTTGGCAGACAGCGAATTCCAGCTTTCTGTTGTAGATTCTTTTGCCGGAGATGCGGATTTGTGTTCTAGATACGGTGAATTGATGAAGGAATGGAAAGGGAAGGAGGCTGAATTGCACGGTATAGAATCCGCTGTTGCGAAGGCGAAGCTAGAAAAGGAGTTCAATGCGGAACAGTTCAGGGTGCTGGACGGAGCTGCTTTGAAAGAGGGGGAACAGGAAACATTGGAAGGTGAGCAGAAGCGGCTTTCGAATGTTGAGGAAATTCTTGCCGGCCTTGAGTCCGTACTGGGCAAATTTTCCGATGGGGATGAATATTCGATGGTACAGAACATCAGGGATGCCGAACAGACATGCCGCAAGACTGCGGAGTGGATTCCCCGGCTTTCCGGTATTGCCGATCGTCTGGAATCTTGCCGTTTGGAACTTAAGGATATGGAAGAGGAGATAGGCGTCATGGCAAGTAATGTGAATGTTTCGCCTGAGAGGTTGCAAGTGGTGGAAGACAGACTTTCTCAGATTTATACCCTGGAAAGAAGATTCGGAGCCGCATCGGAAGTGGAACTGATGAAAATGCGTGATCGTTATGCTTCTGCGGTTTCGGGTGCCGATGAATTGGAATCCGATCGTTCCAAGGTCGAAGAGCGATGCTCGGAATTGGAGAGACAATGCTTCAGTGTGGCTGGAACATTGCATGAATCGAGGGTGAAAGCGGCACGGGCGATGTCTTCCGAGCTTGAAGGTGCAATCCGCGAGCTTCAGATGCCTTACGCCGTGTTCCGGGCCTGCGTGGGAAAGAAGGACAAGCTGGATTTACACGGAATGGACGATGTGAAGTTCCTTTTCTCTGCCAATGGAAAGACGTCCGAAGGCGAATTGGCAAAATGTGCTTCCGGCGGGGAAATGTCACGCATAATGCTTTGTATAAAAGCTATGCTGGCTCGATACAGAAATATGCCGACAATGATTTTCGATGAAATAGACACTGGTGTTTCTGGAAGCATCGCCGACAAGATGGGAGACGTGATAGTGAAGATGGGCAAATCTATGCAGGTGGTAGCCATAACGCACTTACCGCAAATGGCCGCTAAGGGAGACGCCCATTTCGTCGTCTCCAAGCGATATGACAGAGTGCGGGGGAGAGCCGTCACCGAAATAAGAAGGGTCGAAGGGAAAGATAGAGTTACCGAAATAGCCAAGATGCTTTCCGGAGCACATCTAAGCGAAGCTGCAATGGAAAATGCACGCGTGCTTTTGGAAGGAGCATCGGCTGAAAATTGAAATCATTTTAACATAACATACTACTATGAGATTAATTATTGAAGAATCTTACGGGAAAATGTCCCAATGGGCTGCGGCTTACATCGTCAGGAAAATCAAGGATTTTAATCCGACGCCGGAAAAGCCTTTCGTGCTCGGCCTTGCTACGGGTTCCACCCCTGTCGGCACTTATAACGAACTTATCCATTACTATAATCTTGGCGAAGTTTCTTTCAAGAATGTAGTGACATTCAACATGGACGAATACGTCGGGATTCCCGAAGACCATCCCGAAAGTTATCATTTCTTCATGTGGAACCGTTTTTTCAATCATGTGGACATCAAAAAGGAGAACGTTCATATACTGAACGGAAACGCTGCCAACCTCCAAAAGGAGTGCGACGGATATGAAGATGCCATAAAGTCTTATGGAGGGGTAATGTTATTCCTCGGTGGTGTTGGTGCAGACGGGCATTTGGCTTTCAACGAACCTGGTTCTTCCCTTGCTTCACGCACCCATGTACAGACTCTTACTTCCGATACCATAATAGCTAATTCCCGTTTCTTCGATCATGACATTAACCTTGTTCCGAAGAGAGCCCTTACGGTTGGGGTTGGGACCATAATGGAAGCTGGTGAAGTAATCTGCCTGGTCAACGGGCATAACAAGGCTCTCGCTCTCAGGGCTGCAGTTGAAGGCTCTGTTACCCACATGTGTACTATTTCCATGTTACAGATGCATCCGAAGGGAATCCTGGTATGCGATGATTCCTCGACGGTAGAATTGAAGGTGGGAACCGTAAATTACTTCAAGGATATTGAGAAAGACAATCTCGACCCTCACTCTATCCTGTAATCAGATTTATATTCGACCTCTTTGGTCGCCGTATTTATGAATCCACCGTGGCGTCCGCTGCGGTGGAATTTCATTTTTGACTGCAAAAGAGTCATCGGATAATATTCCACATAGTTCTCGAGGTTTTTCCCCATCGTATTCAGTGCAGAAATGAAGTAATAAGCAATGTCATAGCCTTGGAACGAGAAAGGCGAGGGTTCCGTCCCGTAGAGATCCCGGTAACGTGAGACGAACGATTTAACTTTTGAATTTGAATAATCTACAAAATATGGAAGGGAGAGATGGAGGTTGACCTTGTGGCAATATGTCGGGTCCAGGGTCTCGAAGTTGCGCCATTTGGGCTGGCCCCACACCTCCAGGGCGTATCCGCCGAAATCGATGCTCAGATTCAGGTTTCTGAGACAATCGAGGACAAATGCCTCGTTCTCCGACGCCACTATTACTTTCTGAAGGCCGGACTTGTTCATCAGGGCTTCAATATTGTTTCTAACCGAACGCCCTTCAAGTATGTCGTAGCTGTAGCTTTTATATCTGATTCCATCTCTGTCGAGGGTTTCGCGATACATTCTGACGAGTGAAGTGTCGTTCCCGCCTCTTTCGTAGATAAGCAGTACCCTGTCGGAAGGCGAATAGCCAAGAGAATTTATGGCATTATCTATTCGAGCACTTTCGGATGTCGGAACCTGAAAAAGGTTGGGACTTTTGCTTATGACATATGATGCCCTTGGATCCATCGGAGATACGAAAGGAATGTGGAATGAATCGCAGTAAACAGCCATGTCAGCTACGTCACTAGCCAATACCGGGCCTATGATCAGGTCGGAATTCCTCAGTTGCCCGGAGGAGACCAGTTCCTTCACGGATGAGGATTCGTTATCCCAGACGGTCAATTCGGCGTTAAGTCCATCTTTTTTCAGATCCTCCAGCGCGATGAGGGTGCCGCAGTAGTAATCCATATAGTTTTGATTCGGGACGCTTTCTGAATTCAGGGGAAGAATCATGGAAATCTTGGCGGGATTGTATTTCGAGAACTTCTTAATGCCGGATATGTGATGCAGGCGCGCTTTCATCTCTTCTTCCGGTATTTTTCCGAAATCATTTCCGCCAATGGAATCTTTCTCCTCTTCATCGTTTCCCTTATCCTCCTTTTCATTCCTGAACTGTCCGGGGATGTAACCAGGAGGCGGGATCAGCAACTTCTGCCGACGACTTACCCTTTTGCCGCTTAGGTGGTTGACTTCAATTATCGCTTCTTCGCTGACTCCGGATCTGGCGGCTATGCTGCTGAGGTTCTCAAACCAGCGTACAGTGTGTATGGAATATCCCTCCGGTAGGGTATCGGCACGAACTTTATTACTTGTGTCGTAAGTGCCGTCCTTCGCAATAGCCTTAGTTATTGCATCGCAGGGGATGAAGATAAGATTCCCCGCCTTGAGTCCTTCACTCAAGGCGGGATTGGCCTCCATTATTGCCTTGACAGGCACATTGTAGGCTTTGGATATTGAATAAAGTGTTTGCTTCTCGAGAACTTTGTGTGTCCAGTAGATCTTACCGGAAATGCTGACCTTTTCCTTTGAAACGGTTACCGGTACAGATACATAATTTTGGGCTGCAGAAAATGAAAATGCGGCAAAAAATAAAAGTAATGTGAGAAGCGCCCTTTTCATTTAAAGTTTGGAAAGTAAACCGTTTACGTTTTCCTCGATGCGTTTTCCGATATTATCGTAAGGTGCCTTTAAGAATTTGCAGCCGGTTACGTTTTCGTATAGTTCTATGTATCTATCCGAGATTTCCTCGATCTTTTCCGGTGTCATTTCCGGGATCCGTTGTCCCTTCTGCCCACTGAATCCATTGTCCATCAACCATTCACGAACGAATTCCTTGGAAAGCTGACGGGGTTCCAGTCCGCTTTCGAACCTTTCCATGTAATCGGACGAGTAGTAGTAGCGGGAGGAGTCTGGGGTATGGATTTCGTCAATCAGAACGGGATTGCCATCCTTCTCCCCGAATTCATATTTAGTGTCTACAAGGATCAGTCCATGGTCCGAAGCGATTTCGTTACCTCTTTTGAACAGGGCGATCGAAGCTTCGGAAAGCCTTTCCAAAGTTTTCTTGTCCAGTATGCCGCGTTTGACTATGTCTTCCCCAGAAATATCCTCATCGTGTGTCCCTATCTTCGCCTTTGTAGTTGGCGTCAGGATTGGTTCGGTGAATTTTTCATTCTGGCGCATCCCTTCAGGAAGGCGTATGCCGCAGATTTCCCTTACACCTGATTTATATGCTCTCCATGCCGAACCGGCGAGGTACCCGCGAACTATGAATTCGACCGGAATGTTTCTGCATTTGTAACCTACGGTTACCATCGGGTCGGGAGAATCAATTTTCCAATTAGGAATTATGTCGGATGTCTTGTCCAGAAAAAGCGATGCGGTTTGGTTCAGTACCTGACCTTTATAGGGAATGCCTTTCGGCAATACTACATCGAATGCGGATATGCGGTCGGTTACGACCATCGCCAGGTATTTGTCCGAAATCGAATATACGTCGCGGACTTTCCCTACGTATTTGCCGTCCTGGTTTGGGAAATTGAAACTTGTATTTGTAAGAGCTTCCATCTCGTTCCTTTTACCTACTGTTCCGTATTTGAATCGGAATCACTCTTGTTGGAATTGCGTTTTTTGACGTATTCCCTGTTCATGGCGTCGACGACCTCTTCTGTTATGTCGAGTGCCGGGTCACCTATTACTATGGATCCTGGCAATCCGGTTGTCGTGAAGATTAGAGAGTATTTGTGGTCTTCGTTATATTTTTTTATATAGGTTTCCAATGCATCTATGACACGGTTCAGCATCACTTGATTCTCCTCCTGCAGTTCCGCCTGCTTGTTGTTGGCATCGTTTTCCAGGGTTTGCTGGCGTTGCAGGAGATCCTGTTGTTGGCGCTGTGCTTCGGAACGTATTATCAATCCCTTGTTCACATTGTTTTCGAAAGTGTTCATATCGCTTTTCAGCTTGTTGCTTCTTCTCTGAAGATCTCCCTGAGCCTTGTTGGCTTTGCTTTCCAGAGCAGAATTGAGATCGTTGTACATATCGTATTTGCTTATCAGCGAATCGAGCTGTATGTACGCGACCTGCCCGTTGGTAGTCACTTTCTCTCCTGGTTCGGATGCGGTGCCCTTTGAGTTGTTTTTAGGCAATACCAGAACCAGGAAAAGTACCAGTAATGCGCATGAAATGACGGTAGCAATGATGCTGAGGATTAAAGATGTTTTTTTCATCGTATTGAAATATAATGTTGTTGCTTGTCGAAAAGTGTGCAAATTTAAGTAATATCGGATAAAAACTATGCCAATTGCTCCAGATAAGATTTGACCGTCTTTTCAAGCCCGAGATAAAGCGCGTCGCAAATCAGCGCATGGCCTATAGAAACCTCGTCCGTCCACTCGATGTTCCTTACGAAATAACGCAGATTTTCCAGATTGAGGTCGTGTCCGGCATTAAGTCCCAAACCGCACTTATGCGCTTCGAGAGCCGCCTTATAATAAGGCTCGAGCGCTTTGTCGGGATTTTCGCCATAGCCTTCCGCGTATGCCGCAGTATACAGTTCCACTCTTTTGCATCCCGTTTCGGACGCATAGTCTATCATTTCGGGGATCGGGTCTATGAATATCGACGTGCGTATGCCCGCATCGTTGAACCTTGCGCATGTTTCTTTCAGAAACTTCATGTTGGCTTTTGGATTCCATCCGTGATTCGATGTAAGCGCATCCGGAGCATCCGGGACGAGGGTTACCTGTGCCGGCTTTACCTTTATGACAAGATTTATGAACTCCGGGATGGGATTGCCTTCGATGTTGAACTCCGTAGTAAGTATTGGTTTGAGTGATGTGACATCCGTATAGCGGATGTGACGATGGTCGGGGCGGGGATGGACAGTTATGCCTTGTGCCCCGAATCTTTCACAGTCCTTTGCAACTTTCAATACATCAGGATTGTTGCCCCCGCGTGCATTGCGTAGAGTGGCAAATTTGTTTATATTGACGCTTAATCTTGTCATAGTATGCAAAATTAAATATTAATTTGAGATTTTACTATTATTTGGTAATTTTGAAACTCATACTATTCAGAATAACAATATGACGGTAGCAATATTCGGGAGGGATTTCGACGCTTCTAACACAGGGAAACTCAGGCTCCTTCTCAGGGATTTGGTCTCAGGAGGGGCTTCCCTTTCATATAGCAGTGGGTTGTGTGCCGCCCTTCCCGAAGAGACTAAGGCATTGCTACCGAAGGGGAGCATTTTCGATACATGCGAGGAACTTCCTTCAGATTGCAGGCTTTTTCTTGCACTGGGGGGAGACGGTACTTTCCTGACTTCTTTGACTTCCGTCAGGGACAGCGGAATACCGGTCGCAGGAATAAATTTCGGAAGGCTCGGGTTCCTTACGGCCGTAAGGGTGGGGCAGGATTCCAACGGATGGGTTTCGGATCTCTTGGAAGGGAAATATCGCGTAGTGCAACGTACGGTACTTCAAATGCGTTCCCCGTCATTGCCTGAAAACTTCTATCCTTTCGCGATAAATGAAGCGGTCGTGCAAAGACGCGATTCGGTAATGTTGTCGATAGATGTCTGCATAGACGGGGAACATTTGCCGACTTATTGGGCCGACGGACTTCTGGTGGCTACGCCGACAGGTTCTACTGCCTATAGCCTGAGCATAGGGGGGCCGATAGTGCGTCCGGATGCAAATGTGTTGATAATAAGCCCTGTAGCTCCTCATAATCTTAATGTCAGACCTCTCATCGTTCCGGATACTTCGGATATAGAAGTGACTTTCAATTCAAGAGGCCGTGATGCGATACTCACGATGGACAACCGTATGGTTTTTGTGACTTCCGGACGAAAGCTGGTTTTCGGGAAAGCCGGGTTCAAGATAAATTCAATATCACTTAAGAATTCCAATTTCATCGAAGCGTTACAGGAAAAACTATTCTGGGGAGAAGACAAGCGCAATGACAACAGTAAATGAAACAATGCCGCGTCACGTCGCCATAATAATGGATGGCAACGGACGGTGGGCCAGCAAACATGGCGAAAACAGATCCGAAGGACATCTTGCAGGAAAGGAAAGCCTTCGCGAGTGCTGCGAATATGCGGTCGAAAAGGGGATCGAATACCTTTCCATTTTCGCTTTCTCCACCGAAAACTGGAATCGTCCCGCGGACGAGGTAGCACAGCTTATGTCCCTTATGGCTTCGTCAGTGATAGGGGAGATGGGGACTTTCAGAAAAAATTCCATAAGGTTCCGCATGCTGGGAGACCGTTCCGCGGTTCCTGCCGATGTCCTCGGCCCAATTGAGGAGGCTGAGAGGGAAACCGCTTCGAATACCCGTCTGGATCTTTTCGTCCTGTTTTGCTATGGCGGCAAGTGGGATATCGTGAATGCTGCCGGTAAATACGGCAGGCAATGCTATGAAGCTGCGCTTAGAGGCGAACCTTGCCCTTCAATTGACGTGGACGGGTTCTCACGGTTTCTCGAGACGGCTGGGGTGCCGGACCCGGATCTTTTGATACGCACGGGAGGAGAGAAAAGGATCAGCAATTTTTTGCTTTGGCAATGTGCCTACGCCGAATTTTACTTTACAGATATTTTATGGCCCGATTTTCGCAAAATTCAGTTTCAGTCCGCCTTGGACAGCTTTGCGAAGCGCGACAGACGGTATGGTCAAATAAAATAAAAGATTAACTTTGCAGACTGTTCATTTTTATTGTTCGATGAAACGTTTTTGCATTATCGTCTGTCTCCTGTTCTCCGTTACATTTTCGGCTATTGCTCAGGAGGGAAACCAAACTTCCGGCATAGTCGTCGACTATGATCATCCCAAAACCTATACGGTCGGAGCCCTGCGGGTAAAAGGCGTCAAATACATTGACGAAAGTTCCATCCTCAGTATAACCGGTATCCAGCCCGGTGAGAAGTTGACTGTACCAAGCCAGGACCTTTCTCAGGTGGTAAAGAGACTATGGCTTCAGAAGAGATTTTCTTCCGTGGGTCTTACCATCGATTCACTCGGTCAAGGTGATACCGCTTATTTTTCGCTTGTCCTTGCCGAACGCGAGAGGGTGTCGGCATGGATTTACAAAGGGGTCAAGAATTCCGAAAGGGACGATCTCAAGGATAAGCTGCACCTGCGCAAGGGCCAACAACTTTCCGAATATGTGAAACAGACATCCGTGGACCTTATCAACGATTACTATCATGAAAAGGGCTATCTCAAGAGTAATGTCGAAGTCCAGGTGGCAAAGGATTCCATGATTGCAAATGCCGTCCGCGTTACATTCGACGTGACCAAGGGGCCGAAGGTCAGGATCAAGGCTATTTCATATTCCGGGCAGGGTGATGATATCTCCAAGTTCAAACTTGACAAGTCAATGAAGAAGACCAAGGACAAGTCGATTTACAACCTGTTCAGCAGCAAGAAATTCAACGAAAAGGAGTATCCGAACGACAAGCAGTCTCTTGTTTCCGTCTTTAATGAGAAGGGCTACAGGGATGCGAAGATCGAGAAGGATTCGGTATATTATATGACCCCGAATCGTCTCGGTATACATATCGACATAAATCGAGGCAAGAAGTACTACTTCCGCAACATAACATGGACGGGCAATTCCGTCTATTCCGGAGAGGCATTGAGCAAAGTGATGATGATCAAGAAAGGCGACATATACGATGTCGTAACCATGGAGAAACGCCTTTTCGGTGGTGGCAAGGAGAACGAACTCTCAATATCCAAGCTTTATCGCGACCAGGGATATCTTTTTTTCAATGTCCAGCCGGTGGAACTTAATATTGTCGGGGATTCGGTGGATGTGGAAATGAGGATCGTGGAAGGTGAACCTGCTACGTTCAACCATATCATAATCAACGGCAATACCCTTACGAACGAAAAAGTGGTACGTCGCGCCATATTTACGCGTCCCGGCTACCTTTTCCGCCAGACCGATTTCGAACGATCCATACGTGAAATCGCTTCAATGGGAACATTCGAGCCGGAGAAAGCCGCGTCTGAAGAGGGTTATAACATAATGCCGAATCCGGTCAACAATACTGTCGACATTGCCTACAATGTGGTGGAGAAACCGAGCAGTCAGTTCGAATTGTCGGGAGGATGGGGTGCGAATACGTTCGTAGGTACCCTTGGAGTCAGTTTTAACAATTTTTCTTCTCACAATCTTTTCAACAAGGAAGCGTGGAGACCTGTTCCTCTTGGAGATGCCCAGACCCTTTCATTGCGTTTCCAAACAAACGGAACTTATTATACTGCATTGACGGCAAGTTTTGTGGAACCGTGGCTTACCGGAGTGAAACCGATTTCACTCCAGGCTTCGCTCTACTACACAAAACAGACGAATTCATACGCTTCGTATTATTATACAGTTTTGAACAGCGATGAGTATATGGAGATTTACGGAGCCCAGATCGGAATAGGTGCCCGTCTCAAATGGCCGGACAACTACTTCGTACTTTATAACGGAATTGGGTGGCAGAGCTACAGCCTTAAGGATTGGAATTATAATTTCATATTCAGTACGGGAGTTTCTCATAACATAAGTTATACTGTCAAACTTTCCCGTGACAATACAGACCAATCCATTTATCCGCGCAGTGGTTCTTCTTTCGAACTGTCGCTTCAGTTGACGCCTCCTTACTCCCTGTTCCGTTCCGCCGACACCGATTACAGTTCCATGACCGATCAGGAGAAGTATAACTGGATAGAATACCACAAATGGGAGCTCAAGGGTTCAGTCTTTTCCAAGCTCATTGGTGATCTGGTCCTGATGACGAGGGCCCAGTTCGGATACCTCGGATACTACAACCGCAAGCTTGGCTATTCTCCGTTTGAAGGGTTCCTGGTAGGAGGTGACGGGATGACCGGTTACAATACTTATGGAAGCGAAGTGATCGGTCTCAGGGGCTATGACAATTATTCCCTTACCCCATACGTAAACAGCCATTATGCTGGCAATGTCTATGACAAGTTCACTGTTGAGTTAAGGTATCCGGTAGTGATGCAAGGACAGTCCACTATTTATGCCCTGACTTTCCTCGAAGGAGGCAACTGCTGGTCTGACATCGTGGATTTCAACCCATTCGAGATCAAGCGTTCGGCCGGTGTGGGAATCAGGGTACAGCTGCCTGTAGTAGGTCTTTTGGGTGTCGATTGGGGTTGGGGCTTCGATAATACGGGAAGCGATTCCAAGAGCCATTTCCATTTCCTGATCGGGCAACAGTTTTAGGGTAGAAAACTACTTTATATTATATGTTATGAAACGTTTACTTATCGTTATTTCCGTTTTGTTTTTATCTCTTACTGCGGCTAATGCCCAGAGAATCGGATACATTGACACGGATTCGATACTGGCGCAAATTCCTGAATACGTTCAGGCCCAGCAGCAGTTGAATGACTTGGCCGACAAATACAAGAGTGCAGTGGAAAATGACCTTGGAAGAGTCGACAGAATGTACAAGTCTTACCAGGCAAACAAGCAGAACTATTCTGTTTCCGAGAGAAGCTCCATGGAAGAGGAGATCATTTCATCAGAGCAAGCAGTCAAGGAGAAGCAGAAACTTTATTTCGGAGAGGATGGTGTTATGGCGCAAAAAACCGCCGAACTTGTGGGTCCTATCAAGAAGCGGGTTCAAAATGCCATCGATTCGATGGCGGAATCTGGAAACTACATGCTTATAATCGATCTGGCGGCCAATAATGGAATCGTCTATTCTGATAGCCGCTACAACCTCAACGGTGAAATTTTGAAATTACTAAAATAACTGACAATGAAAAAAACTATTGCAATTCTGACTATCCTGCTTTTTACTACTTCCGGAGTCACATTCGCCCAGAACGGGAATTTTAAGTTCGGGCATATTAATTTTAATACGTTGGTCTCGCTCATGAGCGAAACCGATTCCGCGCGCGTGAAACTACAGGCATATCAAAATGATCTGCAGGAGACCCTCACAGGCATGCAGAACGAATATCAGAGCAAATACAATACCTATCAACAGAAGGTAAACACATGGACTCCGGCAGTGAAGGATACGAAAGAAAAAGAGATACAGGATATAGTCCAGCGTATTCAGGAATTTGAACAGAATGCGAACAATGAATATCAGCAGATGCAGAATTTTTATATGGATCCCATCGTTTCCAAGGCGCGCGAAGCCGTCAAAAAAGTTGCAAAGGATGGAGGCTTCACATATGTATTCGATACTTCTTCCGGGGTATTGATATATTTGAACGAGGTTGTTTCGGTGGATCTGCTCCCTTTGACGAAAAAGGAACTTGGAATTCCGGCCGAAAAAGTCGCGCCTACCCAAATCCCTGCCAAATCAGGTGCTTCAACCCAATCTGCAAATTAATGGTGAGAGTGCAAACAGGCTTTTACAGGCCGATCTGAAAACTACGCATCTTTATTTTTCATAAAGATGCGTTATTTTTTTAACTAAAATCAATAATTTGGATTACATTTGCAAACAATTTCAAACAAACTTATTATAAATTAAAAGTTAGAGGTCTTAATGGAACAAAAAATTATCGAGAGCGAGGACGTGGTTATTCGATTTGCCGGAGATTCGGGAGACGGGATGCAGCTTACGGGAACTCTGTTCGCCGATTCGTCCGCTTTGTATGGCAATGAGATTTCTACGTTCCCGGATTATCCAGCCGAGATCCGCGCACCAAAGGATACCGTATCCGGTGTTTCAGGATTTCAAGTTCATATAGGCAGCTGTGAAATTGACACTCCTGGCGATTATTGCGATGTGTTGGTGGCTATGAATCCCGCCGCCCTTCGCGCAAATGCCAAATGGGCCAAGCCTACGGCAACGATCATAGTAGACACGGACACTTTTAACCCGGATTCCATAAAAAGGGCAGGTTTCAAGACCGACGATCCGATAAAGGAATTAAACATAAGTGACCGAATTCTTATCCTTTCCCCGATCACCCAGATGACAAAGGATAGCCTTGCCGACTCTGGCCTGGAGAACAAGATGATTCTACGATGCCGCAATATGTTCTGTCTCGGAATGTGCTTTTTCCTCTTCAACAGGAAACTAGATTACACCTATTCATATTTGGAAAGAAAATTCCGCAAGAAGCCACAGATGATAGATGCAAACAAGAAGGTACTTTTCGACGGATTCAATTATGCTAACAACATACATGCGTTCGCAAATACATACGATGTTGCACCTGCGAAGCAGGAACCGGGAATTTACAGGAATATTTCCGGTAACCAGGCTACCGCGTGGGGACTTATGGCTGCTTCAGAGAAGAGTGGTCTTCCGCTTTTCTGCGGTTCCTATCCCATAACACCTGCTACTGCAATTCTTGAAGAGCTCGCTATTTACAAGAGTCTTAACGTCAAGACGCTGCAAGCCGAGGATGAAATAGCTGGAATCTGTACTGCCATAGGTGCGTCGTTTGCCGGCAATTTGGCTGTCACTACGACTTCAGGACCGGGTTTCTCATTGAAATCCGAGGCTCTAGGACTTGCTGTTATAACCGAACTGCCGCTTATCGTAGTCGATGTGCAGCGTAGCGGTCCTTCCACAGGTATCCCTACGAAGACCGAGCAAGGCGACCTAGACCAGGCGCTTTACGGCAGGAACGGGGAATGTCCGATATGTGTCGTTGCCTCACACAGCCCTTCTAATTGCTTTGATATGGCGTTTAACGCAGCAAAATTGGCGTTGGAGCACATGATGCCGGTCATCCTTCTTTCCGAAGGATTTATCGGCAACGGCAGCGAACCGTGGAAGATCCCTTCGATGAAGGATTATCCAGCGATCCATCCGCCGATAATAACAAGTCTTCCAGAAGGCGAGACCGCTTTCAAACCTTTCATGCGTGATCCGGTTACCATGGCGCGCCGTTGGGCTTTTCCTGGTACTCCGGGTTTGGAACACAGGGTAGGAGGTCTTGAAAAGGATAGCGACGGAGTTATCTCTTCCGATCCCGCTAACCATGAAAAGAAAGTTCGCGAACGTGCTGAAAAGGTCGCTCGCGTAGCTAATTATATTCCAGATCTTAAGGTCTTCGGACCTGAGAAAGCCGATGTGCTCGTAGTGGGTTGGGGGGGGACATACGGACACCTCTTCACCGCAGTTCGCAGGATGATTGCCGAGGGCAAAAGCGTAGCTTTCGCTCATTTCGATTACATCAACCCCCTGCCGAAGAATACCGCCGAGGTTTTCTCCCGTTACGGCAAAATTCTCGTTTGCGAACTTAACCTCGGTCAGTTCGCAGGCTATCTGAGAACCTGCCATCCTGAATTCGATTATCTTCAATATAACAAGGTACAGGGTCAGCCTTTCATCGTGGAAGAGATTTGCGACGCTGTTGATAAAATACTATAGGAGAACAAATCATGAGATATACGCAAAAGGATTTCAAGAGCGATCAGGAGGTAAGGTGGTGTCCCGGCTGCGGGGATCATTCGGTTTTGGCATCGCTTTTAAAGGCTCTGCCAGAGGTTTGCGAGGAACATGGATATTCCAAGGAGAGGGTAGTTTTGGTCTCCGGCATAGGATGTTCTTCGCGTCTGCCGTATTATGTAGATACTTACGGTTTCCACAGTATTCATGGCAGGGCCATGGCAATTGCTACCGGTATCAAGGTTGCAAATCCTACGCTCAGTATTTGGGAGCTTACCGGTGATGGCGATGCACTTGCCATAGGCGGTAACCATTTCATACATGCCATACGAAGGAATATCGATATTAACGTCATATTGTTCAACAACCAGATTTACGGTCTGACCAAGGGGCAGTATTCCCCGACTTCAAAACTCGGGGCCATTACAAAGACCTCTCCTTACGGTACCGTAGAGCATCCGTTCAATCCTGGAGCCGTCGTTCTTGGAGCGCGAGGGACATTCTTTGCCCGCGGCATTGATACTTATATTTCCCTTAACGATGAAATAATGGTCGCCGCTGCACATCACGATGGGACTTCAATAGTCGAAATGCTTGTCAATTGTGTAATTTACAATAATGGAGCACATGCTGACATAGCCGACAGGGCAGTACGGGAGGACAGGACAATAGTTCTCAGGGATGGGGAACCAATGATTTTCGGCAAAAATCGCGACAAGGGTCTCATACTGGAGAACGAAAAGTTGAAAGTGGTCAAATTGGGCGAAAACGGAATTACGGAGAAGGACCTTCTCGTTCACGATTCCCATACGAGTTCCGTAGGGGTCCACAATATGCTCGTGGATATGAAGTATCCTGAATATCCGGTAGCTCTGGGAGTTATCCGTGATGTCGCCGACAAAACATACGATGACAATGTTCGCGACCAGCTTTCCGAAGTGAAGGCGAAGTCGTCCATTCAAAATATGGATGAACTGCTTCACAGCGGAGCTACGTGGGAAGTCAAATAATGAACGATAGATTCACAAACAACAAATAATTTATATTCGTAATGAAAACAGATGTTATAATGGCGAACCTTGAACGCAAGTATCCTAACGAGAAGGAATACCTGCAGGCGGTTCGCGAAGTTCTCGAGTCAGTCGAATCCACTTACAACAAGCATCCTGAATTCGAAAAGGCAAAGATCGTCGAACGCCTCGTCGAGCCCGACCGGATATTTTCATTCCGTGTCACCTGGGTTGACGATAAGGGCGAAGTCCAAACCAATAGCGGTTATCGTGTACAGTTCAACAGCGCTATCGGTCCTTACAAGGGAGGACTTCGTTTTCACAAGGCTGTCAATCCTTCCATGATGAAATTCCTCGGTTTTGAGCAGACATTCAAGAATGCTCTGACCACCCTTCCGATGGGTGGGGCGAAAGGTGGTTCGGATTTCGATCCGACCGGAAAGTCCGATGCTGAAATAATGCGTTTCTGCCAGGCGTTCATGCTTGAACTTTGGAACAATATTGGCCCGGATACCGATATACCTGCCGGTGACGTAGGAGTCGGCGGACGTGAAATCGGTTACATGTACGGAATGTATAAAAAGCTGAAGAGGGAATACAATACCGGCGTCCTTACCGGAAAAGGAATCACGTGGGGTGGATCGTTGATCCGTCCGGAAGCCACGGGTTACGGTGCCCTCTATTTCCTCGAACACATGCTTCATAAGGTCGGAAAGGATGTCAAGGACCATAAGATAGTAGTCTCGGGCTTCGGAAACGTCGCTTGGGGTGCTGCCAAGAAGGCCATCGCTCTCGGGGCGAAGGTAGTCGCAATCTCAGGTCCTGACGGGGTCATAAGCATTCCTGAAGGCATGACTGAAGATATGGTAGACTATATGCTCGATCTTCGCGCTTCCAACAAGAATGTCGTAGCTCCGTTCGCAGATAAATTCCATGGAACGAAGTTCATACCCGGTAAGAAATCGTGGAGTGTCAAGTGCGACATAGCCTTGACATCTGCATTCCAGAACGAACTCGACGGCAACGATGCGAAGGAACTGCTTGACAACGGTTGCTGGTGCGTGTGCGAGATTTCCAACATGGGCTGTACTCCGGAAGCCATACACGAATTCCAGGAGCATAAGATCCTGTTCGCTCCAGGAAAGGCCGTAAATGCCGGTGGTGTGGCTACATCGGGGCTTGAAATGACACAGAATGCGCAGCATCTCAGCTGGACTGCCGAGGAAGTAGACGACAGGCTTCACAAGATAATGAAGAGCATTCACGAACAATGCGTCAAATATGGAACCCAGCCAGACGGATATGTCGACTACGTCAAGGGTGCAAACATCGCCGGTTTCATGAAAGTCGCCCATGCTATGCTTGAGCAGGGGATCATCTAAAGGTAATAATCCTTAATTATATAAGATAAAGGGGGTGACCGGAATTTTCCGGCCACCCCTTTTATTAATATGAGGAAAGATGAATATTACTGGTTTAAAATAGCGATTTCATATTCAAATTGTTATTTTTGAGTAAAAGCAATGGATGCCGATGTGAAATCTGTTACATTTTATCTATTATTTCTTACTTATCGTAATAAAATAAATCGATTTAATACAAATAAGTTATATGATAAAACTTAAAAATATTTGACATTTCGATTTTTTACCATATATTTGAAAGCACTTATGAACTAAACCTGTTTGTATTTTTTTGTATATTAATTAGCAGTTAACCCTGATGTGGTTAACTTATCGTATTTATAAATGCATAATACAGATAGTTTGAACCTGATTCTATAAATTAACTTAATAACGTGATTATTTAAATTAAAGCAAAGGAATTATTTCCAAGAGGCTGATGTGTCGGTCGGTGTTCGAGCAAATGTGCCATAATTTTTTTATTTCCGTGATTTGATGGTTATAAAGAAAAATATTATATTTGAAAGTCGTTTCCCCTCGAAAAGGAAACGTGTTTTTTTACAAATAGCCAAGATAACTGAAAAAACTTAAGTAAAATTCCATTAATGATATTTTTTTTGGGAAAACAAATCAAAAAACTAACATTTAATTATTAACCTTAAAAATCTAACAGATGAAAAAAATCAGACTATTGATGACATGCCTCATGCTTGTTCTGTCCGCCGGGTTTGCACTCGCGCAAAACATACAGGTAAAAGGTGTTGTTACTAATGCAAGCAACGGAGAGGTTGTTGCCGGTGCATCTGTTTTGTTGCAGGGAGACAATACCAAGTATGCCATGAGTGATGCTGATGGTAATTATGCCATCACCGTCCCTTCTAATGGCGTTCTTGTTGTTAATTTCCTTGGATTCAAGACTTTAACTGTTCCTGTTAATGGAAGGGCGCGGATTAACCTCGCGCTTGAACCTAACATCGAAAATCTTGAGGATGTATTGGTTGTAGCTTACGGAACTTCGACGAAGAGCTCCTTCACGGGCTCGGCTGCTATGGTTGACAAAGAAAAGATAGCTTCTCACATTGCTACCAATGTCACATCGGCTCTTGCAGGTACCGTCCCTGGAGTTCAAATCATTTCATCTTCAGGAGACCCTGCCGACAATGGGGTTTCCATTCGGGTACGTGGTATCGGATCCATGTCTGCCAGCAGCGCTCCTTTGATAATCGTCGATGGTATGCCTTACGAGGGGGCCATATCGGATATAAATTCCAATGACGTTGAATCCATGTCAGTGCTTAAGGATGCGGCTGCAAGTGCCATTTACGGCGCACGCGGTGCCAATGGAGTCGTAATAGTCACAACTAAAAAAGCTGTCAGCGGAAATCTCCCGAATGTTAAATTCGATGCGAAATGGGGAATCAACTCCAGGCTGATACCTCAATATGACGTAATCACTGATCCTGCTGAATATTACGAAACATATTACAGGATGATGTATAATTCCCAGTATTATGCGGGGAAGAGCGTGGCAGACTCTTATGCCTATGCCAACAAATATCTTTTTGATGGTAACAATGGAGGCTTGGGCTATAACGTCTATACTGTTCCGGAAGGCGAGAATCTTATCGGCACCAACTTCAAGATCAATCCTAAGGCAACTCTCGGCTATTCGGACGGAGAATATTATTACACGCCGGACAACTGGTATGACGAAGTGTTCCACAGCTCTTTCAGGCAGGAATACAACCTTTCGGTAAGTGGATCAAAGGATCAGCTTTCATACTACGCGAGCGTCGGTATCCTCGATGACGGCGGTATCGTCGACAATTCCAATTACAAGCGTTACACGGGACGTATCAATGCCGATTACCAGGCAAAATCCTGGTTGAAGGTCACGACTAATATAAGCTACTCCTATTCAGATTCCCAGACTCCTTCTTATTCTGCAAGTACGTTCGGTTCTTCAGGAAACATATTCTACATCTGTAACAATATTGCTCCTATTTATCCTCTTTATGTACGCAATGCTGACGGTACTATCAAGACAGAAAATGGTCGCGTAGTATACGATGCCAATCAGACCAATTTCAAGCGTCCAAACTTTGTCGGCAATGCCGTCAGGGACAATGAGTATAATTCCGATCAGAGTTATGCAGACGTCATTACTGGCAAATGGGGCGTTGTCATGACTCCTTTCAAGGGATTTTCCCTGACTGCGAACCTGGGTCTGATGAATGACAATACCCGCGATAATGCTCTGTATAGCCAGTTCGGTTCTTCATCTGCTACCGATGGCGCCGTTGAAGTAACCCAGCAAAGAAAATTCGATATCAACACGCAGTATCTGGCGGAATATAAAACTACCATTGGGGAATCCCATAACATAGACGTCCTCGGCGGTTTCGAGCGCTATGAGGTAAAGAACCAAAGACTCTACGGTTACAACGAACGCCTGTTCGATCCGTTCATCGGCGAGCTGAACAATGCTGACGGCACTACAGCTAAGAAAACCGAATCCTATACCTACAATTACATGACCGAAGGTTTTCTGTTCAGGGCACAGTATGATTATGCCCAGAAATATTTCCTGAGCGGATCCTATCGTCGCGATGCGTCTTCGCGCTTTGCGAAAGGTCATCGCTGGGGCAACTTCGGTAGCGTCGGAGCTGCCTGGCTTATCTCGAAGGAGGATTTCATGGAGGATGTCGATTGGGTAGACATGTTGAAATTCAAGGCCAGCTGGGGTGTTCAGGGCAATGATAACCTCGGAAGCTATTTTCCGTATTCCGATCAGTACACTCATTCATATAATGAGTCTACAGGCGAATATTCACTTACCCTTTCTTACAAGGGAAACGAAGATCTGACTTGGGAGTCATCGCATTCCATAAATGTCGGTTTCGATTTCGAACTTTTCCACGGCAAACTGAACGGAGATATCGAAGGGTTCGACCGTATTACTTCCAATCTGCTTTACAGTAAGGACGTTCCACTGTCTGCAGGTAATCCGACCGGTGTATATCCTATCAACGTCGGTTCCATTAGCAATGCCGGCGTTGAACTTTCCCTGGATGGCCCGATCGTGAAGACAAAGAATTTCCAGTGGAATTGGAACCTGAACCTTACATCTTACAAGAATACCATTCTCTCTCTCGATGAATCGGTTTCCGAATCCGGCATCAAGGGGAGTTCCCGTATCATCAAAGTCGGCGGATCCCTCCAGGACGCTTATCTCAGAAAATATGCCGGTGTTGATCACGAGACCGGTGAAGCACTTTATTATTACAAGATAAAGGACGAAGATGGTAACGAGACAGGTGAAATAGGTACTACTAAAGTTTTCACCGATGCCGACCAGTTTGATATAGGATGCATACTTCCTAAAGTCTCGGGTGGCTTTGGCACTTCTCTCGCTGCTTACGGCTTCGACTTTTCCATACAGATGTCTTTCCAGCTCGGAGGCCAATATTACGACGGGTCTTACCAGGCTTTGATGCATACCCAGTCCAATGCGGGCCAGAATATGCATAAGGACCTTTTGAAGGCATGGACCCCGGAAAATCCTGATTCCAACATTCCACGTCTCGACGGCAACTCCCTCGTCGGCCAGACGGCCGTTGACCGTTTTCTCATAAGTTCTGACTATCTGAGTGTCAACAATGCCCAATTCGGTTATACTTTTCCTAAGAGTTTTACTTCCAAGCTAAATATCGGAGGTCTCAGGATATATATAGCAGGAGAGAACCTCCTTCTCTTAACCGCAAGAAAGGGTATTGATCCAAGATATTCATTCGGGATCGGTTCTTATACTTCCGGTTCAGGCTTGAATACCGGTGGTTACACAAATATGCGTAACATCACAGGCGGCGTATCCTTCACATTCTAATAATACTTAATGACACATACAATGAAAAAAATATTATTCGCTGCATTTGCTCTTACAGCTTTGGCCCTGGGTGCATGCACAGATATCGACAATGTCTCCCCACAGGGCGGTACCATCCTTGAGTCACAACTAAAGGAAAGTACTCTTGCGGATCCTTCTCGTGCCGATGCTTTGTTCTCGGGCATGTATACTAAACTCGGACAGCCTCTGAGCGTTTTCGGAACCCGCAATCGCACGGACGACTACGGCTTTATCATGTCATCTTTTTCGAATGACATCGAATCCGGCGACATAGTGTTGGCAGATAACAACTATAACTGGTTCAGCTGTTGCGGTGAGTTGACGTCGAGAAATGCCAACTACGCCAATCCTTATATCCGTTATGCTTGCTGCTATAATGAAATTGCGGCGGCAAACGATGTAATCAGGGCATATCCGAGTGATACGGAAGACAAGGATATCTTGGCAAAGGTGGCTCAGGCCTATGCCATTCGCGCATTTTCTTATCTTTGCCTTGCTCCTTACTACCAGTTCAGTTATGCTACCTCCAAGGACAAGCCATGCGTTCCATTGGTTACTGATACGACTACCAATTTTACCAACAACCCCCGCGCAACCGTAGGGGAGGTTTATGATCAGATCATTTCCGACCTTGATTATGCAATTACTAATCTTGACGGATATGTGCGTCCTGACAAGTCGAAGATTGACCAGCAGGTTGCATATGGTCTCCGTGCGCGTGCGTATCTGAATATGGGAGAATGGGCGAAGGCTGCTGAAGATGCCGAAAAAGCGGCCGAAGGCTATACCCCGGCTTCCATCGCAGAGGTGTCAAAACCTTTCCTCATGGACATAAGCGAACACGATTGGCTTTGGGGTTATGATATGACTGTTTCCATTGCAAAGGTATTCCCCTATGCGACTTCGTCCAGTTGGCTCCGTTCTTTCTCAGCTAATGGCTATTCACCTGCATGCGGATGTTATGCAAGGTGCAATAATATCCTTTATGACAAAATCCCGAGTACGGATGTACGCAAGGGCTGGTGGGTAGACGAAAACATTTATTCCCCTTTGCTCGATGGTCTCACGTGGGGATCTTTTACGGGACAGGATATCGCAGCAGGCGAAATTCCCGATGTGAAAGTGGCTTTCCAGCCGTATACCAATGTCAAGTTCGGAACAGATCCGATAGGTACAACGGATAATGTGGAAGATTGGCCTTTCATGCGTGTTGAAGAGATGATTCTCATAGAGGCTGAGGGTTATGCCAAGAGCGGCAACACCGCAAAGGCCAAGGAAATTCTCAATAATTTCGTAAGAACTTATCGTGATCCTTCCTATGATTGTTCCCTTACGGGTCGTACGCTGGAGAATGAAATATGGTTCCAGAGAAGAGTAGAACTCTGGGGCGAAGGGTTTGCCAACAGTGACCTAAGGCGCCTCGGCAAGCCTATGGTCCGTTTTACGGATGCCAAGACAAGCATAGTTCCGGAAGCTTTCCGCTTCAATATGACTGCCGACGATGGATGGTGGCTGCTTCGTTTCACTACGAGCGAGATGAATACCAACTTTGCAATTGTTGACAATACGGGTGGTTCGCAGCCTGTTCAGGATCAGAACCCTGACCTGCGCGATGGTGTCACCGACTAACTCTTTAACTATAAATTTTATGAAAAGAATATATATTACATTATTAGCTGTCGCTTCTTTGGCTTTTGCCCTTACTTCTTGTAAGGAAGATGTGGTGCACCAGCCTGGCGAAGCCGATGTGGACGGATGCTACGGCGTATATTTTCCATCACAGGATGAAGACCTCACTCTGGATCCGTCCGATTCTACCGTTGCTACGATAACTGTCGCACGTGCCAATACTAGCGGTGCCATTACAGTTCCGTATACTTTTACCGGAGATACCGATGTGATCTCTGCTTCGGAGATTTCTTTCGCTGACGGACAAAGTGAAACGACCTGTAAGTTGACATTCGATAATGCCGAGGTCGGGGTCTCATATACTTGCCATTTTCTCGTTACAGATGAAAAATATGCATCAAAGTACAACAGCCAACCTGTTGCATTTGACTATACCGTGATAAGAGACAAATGGAATTCCCTCGGAATGGCCAAATTCACAGATACATGGATGTTCGAGAACACATATGAAGCCGAACTGATTCAAAATGACAAGAATAATAATATTTTCAGGCTCATTGATCCTTATTCCGAAGGACTGACGGCAGAAGGATATTATCCCGATTATTACAAGGATGGACCAAGCCCTTATATAGAATTTCGACTCCTGCAACCAGGCGATAAGCTTTATGATGGCGCTATTACCATTACAAAGAGCGACTTGGTTTATTTCGCAAATTATAATACAGGATATTACCACACTTCCTATAATGCCGAGGTGATGGCTATCTATCCCGGCTCTTTTTCGTCATTGCGGTCCGAAGAAAATCTATTGTATAATAAAGTTCTTCAATACCAAAGCAATGGTCTGCCTGCAGGAGTCCAGCTTGCTCCGTATTTCTATATGAACGGTGTAGGGGGATGGAACTATACCCAAAGTGACGGAGTTATTACAATCGTGTTCCCGGGTGCCGTGCTGACCGATTATACGTTAGCTCTTGATGCCGGTATATCAGCGGAGGGCCAGCTTCCTGTCAAGTTTACCTTGGGCTCCGATGTCGCAGAAGCCAAGTATGCCGTTTACGAAGGATCTCTAAACGTAGCCCAGATAGAAGCGAGAGTCGCAGATATTTCCGACGGTACGGAAACAAACGCAAAATCCGTCACTGCTTCCGGCGTCCAGGAAATCACTTTGGACAAGACCGGCAAGTACACCCTTGTTGCCGTAACCTTCGATGCGGATAAAAATGCACAGGAGTCTACATCCGTCGAATTCTGTTATGTCGCAGCCGGAGATGAAGTACCTGTTGTTGTGAATTGCGGTCTGACCGTTACCGACAGGTATACGCCAGAAGGGTATACATCGGAAAATTCTCTAGAGTATTATGTTTACGGTTCTGATGTCGTTTCTGCTAAAATCGGCTTGTACAAGCATACTGATGTCCTGACTAAGTATGACGATGTAGTAACTGACTTGGAGTCTTCCGATCCTATAAAACAGGAGGATCTCGATTCTCTCAATGCCAGTGGACTTGCCAGCCTGTTTACAAAGCTTTCACCGGGGACCGCATACGATCTGCTCGTTTGGGCATCCAACGGTTATGAAAATAAAATCATTTCCGCTTCGGCTACTACAAACGGTGATCCGCTTCCTATCTATCAGGACTATTCCATTGATGATTATATTTCGGATTTAGCTCCGGAACACTCATCCGGTTTATTCGGAACGTGGAATCTATATGGAATAGATGAAAATGGCAATCTCGGCATGAGAGAGTATCTAGGCAAGGTTACATTATCGCAGAGTGACACTCCTACCGCAGGACCTGATGATTATGATTTGTACGATGAATATGTATATGCTAGTGGTTTTGCTGGATCTTATGCTTCACAAAATAATTTCGACGACAAGATCGAGCTTGACTATTATGGTGGAATTCTATATTTCTCAAGCAAGACCACTGTGGACGGGAATACATTATTCAAATACGTCACTACCAGCGGCAACGTATACAATGCATCATACATTCTCTTTGGAATTCCGGTAGCGGATGGCTATGTAGCGTTTATTTTCGATCCTCAGTATGATTCATACGGATTCAACGGTACAACTTTCTGCACCTCGTCCGCTTACTACTGCTATTTCAGCAAGTATCTGTTGGTCGATCCGGCAAAGGATGATAATGGAGTTGCTCCTGCTTCCGTTAACTATAATGCTGTTACCGGTCAGCGCAGGTCATTCTCCGTTTTGGATGATATGCTTGTCGGGAACAGGAAACCTTTCGAAAACAACGGGAAATCTGTAAGCCAGCAGGGTGTGCAATCCGGAGTAGATGTTCAGGCGGAATGTTCTTCCGTTCCGTTTTCAACTTCTCCGTCTTCCTTAAGCGGCAGAACTTTTCATGGGAAAGCCGATAAAAGAAGCGAAAATATAATTTATTAATAACAGTCACGGGCCTGGCAAATATTGGCCAGGCCCTTTTTTATATCTTGTAAAATGAACAAGAGGATTTTCATCTCTTTGATTGCCTTTTTTCTTATTACCGGTTGTACGGCGGATATAGATTATGAAAGTAATGATTCGGGTTCAGCATCGGAAAAGATTGTCAATACCAAATCGAGTACGGCAGATCAAAATGCTTTGCTTATAAAATTGACAAGTCCGTTGAACGATGATATTCAATGTAAACTCGAGTCGCTGGGAGTCAAATCTATCTCGCCCGTATTCACATCCTTCAAAGGCAAAGAGGAAATGGAAATTAAATATGGTCTAGATTTATGGTATAAGGTTACGATTTCCGATCATGACATCGAAAAGTTGGCTTCCGATCTTTCCCTTATTGACGAAATAAGTACCGTTGAATATAACAATAAGGCTGCAAAAGCCTCTGATTGTATCGTTTATCCGTATGACGGCAACCCCATTACATCGCTTGCTACAAAGTCGACTACGACTTTCGACGACCCTTATTTGTCCGACCAGTGGAACTTAAAGAATCTGGGTAATGCATCCATAGCGACGACTGCGTACAAAGGCGGAGATGTCAATGTTTACGACGTATGGAATTCCTTGACTACCGGGGATCCTTCCATAGTTGTAGCCATAGTAGATGAAGGCGTCAAATATAATCACCCTGACCTTCAGGGCAATATGTGGGTGAATTCCAAGGAATACAATGGAAAAAAAGGTGTCGACGACGATGGAAACGGTTTCGTCGATGATATTTACGGATATAATTTCGTTTCAAACGGTGATATAACATGGAGTAAAACCGGTGACTCGGGGCATGGGACGCATTGTGCCGGAATCGTCTCGGCTGTAAACAACAATGGAGTGGGAATTAGTTCAGTAGCCGGAGGCAGCGGAAATAATGACGGCGTTAGGATAATGTCTTGTCAGGTTTTCGATGGTAATGAAGGGGGAGATTCTTATACTATAGCGAAAGCTATCAAATATGCTGCCGATATGGGAGCGTCGATCATCTCTTGTTCTTTTGGATACAAAGGTGGTGCCTATCTTTCGGATGGAAGCTATAAGAGTGCGAATGGAGTAGAAATGGATGCTATCGATTATTTCGAGGCGACTAAGAATAACAGTGTTATCGATGGAGGAATCGCGGTTTTTGCTTCAGGGAATGACGGTGATCCTTATGCGACTTATCCAGGAGCGATGAGTGACATAATAAGTGTTTCCGCTTTCGGCCCCGATTATTTACCGACTTATTATACCAATTATGGTCCTGGCTGTAACATAGTCGCTCCTGGAGGTGAGGCTTATCTTGCTCCGTGGACAACCCATAAGGCCCTGATTCTTTCGACGGTACCATGCGAACTTTATGATGATAATTATGGATACATGCAGGGGACTTCCATGGCATGTCCCCATGTGTCGGGAATCGTCGCGCTGGGGCTTTCTTATGCTAAAAAGATTGGCAAGACTTTTACAGTGAAAAAATTCAAGGAACTTGTCGTGACATCTGCGAACGACTTTGACAAACGTATGATAGGTACGAAGGAATATTACAACAATGCACATTCACCCCTTGAGTTGAAAAATTACATGAAGAAAATGGGAACGGGGTCAATCGATGCCTGGCTTCTGATGATGAAGATTGAAGGTGTCCCTTGCCTGCTTGCGGCTGCCGGTGATAGGCAGTGGCTTGACATTTCACCATATTTCGGTACGTCTTCCGTAAATCTCACTTACACGGGGATAGATATATCCGACAAAGATAAGGCTGCAATAGGGCTGAGTGAAGATCCGTATATCGAGTACGGACGTCTCTATGTTTATCCGACAAAGATCGGTTCTGCCAAGCTAACTGTTCATGCCATAGGGGGAGGTTCACAGCTTGGTGGCGATGACAGTATCGGTGGAATGGCTATTTCTCAGGAAATTTCCATAGTAGTAAGATCATTTAAAAGCACGAGTGGGGGATGGCTATAATGAAAAAAATATCCGTTCTATTTTTATTTGTAGTGGCAGTGATGCTTTCGGGCTGTAAAAAGGCAACCAATGACGACCTTTATTCATTGCTTATCGGTGAATGGGAGCTTGTCGATTATTCTACAAAAAGTGTAACGATAGGTGAGGAGCAGGTATCGGTGTTTATCGCTTTTATCGGAGGAACGACGACAAATGAATTCAGTTTGCGTCAGAATATCGGTGATGGCTATCTAAATACCTTTACCGGCACGTGGACTCTTTCTGACAATATGTTGTCGGGTGTCTATTCTGATGGGACTGCGTGGGGCAATACATATGTTGTCTCTATGACCGATGACGATACCATGATTATGGAAACGACCGTTGGCACTGCTGAAAAATACACATATAAGAGGATAGAATAGCAGATGATCGGAATATTCGATTCCGGGGTCGGAGGGTTGTCAGTGTGGAAAGAGCTTTACGCCCTGATGCCGGAAGAGGATTATACATATTTCTCCGACGGTGCATTCTGTCCTTATGGACCGAAGCCTGCAGATATCGTTTGCAAAAGATCCGTTGCGATTACCGATTTCCTACTTTCTAAGAAAGCATCTATGATTGTGGTGGCGTGTAATACCGCCACCGCCGCATCCATAGGATATTTGCGGTCACATTACAATATACCTTTCGTAGGGATGGAGCCCGCGGTTAAACCTGCAGTAATGCATTCTAAAAGCGGGGTGGTTGGAGTACTTGCCACAGCCGGTACGTTGAAAGGGCAGATTTACCACAAAACCCTGGAAGATTTCGCAAGCGGTATCAAAGTAGTGGAACAGGTGGGAACT
Organism: Bacteroidales bacterium; assembly: GCA_022653675.1. Taxonomy (GTDB): domain Bacteria; phylum Bacteroidota; class Bacteroidia; order Bacteroidales; family UBA932; genus JALCST01. Next base: position 32,701 of record JALCST010000005.1, on the reverse strand, counting down.
GGACTTGTCGAGCTTGTCGAAAATGGCAATGCCGCTTCGGACGAGGCTTATCGTCTCGTTTCAAAATATGTAAGGCCTATGGTTGAAGCCGGTGCGGACAATATTGTTCTTGGTTGTACCCATTATCCATTTCTGATGGATGCCGTAAGGCGGGCGGCCGGTCCAGGGGTGGAAATCGTAAATCCGGCTCCCTCCGTAGCATTGCAAGCCAGACGCATGCTTTTATGTCATTCACCAAAGGGGAGAAAAGGCCATAGTGCTTTCTATTCCTCTTCTGAGACGTCCGTCATGTCCGGCATGGTTCGTTTTATTGCTCCCGATATCGGCTGTTCCTTCAGTGGAAATATAGTGATCTGATACGGATGCGCCATGCTTGCTTTATGCAAAAAAAACGGCTGAAAAATATTTTTCAGCCGTTTTTCCTTTTTTTGATTTATTGTTATTTTAGCTTCGAATCAAGAATAGTACGAAGGGAATCGAGCCCTATCTTATTTGCCAGGATAGTCCCCGTCTGGTCAACGATTACGTTTTGAGGAATATAGTTGACCTTGTATAGGTTGCGTACGAACGTGTTCCAGAATTTTACCTCTGATCCCTGTGGCCAGTCCAATTTATCCTCCTTGACGGCTCTTAGCCATGCGTCGCGATTGTTGTCCATCGAAACGCCCAATATCTGGAATCCTCTTTCCCTGTAATCATTGTAGATTCCAACGAGTTGCGGATTTTGACTACGGCAAGGATTGCACCAGGATGCCCAGAAATCGATCATGGTAATCTTGTTGGCTTTATATACGTCCGAGAACGTTATATTCTTCCCGTTCGATCCCGGAAGAGTGAAATCTGGGGCGACGTTTCCGGGCTGAAGACTCTTTATTGCCGCAACCTCTTTCTCAATGTTCTTCAGAATAGTGGTATTTTGAAACTTGGGATTTTTGCGGTAAGGTACAAGAAGAGAATCGGTGGTGTCGATAGGGTTAATGTCTATCCTGTCACTAATCTCTTCAAGTGAATAGAAAGTGTATGGGGATGCGTTGGCTAGGATCTCTTTTTCCTTACTCTGTAGTTCTTTCTTGTAATTGCTGTAAGTGTCGAGAATTTCCTTTTTGCGCTTTTCGCCCGGATTGCCTTTGGTATATTCGGCCATAAGAGCCTGCATGTTGTATTTGGCGCTTATTGTCTTCTTCGCTTTGGCAAGATTGGTAATGATCTCTTGGGTTTCTCCCCCTTCTACCACTGATCCCCGAAGACTGTCCACAGGGATTGTGACTTTGTAGGAATAGTTTTCGAGAAAAATCGGAACTACTCCTGGAACGCCTTCTATCTTCATGGATGCATTGTGCGGATCGGTAGCGGTACCTTTGAATTTGAAGGAGTCTCCGGATACGACAGCCGTATCTGTAAGAGAAGCTCCTTCTGTCTGAGAGATTAGATAAACCTCTTTTCCATTGTACTTGGATGCATTGCCGGTAAAGGTCCCCTTGATCAGATAACCGTTTTGGTTGCTGCCGCAAGCTGCTGCAACAAAGAGAGTTATTGCTAGATAAAGATACTTTTTCATAAATGTGATATTATATGCACTTTATTTTTTTTCATTGGAGGTTCCGGCCGGTTTTGCATCCGGGGTAGCAGCACCTGCCATCATCTTGTTGTAATCGTCCATAGAGGCGACAATAAGTTTGTCGAATATTCTCTGGCCGGTTCCGGCAGGAATCAGGTGTCCGCAGATGACGTTTTCCTTCAGCCCTTCCAAAGGATCGGTTTTGCCATAAATCGCGGCTTCGCTCAATACTCTGGTAGTTTCCTGGAAAGAAGCCGCGGACATGAAGCTGTTGGTACGCAATGCAGCACGGGTAATACCCTGAAGAATCTGTCTCGAAGTTGCAGGAACTGCATCCCTGGCTTCTACAAGCTTTTTGTCCTGGCGTTTTAGGATGGAATTGATATCCCTCTGTTCCCTTACCGTTATGATCTTGCCGGCTTGCATCCTCTTGTCTTCTCCCAGGGATGCTGAATCTCCCTCATCGGTTATGACTTTCTTGTCGAAAATGTCATCGTTGACTTCGGTGAATTCGGTTTTCTCTACGAGTTGTTCAGGAAGGAATCTGGTGTCGCCGGGGTCGATGATCTGCACTTTCCGCATCATCTGCCTTACGATGATTTCGAAATGCTTGTCATTGATTTTCACGCCTTGGTTGCGGTATACGTCCTGGACTTGGTTTACTATGTATTCCTGGACTTTTATAGGTCCCTGGATTTCGAGGATATCGCTTGGCGAGATGGCTCCGTCAGACAGAGGCATGCCTGCCTTGACGTAGTCATTTTCCTGGACAAGGATCTGGCGCTGGGTAGGAATCAAATAGTGTTTTTCACAAATAACGTTGCCCGTCTTATCCTTGTTCTGGACGATGATCTCCTGGTTTCCGCGTTTTATCTTTCCGTTTATGACTTCGCCGTTGATTTCTGAGACGATGGCCGGATTGGAAGGATTTCTGGCTTCGAATAATTCGGTGACACGAGGTAGGCCTCCGGTAATATCACCGGACTTGCCGATTGCGCGAGGAATCTTGACGAGGATTTCTCCGACTTTGACATCGGTGCCCTCCTCGATGATTATGTGTGCTCCGACAGGCAGGTTGTATTGTTTCAACACTCCTCCATCGTTTCCTACTATTTTAAGTACAGGAGTCTTGGTCTTGTCTCGTGACTCGATTATGACTTTTTCACGGTGGGTGGAATACTCGTCGGTGGCTTCGTTGCGGAATGTGACGCCCTCGTCCAGATTCTCGTATGCTACCTTGCCGGCTACTTCTGCAATGGTCGAAGCGTTGTAAGGATCCCATTTGCATATCACGTCGCCTTTGGTGATGGATTCACCGTCTTTCCTGAATATTTCGGAACCGTATGGTATGTTGTGCTGTGACAGTATGGTTCCCGTGTTGCTGTCGATTATTGAGGCTTCGGCAGTACGTCCGATCACAATTATACGGCCGTCGGTATCTTTTGGATCAAGGGTCCTGAGTTCCTCAATCTTCAGGATGCCGTCGAATTTAGCCTGCAATTCGCTTTCCACCGCTGCACCGGAAGCGGTGCCGCCTACATGGAAGGTACGCAGGGTAAGCTGAGTACCAGGTTCGCCTATGGCTTGTGCCGCTATGACACCGACAACTTCACCCTTTTGGACCATATGTCCGGTAGCGAGGTTACGGCCGTAACATTTGGCGCATATCCCCTTCTTTGATTCACAGGTGAGCACCGAACGTATTTCTACGCTTTGGATGTTTGCTTTGGTAACCTTATCGCAAATTTCTTCTGTAATTTCTTCCCCTGCAGGAAGTATGAGTTCACCCGTATGCGGATCGACGATATCGTGTACAGAAACCCTTCCGAGTATTCTGTCAGCGAGGGATTCTACGACGATGTCGTCATTCTTTATATCCGTCGCTATGATTCCGCGCAAAGTACCGCAATCGTCCTCATTTATGATGACGTCATGTGAAACATCGACCAGCCTTCGTGTAAGATAACCTGCATCCGCTGTCTTTAATGCGGTGTCTGCCAGCCCTTTGCGGGCGCCGTGCGTGGATATGAAGTATTCCAGTACTGAGAGACCTTCCTTGAAGTTGGCGAGGATAGGGTTTTCAATGATTTCGTTGCCGGTGGCACCGGATTTCTGGGGCTTTGCCATCAGTCCGCGCATTCCGCACAGCTGGCGTATCTGTTCCTCAGAGCCACGGGCTCCGGAGTCCAGCATCATGAAGATAGGGTTGTACCCGCCCTGGTCCTCCTTTATCTGTTTGTTTACCTCTTTCTTGAGTTTGTTGTTGGTATTGGTCCAAACATCGATGACCTGATTGTAACGTTCGTTGTTTGTAAGAAGGCCCATGTCGTAATTGGACTGTATCTCCTCGACTTTACTATAACCGTCGTTTATCAGGGACTCCTTCTCCTTAGGAATGATGACATCACCTAGATTGAAGGATATGCCTGCCAAGTATGCACGGTTGTACCCCATGTTCTTCAGGTCATCTAGGAAATTGGCCGTGACAGGAGTCCCGCATCTTTTCATGACAATGCCGATTATGTCCCTTAAATCCTTCTTCTTTAGAAGTTTGTTGATGTAAGGAAGTTTGTCTGGTACGATCTGGTTGAAGATCACGCGGCCGACGGAAGTATATTTTATTACGTAGGTTTGGTCGCCTTTATTGTCGAGAGTTCGTACCCTTACCTTGACAAGGGTGTGCAGATCTACGCGGCCTTCGTTATAGGCTATGACTGCCTCTTCAGGTCCATAGAACGTGAAGGCTGCGTTAAGGGTCTTCCCATCTTTGGCTACCAATGACTTGTCGAACGCAACGCTTCCGTTGGTGATGTCATCCCAAGGATCAGTTCCCGGATTCGGTTTGCCGATTTCCGTTACACCTGTGATTTTCGTTATGTAGTAAATTCCCAGTACCATGTCTTGCGAAGGTACTGTGATTGGAGCACCGTTGGCAGGGTTGAGTATGTTGTGGCTGCCTAACATCAGGAGCTGTGCTTCGAGAACGGCGGCGTTACCCAATGGAAGATGAATGGCCATCTGGTCACCGTCGAAGTCGGCATTGAATGCGGTGCAGGCCAGCGGATGCAGTTGTATAGCCTTTCCTTCTATAAGTTTGGGCTGGAAAGCCTGTATTCCTAGGCGGTGGAGGGTAGGGGCACGGTTTAGAAAGACGGGATGGCCTTTCATAACGTTTTCAAGGATGTCCATTATTACGGGATCCTTGCGATCCACTATCTTTTTGGCCGATTTGACGGTCTTGACTATTCCTCGTTCTATGAGCTTGCGGATGATGAACGGCTTGTAAAGTTCGGCCGCCATATCAACTGGCATGCCGCATTCGTGCATTTTAAGTTCCGGTCCTACGACGATCACCGAACGTGCTGAATAGTCCACGCGCTTGCCGAGCAGGTTCTGGCGGAAACGCCCCTGTTTCCCCTTCAGGGAATCGGATAGCGATTTCAGTGCCCTGTTGGATTCCGACTTGACCGCATTGGACTTGCGGGAATTGTCGAAAAGACTGTCGACGGCTTCCTGGAGCATGCGCTTTTCATTACGCAAGATGACTTCCGGTGCATTGATTTCGATAAGTCTCTTAAGACGGTTGTTCCTGATGATCACGCGGCGGTATAGTTCGTTGAGGTCGCTTGTCGCAAACCTTCCTCCGTCCAGCGGTACGAGTGGGCGCAAATCTGGTGGAATTACCGGTAGAACCTTAAGTATCATCCATTCCGGACGATTTATGTCTTTGGATTCACGGAAGGCCTCTATTACGTTAAGACGCTTCAGTGCTTCGGTTTTGCGTTGTTGGGAAGTTTCGTGCTGGGCCTTGTTCCTCAAGTCGTATGAAAGCTGGTCTAGGTTGACTCGGCAAAGCAGTTTATAAATCGCTTCCGCTCCCATCTCGGCCATGAATTTATCCGGATCGCTGTCCTCCTTGAGCTGGTTGTCCTTTGGAAGCTTGGACATGATGTCGAGGTAAGTTTCCTCGTCGAGCAGGTCGTTCTGTTTGAACTCCCCACCGTCTTCCATGTGTATTCCGAGAGTATTGACTATTCCCGGTTGTATGATTATGTACCTTTCATAATAGATGATCTTCTCGAGATTCTTGGAAGAAATTCCGAGCAGGTAACCTATTTTGTTGGGTGTGGAATGGAAATACCAGACGTGAGCTACCGGAACGGTCAGTGCTATATGTCCCATGCGTTCGCGGCGTACCTTTTTCTCAGTGACTTCAACACCGCAGCGGTCGCAGACGATTCCGCGATAACGGATTCTCTTGTATTTTCCGCAGTGGCATTCGTAATCTTTGGTAGGACCGAAAATGCGTTCGCAGAAAAGACCGTCCCTTTCAGGCTTGTAAGTGCGGTAATTTACAGTTTCAGGTTTTTGGACCTCTCCGTGGGAAAGGGATAGGATCTCTTCCGGCGAAGCGAGGCCGATTGTAATCTTGCTGAAATTGCTGTTGATTTTTATATCTTTATTTTCAGGCATATTATGCTTATTTATAAGTTCAAAAGATTACTCCAGTTTTATGCTCAATGCAAGGCCGCGGAGTTCATGCAAGAGTACGTTCAGTGACTCCGGTATGCCTGGAACGGGCATCGGGTCTCCTTTGACGATGGCTTCATAGGCACGTGAACGGCCTGTGACGTCGTCGGACTTTATGGTAAGCATTTCCTGAAGTGCATTTGCAGCTCCGAATGCTTCCAGGGCCCACACCTCCATTTCACCAAAACGTTGTCCTCCGAATTGTGCCTTGCCTCCCAAAGGTTGCTGGGTAATAAGGGAATAAGGTCCGATGGAACGTGCGTGCATCTTGTCGTCGACCATATGGCCCAGCTTAATCATGTAGATCACTCCTACGGTTGCCGGCTGGTCGAAATATTCCCCGGTTTCACCGTTGCGAAGTTTGATCCTCCCGTAACGAGGAAGTTTTGCCTTGTCGGTGTATTCGTTGATTTCGTCTAGTGAGGCGCCGTCAAATATTGGCGTCGAGAACTTCAGGCCTAATTCCTTTCCGGCCCATCCGAGAACTGTTTCGTAAATCTGGCCCAAATTCATACGGGAAGGTACGCCCATAGGATTGAGAACTATGTCCATGTGTGTGCCGTCGTCGAGGAATGGCATGTCTTCGTCACGGACGATTTTTGCTACGATGCCCTTGTTCCCATGGCGTCCTGCCACCTTGTCACCGACGCGTATCTTGCGTTTCTTGGCTACATAAACTTTTGCAAGCTGCATGATGCCCGAAGGGAGTTCGTCTCCGACGGTAATCGTGCTCTTGACCCTCTGCAGATCGGCATCGTATTTTTTAAAGGCAATAAGATAATTGTTGATCAATTTCTTGATCAAATCATTTGATTTCTTATCTGATGTCCATTTTGCGGTAACTATGTCTTCGAAGTTGTCGATGCGCTCGAATCCGGCACGTGTGAACTTCTCTCCCTTCGGAAAGACAATGAGTCCGGAAAGATCGCTTACGCCGCAACTTTCCTTCCCTTCTACAAGGGTCATCAGTTTGTCTATGAAAATGGACTTTAGTTTGGCTACTTTTTCATTGTACTCGTCTTCGACTTTCTGGAGAGAGGCTTTCATGTTGATCTTCCCTTTCTTCGTATTGTCTTTCGTAACGCGTGAAAAAAGCTTGGTGTCGATCACGGTGCCATAAAGCGAAGGGTTCGCCTTAAGGGAAGCGTCTTTAACATCTCCGGCCTTGTCTCCGAAAATGGCGCGCAGTAATTTTTCCTCAGGAGACGGATCAGTTTCGCCTTTAGGGGTTATTTTGCCTATTAGGATATCTCCCGGTTTTACGTATGCACCTATGCGGATTATGCCGTGTTGGTCGAGTTCCTTTGTGGCGTCTTCACTGACGTTGGGAATGTCGCTTGTCAGTTCTTCCATGCCACGCTTGGTGTCGCGGACTTCCATCTGATATTCGTCGATATGGATGGAGGTTAGAATATCTTCCCTAACAACTCTTTCCGAGAGGACGACGGCATCCTCGTAGTTGTAACCCTTCCAAGGCATGAATGCCACTTTCAAGTTCCTTCCCAAGGCCAATTCTCCTCCTTCCGTAGCGTATCCTTCGGTCATTATCTGTCCCTTTGCTACCTTGTCACCCTTTCGGACTATAGGCTTTAGGTAAATGGACATGTCTTGGTTTGTGCGTCTGTACAGGGGCAGTTTATAGACGGTGATGTCAGGATCGAAACTTACGAATTTCTCGTCAGGAGTCTGTTCGTATTTGACGTCTATTTCCCTGGCGTCGACATATACCACTTCGCCTCTCTTCTCGGCCATTATCTGGCTGCGTGAATCCCGTACGAGAACTCCTTCTAGTCCGGTCCCGACTATCGGGGCTTCAGGCTTTATTATGGGAACGCCTTGTCTCATCATGTTTGATCCCATCAGCGCGCGGTTTGCATCGTCGTGTTCAAGGAACGGGATCAAGGCGGCGGCAACTGATGCTATCTGGTTGGGAGCTACATCGATATAGTCGACCTTGTCTTTCGTGACGACTGGATAGTCGGCTTCGTAGCGGCATTTTATGCGGTCGTCAAGAATGTTTCCATTGTCGTCGAGATTGCAGTTGGCCTGGGCGACAATCTTATTTTCCTCCTCTTCTGCACTCATGTAGATGATACCCTTATCGCTCAGGTCTACTTTTCCGTCCGTAACCTTTCGGTAAGGGGTTTCGATGAATCCGAGATCGTTTATCCTGGCGAATATGCAAAGAGAGGAAATAAGGCCAATGTTAGGTCCTTCTGGTGTTTCGATAGGGCAGAGACGTCCGTAATGCGTATAGTGCACGTCCCTTACTTCGAATCCTGCGCGGTCTCTCGAAAGACCTCCAGGACCGAGGGCCGAAAGGCGGCGTTTATGTGTCATTTCGGCCAGAGGATTGGTCTGGTCCATGAATTGCGAAAGTTGGCTGGTCCCGAAGAACGAATTGATGACCGAAGAGAGCGTCTTCGAGTTAATCAAGTCCATGGGACCGAACACTTCGCTGTCGCGGACATTCATGCGTTCCCTGATGGTGCGTGCCATTCTGGAGAGCCCGACGCTGAATTGGTTCGCGAGCTGTTCACCAACCGTACGGATACGTCTGTTGGAGAGATGGTCGATGTCGTCTACGGTAGCTTTGGAATTTATGAGTTTTATCAGGTAATTTATGATTGCTCTGATGTCTTCCTTTGTAAGTATTTTCACGTCGAGGGAAGGTGCGTCCTTGACCATATGCCCGTCCTTGTCGGTAAAGAGCTTTTTATTCAGGCGATAACGGCCCACGTCGCCGAGGTCGTAACGCTTGTCGGAGAAGAACAGCTTGTCAATGACGTCTCTTGCGGTCGCCTCGTCAGGCGGCTCGGAATTGCGGAGTTGCCTGTAGGTATAGTAGATCGCTTCCTTTTCGTTGTTTGTGGTATCTTTCTGCAGGGTATTGAATATGATTTCGTAATCGTCGATATCCTTGTTCTGTTTTCTGAGAAGGATGGAAGAGATGCCGGAATCCAGGATGCTCGGTATTATTTCTTCCGTTACGGTCGTTCCCCTTTCGAATATCGTTTCGTTTCGTTCTATGTAAACGACTTCTCCGGTATCTTCATCCACGAAGTCTTCGTTCCAAGTCTTTAAGACTCTAGCTGCAAGTTCCCTCCCAATGCAGCTTTTAAGGTTTTCTTCATTTACCTGCACTTCATCTGCAAGGTTGAAGATGTCAAGTATCTTCTTGTCGCTGTCGAATCCGATAGCGCGGAGCAGGGTCGTGACAGGAAGTTTCTTTTTGCGGTCGATATATGCGTACATCACATTGTTGATGTCGGTGGCAAATTCGATCCAGGATCCCTTGAACGGTATTATTCTGGCAGAATACAGCTTTGTCCCGTTTGCATGCAGGCTTTCTCCGAAGAATACACCAGGGGAACGATGTAATTGCGATACTATTATACGTTCTGACCCGTTTATGACAAAAGTTCCCTGCGGAGTCATATACGGAATATTCCCGAGATATACGTTTTCTATTTTGGTCTCGAAGTCCTCATGTTCCGGATCCGTGCACGAAAGCTTCAGTTTTGCCTTTAGAGGAACGCTGTATGTCAGGCCTCTTTCAAGACATTCTTCGATTGTATATTTCGATGGATCAACGAAATAATCGATAAATTCCAGATTGAAGTTATTCCTTGTATCCGTTATGGGGAAAATTTCCTGGAAAACTTTGTAAAGCCCTTCATTCTTCCTGTTTTCGGCGGTAGTGTCGAGCTGAAAAAAATCCCTGAAGGATTCCAGCTGTACTGTCAGCAGGTCCGGATACTCGAAGAGAGTCTTGGAAGTTGCGAATGAAATTCGCTGATTATTATATTTTTGCGACATTTGTATAGGCTTGGTTGAAAATAAACTAATTAACGACAAAAAGGTTTAGAGCCGATAGGGGCTCTAAACCCGAGAGTTGTTCCCAGCATTCGGGAGAGGGAATTAATTTATTTAATTTCAACTTCTCCGCCTGCTTCTTCAAGTTTGGACTTGAGGTCTTCAGCGTCAGCCTTTGAGATTTTCTCCTTTATAACTGCGTCTGGAGCCTTGTCTACGAGATCCTTGGCTTCTTTAAGTCCAAGACCTGTAAGTTCCTTGACGGCCTTGATGACCTGAAGCTTTGCCTGACCTGGGCTCTTGAGTATGACATCGAATTCGGTCTGTTCCGCAGCTTCTGCAGCTCCGGCAGCTGCCGGAGCTGCAACGACTGCTGCAGCAGCAGCCGGCTCAATGCCATATTCGTCCTTCAGGACTTGAGCCAATTCTTGAACTTCTTTTACAGTCAGATTTACCAACTGTTCTGCAAATTGTTTGATATCTGCCATGATTTTAATTAATTAATATGATTTATTTGTTTTCTTCTTTTTCCGAGAGGGTCTTTACTATGCCCCCCAGTTTGTCTCCGGCTGATTCGAGAGCCGAGAGGACATTGCGTACAGGAGACTGCAACATGGCGATCACATCACCGATGAGTTCGTCATGGGACTTGAGGTTGACTAGTGCGTCAAGGTTTTCACTCCCGATGTAAACACATTCCTGAACATAGGCTCCCTTGAGTTGAGGCTTTCCAAATGAAGTTTCGAATTTCTTCATTATCTTGGCCGGAGCATTTGGAACCGTCGTAAACATGATAGCCGACTGCCCTTCGAGAACTGTCTCTAGTTTTTGAGCTTCGGCGTTGTTGCTGTCAGCAAGTACTTTCTTGAAAAGAGTGTTCTTGACTACGACAAGTTTGACGCCGTTTTTAAAACATTCACGGCGTACAGTGGAGGTATCTTCCGAATTAAGACCTTCCATGCTTGCTACATAGAAGTTCGGAGTTTCCGCAAACTGAGCTTTCAAACTGTCGATTATTTGTGATTTTACTTCTTTCTTCATAATTAGACAGCAGCATTTAAGGATTTGACATCGATGTGTATGCCCTTGCTCATTGTTGAGCTGATGGATATACTCTTAATGTAAGTTCCCTTAAGGGATTGAGGTTTCAGTTTGATTACTGTGTTAAGCAGTTCCAATGCGTTATCGGCGATCTGTTCGGCTGTAAAGTTGGATTTTCCTATGGCTGAGTGGATTATACCTTGCTTATCAACCTTGAAATCTATTTTACCGGCTTTGACCTCCTTGACGGCATTCCCGACTTCCATAGTGACGGTGCCCGTTTTAGGATTAGGCATCAGGCCGCGCGGGCCTAGAATACGACCTATGGGTCCGACCTTGGCCATGACCGAAGGGGTGCAGATAATAACATCGACATCGGTCCATCCCCCCTTTATCTTTTCAATATAGTCTTCCAACCCTACATATTCAGCACCTGCTGCTTTTGCTTCCTCTTCCTTATCGGAGGTACAAAGGACAAGTACGCGAACTACTTTCCCGGTCCCATGGGGCAGGGTAACCACGCCGCGAACCATTTGATTTGCCTTACGCGGGTCTACACCTAGCGAGATTGCCATTTCGATAGTTGAATCGAATTTGGTATATGTTATCTCCTTAAGGAGATTGCAAGCTTCGTCGAGTCTGTATTGTTTTGAAGCATCGAACTTGGCGTTTGCTATTTTTTGATTTTTTGTCAATTTTCCCATAGCACCTGTTTTATTTGATTTCAGCCGGGAAATCACCTTCAACAGTGACCCCCATACTGCGTGCTGTGCCTGCAACCATGTGCATGGCTGATTTCAATGTGAACGAATTCAAGTCAGGCATTTTCTCTTCGGCTATCTTTTGGACTTGGTCCCAGGTAAGGGAAGCGACCTTGTTGCGGTTTGGTTCAGCAGAACCTGATTTGATTTTTACCGCTTCCTTTATCATGATAGCTACCGGAGGTTCCTTAACAATAAATGTGAATGACTTGTCACTGTAAACCGTGATGATGACAGGGAGAATCTTGCCCGCCTTGTCTTGAGTGCGTGCGTTGAATTGTTTGCAGAAGTCCATTATATTCACTCCTTTGGAGCCGAGTGCTGGACCTACTGGTGGAGAAGGATTTGCTGCCCCACCTTTTATTTGCAATTTGATCAACGCGGCAATTTCTTTAGCCATAATTGTTGATTGTTTATTCTTTTGTTACTTGAGCGTAATTCAATTCGAGAAGAGTCTTTCTGCCGAAAATCTTCACTATAACCTTGATTTTCTTTTTGTCTTCGAGAATTTCGTCTATCGTACCGTCGAATCCGTTGAAAGGGCCGTCGATGATTTTTACGGCTTCACCTACTATGAAAGGATTCACCATTTCGGCATCCTGTCCGACGAGTTCGTCGACTTCACCGAGAATTCTCTTGACTTCCGAAGGTCTCAAAGGAATCGGGAGACGTGCCGCACTGTTTCCTATCTTGTCGGAAAGAACTCCGGCGACACTTGGAAGTTCACGGATGATAGCCTGGATTTCATCAGTCATATTGGCTTCGACCAGGATATAACCAGGGTAGAAAAGCCTTTCAGACTGTACCCTTTTCCCATTTTTGAAAGTATAGATTTTCTCCGTAGGAATCAGAACCTGGGAAATATAATCTTCCAGATGCCTTTGGGTAACTTCCTTTTCGATATATTTCTTTGCTTCCTGTTCCTTGCCACTTGCCGTACGAACCGAATACCATTTTTTCCCGATAGTCTCGACCTGATCGGCAGTGAATTTCGGAGCGTTGTGAACTATACTCTTGACGGCATCGTCCTCTTCAGGGGTAAGATCGCCTTCTATCCATACGAATTCCTGGGTATGCAGTTCGTTTGACAACGATCCGTTGGAATCCTTGCCCCCGAAAACTCTGCCCGGATTAACTTCAATGGTCACACCGACGTTCTTTCCATCCTTGACACCGCCCTGGATCATCTTTTTCTTGTACTTGTCGTTTTTGACAAGTATGGAAATGCGATTATCCTTGAAAGCCTGTTTCAGATATTCGAGAATATCCTTTTCGTGGTCGGCGGGGAAACGGACGATGTATCTCTTATGTTCAGTCGCTTCACTCATTGCAATTACAATGTATAAATAAATTGCATCAGGTTTTTGAATATGAGATCCATCAGGAATATTACGATCGTAAATATCAAGGTAGTAACCATGACTACTATGGCCGATCTCTGCAGATTGGGCCACGTAGGCCATGCTACTTTCTGAGTCAATTCGACATACGAATCTTTGATGTACGAAGTAAATTTGCTCATTCTTTTAAAAATTTGACACTTCGGGGTGGAAGCTCCCTTTGGCGCTTATTGTTAAAACCGATTCGTAACCATCGGAATTGCAGGGACAGAGCGATTCGAACGCCCATCAATGGTTTTGGAGACCACTATACTAACCCTTATACTATGTCCCTGAAAAACTCGGAGTCCAAACCATGTGAACTCCGGGCATGGTGTTTACTCACTCGGCGATCCGTCCGGATCAGTCGAGAATCTTTGTGATTTGTCCAGCGCCTACGGTACGACCACCTTCGCGAATAGCGAACTGTTGTCCAACTGACAATGCGACTGGGTAAATGAGTTCGACGCTAATTGTAACGTGATCTCCCGGCATGACCATTTCGACTCCTTCAGGAAGGATGATTTCTCCGGTAATGTCGAGGGTACGGATGAAGAATTGAGGACGATAGTTGTTGTGGAATGGAGTATGACGTCCGCCTTCTTCCTTCTTCAGGACATAAATGTGTCCTTCGAATTTTTTATGAGGGGTAATCGTACCCGGATGGGCTATTACCTGTCCGCGTTTTACTTCGTCCTTGTCAATGCCACGGAGCAGAAGGCCTACATTGTCTCCGGCTTCGCCCTCAGGAAGGATCTTGCGGAACATTTCGACTCCGGTTACGACCGATTTCTTTGGCTCTTCGCCCAGACCTATGATCTCTACGTCGTCTCCAATCTTTACGACTCCTGTTTCGATACGTCCCGTAGCTACCGTGCCGCGTCCTGTAATCGAGAAGATATCTTCGACAGGCATAAGGAACGGCTTTTCATTATCGCGTTTCGGAATCGGAATCCATGTGTCGACCGCATCCATGAGTTCCAAAATCTTAGCTTCCCATTTAGGATCTCCGTTCAAAGCGCCTAGGGCTGAACCGCAAATGATAGGGGTATTGTCACCATCGAATCCATAGAAGTTAAGCAGGTCGCGTACTTCCATTTCGACGAGTTCTATCATCTCGGGATCGTCGACGAGGTCCACCTTGTTCAGGAAAACTACAATTTTCGGAACGTTCACCTGACGTGCGAGAAGGATATGTTCACGTGTCTGGGGCATAGGTCCGTCGGTAGCTGCAACGACAAGAATGGCCCCATCCATCTGGGCGGCACCGGTGATCATGTTCTTGATGTAGTCGGCATGTCCCGGGCAATCCACGTGTGCGTAGTGGCGGTTGGCAGTTTCGTATTCTACGTGTGAAGAGTTGATGGTAATGCCACGAGCTTTTTCCTCAGGGGCATTGTCGATTGAGTCGAATGAGCGCGCTCCTTCTTGTGAGAAGCCTTTTTCTGCCATTACCTTGGTGATAGCTGCAGTAAGGGTGGTTTTACCGTGGTCGATATGGCCGATGGTGCCAATATTGACATGAGGTTTTGTTCTTTGGAAAACTTCTTTTGCCATAATTGTAAATTGTATTTAATGAGTTTTTTTCAACAAATTTGAGCCGGTGATGAGGATTGAACTCATGACCTCTTCCTTACCAAGGAAGCGCTCTACCACTGAGCTACACTGGCCTTTCAGAGCGGAAGACGGGGTTCGAACTCGCGACCCTCAGCTTGGAAGGCTGATGCTCTACCAACTGAGCTACTTCCGCAAAAAAAAAGTGGGGAGAGCAAGATTCGGACTTACGAAGGCTTACGCCAGCAGATTTACAGTCTGCCCCAGTTGGCCACTTTGGTATCTCCCCAAATTTTAACTTTTTCAAAAAACAGAGCCGAAGGAGGGAGTTGGACCCCCGACCAGCTGTTTACAAAACAGCTGCTCTACCACTGAGCTACTCCGGCATCGCTTCAAACGCCGTTTCCGAAAACGGATTGCAAATATAGGGGTTTTCTTTAATTCTACAAACAAAATGAAGAATTTTATTTATTTCAGAGCTGACAGTATGGTGTGGAAAATATCCTCGGTATTGTATTGACAATAAGTGTACAACTCTTCCTGCGAGCCTTGACCGATGAACTTGTCGGGGACCCCGAGAGGAATGACCTTGCAGTCTAGGTTCCGGTCGGCCAGATATTCTGCTACGGCACCATGTAGCCCTCCCAATACCGTACCATCCTCTAGAGTCACGATGGTCTTGGCATTGGCGGCGGCGTCTTCTATTGCCATGGTGTCTATTGGCTTGAGGAATCTCATGTCGTAATGCATGACATTGAATCCGGCTTCGCGTGCCATTGAAACGGCTTTGGCCCCCTTGTTCCCTATAGGTCCTATGCTTAGCAGGGCAACCCCCTTACCATCGGACATCTTGCGAGCTTTGCCCACCTCTATGCTGCTGAAGGGTTCTCCCTTCCAGGAAACCCCTTCGCCGTACCCGCGGGGATACCTTATTATAGTCGTCTTCCATTCGGGCATAGATGCACTGAAAAGCATGTTCCGCAGTTCCCTTTCGTCATAAGGGGAAGCTATCACGAGATCCGGTATAGGCCTGAAGAAAGCCATATCGAAGACTCCGTGATGCGTCGCGCCGTCTTCGCCGACAAGGCCGCTCCTGTCGAGGCAGAATACGACTTTCAGGTTCTGTAATGCTGTGTCGTGTATGACCCCGTCGAATCCGCGCTGCATGAACGAAGAGTAGATGTTGCAATATGGAAGCAACCCTTCAGCCGCCAGGCCGGCAGAAAATGTTACGGCGTGAAGCTCTTCGATTCCGACATCGAATACCCTTTCCGGCATCTTTTTCATCATTATATTCATTCCGCAACCTGTCGCCATGGCAGGAGTCACACCGATGATTTTAGGGTTTCTCATGGCCAATTCGAGTAAAGTTTCCCCGAAAACGTCCTGGTAACGCCATATGTTTCCATGGTTTTTCGGTTCGAGCTCGCCGGTTATGGGATCGAAATAGCCTGGGGCGTGCCATACTGTTTGCGAAAGTTCGGCCGGTTTGAACCCTTTGCCCTTTACCGTTATTATGTGAAGCAGTTTGGGCCCCTTTATGTCTTTAAGGCGGTCGAGAGCGAATATTAATTGGTTCAAGTTGTTGCCGTCGATCGGACCAAAATATCTTATCCCCAGGGAGTCGAACAGAGTGGCTGTTTCACTCGGCTTTATGAGGGTACGCTTCAAATTCTTCACCATTGTCTGAAGCCATTTTCTGAATTTTGTCTTTCCCAGTTTGGTCCAGACATTCTCCTTGAATTTGTTGTAGTATTTATCGGTGGTAAGCTTGACAAGATAGTTGTGCATCGAAGTGGTGTTCTTGTCAATAGATATCTGGTTGTCATTCAGGATTATGAGCAGATTGGTTTTCAAGCTGCCAGCATTGTTCAGCCCCTCGTATGCCAGACCTCCGGTCATAGCACCGTCGCCGATGACAGCTATGACATGTTCGTTGGAACCTTCATATTTTGCGGCAACCGCCATTCCCAGGGCGGCTGATATGGATGTGGAAGCATGTCCGGTACCGAATGCGTCGTATTCGCTTTCGGAGCGTTTGGGAAATCCGCTGATTCCGTCGAATTTCCTGTTCCTAAGAAATGCTTCGCGGCGACCTGTTATTATTTTATGGGCATAAGCCTGATGTCCGACATCGAAGATGATCTTGTCTTTGGGGGTGTCGAATACGTAATGCAATGCGACGCAAAGCTCGACTGTCCCGAGGCTTGCGCCTAGATGGCCTGGATTCTTGGAACAGCAGTCAATGAGGTATTCCCTTATTTCATCGCATAATTGCAAAAGCTCTTTCCGCGAGAGCTTCTTCACGTCTTTTGGTGAATCAATTTGTTCAAGCAGTTTCAAAGCTATCGGAATAAAGTCTGATCACGGTCGGGACCAAGGGAGACAACCTTGACCGGGACATGCGTTTCCTTCTCTATGAAATCGATATATGAGAGGAATTCCGCAGGGAGGTCGGATTCTTTCCTTATGTCTTTGAGAGATTTTTTCCAACCCTTGAATTCACGATAAACCGGAACGATGTCCGAATATGTGTAAAACGGCATCTTGTCCGTTACTTTGCCGTTTACTTCATAACCCGTACAGATTTTGATGGTGTCTAAATTATCCATCACGTCGGCTTTCATCATTATCAGTTCGTCGACCCCATCGATCATGATGGCATATTTGAGAGCTACCATGTCCAACCAGCCGGTGCGGCGGGGACGTCCGGTGGTGGCTCCATATTCCATTCCTCTTTTTCGAAGTTCTTCCCCTGTTGCGTCGAACAGTTCGGTAGGGAAAGGACCGCTGCCTACGCGTGTGCAGTAAGCCTTGAAAATCCCATATACGGTTCCGATCGACTTAGGCGGTAGTCCCAGTCCCGTGCAGGCTCCGGCGCAAATGGTGGAGGATGAGGTTACGAAGGGATACTCCCCGAAATCCACGTCGAGCAGTGTTCCCTGGGCACCTTCCGCCAGACAGGATTTTCCTTCAGCAAGAGCGTTGTTAAGGAAATATTCACCGTCTATTATCCTGAAATTGCGCAAGAACTCGATGGCATCCATCCATTCTTCCTCGTGTTCGGATGCATCGTATCTGAATCCCTTGAAGGAATTCAGTTCTGATATATGGATGGATTTCAAATTCTCGAATTTTTTCTTGAAATCGGGCTGCAGGATATCTCCGATGCGTAGTCCGCGACGGGCCGTCTTATCTGTGTAGCATGGTCCGATGCCTTTCAGGGTAGATCCTATCTTACCTTTGCCCATTGCGCTTTCGGAGGCTGCATCGAGCAGTTTGTGTGTGGGGAGTATGATGTTCGCCCTCTTCGAGAGGGCGATCCTTTCCCTTACAGGTATGCCCAAGGCTTCTATTTCCTTGCACTCCTTTTTAAATATCACAGGATCGAATACGACCCCGTTACCTATTATGTTTGTGGTCCCTTCGTGGAAAACGCCACTAGGTACAGTGTGTAGGACAAAACTTGTTTCTCCGAAGTGGATGCTGTGACCTGCGTTCGCACCGCCCTGGAATCTTGCAACTATCGGGTATTTGCCTGCAAGCACGTCGACTATCTTGCCCTTTCCCTCGTCGCCCCACTGAAGCCCTAAAACTACGTCTGCTTTCATTGTGTTTTTTTAATTAACGGACTAAGTTAGCAACTTATCGTGAAATGGAAAAATAAAAAAAATCAATTTGCCTTTAATATGAAAATGGCTACCTTCGCCATCTAAATATTTAATTCAACCAATGGAAAAAGTTCAGAAATTAATGAGAGACATACCTGGTTTCAGGTGGCTGGCTCTCATTCTGCTTGCAGGCGGAATGTTTTTCGCTTACATGTTCGTAGATGTGCTGTCCCCTTTGCAATCCCTTCTTGAAACGGAAAAAGGGTGGTCCCCAGCCAATTTTGGGATTTTTGCCGGTTCCGAGTATTTCCTGAACGTATTTGCACTCTTCCTTATTTTCGCCGGCATAATTCTGGATAAAATGGGAGTCCGGTTCACGATAGTTCTCTCGGGTTCCGTCATGGTAGTAGGTGCCTCCATAAAATATTTTGCCGTATCGCCCGCATTCGTGGGTACCGGGCTGGAGACATGGCTTAACTCATGGTGGACATCGATGCCCGGTTCTTGCAAGCTGGCTTCTCTGGGCTTCATGATATTCGGTTGCGGTTCCGAGATGGCGGGGATAACCGTTTCCAAAGGAATTGTAAAGTGGTTCGAGGGGAAGGAAATGGCACTTGCAATGGGCATAGAGATGGCGATCGCGAGGGTAGGGGTCGCAGTTGTAATGCTCGCTTCACCGCGTCTTGCAAGAGTAGCTCCTGGAGTTTACAGTGTCGCAAGGCCCGTTGCATTCTGCTTTATTCTGCTCTGCGTCGCATTAATAATGTTCATAGGCTATGCCATAATGGATAAGAGGCTCGAGAAGCAAATGGGGGAGAAGGGAGAAGCTCCGGAAGATCCTTTCAAGATCTCGGATCTTGGGAAGCTTTTCTCAAGCAAGACCTTCCTGCTTGTCTCTGCCCTTTGCGTACTTTACTATTCGGCGATATTCCCATTCCAGAAATATGCGATTAACATGCTTCAATGTAACTTGCACCTTACTCCAGAACAGGCTTCCAACATATTCTTCGTTTTCCCTCTCGGAGCTGCAGCAATAACCCCACTGTTGGGAAATTATCTGGATAACAAAGGAAAAGGCGTTTCGATGCTTCTGCTCGGTGCAATAATGCTGGTCGTTTGTCACCTTACGTTCGCATTCCTGCCTCAGATAGCTTCTGGATCGGAACTTTTGGGGAAGATAATAGCTTATGCGGCGATCGTATTGTTGGGGATTTCCTTCTCACTCGTTCCTGCGGCATTATGGCCTTCCGTTCCGAAACTGGTGGAAAACAGGTATCTCGGTTCGGGTTATTCGGTTATCTTCTGGATTCAGAACATAGGGTTATGGGGATTTCCGATATTGATCGGCAAGGCTTTGGATGCCACGAATAAAGGCGTCACCGATCCCACAGCAATGAACTATTTCGTTCCAATGCTCATATTCGCTTCACTCGGCGTGCTGGCTTTTCTGCTTGCCGTTTGGCTCAAGAAGGAAGACAAATCCCACAACTACGGCCTTGAACTTCCCAATAAGGAGGAGGCTCTGGAAAAATATTATATTGAACATCCTAACCAGAAACATATCGTAATCGCAACGGCACAGGAATCTGAAAATAAAAAATAATGTCGGATCTACGTAACACTTCTCTACTCGATTCGAAAGGGGCACGGTGGATGGTACTGGTGTTCCTTTCGATTCCCATGTTCGCTTCCTATTTCTTCGACGACATATTTTCTTCCGTAAGCCATATATTCAGTGATCCCGGCCTTATAGTTGATCTTGGGTGGAATGCCGCTGAATACGGCTCCTATGGTGGGGCCTATTCGATCCTTTGTGTTTGCGGCGGACTTATAATCTGCGGGATGTTACTCGACAAATGGGGAGTCCGGTTTACCGGCTCCCTGTTCGTCGGGCTGATGGTCGGCGGGGCCGCACTTGTCACTTATGCCATTTCAGGTACCTTCGCTCACAGCGGCTTTTGCAGCTGGCTTCAGAAGTGGATGGCAAAACCGTCGTTGACATTGGCTATAATCGGGTGCTCAATTTTCGGGCTTGGAAGTGAGATAGCGGGGGTAGCGGTGACACGATCCATAGCCAAATGGTTTAAAGGTAAGGAGATGGCTATGGCAATGGGATTGCAGCTTGCGCTTGCGAGACTCGGGACCGCTACTGCGTTGATTTCCGTTCCGTTCCTTGTGAATGCCACTTCCGGTAGGGTCCTGTTCTCGCAAACCATCCGTCCGGCTCAAGTCGGAATGATCCTTATGGTGATTGCCGTGGCCGTCTGGGCTCTTTTCCTTTTCGTGGATGCGAAATTCGATCGGCAAATGTCTGCCCGGATCGAAGCCAGCAGCGGCAAGCCGGTCGAGAAGGATGAATTCAAGTTCTCGGACATAGGAAAAATCCTTTCGAACAAATATTACATTCTCATATCGCTACTCTGCGTCTTTTTCTATTGCTGCATCATTTCGTTCAGAAGATTCGCTACCGCCATAATAATACCACGTTTCGACATAGATCAGGACCTCGCTTCCACCATGGTGGCTTTGATTCCTTTCTGCACCATGGTCTTCACCCCGATTTTCGGTTATGCGGTCGATAGAAAGGGACGCGGAACCAGGCTGATGCTCCTTGGCTCGGTAATGGTGCTTGTCGCCCATTTGATTGTCGCTTTCGCTCCTCGCGGAATGGCATGGTGTGGCTATGTCGGGATAGGCCTGCTTGGAATAGGTTACGCTCTCGTACCGGCTGCAATGTGGCCTTCCGTCCCGAAGATCATTCCCGAAAAAAATCTCGGAACAGCATATTCTCTAGTATACTGGATCCAGAACATAGGCCTTCTTGTGGTCCCTATTTTCGTCGGCAAGATAATAGACAAAACCAATGCCCGCTTCATTACCGGAGAGGCAAGTCTTACGCCCCAAAACGAATCCTTGGCGGCTTACTCTTCCGCAGTCAATGCGGAGTATCTTTTTATAGCTCTCGGTGTCGCCGCGGTAATCGTAGCCCTTGTTTTGTGCCGCGAATCCGACAAGCGTCCGGATTTGGAGCTTGACGCCCCAAACAAGAAATAAATATATTTCAGCGCGTACTAAAATGGGAGGTCGTCTTCGGACTGCTCGGGGTTTGGAGTGGCGGAGCTTACGCTTTCCGGTTGTATGGGTTGTTGTTCAGGCTGCATGGCTGGCTGCGACTGATGCTGCGACTGGTATGAAGAACCCGACTGGTATTGGGCTCCTTGTGATGCGGATGCGGCGGAGTTGTCTCCTCTTCTGCCGAGCAACTGGATTCCGCTTGCTATTATTTCGGTGACATATTTAGTCTGTCCGTTGCTGTCGTATTGCCTGGTGCGGATACTTCCCTCGACATAGATCTGGGATCCCTTGCGTATGTATTTTTCGGCGAGATCGGCAAGTTGACGCCAGGCAACTATGTTGTGCCATTCGGTCTGTTCCTTGATCTGACCGTTGCGATCCTTGAACCTGTCAGTGGTGGCGAGCGTGAAGTTGGCTACGCTGGCTCCTGAATCCAGATGTCTCACATCGGGATCCTTTCCCACGTTTCCAATAAGTAAAGCCTTGTTTAGTGACATGATATTTAATTATTTGATTTTCAGATTATGTCTTCCCGTTCCTTTATGTCCTTTATCCGGAGTTGGATATTAGCGATTCCTCGGTAATAGTTTTCCGCTATTGAATAGCAGATATCTACCGCTTCCCCGCTCTGGATGTGGTCGAAATGTTCGGACTGATTGAATGCTATGGCCGATATGGCCCGGTATGGTTCGTCTTCCTGGATCAGTTCTAGTTTGAGATGCCCGTTGTCGCTCCCGACTTTCCTGCCGTTCCCGTTGTCGTATACGTTTTCAGTGATGAATACGGGAGAGAGGTTTCCTGGCCCGAATGGTTGGAACTGCTTGAGTATCCGGAAGAATTTCGGGGTTATCTGTTTGAAGTCCAAATATGTGTCGATGTTGACGAAAGGAGTCAGCATCTCTGTGGATATTTTGCTCTGGACATAGGCCTCGAACCTTTTGCAGAATGCCTCATAGTTTTCCGGTTTCATTGTGAGTCCGGCCGCATAAGTATGTCCGCCGAAGTTTTCCAGCAGGTCGGCGCAGGATTCTATGCCTTCGTACAGGTCGAATCCTGGTATGGATCTCGCAGACCCCGTAATCAGCCCTCCTGACTCGGTGAGGACGACGGTAGGCCTGTAATATGTTTCCACTAGCCTGGAAGCTACTATGCCTACCACTCCCTTATGCCATTTGGGATTGAATACCACCGTGGACTTGCGATCGACGAAATCCTTGGCTGAACGCACCATTTCTATTGCTTCGGTCGTAATTTCCCTGTCTATGCTCTTTCTTTCGTTGTTATGGGCGTTTATGGTCGCACCTATTTTTCTGGCGTCGTCATCGTCTTTGGAGATTAGAAGGTCGACCGCCGTCCTTCCGCTTTCCATTCTGCCGGCGGCATTGATTCTCGGACCTATCTTGAATACGATTTCATCGATGGAAATCCGGTGGTTCTCGAGTCCGGAGACTTTTATCATGGATTCCAGTCCTTTTCTCGGATTGTCGTTTAGTTGCTTCAATCCGTAATATGCCAGGACCCTGTTCTCCCCTGTGACTGAAACCAGATCGCATGCTATGCTTACGGCAAGCAGATCCAACAGCTTAACTATATTTTCGAAGGGAATGCCGTGTGTTTGTGCATATGCCTGTACCAGCTTGAATCCTACTCCGCATCCCGACAGATCGTCGAAAGGGTATGTGTTGTCCGTCCTTTTGGGATCAAGGACGGCCGTAGCAGCTGGAAGTTCAGGGTCGGGAAGATGATGGTCGCAAATGATCATGTCGATGCCGACACTGTTGGCGTATTTAACTTTCTCTATTGCCTTTATCCCGCAATCCAGGGCTATTATCAATTTGCATCCCTGGGATTTGGCCCAATCTATCCCCTTGTATGAAATGCCGTATCCTTCATCGTATCGGTCGGGAATATAGTAGCATAGGTTGTCGGTGCTGGTCAGGTCCCTAAGAAAAGTGAAGATGAGCGCGACAGCAGTAGTCCCGTCCACGTCGTAATCACCGTATATCATTATTTTTTCCCTTCCCGCTATCGCTGTGGAGAGCCGGTCGACTGCTTTATCCATATCGTTCATGAGAAATGGGTCATGAAGATTCTCCAGGGATGGACGGAAGAAGTCCCTCGCTTGGTCAAATGTCTGGATTCCGCGCTGAACGAGAAGGTTACCCAGTACCTGGTCGATACCCAGTTCGGAAGAAAGTTGTCTCACAACAGCCGGGTTCCCCGGTTCCTTAACTATCCATTTTCTATTCATCGTATCTATGCAAAGGTATGAATATATTTCGGTTTTTGATTTAAAAGCTTAATTTTGCATTCCAAACGTAATAAATATGGAAAATCAGGAACTTAATGAGCAGGAACGTGGACGCAGGGCATCACTTCAGGCATTGCTGGATCTCGGAATAAATCCTTATCCGGCAGAACTTTATCCTGTAAATGCGACAAGCTCGCAGATCAAGGCTGAATATGATCCTGAAAAGGGCAATTTCAGCGATGTCTGCATTGCCGGAAGGATAGTCGGTCGCCGCATCATGGGGGCCGCATCCTTTATGGAACTTCAGGACAGTTACGGAAAAATCCAGGTGTATTTGAAAAGGGACGATATCTGCCAGGGCGAAGACAAAACCATGTACAATACAGTCTTCAAGAGACTGCTCGACATAGGCGACATAATAGGTATAACAGGATTCGTCTTTCTCACGCAGACGGGCCAGCTTACCGTCCATGCGAAGACCCTGAAGGTCCTGAGCAAATCCTTGCGTGTCCTTCCGATCGTCAAGGAGAAGGACGGAGAGGTTTACGACCAGTTCTCGGATCCCGAATTGCGTTACAGGATGCGTTATGTGGACCTTATAGTGAATCCTCAGGTCAGGGATACTTTCGTAAAGCGTACCAGGATAGTCGATACCATGCGCGCATATTTCAACGAGAATAAGTATCTGGAAGTCGAAACACCTATTCTCCAGCCTATTCCTGGAGGAGCGAATGCAAGGCCTTTCATTACGCATCATAACGCTCTAGACATCCCGCTTTATCTTCGCATAGCCGACGAACTTTATCTCAAACGCTTGATAGTAGGAGGATTTCCGGGAGTATACGAGTTCTCGAAGGATTTCCGTAACGAGGGAATGGACCGCATGCACAATCCGGAGTTCACCGTGCTGGAATTATATGTGGCGTACAAGGATTATCTTTGGATGATGGAATTCGTGGAAGAAATGCTCTCTCGCGTGGCTAAAGCGGTGAACGGAACCTCGAAGATACGGGTCGGGGATAAGGAAATCGAATTCGGGAAGCCGTACCGTCGCCTTCCGATGATGAATGCCATAAAGGAATATTCCGGAGTGGACATAGAAGGGATGGACGAAGCCGCTCTCGCTGAGACATGCCGGAAACTGAATGTGCCTTTTGACAATACAATGGGGAAAGGCAAGCTGATAGATGCGATTTTCGGCGAATATGTCGAAAAGAATCTCGTCCAGCCGACTTTCATAATGGATTATCCCGTCGAACTTTCCCCTCTTTCCAAGATGCACCGTTCGAAACCGGGACTGACGGAACGCTTCGAACTCTTCGTCGACGGCCATGAACTTGCCAATGCTTACAGCGAATTGAACGATCCGGTAGACCAGCTTGCGCGGTTGCGCGAAGAGGCCAGTCATAAGGAAAAGGGTGATGACGAAGCTATGTATGTGGATATGGATTTCGTTCGTGCCTTGGAGTACGGCATGCCTCCGACTTCCGGACTCGGGATAGGAATAGACCGTCTTGCGATGTTGATGACTGGTAGTAACTCGATCCAGGATGTGATTTTCTTTCCTCAGATGAGGCCGGAAGGCAAGACTTCGGCATAAGCTGTGCCTCTTTTTGTGAAAAACAGGATTACCTCGTGCAGGAATCCGAAAATCGTAAATCTCGTTTCCCTAATTGAAAAAAAGAAGGAGAGAAGGGAGCAGGGTTTGTTTGCTGTGGAAGGCGAAAGGGAACTGAGGACATGCATATCCTGCGGTTTCATATTGGAAAGCATCTTCGTATGTCCCGATATAGCCGATGCCAGTTTACTTGCAGGACTTGATTCACTTTCGATAAGGAAACTTAAAAATATCTGTCTGTCGGATAAAAACGTATTTGCCGTAACGCCGTCCGTTTATTCCAGAATCGCATATCGCGAGGGGACGGAAGGTGTCTTGGCTGTTTTCCGTTCAAGGAATCTTTCGCTTTCCGATCTGAAGCCGAAGGGAACCCCGTTGATTCCTGTTCTGGAGAATGTTGAAAAACCGGGTAATATAGGTGCCGTATTAAGGACGGCCGATGGTGCTGGAGCCGACTGTGTTTTGCTATGCGACTGCCCAACAGACCTTTACAATCCGAATGTGATACGTTCGAGCCTTGGCGCCGTCTTTTCCGTCCCGGTCGTATGCTGTACTTCCATGGAAGCCGTCAAATGGCTCAAGGATAATGATATAGCCATCTATTCGGCTCAGCTCCAGAATTCCAGGGCTTATTATGGGGCGGATATGAAGCGGGCTTGTGCCCTGGTCATGGGCAGCGAGGACAAGGGGCTTACGCAAATCTGGCGCGAATCTTCGGATGAGCGCCTTCTGATACCAATGCTAGGGAAAATGGATTCTCTAAATGTCTCCATATCGGCTTCAATCCTTTGTTATGAGGCTGTACGCCAGCGCATATAGAAATGAGAGCCGGTCTGGTCGGATATCCCGCCGAACATAGTTTGAGTCCCGCCCTTTTCGATGCGGCGTATCCCGGTTCGGGGTACACCTATGACATAATCGATGCAAAAAGCTGGAAGGTAGCATGGAGGACCTTTCTCGAAGGATACGATGCGGTCAACGTTACGGCCCCATACAAGGTGAATGCATGCTTGTCGGCCGATGTACGAGACCGTGCGAGCGGTCTTTCCGGTGCTTCGAACCTTCTGGTAAAGAGGGATGGGAAAATCCATGCTTATAATACAGATTTCATTG
The DNA here is from genome assembly GCA_022653675.1 of Bacteroidales bacterium. Classification (GTDB taxonomy): domain Bacteria; phylum Bacteroidota; class Bacteroidia; order Bacteroidales; family UBA932; genus JALCST01. The sequence continues at coordinate 6,394 of JALCST010000005.1, read as the reverse complement.
CCGTAAAAAGGATCATCGCGCGCTTCGCACCGCAAGGTACGGATGACTGGATCGTCGTTTTCGGCTGCGGCGGGGCGGGAAGGGCGGCTGCGCTTGCCGCGGCGGATCTGGATCTGCGCACTTTTCTGGTCGACCGTACTTTCGAACGGGCTGCAGAATTCGCATCCGGTTTTGGGGACGGATTGGTCTTCCCAGTTTCACTGGACGATTTCGAATCGGTCGGAAATGCGGTCTCGCAGGCTTGCTTGGTGATTTATGCATTGCCTGTATCATTGGATGTAGTGCAGGCTGGATTGAATCCGGATTTCTCAGGAAAAACGGTTTTGGAGGCGAATTATCGGAATCCCTCCCTCTCGGCATGTTCGGGACGTTACATATCGGGATTGAATTGGTTGCTGGAGCAGGCACGCGCCGGTTTCCCGCTTATTACCGGCAAGAATCCGGATGTGGCGGCGATGAGGCGTGTCCTGCTCAAGCGCTGACGACTGTCACTTTGATCCCGTGTTCTTCGAGTTCCTGTACAGTATGTGAGGAAATCTTGTCGTCGGTTATTATTTCGTCGACCGCTTCCAGGTTGCATATCTTACTGAATCCCTTTCTTCCGAACTTGCTGCTGTCGGCCAGGACTATCAGTTTCTGGGAGCAGTTTATCATAACTTTGTTCAAACTGGCTTCCAGTGCGTTCGTTGTGGTAAGGCCGTATTTCATGTCGATGCCGTCAACCCCTAGAAACAACTTGCTGCAGTTGAAGTTGTCCAGCATCTGTTCGGCGAACGGCCCCACTACGGAGAGGGAGCTGAACCTGACGATCCCGCCGAGCTGTATTACGTCGACATCCTTTCTCTGCGAAAGGACCGATGTTACGCCCACCGAGGCTGTGACAACGGTAAGATGCCCTTTAGGCTCTATTTCGTTGGCGAAGAACAGGACGGTGGTGCCGGAGGCTATGAGAATGGAATCGTTGGTCGTTATCAAGGAGTTGGCTGCGATACCGATGGCCAGTTTCTCGTCGACGTTCTGCTTCTCCTTTTCACTGACATGCCTGTCGCTTATGAAGGGGCTGACCATGATGGCTCCGCCGTGGGTCCTGTGCAGTTTTTTCCTTTGCTCGAGTATCGTGAGGTCTTTTCGAACCGTAACTTCCGAAACTCCGAGGGTTTCGGTTAGGGAGGAAACCGAAACCGTACCGTTCTGCTTAAGAATTTCCAATATCTTCCTATGCCTCTCAATCAGCGCATTTTGCTGGTTTGAGTTCTTTTGGCTATCTTCGTTCATCTTGAAATACAAATTGTTTGAAACGCTTTCAAAAGTAAATACAATTCTTTGTTATTCCAAATAATCGTCGCTGCAATCTCATTGTCACAAAGTCGAAACGTGTATGAAATCATTGCATTCCATCTTTGCAAACGTACAAATGCCCCTCTGTGGATTTCTTTAACCGTTATATGCGTTATGCGATGATTTAACGCGAAAAAATGTCCAAGGTTTGGAAAACGTAAGAAAAAGCCTTAACTTCGTTTCGCTTCAAAAGCAATTAGGATTACGAATGAAAGAATACCGGATTTATTAAAGCATTGAATTAATCGTAATTATATATCTGTTATGAAAAGAGAAGAGGAACTTGAAAAGTTAAATGCCGACGGCAAGATTTGGGATGTCATTATCGTTGGGGGGGGCGCTACCGGACTCGGATGTGCGGTTGATGCCGCTACGCGTGGATACAGTGTAGCCATGTTTGAAATGTATGATTTCGCGAAATGCACCTCAAGCCGCAGTACAAAACTTGTGCACGGAGGAGTGCGCTACCTGCAGCAGGGAGATGTAAAGTTGGTTAAGGAGGCCCTGCACGAACGCGGCATAATGAAATCCAACTGCCCTCAGTTGGTAAAGGACCAGCCCTTCATAATTTCGAACTATACCCATTGGCACAATTTCCTCTATTTCTGCGGACTTGTGTTTTACGACATGCTGTCTCTCGGCTACGGCTACGGACGCAGCAGGTTCATCAATGCCAGGTCGGTCATGAAGCGTATACCTACGAGCGTAAGCAAGGGGCTGAAAGGAGGGATAGTCTACCATGACGGCCAGTTCGACGATGCGAGAATGGCCATGACGCTTGCCCAGACTTGTGTCGACAACGGGGGAACGGTTATAAACCGCATGAAGGTTACTGGAATAGATCACGATGCCGAAGGCAAGTGCTGTGGAGTTAAGGTGCACGATGAAATCGAAGGGAAGGATTACGATCTGAAATGCAGATGCGTTATCAACGCAGCCGGCATATTCTGCGACGACGTCATGAAAATGGATATCGAAAAGCACAAGAAGATGATAGTTCCGAGCCAAGGGGTGCACATAGTCCTTGACAAGAAGTTCATAGGGGGAAGCAACGATGCCATAATGGTTCCAAAGACGAGCGACGGCCGAGTGCTGTTCGCCGTTCCGTGGCACGACAAGGTGGTCGTAGGCACAACCGACACCCCGGGCGTCACACCGTCCGAAGAACCGAAACCTCTGGAACAGGAGATAGAATTCATTCTCCATACCGCCGGCCTTTATATGGATCCCGCCCCGACGCGTGCCGATATCCTCTCCGTATTCGCCGGCCTTCGTCCCTTGGCCGCTCCTAAAAAGGAAGGCAAGAGTTCCAAGGAGCTTTCAAGAGGCCACAAGATAATAGTTTCGAAGAACAATCTCGTAACCATAACAGGCGGCAAATGGACTTCATACCGCAAGATGGCGGAAGATACTGTCGACAAGGCCATTTCTATCGGCCTTCTTGAGCCGAGGAAATGCGTTACCAGGAATTTCCATCTGCACGGCTATCACAAGAATCCCGACTTGAATGACCATATGTACGTTTACGGAAGCGACGAGATGAATATCGCCGACCTTATAAAAAGGAATCCCGAATTCGGCGAAAAACTTAGTGACAGATACGATTTCACAGTTGCGGAAGTCATTTGGGCCGTCCGTGAGGAAATGGCTGAGACCCTGGACGATGTGCTTGCACGTCGCGTACGCCTGCTTTTCCTCGATGCCCGTGAGGCGGAAAAAATCGCTCCGAAAGTGGCTGCCATAATGGCGAAAGAGATGTGCAAGGACCAGAATTGGATCGATGCCCAGGTGGCGGATTTTGACAAGATAGCGGATAATTACTATCTTAAAAATTAAAAACAATGATTGATGGCAAGATTCTTTGATCCTCCTGCACCGAAACCCACACTTCGCCGGGATAAGATAGATAAAACTTACAAGAGTATGAGACTCAAGGTTTTTCTTGGGTCGTTCCTCGGATATTTTGCGTACTATCTGGTTCGAAAGAACCTGTCGGTGGCAGCACCGGACATGATATCCCAAGGATTGCTTACCAAGGAGGGCTTTGGCATAGCAGCATCGGCGGTTTCAATCGCATACGCCTTTTCAAAATTCATAATGGGCAGTGTGTCGGACCGGAGCGACTGCCGCAAATTCCTGGTTTCGGGGCTTGTGGCATTGTCGCTTGTGATGATCATCACAGGGGTCATACCGTATAGTGCGACCAATGTAAGCTTGAACGTCATTCTGATGTTTATCATGATGCTCATCGTAGGTTGGCTTTCCGGAATGGGGTGGCCGCCGTGCGGGCGCGTCATGTCGCATTGGTTTTCCCAAAACGAAAGAAGTTTCAAAATGTCGCTCTGGAACACATCCCACACTTTCGGAGGCGGCACCATGGGGATTCTGGGAAGTGCGGGTATGGCGATACTGGCTTCCTGGGGAATATCGCAGTCTTGGCGCGGAGCGTTTATTTTCCCCAGCATGGTGGCCATAGTGATAGCTATTTTCTGTTGGTTGACGTTGAGGGACACTCCAGAGTCGTGCGGGCTTCCGGCGATAGAGGATTACCGTCACGATTACACCGGCGTCAAGGCGGAAAAAGGTGAAGAAATCAAGATTCCCTTCAAACGCCTTTTCGTTGATTATGTATTCAAGAACAAGATGCTATGGATCATAGCCATTGCCAATGCCTTCGTTTACCTTGTCCGTTACGGCGTAGGCGATTGGTCGCCGACTTACCTACAGGAGACAGGCATAATGAACGGGGAGGAGAGCAGGATTGCGTTTTCCCTGCACAATTACGCCGGGGTCGTCGGCACGATAGTCTGCGGCCTGATTTCAACTAAATGGTTCAAAGGCCGTTGTGCTCCCGCCAATGTTCTGTATATGGTACTGGTGCTTATAGGGGTCCTTCTCTATTGGCAGGCCGGTCCGGTGGCTTCGTATTTTGTCGGCATTTTCGGCGGCGATGTTGCTGCTGCCACTCGCACCGTGGTGCTGGTTGCATTGATAGGGATAGGGTTTTTCATTTACGGTCCCGTTGCGCTGATCGGCATACAGGCTCTGAATCTCGTTCCGAAAAATGCAGCAGGCACGGCTGCCGGATTCGTAGGTTTTTTCGGCTATCTATTGGGAGATGCCATTCTGGCCAAGATAGTCATGGGTGCCATTGCGGATTCGAACCTGGGATGGAATGCGACTTTCTGGATGTTTGCCATCGCTTGTGTGATTGCCACGGTTCTCTGTGCGACGACATGGAAACAGGAAAAAGAGGATATGATAAAAAATGAGATACGAAATGCCAAGGAGAATGAAATCAAAACAAAATAGCAGGTTCAACACATTGCCGGGTGTGGCGATGGCGTTCGCTGCGGTCATTATGCTCTGTACAGGATGCCCGCAAAATAATGAACCCGAGCCGACGGATACGTTCAAGATAACGGGGGTATCGCTGCCAGGTACGTTGAAAGTGAGCATCGGCAGCACTTATACGATGATGGGGAAAGGCTTTCAGAGCGGTGACTATATGAAATTCGTTTCCGTTTCAGACGATAGCGTGTCGTATGATGCGGATGTCACAGACGTTACGGATTCAACTGTATCGTTCGCCGTTCCTTCAGGTATCAAGTCCGGAAGCTACGATTTTTATGCCTGCAGGAATTCGGAGTCCGTATCCCTAGGCACCATTACCGTGACTGTGGTCGTGAATAACGATATTCCGGACAAAGAGGGAATGAATGTCAAGGGAATGGTTTACTGCGACGGGGTAGGTGTGGCGGGAGTTCCAGTCTCGGACGGGGTGGAAGTGACCACCACCGACGAGGACGGGATCTATTACCTGTCATCCGATAAGAAGTACGGTTACGTTTTCATAACCATCCCGAAGGATTACGAGGTGAATGAAGTGGCGAGCATACCGCAGTTTTTCGATTACCTGCAATATGGCACTTCAGTTTGCGAGGAGTGCGATTTCGAGCTTTTCAAGACAGACAATTCCAAGTACATGCTGATAGCGATGCCCGACATGCACCTTGCAAACAGGAACAACGATCTGAGCCAGTTCCAGACTGGTTTCCTGAATGAAGTCAGTGCCAAGATCGCATCGCGCGACATGAACGGTGAAAAGACCTATCTTCTCACACTTGGAGACGAGACATGGGACATTTACTGGTATTCTAACAACTACCAGCTTCCGGACTGGATCAATACCGTTAGTTCCGTCGGGGCTCCTGTATTCAACATCATGGGCAACCATGACAACGACCCCTATTGTGCCGACGATTTCGAGGCTTCGGCTCCGTTCAGGGAAGACGTAGGGCCTTCCTACTACTCTTTCAACCTTGGGGATTTTCACTATGTGGTACTCGACGATATAGTGTACATAAATACGGGGGGAAGCTTTGGAACGATCGGGAACCGCAGTTATGCCGGTACTGTCACCGACGACCAGATGGACTGGCTCGCAAAGGATCTCGCCCTGGTCAAGGACAAGAGCACCCCGCTGATAGTGGCGATGCACATACCTTTGCACAACAACCCTACGGAGATTTCCGGTGGGGAACAGGTCAATTCCCTCCATATTACCAATGCCAGGGCGCTGCTTGAACTGACGAACCAGTTTTCCAACGTGCAGTACCTTACAGGACATACCCACATCAACTTCTACGTCGACGCGACATCCAGTGACGCCGCGGCCGTTACTAACAATACCATCGAGCGCAATATCGCGGCCGTATGCGCCACGTGGTGGTGGACAGGGAAACTGGTCGGTGATCACATTTGCCGTGACGGATCCCCCGGTGGGTACGGCGTCTTCGAGATGGACGGGAAGAATTACAAATACCATTACAAGGGTATGGAGTGCGACGACGACTACCAGTTCCGCACCTACGACCGCAACACGATCGACCTGACGACCGACAAGTATGTGCCTTCGGCATCGGAGGATTACAAGGATGCGTTCGCCTCCTATGTTTCGGATTACGGATCCCCGAGTTCTGCCAACGAGGTGATAATAAATGTTTTCAACTGGGAGAAAGGGTCGTCGCTGAAAGTCACGGAAAACGGCAAGGAA
>JALCST010000004.1 GCA_022653675.1 Bacteroidales bacterium | reverse complement strand
CTGATGTCATTGAATACGATTTTGGCACCTGCCTGCGCGAACGCAGTTGCAATGGCAAAGCCGATGCCGTAAGATGCGCCCGTTACGAGCGCCACTTTGCCTTCCAAAGAAAAATTAACCATAAATAAGTTTTTAAATATTAAAAAGCAGCGGGCTTTCAAACCCGCTGCAAAAATAATCAATTAATTCCAACGTGGGTCACCCGTTCCCGTTCCCGCCAGCGTTCCGCTTACGGTAAAGTCCCCGGTTTCGCTGCCAGGACATGGATTTTCGGTCAGTACGCCGCCGCCATTGGATATGGCTTCGTCCTCGGCCACGTTATTGTACGCCTTCGTATCGTCGGCTATCTTGAACCAGTTGGCTCCGCATGCATAGAACCAATTGTTTGACAATGCGATGGAAGCCGTCTCATCTTTCGAACGGGTAAAATAGACGTTGTCCGCCATGTTCAGGTAGATGTTGGAAGAACATTCCCACGTGGCCGGAACCGTCCTCACATAGAAGAACGCAGGTGTCTTGCCGCTCACTTCCCCGATCCTGTAGAAAGTATTGTTCCTTACGGAGAGGGTATTGCAGACTACCGAAGCATCGATGCGGAAGAATTCGCGGGCACTGTTGCAGGCGGTGCTGTTGCGGAATACCACTGCATCCACCTCTCCGGAACGGATATCGATTTCGTCCTGGCTTCCGCCTACTTCGTGCATCAGCAATCCGTTGAACGAAAGCAGGGCTATCTTGCCGCCATTGCTCGAAGATGCGTAGAAGAGACTCTTCGCATAGCCGGTTATCTCGCAATCCTCCACGACTATCGAATTCATGTCGACATCTGTCCCGCCCTCTTCGACGACGATCCCGATGGTCTTTGAACTGCCGTCGAGAGTCAGGCCGGAAAGCCGCAGAGACTTGATTTCACTTCCGGAAACCTTGAAACCTCCGATGATCCTCGCTCCGCTTTCCCCACGCAGCGTCAGGTCTTTTGTGACGGACATGATTCCGGAAGAGATGGAAGCGTCCTCGGACGTAGTGAAATCATAGTCGCCAGCTTCCAGGGTGATGTCGCTCTTGCCGGCCGAAATAGCAGCCAACATGTCGGACAAGTTGGAAACCGTAAAACTGTCGGAAGACGATCCTCCGGCATTCGGATTCCAGCGGGGATCGCCGACATTGCAAGCCTGCAGGACAGGGTTGGTCAACGTAAAGTCCGAATTGGTCGCGTCGCTTACCGGGTCTGCGGACAGAACTCCGCCTCCGTTTGCGATAGCTTCGTCCTCGGCCACGTTGTTGTAAGCATTCGTCTCGTCCAGAATAGCGAACCAGTTGGCTCCGTTGTTATAGAACCAGTTGTTCTTCAGAGCCGGGGTAAGGTCTTCGGGCTTACCCCTGAAGAAGCAGAGGTTATCCTGTTGGTTCATGAAAAGGTTGTTCTCCACATCTATGGTTCCGACTTCGCTGCGGATGTAGAACATCGCACCCGTCTTGGTATATTCCGGAGCCATATTGTTTACAGTGTTGTTCTTGAAGCTGACGACATTGCATATGGCCGCGGCATCTATCCTAAAGCCTTCGCGCAATGCGTATGCGACCGTTGAATTGGTGATGGTCAAAGTATCGATCTCTCCCTTGCGGATATCGAAGCCGTTCTGGCCTAATCCGGTATCGTGGATATAATCCCCGTCGAACGTGACGGAGGAGATCTTGGAGCCCTCCTGGCTACTGTAAATCATGCTCTTGTTGTAACCGTAGATGTCGCAGTCGATAACTTTCACCGCACCTGCCAACAGCGAACCGTCGGCGACTTCGAGCAGACTGCCAAGAGAAAGGTCGTTGCCGTTGAATGCAAGGTTCTCCAAAGTAACGTCTCCGACTTCCGCTCCGGAGAGCTTGATGGAACCTATTACCACCGGCTTTGTATCCCCATCTTCGCCGCTCAGTTTCAGAGGCTGGGTTATAACCCACGTATCTTCCAAAGTATACGGGGAACCGGAAGCAGCAAGGATTATGTCGCTCTTGCCGGCCGCCACCGCACTCATGAGATCATCGACGGTAGTGACGGTCACTGCGGAGGAGCCGCTGCCGCCTGCAGGCAGAACTACGAGTGAAACCACTCCTTTCGAAGACTGGGTATAATATACGTCGTCGGCCGCAGGGTTGGCGTAAACCTCCACCGGATAAGCGCCGGAAGAAAGGAACTGGACGGTCTGGGCCGAAATCGTGTACTCAGGATCTGTAACGGTATACGTCTTGCCGCTGAAAACTACGGAATAACTTCCGGCGTAATCGACGGCAGGCCATGTCACGAGCACATCCGAAGCATCCCCCTCGGTAACGAGGGAAGGATCGGCAGAAGGATCAGGTGCAGGAAGGGCCGTGCTGACCTGGGTGGAATCGTCGCTCCATTCGAGTTCGCTGATCCCTATCGGGCCACTCCCGTAAACATAGACTGTGGACTGTTCAGTAATATCGCTTATCAATATCTTCTGTACGTTGTTCATCCCGTCGCTGTAGGCTGCACCTCCCTTTACGACGCCGTTGACGCTTACGGAAACATGGCTGTCGTATCCATCGACTCCCTCGGTCTTAAGGTAGAGGGCTCCGGGCTTGTCGACGAGGAATTCGAGATCGCAGTCGTCGGGAATGTTGGTATTTGCGTCGAGCGTGGCTGCGCCGCTGAACCAAACCGTGGCATCGGAGATGCTGATCGGCTTATTGGATACCCTGAAAAGAAGGTTATCCTTTACGGTAGATTTTTCCGCGGTCCCGTTAAATACCTTGGTATCGGAAAAATCCCAAACCTTGGGAGCTTCGACAACCGACAAAGTAAGGTCTTCCTCCTTTTCGAAATAAGGGATGAACCAGCGGGGATCGCCCACTTCGGCCGCAAGGGCTTCGCTGTTGGTAAGGTTGAATATTCCGCTTTCGATGTTGTAGCAAGGCGATTCGCTCAGAAGTTTGCCTCCATTGGCAATGGCTTGGTCTTCCGTACACTTGGTAGTCCAGAAGGTAGAAGCAATATCATAGAAGTAATTCTTCGAGAACGAGAACGATTCCGCCGTGATGTTGGCTGCAACCTCCCCTATCATGGCAGCTCGCGTTCCGGTTTCATTCATGATGAGATTCTGGACAACGGTAACCGATGTCGGGTTGCATTTTATGTTCATCAAGCCACCGTTATTGGTACTCTCGTCAAGGTTGCAAAGGCCCACGATAGTGTTATTCTGAAGTATGACGTTTCCTACAGTCACGCTAGCGTCGAGACGGATGAAGGAACGGAAACCGTTCCAAATGGTATTGTTCTTCAAGGTAAGGTTGTCGACTACGGTCGCGGAATTGCGGAGGTCTATGCCGTCGCCACCTGCAAGGCCCGTATTCATATCCGTGATATAACAACCCTCGTAAATCAGGGAACCTATTATCATAGGCTGGCTCCATTCGTATATTAGTCCCTTGGAATAGCCCGTGATATCGCAGTTCTTGTAATGGATTTCGCCGAAGGTGATGGACGAAGCCCCACCTCCGTTCTTGGCCTGGATCGGGAATCCGTATGTCTGGCCGTCGCCGTCGAAAGTGACGGATTCGGCATAGAAACTGCCCGTGAAATCCTTAGTAACATGGATATCGCCTAGAAGTATGGGTTTCGTCCCGTCAACCGCTTCCTCTCCATAGATTTCGATGCCGCTCGAAAGATCGGCGGAACCTATCGGATAAGCGGTGTCGCTGGCGGCAACGAGAATCTTCGGAGCCTTGTCGGCGAATGCCTGGAGTATGGCTGCTGAAGAAGCGACCGTAGTAACGCCATCGGTTACCGGACGTGTCCAAGCCTCTATCTGGCCCCTGTTGGCACTCTTGTAATAAAGGGTGAAATCGTATCTCGTGGAGGCGGTAAGGCCCTCTACGGTGGCGGCTCCGGCAGCTATCTGGTCGGCCGTCAGATCTACCTCGTAGGAGTCGGCTCCGTCAGGTTCTACAAGCAGATGGGTAACTTCGTCATCCTGCTGCCAGGAAACCGTAATGGAGGTGGTCGTCCTGCCGGTAATTTCCAGAGGAAGCTTGTCCTTGACGGCATAAGTCTTTATGGCCTTTCCGTATGACGCCCATTTGGAATCCTCCTTTCCGGAATTGCTCTGTCCCTTGACTCTGTAATAATAGGTCATGTCCGATTCCATGTCGGCCTTGAAAGGGACCTCCGAAGCTTCCATGTCGAAAGTCTCGGCCAGGTCGGTCATTTCTTCGTCGGTATAGACTTCCAGGACGAACTTGTCCGTCCCGGTAGGCACGTCCCAAGAATACGTGACGGTCTCTCCGTCACTAGCTATCTTGGCTGTCAGGTTCATCGGTTCGAGACAGCGTTTCAGATTAAGGTCGGTTATTATGTCCTCGACCGGCTCTACGCAGGAAGCTAAGGAGAAAGCCGCTGCGATCAATGCCAAAGTTTTGAATATCTTTTTCATATTGCGTTCAGATTTAGTCTGTTAATAACCGTAATCATTTACAAGGTAACCCTGGCTGTTCGTGATTGAGGCATCGAAGATAGGCCAGAATTCACGGGTATCGGGATTTACGGCATACATCGAGGAAATTTTGTCGGCATCCAGATTGTCAGGGCTGACATAGTCGCTTTCGAGAGTCCAGCCCTCCCCCGGATCTCCGGTCTCGGTTTTGTCCAGGCCGTAAATCTGCAAGCTCAGGCCGTCGGCAGCAACCTTGTAGTAGACGTTGCCGCTCAGATACGAATAATCGCCGGTCATATTAGAGAGTTCGGTCATTTTTTCCTCTTCATTATCCATGCTGCTCTTCAATTCGTTCCAGCGGATAAGGTCTTCCTTTCGCAGGAATTCGCCTGCGAATTCGAGCTTGCGTTCCTCCTCTATGGCGGTCTGCATCCCTTCCTTCGAAGAAATTGCGTCTACGTAAGCTTCCGCAACCGATTCGTTGCCCTTGAAAGCGCGTTTGCGTACCTGAAGCAGGTAATCCTTGGCATCGGTCATGTCGTCTTCGTAATTTGCTATCTCGGCAGCCATGAGAAGGATGTCGGCATAACGCATGTAGACAGGCTTGATCCCGTCGTCGTTGCCACCGGAATAAGGATGGACGGTCATCCATTCGAAACGGTATTTTCCGAAGTACCAGCTGTCGATTCCTGCAAGGACAGGAGTCGATGTCTTGTCCCATTTGTAATTCACACAGCTTATGTCGCGCCTGACGTCCTTGGAATCATAGTCGAAATAGAGAGTGGGAACGGGCCCTGCAGCTCCGCCGCTCGTCTTGCCGGCACTGTATGTGGAACCTTCGCTGCGTACGGCGAACGTATAGTTCCAACGGCCGCGAGCATCCCCGAAAGGAATGGAAAAGATCACCTCCTTTCCGGCAGTAAGATCCATGTTGTTCATGTCGGTCCATATATCCTTGAAGTCTGCGTCCAGGGAGACCGTCTTGCTAGTCATGACATCCTTCAAAGCTGTAAGCGCTTTCGGATAAAGGACATCCTTGGAGAGGTTTTCGTCACTCGAAAGGCGGACAGAACCGATATTCCCCGTCCCCACTTCGCCGTCGTCCGGACGGAGCGCGTAACCGGAAGCCGCAATGCATATGCGGGCATAAAGGCCCTTTGCGAAAGCCAGGCTGACGTTGTCGGTCGTCTCCGTCTCGGTCCTCTCGTTAGGCCAGGCCAGATAATTGAAAGATTCTTCCAGATCGGCCAGGATCTGTTCATAGATGACGTCCCTGCTGCTCTTCGCAACATAAATTGTGGAAGACGTGACCGGTTCGAAACGTGCTGGCACGTCGCCCCACCCCTTGATCAGGTCGAAATAAATCATGGCCCTCATCGTAAGGGCCTCCCCGAGAAGGTACGCCATATCGGGATCGGTGCCGCAGTTGCCGTAAGTACGCAGTCCCTTTATGCAAAGGTTGGCACGCTCGATGCCGACGTACATTTCATTGTACGGGCCGTTCGTAAGATTCATGTTCGTATTGTTCGACGTGATCGAATATTGGGCCAGGTCGAGGTTGGCCTGGTTGCCTGTGGTGCTGTTATACCATTCGGTATCGTTATTGAATCCGTACCATGGGAGATAACGGCCTCGATAGCAGTTGGTATGGCCGAACACTTCGGAGATCGAATATACGTTATACTCCGCCAGGGTGTAGTTCGAGAATACCACGGACTCATCGAAGGAGGATTTCGTCTCGCTCTCGAGCAGGTTGGAGCAAGATGTGGCAACGGCCAGTGCCATAATGCAAAATATTGCAGATATTTTTTTCAATGTTTTCATCTCTTTGTCGGATTAAAAGGTTATGTTTATTCCGAAGACGCAGCCGATGCTCTTAGGATATGCGGAGTAATCCACGCCAGGGGTCAAAGGTGTCGAACGGCGCGTATCGACTTCAGGATCATAGCCGGAGTAATTTGTCAGAAGCCACAGGTTGGTACCTGTGGCGTAAAAACGCAATCTGGAGATATAGAATTTCTGGGTCAGCTTTTCCGGCAGCGTATAACCGAGTGTCGCGGAATTCAAGCGGACGAAAGAACCGTCTTCGACTGCGTAATCGCTTAAAACAGCTACACCTACGCACGGGGACCACATAGTCGTATTCGCATTGGCTGCCGCAAGCGCGTCAGGATCGTCGATGAGCTGTCCGGTCGTCCAGTCGATATTCGTCCATCTCTTGTCCACATCCATAGAGTTCAAAAGGTTCCTGTTGTAGAATTTGCGGGAAGAGGTGAATTCTATCTTGTTCGCATTGTAAATATCGTTACCCCAAACATAGTTGAAATTTGCTGACAGGTCGAATCCGAACAGGTAACCGGACAGTGAGAAACCTCCGGTCAGTTTCGGGGAAGCGTTGCCTATTATCGTCTTGTCGGCTACGGTGACCTTGCCATCATTCGTGAGATCCTTCAACTTCATGGCGCCCGGATGGAGATAAGTGGAACCTATGACTCCGGAATCGTCGACGACTCCGTCGTTAAGCACCCACTTGCCGTCCGTATATGTGAAGTCGCTTACTTCGTAACGTCCGTCCGACTTGTAACCGTACATGTTGCCGAGCGGCTTGCCTACCTGGACCAGATAATCGGTTCCGACTTCGGTGGAAGCCCAGTAAGAAGTGGCTTCTATCTGGTCGAGACCTCCGAGGGAAATCACCTCGTTCCTGTTATATGCTATGTTGAACGATGCGTTCAGACCGAAGTCCTTTTTGTTCACGATTATGCCGTTCAAGGTAAGTTCGACGCCACGGTTCATGGTAGAACCGATGTTGCGGTACTGGTAATCGTAACCCGAGCCGGAAGTAGGGAATTTTATCAGCAAATCTCTCGTATCGTTTCGATAAACTTCGACCGATCCGTTCAGGCGATCCTTGAACAGACCGAAGTCGAGACCTATGTTGTTGGTTATCGTAGTTTCCCATTTCAGATCGGGATTGCTCATTATGGTTTTGCCGTCACTACCCTTGACCGTCGTCCAATAAGTGGTCCCCTGACTTATCCAGGTCGTTGCATAAGCGGCATACTCCTGTGAAATGAGTCCGGAAGGGATGTTGTTGTTTCCTGCGGTACCGTAACTGTAACGTAGTTTCAGGGTTGAAAGCCAAGGGAATTTCTCGCGGACCGCATTATACCCTGATATTCTCCAAGAGGCCGCTGCCGAAGGGAAGTAGCCCCAGCGGTTTGCAGAGCTGAATTTGGACGAACCGTCAGCACGCATCGTTGCCGAAAGGGAATAAATGCCCTTGTAAGAATAGTTTACGCGGCCGAAGAAAGAGAGCAGCTTGTCGTCCGGATCATAATAATTAGAAGTTGAAACGGCCGTACCGGAACTGAGGAAATTCCATGCCATCTTCGAATCGAAGAAATCGGGGAACCCTTCCACCCAGTTGGTCACCGTATTTGAAACGGTCTGTATGTATTCCTGTCCTAGCAGGACGTCAATATGATGGCTATCGCTATCCAGCATGTCCTTGAAGTCATAGGAAAGGGTATTCGTACTGCGGTATCTGGTACGTGTGTAATCCTTGTACTGGGCGGCAGGCTGACCTTTGATGGTGGCCGTATTGTTCACATAATAGGTGGTGAGCCCGTAAAAGCGGTCATCCTTCTTGTCGTAATCCTGCATTCCACCCTCTATCTTAAGATTGAGGTTCTTTATTATGCCCCACGTCATGGCGCCGTTAGCATTCCACTCGGCGCGGTTCTCCCGTTTGTCGTTGTCCCAAACCGACTGCACGGGAGGGGCATTGTCACCGTAGTCGGCCTCTTCGTCAAGTCCCTGTATGGTGGAGGCTATCGGTATCGGGGTATAGCTTATGGCATGTTTCAGGCGCCCGTTGCCGCTCGTGGTTCCTGAATCGTTTATGCCGTTGGCTCCGCTGCCGTTTACGGTGGTTTGTGAATAACGGACGGAGAAATCGAATGAAAGGTTCTTGTAAGGTTTGTATTGAGCCTTCAGATTCAGGTTATTCCTGGCATAACTGGAACCCAGCATTATTGCGTTGTCGGTCATGTGGGCATAACCTGCGGTCCAGCGGACCTTGTCGTTTCCTCCGCTGAGAGTAAGATCGGCGCTGTAGGAGCTGCCCTGATTCCCGAATACCTGGCTCACCCAATCGTTGGTCTCCATTTCTGTATACTGGTCGATATCGTCGAAGGTGCCGAAGTAAGGTTCGTAGTTATCCTCGATGTTGTCCCTGACGCTTGCCAGTTCATATTGGAACTTCACGAAGTTGTCGGCATCCATTGGGACCAAGGCATCCTTGTTGGCTATTTTCTTCAATCCGTAATATGTGTTGAGGCTTACGGTAAGCTTGCCTTCGGTTCCGCTCTTCGTAGTGACGATAACGACGCCGTTGGCTCCGCGAGCCCCGTAAATTGCAGTCGAAAAGGCGTCCTTCAGGACGTCTATCGACTGGATGGTGGAGGCGGGAATATCGGAAATGCTTTCAACGGGAAAGCCGTCGACGATGTAAAGAGGCGAGCTGTCCTGCGTAATTGACCCTCCTCCGCGTACCCTTATTTTGATATCCGCATCCGGATCGCCTTCCGTCATCGTGACGGAAACGCCGGCCATCTTTCCGGAAAGGGCCTGGTTGACGCTCGTTACCGGAACTTCGGTCAGCTCTTGGTTGCTGACGGACGATACGGAACCTATGAGGTCGCGGCGTTTTACTTTAGCATATCCGACTACCACGACTTCATCAAGATAGGTGTTGTCGTTCTTTAGTACAACGTTGATGACGGACCTGTCATCGACCGGTATTTCCTGGGTCTTCATTCCCACAAAGGAGAAAACCAGGATCTTGCTCGATGATGCCGGAACGTTCAGAACATAGTCTCCCTTGTTTCCGGTGGTCGTTCCAACACTGGTTGCGCCCTTCAGAATAACGGAAACCCCGACGAGGGGTTCTCCGTCCGAATCCTTGACGACACCTTTCACCGTTTGTGCAGACAGCGGAAGCACCGCTCCGAGCATGATCGCGATGAGAGAAATTTTCAATGTCAGTTTTTTCATAAGTAACTACTGGTTGTTTGTTATTGTTTATATCGGTTTTCAGTTTTTTGCGCGTCCAAAGTTAAAAATTATTTTATTTCCGTGTACGTGCCCGATAAATTTTCTGCGTTAATTATTTTCTTGACTAAATCATGCAAATAGACCTCCAGGTTAGTATAACGCCCTTTTATGTCAAGAGAAATATTTTTTCCGTCGGAAGGGTCATTTTCATCAAGTCCGTGCTTTTTTTCCCAATCGTCCGGAATCCCATCCCCGTCGGTATCCTCTTCAGCTGTTCCGGCAGCATAAACAGGCCACCCCCCAACGTCTTGCTGTGAGTCGATTATGCCGTTCTTACCTCCTTTACTACCGGTATATGTATAGGTACCGTTCTCGGTCTCGGAAGCTACTCTCCGATCGACCTTATCCCTGACATTGCTGCATCCCGCATAAGCCAGGACACGCTCGAAAGCGACTTCCGCGGTATGGGTGGTGACGTAACCCGTGCCCATCCCGAATTCCGAACCGGAGCGTACGGTACTCCATCCGTTCCAGTAAGAAGTGGTATCCTTAGGTTTGATTCCCGCCCAGTTGTCCGCATTGACCTTTTCGCACAAAGCCATCTGGGCTTCATTTAGATATGGAGATGAACCGTCCATCAGGTTGCCGTTGACATAAAACCGGCCCCAGACGCCCTTTTCGTTCTCATTGGAACCGTCGTCATAATTGGGTGAAAAAATCATGTTTACCAGATAATTCTTCTCCGCAGTGGAAGCACCAGGTTTGTAATAATTATTCACGAAATTTAAGGAGCCGCCTTCTCCACCATACCCGCCTGCGACAGGCCCCCAGTTGTAAATCACGTTATTGCGAATATCGACCTTCTCTTCTCCGGGATCATTGGTATAGCGGCTGCCGCACAGGCGCGGGTTGCGTGAAGAATGGTGCGCAAGAAGATTGTGATGGAAGCTTCCCGGTTCCCCTCCCCAGATCCCTCCGTAACCGTGCGCTCCCTTGCTGTGATATGAGTTGCACAGGCTTTCGGAAAGGATGCACCATTGCATCGTGAAATCCCTGTTGTCGTAGAAGGACGAGCATTCGTCGATGCTCCAGCTCATCGAACAGTGGTCTATGATGACGTTCACGGCATTCTTGCCCCATAAGGCATCATCCTCGTTCCTCGTTTCATCCCCTTCGCGGAAACGCATGAAGCGTATTATCACGTTGTCCGCATAATTTACTATGGGATAATTCCTGATGCATATTCCTCCTCCGGGAGCTGTCTGGCCGGCTATAGTCAGGTTCCCATTCTTTATGGAAAGGGTACTGTTCAATGCTATGATGCCACCGACGTCGAACACTATCGTACGCGTCCCTCTTCTGTTGATTGCATATCGGAGAGACCCTTCCGAATTATTATCTTCCAATGTAGTCACGTGATATACATCGCCACCCCTTCCTCCTGTAGCATACATTCCGCAACCTTCTGCACCGGGGAAGGCACGGGCGATTCCGTCATCTTCGTTCGCTGGAAACCCGAAATCGTAAGTATCCGAACTTCCGTCCTCCAAAGTAGAGGCTCCTACGTCTTCCGAATAATTAGAGAATATGTTCCCGATACCAGCCTTTACTGCGAAGCTGTACTCGGTGCCGGACTCAAGTTCTGAAATGGTAACTGAAGTGCCGACCGTGGAGGCCCATGTTTCAACGGAACCTGATTCATCGAGAAGTTTATACGTATAAGTGTCTGCCCCATTTGAAGCTTCCCAGGAAAACGATAGGGAACTCGTGGTGGCACAAGTCAATGTCACGCCCTGCGGAATCGCAGGAGCTGACGTTTCCGGTCCTACCGGGGAGCTGTTGCAGGAAGATGCGGCAGCAGCGAACACCGCTATCATGGAAAGCAGTGTCTGAAAGATGTGTTTTACCATTATTACTTTATTTTTTCGTATTCGAGCGATGCCATGATGAACGGCCCGATCCCTTTCGGATCGTTGTCGATCACCTTGCAATTGATGTAATAGTCATAATCCCCGCTCCGGTTCTCCTTGCCTCCGAGGCCCGCTACGGCACAGCACTTCTTCAGTGTGAGCGTGCCGTCCGCATTGGATTCCAAGAATGTCGAACAAAGCTGCCGGTAGCATTTCTCGGCATAGGGCATCAGGGACTTTTCAAGTACCCTTATGCGTATTCCCTTGAGCATGGCATAGCAGAACATGGCGCTGCATGTGGCTTCGACATAGTTGCCCTCCTTTCCGGGACAATCCATGACCTGGTACCACATTCCCGTTTCTGGATCGGCATAAGCGGGAAGTTTCGAAACGATCCCCTTAAGAAGCGAGACGATCTCCTCTCTCCTCGGGAAATCCTCCGGCATGATCTCCAGGACATCGGCCATGGCCATCGCATACCAGCCCATCGCACGTCCCCACGCATGTTTGGACCTGCCCGTAACCGGGTCGCACCAGAACATCTTGCGGGAATCGTCGTAAGCATGCCTGTAGAGGCCGGTGGAATCGTCGCAAGTATGCCTTGCGATCAGTACGAACTGGTCGGCCACATCGTTCAGGGAGGAATCCCTCCTGGTACCGGATTCGAAGCGGACCGCATAATCGGCATAAAAAGGTTCCGCCATATATATGCCGTCCAGCCACATCTGGTTCGGATAAGCTTTTTTGTGCCAGAAGCCGCCGTCCGGGATGCGGGGTTGCTCCGACAGCTGGCGGCGCAAGGTCGCCGCAGCCAGGGCATATTTCGGGGATGAACAGACGCCGAGCTTCAGCAGGGCTTCTCCGGGGCAGATGTGATCCAATACGTAATTGGACAACTTATAGGAATAAATTGTACCGTCATCCGAAATTATGCCGTCGTACCAGCTGGAGACATAATTCAATATCGAATCCCCGCCATAGGCATCGTAGACGTCGAGGAACGAGAGCAATTCGAGCCCGGTGGTATAATTCCACTTGAGATTGCCTTCCTGGCCGTCTATCCACGACGCGTCGGGATTTCTCCGTATTTCCGAACTCAACATTTTTTCGGAAAGCCTGACGCCTTCCCATTCAAAACCGGTGGAATCGGACGGACCCTTAGCCGCACACCCCGCACTTCCGCACCCCATAAGCACGGCCAACGCCACCGGAATCAAAACGACTGTCCTAATGTTTTTCATATTATCGGTTGTCGTACGGATCCCAGCCGTCATCGCCAGTAACAAGCTTTTCGTAAGTATATTTTTCCAAATCCTTCTTCCCAAGCTGATGGCTCCATCCCGCACGCGTTTCGGGAGACGCACCCGGGCCATAACTGCCGTACTCCGCGAAATAGGCGTACTTGTGGTTGTCGGTATCGTTCCATTTGCTCCATCCTTCCGGCCTTATGTGGGGGCCGAGCCAGCAATTTATGAATACGGACTGTGCTCCATGTTTCCAAGGCCTTCCGAGATAGCATCTTGTCACACCCGGCCCGGCGGTAAGACGGCAGTCCTTGAAGACGAATCCATATTCCCGTCCGGGCAAAGTCGAGGCTGCCGTGACGAAACTGTTGTCCTTGCTGTGTATTTCGCAGTTCTCGAAGAGGGCCTGGGAGAAGCCGAATATGAAATCGGTGGTCCCTTCTATATAGCAATCCTTGACGTAGAACTTGTTATCCTTTCCATATGCATAGAACGTATCCTGGTTCCCGAGAAAACGGCAGCGGTTGAAGAAGATCTTGCTGCCGTGGACATGGACGGCGACCGCCTGGCCCACCTTGTGCCCGTCCCCGGCGCTGTTTTCAACCGTCAGGTCCTGCAGGGTTACATAATCGGAATGGATATACATGGTGGCGCTTCCGGAGGTCCCTACCGGATATCCCTCCTCCCATAGCTGGGTTGCGGCGCGGCCGTACGTTATGATGGTGCCGTCTTCACTCTCTCCCTGTATGAATATCCTGAACTTGTTGTGGGGGATCGTGACGCGCTCGTGATATACTCCGTTATGAATGAAAATCCTCGTTATGTGATTGTGGGCGTAGTCCGGAACTGCGTTTACAGCCTCCTGAACCGTCATGTAGTCCCCGTGGCCATCCTGGGATACGACTATGTCGTATTTCACAAGGTGCTTGGCCAGTTCGGGGAGCTGCTCCCCTATGCCTTCGCAAACAAGTTCGCACTCCTTCCTGGCCCCGTTGGCTTTCGTGTGGGTATTGTCCCTCTTCCCTTCGGGGCATGCCACGCAGGTCCCGGCCGGAATCCACATGAAATATTGCCTCGAGGCACTGTCACCGAGTGCGCGAAGCCATTCGTTGGTCTTGGCCGTCATGTCTATCAGCGGGACTCCGAACTCCTTGGCGACCTGTTTCATAGCAGCCGGATAATCCCCGTGGCAATGGTCGTTGAACACTCCCGCCGAATCGAAATACCTGCGTGCAACGGGAGTAAGCAGGACGGGATGCACACCCTTTTCGAGGGCCGTCCTAACGAACAATCTCAGATTATCCTGAAACGCACCCCAAGGCGCTGCATAACGGGTGGTATCGCTCTTTTTGGAATCGTTGTGCCCGAACTCGACGAATACATAATCGCCGGCCTTCATGCCTTCCATGACCTTTTTCCAAAGTCCCCGGTCGATGAAGCTCTTGGTACTCCGTCCGTTTTGGGCGTAATTTATGACACGGACCGTACTGTCCAGGAAATTAGGCAGCATCATGCCCCATCCCCTTTCGGGATTTCCGCCCGAAAGGTCCTTCTCGGCCATGGTGGAATCGCCCATCAGAAAGACGGTGACCTTGCCGTCGGGATGCGAAACCTTAGCGGGCGGCACATAAGGCCCGGATGCGAACGACAGGGAATAGAACAACGTACAAACCAGAAAGGCCGTAATTTTCTTCAATAAATTCATGACTATCGTATTTTCAAATTATCGACGTTATCTTTCGTCAAGGCTTCACCTTCCGCCGGGCGTATATCCACGCTCCTGAACGAGACGCCGTCGCAATATTTGAGTTCGGCACCCCTTTCGGAAGTTATGCAGACATTTTCCAACGTTATGTTCCTTATCGGCATTTCGGGTAGTCCGTCGAAATAAATGGCTCTCGCGGCGCCCCTGCATACCACATTTGAAATATGTATATCCCTGAATTCCGGAGTGGTTTCGTCCACCGGGGGTATCTTGGCCTTCACGTGGTTGTCACCGTTCTTTCCGGTTTTCATTTCGGCAGCTTCAGAAGCGGAAACCCCTCCGTAGAACAAATCGACGAGAATGGCGTCGGTCACTATGCCGGTCATAACTATCCTGTCGGCGTAAATGTTCTTCACTACTCCGCCACGGCCGCGCTTGCTCTTGAACCGCAGGCCGACGTCAGTTCCCATGAACCGGCAGTCGGAAACCTTGACGTTCTCGACTCCGCCGGACATCTCGCTGCCCACTACGAAACCTCCATGCCCGTGATATACGCTGCATCCTGATACGATGACGTTCCTGCATGGCGTGCCGCGCCGGCGCCCGTCCCCGTCCTTTCCCGACTTTATGCATATCCCGTCATCCCCGACGTCAAATGCGGAATTGAGGAGGACGACGTTCTCGCACGACTCTATGTCTATCCCATCGCTGTTTTGCGCATAACTCGCATTGCGAACTTTGATTCCGTCTATTATCACGTTCTTGCACATAAGGGGATGGATCGTCCAGCAAGGCGAATTTTGCAGGCTGACGTCACGCAACATGACGTTCTCGCAATTGCGGAAACTTATCATCACCGGACGCAGGAAGCTCTTTGCTGCATTCCATTCGCTATCGGTGACGAGTCTCCTCGGAACATTCATTTCGGCATTCCGCTCCGCATCCCGATATCCTTCGTCGGGATACCATACATTCTTTTTTTCGTTCACGACTCCTCCGGACGCGACCAGCTTCTTCCATTCCGAAGAGGTCATCTTGGATTTCTTCACGGATCTCCAATTCTCCCCTCCGCCGTCAATCACTCCCGTACCGGTGATCGAGATGTTTTTAGCATTCACGGCCGAAATCGGAGATTCGCATCGCCTGGTATCCAACCCTTCGAAAGAGGTATTCACGATGGGATACAGGTCCCTGTCGGAAGAGAAGACGACGATGGCACCCTCGCTGATATGCAAGTCGATATTGTTCTTCAACCTGACGGGGCCGGTAAACCAGATTCCGTCAGGTACGTCCAGATGTCCTCCGCCGAGGCTGGAAAGATGTTCAACGGCATCCGAAAACGCCTTGGTATTCAAAGTGACGCCATCCCCTACGCCTCCGAAATCCGTTATGCTTACCGTGCGGGGCGGAATGGAAGGCTCCCTTACGCTATCCATCCTGAAAGGCAGGCCGGAATATATGTCGCGGCCCCCGGTGACGGGCACGCCCCCGGTCCCCGCAGCACTGCAGGAAGCAGGGATCAATGCCGTAATAGCCAATGCCATAGTCAGATAATTGATCTTCATATTGTTTGTTCGGTATTGAAATAATCCATATCCATACATCCCTTGAATATGCCGTAATCCGGATCACCACAGTAGATGTAATACCTGCCATTATGGCGGCGAATGCGCGGAGCCCGCACGCCCGTTCCGTGCCATAGCACGGAAACGCGGCCGGCAGGGAGTGTTCTTTTCAACACATTGTTGACGAGTGTCCGATTCACCAGATCATAGGAAAGCAGTATCGGCAACCCGGGACAGGAAGAGAGACTTGAGGCAGTTATCCAGAAACCTTTTTCATCACTGCAAACATCTGGATCAGAATAATCCAGAAGCATGACAGAATTGATGGAACGGGGCTTGCCCCCTAAATAGGCAAAATAAATGAACAGGAGCAAAAATGATGTAGCCAATACTTTTTTTGCCATGATAGCTTCTATTTTTTGCAAATATAGATAAAAGATCGTTAAAGTTTTTATTTTTCGTGCACGATAACGGAAACAGCCTGCCGGCAGCCTGTCACTGCCATTAGTAAAATGGCTTGAATTTTGTATTTTTGCAACAGCAATCCGGCTTATCAATACAAAGAAGTCACTTAATGAAAATAATCGGAACTGGAAGCTCTCACCCGTCATTAGCGGTTACAAACGATAAGATAGCCCAAATTATCGACACTAGCGACGAATGGATATGGAGAAGAACGGGAATAAAACAAAGATATGTCGTATCGGACGAACGTTTCGAGGATATCGCCGCCGACGCCGCATTCAAGGCCATGGAAAATTCCGGCCTGTCATCTTCAGACATTGACTTCATTATCTGCTCCAATACGTTAAACGAATACACAACACCTTCCCTCTCGGCAATTATCCAAGGCATCATCGGCGCTTCATGCCCTTGCGTGGACATCAATGTGGCGTGTGCCGGATTCGTTTACGCCCTCGACGCTGCGAACGCTTACCTTCAAATCGGCAAAATGCATAATATCCTGATAATATGCGCAGAAGAGCCTACCAGAATGATGAATTGGAAAGATCGCTCCACATGTATACTTTTCGGTGACGGCGCTGGGGCCGTAGTGGTTTCCGACGGCGAAGGTTTCGAGGCATCTGACCTTTCCACCTCAAGTTGCACCGAAATGCTTTACCAGAAACGCGGACTGTGTTCCACGCCTTTCCTCAAGCAGAAGGAAGAGAGCCCAGATGCAGGAGCGGTCATGGACGGCAGGGAAGTTTACAAGCGTGCGGTAAAATATTCGGCCCGTGACATAAAAAACGTATTAATGGAAACAGGTATAACGGCAGACGATGTCACTTGGTTCGTATTGCACCAGGCGAACAAGAGAATAATCGAAACCATTGCCAGATATCTCAAACAGCCTATGTCGAAGTTTCCTACGGACATCGAACGTTACGGAAATACTTCTTCGGCATCAATTCCCATATTGCTCGACGACTTGAACAGAAACGGGCTGCTCAAAAGAGGGGACCGCATAATGTTCAGCGCTTTCGGGGCAGGGTTCTGTTCCGGAGCCTGCCTTATGGTTTGGAATAAATAAAAATGTATTTATGAAAATAAGTGAATCACCCCTTTGCACCCTTTTAGGAATAAAGTACCCGATTATACAAGGCGGTATGGCGTGGGTAGCCGACGCCTCCCTCGCAGCCGCCGTCTCCAATGCCGGAGGACTCGGCCTGATCTCCTGCATAAATGCCGGAAGCGAAGCCGTCCGTAATGAGATAATAAAATGCAGGCAATTGACCGATAAACCTTTCGGCGTTAACATCATGCTTATGGCACCAAACGCCGACGAAATAGCCCAGATGGTCATAAATGAACACGTTGGCATAGTCACGACGGGAGCCGGAATGCCTACCAGGTACATGGCCAAATGGCTCGATGCAGGAATCAAAGTCATACCAGTCATTTCCGCATCCCTGTTCGCAATGAAGGCAGAAAGCATAGGAGCATGTGCCTTAGTTGCCGAAGGAGGGGAATCAGGAGGGCATATCGGCGAGATGAACACGATGGCTCTCGTACCGGCGGTAGTAGATGCCGTACACATACCAGTAATCGCAGCCGGCGGGATAGCCGACGGCCGTGGGATGGCTGCGGCATTCATGCTCGGAGCGGCAGGAGTCCAGTGCGGAACCTGCTTCCTCGTAGCCGACGAATGCAACGTTTCGGATATATACAAGGATAAGGTCATATCAGCACGTGACAGCGACACGATAGTCACAGGGAGAAGTCTCGGACACCCGGTACGTGCCCTCAAAACCCCTTTTACGAGAAAATTCGCGGAAATGGAACGCGATAAATCCATAAAGAGCGAAGACATAATGGCTTTCGGCACCGGTTCACTCAGAAAAGCCGTCAGGGAAGGCGACATTCCAGGCGGAAGCTTCATGGCCGGGGAAAGCGCAGGCCTGGTACACAAGCGCCAAAGCACGGCCGCAATAATCGAAGAGATGTTGGGCCAGGCTAAAAAACTGATGAAAGATGAATAGAGAAGAGATAAAACAATTCATCCCCCACCGTGAGCCGATGCTGCTCGTGGACGAAGCAATAATCGATGGGGACGGTACGGTCCACGCAAAATATACCGTAAGGGGCGACGAATTCTTCCTCCAGGGACACTTCCCCGGTCATCCGGTAGTCCCGGGCGTCATCCTGTGTGAAATAATGGCGCAATCCTGCGCCATACTTGTCGGAGACAAAATCAAGGAATACATTCCTATGTATGCGGGAATAAACAACGTACATTTCACGGCCTCCGTGTTTCCGGGAAACACGATCGATGTCTCCGCAAAGATCATAGCCCAGAAAGGGAAGATGTATTTCGTCACGGCCTCTGCAAGCGTCGAAGGCAAGGTCTGCTGCAAGGGGGAAATAGCTTTCGCCCTGGTCGAGAAGGAGACGCTCATGGCAAAAGAACAACGGCGCATCTGACCGCAGAAAGCGGGCTGTTCATCAATCCACCGGATGCGCCGTCAGCTTTTCACAGTTTAAATTTTTTCACGGTTCATTCCATCGCATAGTCCGTAGTACCCTTCAATCCAATAAGCTTGAAATAGGAGGCATCGACAGTACCGTGCAACCATACTCTCTTTCCTATGTTGCCTGGGTTGTCGACAAGGTTCAGTGCCGTCCGGGCTTCAGTCCCTGCAGTAAGTTGTATGCACATGCAATTCGAGGAGACGTTTTCCGAAGGAGAATCGGCTATGGCCATGTGCGCGCTCTGCTCGAAAGGACCCGAAAAAGTCACGGTACCGGAAGAGGAACAGTCGCCACCAACGATATAGCCGGTTACCCAAACTTTCTCCCCGATATGAATTCCAGCTTCTGCTACGGTGAATGCCGTCTCTTTGGAAACCCCGTCATTGCCGCTCGCATTTTCATCGTACAAAACGCTTTCACTGACATAGACTGCGGAAGTATCCACATAGATCTTGAACTGGGGAGTACCGGCGGTTTCCGCAGTGGAAGCGTCCAGCTTCACAGTCAGGATCCTGCCCGTTTCCAGCGTCCGCTTGAAAACATCTATGGAAGTGGTGCCGCTTTCAGCCGTGAATGTCACTTCACCAGCATTGAAATACGCGGTCCTGGCTTCATACAAACCATATTCCAGAGATCCATCGCCGGAATCGAGCGTCATGATATGGTCCGAGAACTTGGTTCTGAACCTTTCCGTGAACAGAAGGTTTATTCCGCAATTAGTCCTGGAGCACCGAAGGTTGACGCTGACATGTTCTCCGGCCGAAACCACTATGGTTTGCTCGTCGCCGAATACGGGTTTGTCGAACGCAGGAACTTCGAACGCCTCGGAAACGACCTTTACGACATAAGTACCGGCAGGCACAGATAGCGTGGAAGGCCTCTCGGAATAGGCTCCTTCGTATATCGCCGTACCCGAAACATTCCTTATGCATAAAATGAAAGCGGAGGTGTCCGGCACGTAGACAGCCCCTTTGGTAATTACGCCTGATACGCTTTCGCGATCGAATCGCAGCGAGATGTAGCCGTCCCGCCGGAAAAGGGAACCCTGGCAACCGGTCAATGCAGCAGCCAATGTTCCCGACAATAGAACGGAGATCAATCCTCCTTTCACTTTTTCATTCATCTTCAACCTCCTTGTTTTAATTTGTTATTTGTACGGCGAAACTAATTAAGAATTGCTACATTCGACAGCATTTTATTCAATTTTCGAGAATAACCCATCCGCTATTTTTTTAACTTTGTTTGGTTTTTTCCATAAACGGAAATCACATGGCATTTATAAATATCTACATAATATTTCATGTCTAAAATTACATCTCATCCCATCCTCGACATTCCCGCCGAGGATCTTGTCGAATTCGATTTCGAAGGGCACAAAATCAAGGGGCAAAGGGGACATACAATTGCCGCCGCCCTGCATCAGGCAGGCTATCCAGTCCACAAACACAGTCTGAAAGAGAGGAACCGCACGCTGGAATGCGGCATCGGCAAATGCGGGGCATGCGAAATGCTGGTTGACGGATCGGTCCGCCGTATCTGCATAACCAACGTCGATGCAGTAAGGCACGTGGAACGTCTAGGTACGGCCAACGAAAGCGGAGAAAAGAAAACAATTCTCGATGTAAAAATTCCGGCGGAACATGACGGGAAAAGGATATACAGGACGGAAGTAGCCATAATCGGGGCAGGACCTTCCGGACTTGCCGCCCGTGAGGAACTGAATAAAAACGGAGTGGATAATCTGGTGATAGACAATAATAATACCATAGGAGGCCAGTTTACGATGCAGACCCATCAGTTTTTCTTCTTCGAGAAAAAGCGCCGCTTCGGAGGAATGAGGGGATTCGACATAGCCAAGACGCTTGCCGGAGAAAATGAAGACGGGATCATGCTCAACTGCGTGGTATGGGACATTCTGGAAGGCAAACGGCTTGCCGTAAAGAATTTGACGACGCAGGATATATTCTATGTCGACGCCGACAAAATTATCGTAGCCACCGGCGCCGTTCCGTTCATGCCGGCATTCAAGAACGACGATGTTCCCGGAGTATATACGGCGGCTGTGGTACAGAGAATGATGAACCGAGAATTCACGCTGCTCGGCAAAAATGTGCTCACGGTAGGTGCTGGAAACATAGGATACCTTACTTCATATCAGCTCATGCAGGCCGGCGCACACGTCAAGGCCATCATAGAAGGCATGCCAAGGGAAGGAGGATTCCCGGTACAGGCTAACCGTGTCCGCAGGCTCGGTATCCCTATCCTGACTTCACATGTCCTGCTCGAAGCCGTTCCCAACTCCAACATGGACGGCATCACCGGTGCCATAATCGCCGAATGCGAGAATCTCAAGCCTATAGCAGGCACCGAACGTCTCATCGAAGGCATCGACTGCATCAACATATGCACGGGACTTCTGCCCGACAAGCAGCTGTTCACCAAGGGGACCTCGGTATTCGGAAGGGATTGCTACGGCGCCGGGGATTCCGTAAGGATCGGCGAAGGGACCTCAGCCGTTCTGCGCGGCCGCCAATGCGCCCTCGAAATCCTGCAGGATTCAGGGCGTCGCATCGATTACAACGAATATCTCGATATCTCCAAACAATACATCGATTCACAGCAAAAACCGGTCAGGGTCCTCGATGCCCCGAGGGTACCTTCACCTGAACGCAGGAAAGAGAAGGGCTTCGTGATCGCCGACTGCCTTTACGGCTTCGCATGCAACCCGTGCTCGTTCGCCTGCAAACAGGGTGCGATAACAAAAAGCTCCACTTCCGTCACGCCGGTCATAGACTACAACAAGTGCATCGGCTGCATGGAGTGCATAAGCCAGTGTCCCGGACTTGCGATATTCGGATACAGGTTCTCTCAAAACAAGGTTTACCTTCCTGTGGAATACGATGTCAGGGAGGGAGCGAAAGTCTACCTGACGGACGACGACGGGACCAGGATCGGAAACGGCGTAATCGGCAAGGTCATGCTGAAGCCGAACAAAACGAATGTAGCCGTAGTGGAATGCAAGGATCTTTCCGGAGACGATCTTTTGAAAGTCAGGGGATTCATAGTCAGTAAGGACTATCCTGCACCCTTGGAACTGAAACCGGCAAAAATAGACGACGCGAAACTTTACCTTTGCCACTGCGAAGACGTGACGGTGGAAAAAGTTCTCGAGGCCGTCGGAAACAGGAAGAGCATAACCGCAATGGAGCTGAAGCATATAACCCGCATGGGAATGGGAGATTGCAGGGGTACGCGTTGTCTGCCACGGACAAAGCAAGTGCTTCACAATCACGGGATAGAAGTTATCGGGGACTATACCCCCCGGGGTCCTATGGCCAACCAGGTCGGTATCGGTGAACTGATAAACCGTTCGGGAAAAGAGACTTACATAACCTCAAAGGAGTACACGGAAGAGGTGCCGGAGAAAGTCGGAGCGATAGTAGCCGGAGGCGGGATGGCAGGTTCTTCCCTATTCAGATACCTGTCGGAGGCCGGATTCGGCCCAATTCTGTTTAATAAGGAAGCCGGAAGTTCCTGGCGTTGCATTGCAGGCGGACGTCCCGCATTCTCGGTCCCGGCACTTGCCGAGATAGCCAGAGGCAACCTCGAGATTTTCCGGGAATTACAGGAAAAATCCAATATCGACCTGAAGATGACCCGTTACGTGACATTC
This sequence comes from Bacteroidales bacterium, assembly GCA_022653675.1. GTDB lineage: Bacteria > Bacteroidota > Bacteroidia > Bacteroidales > UBA932 > JALCST01. The sequence continues at coordinate 138,828 of JALCST010000004.1, read as the reverse complement.
GCACATGACGAAGCGAACTACAAGGCTCTCGAGGAGTCGATAGCATGGTCGGACGCCTACATGATAGAAAAGAAGGATTTCACAAAGGAGATCTCCCCTTACTTCAACGATAAGCTTGACATATATACAAACGCCCTGATAAGCAGGGAATGCTGGCAAGCTACCCCAGGCAAGACCATCGACCTAGTACGCAGGATAGCCGTTGAACATGGTGGTACCCTCATGGAGAATACGGAACTCGTCGACGTGATCCGCGAAGGCAAAGGATTCAGGGTTACGGTACGTCTCGGGAACGGAAAATATAAGGTATACCGTACCGACGTCTTCATAAACGCACTCGGGGCAAACGCCGCCAAGTTCGCCAAACGCCTCGGGATAGAAACAGGTCTCTATCCGGTAAAACATCAGGCGATGATCACCAAACGCCTGCCTTTCATGGGTAAGGACGGGGACTCGCTCGACATGCTGATAGACCGCAGGAACTATAAGGGATTCTCAGCAGTTTACGGCCAGCAGCTGGCCGGGACGGGGCAAATCATCGCTTGCGCTTCACCTGCCAACGAAGCGCTCCAGGTAGGGAAAAACCTTAAGTACAACACCCAGGATTTCCTGCAAATAGTAAGCGAGGTCTTTACCGACTGGCTTCCTGAACTAGCCGGAGTCGGATTCCAAGCCATCTGGTGCGGTTATTATACCGAACCGCGTTACATTGTGGATCCTTCCCTGGGATTGATGGTGGGAATGCGCGGACACGGGTTCATGCTCAGCCAATACATAGCAAAGATGTACGTAGACGCCCTGACGGGGAAACAGGTCCCCGATTATTTCAAGCGTTTGTCCATCACCGGAGACGCCCTCTCAGAGAACGAATTCGCATAATTCGGAATAATAATGACCCGTCAGAAATTGTCGTAAAGGATATTCTCTTCGGGAACACCTAGGGAATCGAGCATCTTGACAGCAGATGAAGTCATCATAGGAGGACCGCAAAGATAATATTCGACATCTTCCGGGAACGGATGATCCTTTAGATAATTATCGTAAAGAACCTTATGTATGAACCCGGTCGGGCCTGTCCAATTATCCTCCGGCAGCGCGTCCGAAAGGGCGAGATGGAAAGTGAAATTCGGGTACTCCTTTTCGATGCCGTGGAAATCTTCGAGGTAAAACGCTTCTCGGAGCGAACGGGCACCGTACCAGTAACTTACCTTGCGCTTAGTATGCAATTGCTTGAACAGGTAGAATATATGCGAACGCAGAGGTGCCATTCCCGCACCACCTCCTATAAAGATTATTTCGCTGTCGCTGTTATCCTTTAGGAAGAATTCACCGTAAGGGCCCGAAAGGGTCACCTTGTCTCCGGGTTTGCGGGAAAATATGTATGAGGAGCTGACTCCGGGATTCACCTTCATGAAAGAGTGAGTCGCACGATCGACCGGCGGCGTCGCAATCCTCACGTTAAGCATAACGATATTGCCCTCCATAGGTGCATTGGCCATGGAATATGCCCTGAAAGTAGGTTCCGGGTTATGCATCCTGAGATCGAAGGCGTGCATTTTCTCCCAGTCGCCCCTGTATTTTTCGTCTACCTGTATGTCCTTGTAGTCTATGTCGCACTTCGGGATGTCGATCTGGATGTATCCGCCGCTTCTGAAATTGAGGTTCTCACCTTCGGGAAGCTTTACTACGAACTCCTTTATGAATGTGGCTACGTTGCGGTTGGAAATCACTTCGCATTCGAGTTTCCTGACGCCCAGTATGCTTTCGGGAATCAGCATCGATATGTTGTCCTTTACCTTGACCTGGCATCCGAGGCGCCAGTTTTCCTTCTGTTGCTTGCGCGAGAAGAAACCGGTCTCGGAGGGAAGTATACTGCCCGCTCCGCAGAGAACCTGACATTTGCACATTCCGCAGGTAGCCTTTCCGCCACAAGCCGAAGGCAGATAGATGTTCTGGGAAGCCAATGTGGAGAGCAGGGTCCCGCCGCTTTCGACATCCAGTTTCTTTTCTCCCCCGTTTATATCGATGGTAACCTTGCCGGTCTTCACCAGGCGCGCCTTGCATAAGAGCAGTACGGCCACCAGAATCACGATGACGGTAAGAAAAACCACAATTGCCGTAATCAGTGTCAATGTATTCATCACTCTCTCCTCCTATAGTTTTATACCCATGAAGGTCATAAACGAAATGGCCATAAGTCCCGTGATTATGAATGTTATTCCTATACCCCTTAGAGGCTTAGGAACATCCGAATACGCCAGCTTCTCCCGAATGGCTGCGAGGGTGACTATCGCCAGCAACCAGCCTATCCCGCTTCCGAGTCCGTATGCGAATACCTGTCCGACATTGGAATAACTTCTCTGTTGCATGAAAAGGGACGCTCCCAGAATTGCGCAGTTGACTGCGATCAGGGGCAGGAAAATACCGAGTGCCGAGTAAAGCGTAGGCGAATATTTCTCTACTATCATCTCCACGATCTGAACCAGTGAAGCTATTACGGCAATGAAAACGATGAAACTCAGGAAACTGAGATCGACATTGGCAAACTTGGGGCCGAGCCACGCCAGTGCGCCAGGCTGCAAAAGATACTTGTCCAGCAGGTAATTCAACGGCGTAGTGATCGCAAGTATTAGAGTAACGGCCACGCCAAGTCCGGCGGCCGTCTTCACGTTCTTTGAAACTGCAAGATAAGAGCACATTCCGAGGAAATATGCAAATATCATGTTGTCGATGAAAATCGACTTTACGAATATGTTCAAACAGTCAAGCATGGTTCCTTTGTTTTATTTTTCCTGCAACTCCTTCATGCGGCTTCTCTGAACCCAGATTATGCAACCCAGAAGTATCAATGCCATTGGAGGCAAGATCATAAGCCCGTTGTTCTCGTAAAACCCTCCGTTAGCTACATACCAGGAAGAAGGGATAACACGGTATCCGAAGAGCGTTCCGCTGCCGAGCAATTCTCGGAAGAAAGCTATTATTACAAGGACCATACTGTATCCCAACCCGTTGGCAAGCCCGTCTACGAACGATGGCCATGGCTTGTTGGTCAATGCGAAAGCTTCTATGCGACCCATTATGATGCAGTTCGTTATTATCAACCCGAGATAGACCGATAGTTGTTTGCTCACATCATAGGCATACGCTTTCAGGAACTGTGAAATCAATATTACGAAGAGCGAAACGACGACCAACTGCACTATTATCCTGATGCGGTTAGGGATGGTTTTTCGCAACAACGACAACAACAGGCTGGAGAGAGCGGTAACGATGGAAACGGAAAGGCCCATAACCAACGCCCCCTTCATCTGTACGGTTACGGCAAGGCATGAACAGATGCCGAGGATCAACACCGTAACGGGATTCGCCTTAAATAGAGGCTTTGTAAATATCTCCTTATTCATTTTGTATTCCTCCCTTTCCAAGGGAAGCACCCTCACCGGATGCACCGAGCTTGACATTGAAATAATTCAGGTATTCCGAGAGCCACTGGCGGATAGTGGTCTCGAGCGAACGGCTCGTAATGGTGCCGCCGCTTATGGCATCTACCCCGTTAGGATTCGATGCCTGACCTCCGCCCTTGACGATGGCGACCGAAACAAAGGTCCCGTCCTTATAGAGCTGCTTACCCTTGAATTGGCCGCTGAACCTGTCGGTGGCAATTTCCGCACCGAGTCCGGGCGTTTCGCTCTCGTCGTCGAAGACGGCTCCGTAAATCGTATTGCAATCCTGTTCTACCGCTATGTAACCCCAGATAGGTCCCCAGAGTCCGGCCCCATAGCACGGATAGATGTCGACATTGCCGGCGTCCGAGGTATTGCAGACGAATACCGGCAGCAAAAGCTTAGCTTCGAGGACCTTCCTGTCTCCGGAATCCTTGGTTGCTTCCATTTTCTTTATGACATCGTATTGCGCCTTGAGATTGACCTTGAAGGCATCCTTTCCCGGGACGGTGTCACCGTCGGAGTTAAGGACGAAGGCGGATACTATGTGGTCGGCATAAAGGCCTTTAATATAAGAGGCCTTGTCAGCCTGCTTGGACGCATCCATGCCGAGATTTGCGCTGTGAAGTATGGTCTGCATCTTTTCCAGCGCTACGTTTTCATCCTGTTTCGGTTTCAAGGCCGAATAGGTGAAAGCCAGCACGGCAGCTACTACGACAACAAGGACGACCGAATAGACGAATGTGTAAAGGTTGCTTTCAGTATTGATTTTCATAACTATACCCTCCTCATTCTCTTACGTATGTTGGCATCGACCACCATATGGTCGATCAAAGGTGCGAACGTATTCATCAACAGTATGGAAAGCATCATACCTTCGGGATACCCCGGGTTGAAGAGACGCACCGTGACGCAGAGTGCACCTATGAGGAATCCGTAAATCCATTTGCCGGTTTCCGTCTGGCACGATGTCACCGGATCTGTCGCCATAAATACTGTACCGAAGGCAAATCCTCCCATTACGAGCTGATAATAGAAAGGTACTGCCAGCGGGGAAGAAGCTCCCGGAGCCAACAGGTTCCCCAATCCTCCTACGGCCACTGCCCCAAGCACACTGCCTAGCATTATCTTCCAGCTTCCGACCCCTGTGGCTATTAGAATCAGAGCCCCTATCAATATTGCCACGGTGGAAGTCTCTGCGATGGACCCCGGAATATTTCCCAGAAACATCCCGACCATGCTGTATCCGCTTTCGGCCAGTCCATGCATTCCCCCGGCCGAAGCGACGGCCAGCGGAGTAGCACCCGAAACAGCATCGACGCCTGCGACCCATGCCTTGTCGCCGGTCATGTGACTTGGATATGAGAAGAACAGGAAAGCCCTGGCCAGCAAAGCCGGATTCCATATGTTCATTCCGGTTCCGCCGAAAATTTCCTTACCGAATATGTCCGCGAAAGCCACGGACAACGCCAGCATCCAGAGCGGGACGTTGACAGGCATTATGGCCGGGATCAGCATCCCGGTCACAAGATATCCCTCGTTCACCTCTTTCCCCGACAATTGACTTGAAATGAATTCGATGCCAAGTCCCACTATATAGGATACTAGATACATCGGGAGTATCTTCAGAAAACCATACCATACTATCGGCCAGAAACCGGCATGCTGCCCGAGGGCGACAAAATGTTCATAACCTATGTTCCACATGCCGAAAAGCACAGCAGGAAGCACTGCGATAACCGGGATGATCATCCAACGCTTCAAATCTACACAGTCGTGTACGTGACATCCGCTTTTGGAAACCGTCCCGGGCACATAAAGGAACGTGTCGAAAGCTTCGGCCGCACCGTGAAGCCAATAAAACTTCCCGCCCTTTTCGAAGGCAGGACTCAGACGATGTGTTCTGTTATACTTTGCCATAGCTACATCTCTTTAATCATCAAATCGATACCTTTCTGGACTATCTCCTGTATAGGATTCTTGGAAGGATCGACATATTCGCAAAGGGCCACATCCTCTGGTATGACCTCGCAGATACCTAACTGTTCCATCCTGTCGACATCCCCCGCAATGCAGGCCTTGAACAGGTAGACCGGATAAATGTCCATGGGAAGTACCTTAGAATAAATGTCGTTGCAGACGAAGGTGCGTTCACCTCCGTTCATATTGCTGTCCATATCATATTTTCTCTTACTGAAAAGAGAAGAGAGGTAAGTGTGGCTGTGACTGTACTTTTCCAATCTGAAAGGTTTTATCCACCCGAATTGTTCGCGGTAATTTCCCTCTTCGATCACGGAAACCGTATCGTCGTAAAAACCAAGGGTACCATCCAACCCCACATTCTCACCCGTCAGGACATTACCGCTTATTACCCTGATATCCCCACTGCTCCTGTCGAAGAATCCGGAAATATCCCTGATGGAAAGCCCCGAGGTAGCACGGACATATGAAGGGGAATTGACCTTCGGACCGGCAAGGGCGACCAGCCTGGAAGTATCGTAAACCCGTTTTTGGAAGAGTTTACCGATCGCAGGCAACAGCATCATATTCACCGTCCACAATTTATCTCCCTTCGCCATCGGACTTATATGGTTGATCTGCACCCCGACGTTCCCGGCTGGATGCGGTCCTTCGACCTCGTGGAGAATCACTCCTTCGAGCCTGTTGAAACCGGCTTGGGCATATTCCCCTCTTCTCAGGCAAACATGTATGCCTCCCTTCGTGAGTTTACCTAGAGCGGTTATCGCAGTCTGGATGTTTGGGAATTCATCCTTCAAGGTAAAGTTCCAGTCGGCTGCAAGAGGGGCGCTGTCAAAGGAAGAGATGAATATCGATTTAGGGGTATCTGACGGATCCGCTACGATTCCGTAGGGGCGCTGAATTATGGCAGGCCACAGCCCGCTTTTCAACAGGGCGTCGGTGACCTCCTTTTTACCGCAATCGGCAAGCGGTGGAATATCGAAACGCACCGCGTCGCCTTTACCGTCACACTTGATGCGGATTTCCAGAAGTTTTCTCTTCTCGCCTCTAACTATCGATTCCACGGTTCCACTCGCCGGCGATGTAAAAAGCATTTCCGGACGAAGCTTGTCGCAAAAAACAGGACTCCCGGCCAAAACCGCATCACCTTCTGACACGGTCAGGCGTGGAACTACACCTTTGAAATCGGTAGGCTTTACAGAGACTGAATCAGGAAACACTGTCCGGGAAATCAAGCGGTCTGCAATTCCACTGATAGGAAGGTCCAAGCCCGCTTTCAATCGAATGGTATCTGACATTTCAGTAATCTTTAACGTTTCAAAAAGACGCGCAAAGTTAATCATTATTCCGACAAATATTGGTGATGCACATCTTTGTTTTGGCTGAATTCCTTTGTAGTTTTGCATGGTGATGAAAGAGGAAGAAAAGATTTTTCAAGGATTGAACAGTGCTCAGAATGAGGCTGTAAGACATCTGGAAGGCCCTGCTCTGATAGTAGCGGGAGCTGGAAGCGGGAAGACTAAGGTACTGACATGCAGAATAGCTAACATCCTGGCTCACGGTGCGGATCCTTCCACCGTCATGGCATTGACATTCACAAAGAAGGCAGCCAACGAAATGAGGGAAAGGATAGCCGCCCTGATAGGGGAGGTACCGACGAGAAGATTATGGATGGGAACCTTCCACTCAGTCTTCGTAAGGTTTTTGCGCGAGTACGCGGAACTTATCGGATACCCTAGAACGTTCACTATTTACGACCAAAGTGATTCTCGCAGTGCAGTAAGGGAGTGCATACGCAAACTTCAGCTTGACGACAAGACATACAAGCCAAACGAAATGCAATCGAGGATATCGCTTGCGAAAAACAGCCTCATTACCCCTTCTGCATACGCTTCTAGCAAGGAACTCACGCAGGAAGACATGCGTCGAAAAAAGGAAAGGACTACGGATTTATATAACCTTTACTGCAAAACTCTCAAGGAGTCGGGGGCCATGGACTTCGACGACCTGCTTTTGAATGTGAACATACTCTTCAGGGATCATCCCGAAGCGTTGGAAAAAATACGCTCCCGCTTCAGGTATATCTTGGTAGACGAGTACCAGGATACCAATTATGCCCAATACCTCATATTGAAGAAACTTTCGGCAGTCCACCGCAACATATGCGTTGTCGGGGACGACTCCCAAAGCATCTACGGTTTCAGAGGAGCCAGGATAAGCAACATACTGAACTTCCGTAAAGACTATCCCGACTTGCAGGAATTCAGGCTCGAACGGAACTACCGTTCCACCCAAACCATAGTGGATGCAGCAAATTCCCTTATCGAACACAATACGGCAAGGCTGAAAAAAGAGTGCTTCTCCGAAGGACCCAAGGGTGAAAAAATCTCCGTCATCAAGGCCTATACCGAACAGGAAGAGGGATTCATGATCTCCAAGTCCATTCACGAAAGGCTATTTTCTGACAATGCAGCTTACGGCGATTTCGCAATTCTCTATCGTACTAATGCCCAATCCAGAGCCATAGAGGAAGCTTTGAGAAAAGACAACATGCCATATAAGATTTATGCCGGACATTCTTTCTACGACCGGGCCGAGGTCAAGGACATGATCGCTTATTTCAAACTCGTCATGAACGGGAAAGACAACGAGGCATTTAAGAGAGTTGTCAATTTCCCTGCCCGCGGCATCGGAGCAACCACTTTGGAAAGGCTTTCCAATGCAGCCGAAGAATACGGCAGTTCCCTTTTCGACGCCGCATGCATGCCTGGTGAAAAACTTGCCGGATTCGGAATCAAGCAATCTGCCGTCGACAAAATAGGGGCTTTTTGCAAATTCATCGCAAGTAAGGCATCTCTGGCGGAAACTACGGACGCCTATGCCCTGGCGCTTTCCATCGCAAACGAAAGCGGCGCCCTCGCGGCACTGAAATCGGACAACACCCTGGAAGGGATATCGAGGTTCGAAAACGTGGAAGAACTTCTGAATTCAGTCAGGGAATTTACCGAAGACGAAGCCGAATTGCGAAAAGAAAGCGGAGAGGACTATTCCGAAGGCGGGGCCGGAAGCGGAGCTCAGGTAATAACGATCGGGGAATATCTGGAAAATATAACCCTGCTGTCGGATGTTGAAAAAGAAGACGACAAGGAGAATGCGGACAGGATCACCCTCATGACCGTACATGCTTCCAAGGGACTGGAATTTCCATACGTTTACGTGGCTGGTCTGGAAGAGAGCCTTTTCCCTTCATCGATGGCCATATCCGCTTCGGAAGTCGAAGAGGAGCGCAGGCTTTTCTATGTCGCCATAACACGTGCCGAAAAGGATGTCACCCTCTCCTTCTCCCAATCCCGCTTCAAATGGGGGCAGCACACGAGCAATCCTCCGAGCAGATTTCTGAAAGAGATAAATCCTAAATGTCTTGACCGTCCCGAACTGGCACGGCCGACTTCCGGATATGACAATTTTACAGATGATAACGACGGTTTCGGGGATTTCGGATTCAGGAAAAGGCATTCCGGGCAGGTTCGACGTGCACCAGAAAATGCACATTTCACACATACCTTGGAAACACCGCATTTCTCACCGAAACCTCCTGCAAATCCCAACTTTGTCCCGGATCCCGTTTCGGCGATGTCGGTAGGCAGGAAAGTAGAACACGATCGCTTCGGGGAAGGAACGATAATAGCAATGGAAGGCGACGGAAGCAATGCAAAAGCGATCATTGATTTCGTCGTGGGAGGAAAAAAGACGCTGCTTTTGAAATATGCCAAACTCCGTGTCATTTTATAAGTTTTGGCACAGTAATTGCAGTTTTTTCTACGAAGTTTTTCATAGTTTAAGTTTAGGTTAAGTAGCAAGGCTCCCAGAAACGTTCTTTGTTTCCAGGAGCCTTGTGAAGTTATAAAAGATTTCGGCCTAGTTGCTAATCAGCGCTAATCTTTCAACTGCAAATATATATACGCTATTTAGATAAAAAAATACGTAGAATTACGTATTTTTCAAAAAATATCATATCTCGCAAAAGCTCTTATCGTAAGCGGTAAACACCTCCAATACAGAAGGATAAGTATTTTTAAAACAGATACGGGCTTCCGAGGCGCTTTTCCATTCCACGGATGTTATATCCTCTTCCGTCTGGGGAACCGGAATTGAAACGCCATCGTATTTCATGGAAAACCAACTGGTATTTTTCATGGAGAGCACCCCGTTCAGCCGGTATGTATGATGGGTAACGCATAGGATCGGTCCTAAGGCAAGCCCTGACAAACCTGTTTCCTCGCGAACCTCCCTCAGTGCACACTCTTCCAAACTTTCCCCTTTTTCAAGGTGCCCCTTTGGCAAATCCCAGACTCCGCGGCGGCGCATCAGCAGATAATTCCCGCCGGCGTCATGGACCAGTCCACCTCCCGCGACTTCCACATTGAACGCTTCGGATAGGATTTCCAAGGTCTTGTCCGGATTTTTGGAAGTGACCACGAGACGATGTACGGTAGCTCTCTTTTCGAACCATTCCGGAAGCTTGCGAAGCTGGGCAAAGGTAGCCCCGCAAAGAAAAACGGCATTGGGATCCCTTACGCTCTTATCCATTATGTGGCAAACATCAAGGGACCTGTGTCCGAAATATATCCTTACCATTTCCTAATCTATTTTGTAATAAAACCTAAGACCCCTCTGGACCCATGCCAACGGCATCCATGCACTGCATCTTGCCATAGAGACCTGGAGGAATTCTCCCACCTTGTTGTGGAACTTGGGATTGCGGCGTTCGACGATTCTGCAGACGGCTTTCGCCATCATCGAAGGCTTGCAACCGTTGTTCTCCTCCTTCTCTATTTCCACCAAAGCCCTTTTGAAATACGGACCGTAATCCTTGTCTTCCAGCGTTGCCTGCGAATTGATACGACTCGAAGTGAAATTCGTAGCGAAATCACCGGGTTCTATTACACAAACCTTGATACCGAAGGGATGCACTTCCATATTCAATGCCAAGCTATAACCTTCTATTGCATATTTGGATGCAGAGTAAAAGCCTTGGAAAGGGATTGACATTACTCCAGCTATCGAGCTAAAGCTAATTATTTTACCACATCTGGCAGCACGCATGTAAGGTAAAACGGCGTTGCACATGTTCACGCAGCCCCCGAAATTCGTACCCATCTGTTTTTCCATCTCTTCAGGCGTAGCAAGTTCAACGGCACCCCCGATTCCAATTCCGGCATTGTTTATCAACACGTCGATACGTCCCTGCTCGTCGATAACCTGTTTGGCTGCAGCCTTGCAGGAATTCCTGTCGGTCACATCTAGTTTCAACATCCTGACCTTGCCGGAAGGCAACTCCCTCCTGCTGGTTCCGTAGACGATATGTCCCCGTTCAGCAAGGGCTTCGGCAGACGCTTTTCCGAACCCAGACGAAGCCCCGGTTAGAAGAATGATTTGGTTTTTCATATAATTGCTATCTTTGCACAAAGATAAACAATAAGATGGATTCAGTCGAAAAAACAGTAGCCAAGGATTTGCTCGACATCAATGCGGTTGAACTCAGTCCCGACAAACCCTTTACTTGGGCATCGGGATGGAAAGCTCCTATTTATTGCGACAACAGAAAAATGCTGTCCTACCCGAAAATCAGAAGCCAGCTGGCATTATTTCTGGCGGATTGCATAAAAAAGCATTTCCCCGACACCAATTACATAGCAGGTGTAGCTACCGGAGCAATCGCGATGGGTGTACTCGTAGCCGACAGACTAGGGCTTCCTTTCGTATACGTCCGTCCAAAGCCTAAGGATCACGGGCTTTGCGCCCAGATAGAGGGGGTCCTTCCTCCTTCCTCTAAGGTGACTGTCATCGAGGATCTGATTTCGACGGGATCCAGCAGCCTTTCAGCAGTCGACATATTAAGAAAAAACGGCGTCGAGGTCATGGGAATGGCAGCCATTTTCTCCTATAACTTCTCCAAGGCTCGCCGTGCATTCGAATATGCTAACATCGAGCTTCTTACACTTTCCAACTATGAAGCGTTGGTGGATGAAGCCCTTACGAGAGGTTACATAAAAAAGAAAGACGAAGAGATATTGAAAGACTGGCGATTCAAACCTGACACCTGGGGGCAGGAATAGATATGAGTACTCAACACGTTTCCGGCAAAATCATAAACATAAAAAGGCCTGCTGCAATGATCTTTTCGGCCTTTTCCGACCTGAGGAATTTCAGGCAATTCATACCTTCCGATTCGCTCGATAAGATAGAACTGGATGCCGACAAAGTAGCAGGCAATTACAAGGGCATCGATCTGGGAGCTCAGATAATCGAACGCACCCCGTTTTCCAGGGTCGTTTTCAAGGATTACAAGACAAAGCTGTTCCCCTTTACGTTTTCTATCTGTCTCGATTCGGAAAGCGACGATTCCACAAATTTCCACATGGAGGTTGATGCGGAATTGAATCCCATGATGAAAATGATGGTCGGCGGACAGCTCCAAAAGATAATCGACGATGTTACCGAACAGATAGCCAAGGCTTCAACCCAGAATCTATAAATATTGACACCCGATTTCCCATCACAGGAGAAGTTCTGGCGTTTCGCGGAAGAATCTTTGGGCAGCGAAAACACCGGTATCTTAAGTTCATCAATGTCGGAGGAACCGGAGGTATCGGTAAGACGGAATCCCTCCAAGCTCTCCATGAAGGCCTTTCAAACCATTTTCAATGAAAAAGAGGGATGTTCCGTACCATGGTGTGACGACGGGCTGTACCTTTCATGCAGAAAAAATTTCACATTGGATCCCATGTTGCATTGCGGTGCATATTATGTCCAGGACGCATCCTCGATGTTCGTTGGCACCCTGTTCAAAAACACCGTATCAGGAATATCCGGACGACTGCGCATTCTCGACCTTTGTGCCGCTCCAGGCGGCAAAACCACCCACATGGCGGCGGTATTGCATTCACTCGGGAAGTCGGATTCCATACTAGTATCCAACGAAGCCATAAGTTCCAGAATCAACTCCCTAGTGGAGAATGTGGGACGATGGGGCGAGCCGAATGTCGTCGTCACCAATTCCGATGCCGCGGCATTCCGGAAACTTCCCGGATTCTTCGACATAATACTCGTCGATGCCCCCTGCTCCGGCGAAGGGATGTTCCGGAAGGAAAGGAAAGCCGTCTCAGATTGGTCCGAAGGGAATGTCAGGCTGTGCGCCGCAAGGCAGAAAAGGATTCTGGGCGATATCTGGCCCGCTTTGAAAGAGGGAGGGACATTGATCTATTCCACCTGTACTTACAATCGTCTGGAGAATGACGGCAATCTTGAATGGATGGCATCCGAATTGGGAGCTGAAACAATAGATATAGGAAATATCCCCGATGGTGCGATACGCACATCTGCAGGAGGTGTCCAATTCATTCCCGGCAAGATCCGCGGAGAGGGGCAGTTCGTCTCCGCCGTAAGGAAAAACCCTTACGTGTCAATTTCCCCAAAGAGGACAGCCCGTTTACATTCAGGAAAAAAGAATGAAGCCGGCAGCAGGATTGGCAATATAAGATGCGGTTATGTGACCGGGGACATGGTCTTCTCCATGAAAGGCGAACTGCTGAAAGCCATTCCAAAAGCGATATACGAAGATGTCGCAGCCGTTGAAGCCTCGGTCAAGACCGTCCGGAGCGGAATAGCCGTAGCCATGTCGAAGGGAAAAGATTTGATTCCGGAATTTGATCTCGCCCACATCAATCCTGATTTTCTCGACAAGTCTGAATTCGATTGCGTGGAAGTCGGAACCGACGAGGCATTATTTTACCTTAGAAAAGGAAATCCAGTCTTCAAAGACCGACCCAAAGGATATATACTTCTTATATACAAAGGATTACCCTTAGGATTCGTAAAAAATCTCGGCAACAGGACCAACAATCTTATGCCTGCTTCAAGAAGAATATTGATATAAACTCTATTTATTGAACTATTCTGCACAAAATAGACATAAAATAATACAAAATGTCAACAGACTAGAAATTATGCTTTCCTACCTTTGTCCTCGAGGAAAGCGAGAAATCCTCTCATAATAGTAGAATAATAGTAGAACTTGATTCTTACGAAAGCCGCGGTTGCGAGAACCGCGGCTTTCGTTTTATCTTAAATCGGTGATGTAATAGTCGTCACCGAGCTCGGAAGTATCGAAAACATAGTAGGATTTCTCTTTCAGCGGAATTTTCTTCATGCCGGTTATCTCGAGGGTGATTATATTCCCTCCTTCCCTGTCTTTCGTAAGCACGATGTTACCGGTCGCATTACGCGTCAAAGTGCTTTTCAATATGAAAGACTTTATATTGCGCATGGGATCGTCCGAATTCGAATCTACGTTGTAAACAGTCACCTCCCCAGGATATTTGTACCACAAGCTTTGTCCGTCGCAGTAGAATTCCGAGCCGTCGGAATTGGAAACCTTCCACATGTTTTCCTGTATATCGCAATGACCTGTCATTTGAACTGAAGGGCCTGATGATGACAATTGGGTATAGGAATATTCGACCCTTGCAGCCCCCATCGACCCTAACAGTCCGAGCAGTTCCTGCGGTGTAGCCTGTGCGGATGCAGTAAAAGACATCGCCTGAAAGGTCAATGCCAAAAGCGCCGACATTAATAACTTCTTGTTCATAAATGCTCAACCTTTTTAATTAAGGTTCTGCAAAATGCGGTCCAAAGAGTCGAGATCTGTGACCAGAACCTGACGCGCCTTGCTACCCTGCATGGGACCTACGATACCTGCAGCCTCGAGCTGGTCCATTATTCTGCCCGCACGATTATATCCGAGCATCATCTTACGCTGGATCAAAGAAGTGGAACCCTGTTGGTTCATTACGACAAGTTTGGCCGCATCGGCGAACAGCTCGTCCCTTTTCCTGAGATCCGTCGTCCCCAGGCCGCCGGAGTTGTCGTTTTCATCCACATATTCAGGAAGAAGGTAAGGCTCTGAATACTGCTGTTGCTTGCTTATATAATCCGTAACCCTGTCTATTTCGTCGGTATCTATGAAGGCGCATTGCACACGGGTCAATTCTATCCCGGTTCCCATGATCAACATGTCACCCCTTCCTATGAGACGGTTGGCACCACTTTGGTCGATTATGGTCTTCGAATCCACGGAGGACATCACCCTGAATGCTATACGTGAGTTGAAATTAGCCTTTATGGTACCCGTAATTATATCCGTGGTCGGCCTTTGCGTAGCTATGACTAGATGGATACCGATCGCACGCGCCTTTTGCGCCAAACGGCAAATCGGCTCCTCGACTTCCCGGCCTGCAGTCATCAGCAGGTCTGCGAACTCGTCGACGATAACGATTATATAAGGCATATACCTGTGTCCTTTCTGGGGGTTCAACTTCCGTCTCAGGAATTTCTCGTTGTATTCGGAAATCTTGCGGACCCCGGCATCCATCAGCAAATCATACCTTGCATCCATCTCAACGCAAAGCGATTTGAGGGTCCGGACGACATTATCCACATCGGTTATTATGGCTTGATCGGAATCAGGCATTTTGGCGAGAAAATCGTTCTCGATCCTGTTGTACTGCGCGAGTTCCACTTTCTTGGGATCGACCATTACGAATTTCACTTCGGAAGGATGCTTGGTGTAGATTATGGAAGTTATTATGGAATTCAACCCTACCGACTTGCCCATTCCAGTAGCACCGGCAACCAACAGGTGAGGCATCTTTGCAAGGTCGAAGAAGAAAGGCTCCTTCGTGACTGTAAGACCCAATGCGATCGGAAGCTCCATCTTCTTAGACGCATCCCTGAACTTCTGAGAACCCAACACGGCTTTCAATGCAACTATGCTCGACATGGCATTGGCCACCTCTATTCCCACGGAGTCCTCCAGGGTAACGACACGCACGCCCTTAGCCCCCAGCGACATCGCAAGATCTTCGTCAAGGCTTCTTATCTGGCGTATTCTCGTACCCTCCCTAGGAATTATCTTATAGAGGGTAACGGTAGGTCCCACATCGGCGGAAATTTTCTTTACCTCTATCTTGTAATTTGCCAGAGCGTTTACGATCTTGGACTTGTTATTCTGAAGCTCCTCGGAGGAGACTTCATACCATTTATCCTTGTAGTCGTTCAGAAGCGAAAGGGGAGGATTCTTGTATCTAGACAAAGTCTTGGTCGGATCGAACAGTCTGGTCTTCTCGTCTTCGGACATCCCCGCCAGGAAAGCCTCCTCACCGTTATTAACTACGAAATCAACCCCATCTTCCCCGGATTTGCTTGCCGGTTCAACGGGCGAAGGTTTCTCGTCTTCGTTCCCGGCTGTTTTATCCTCTTCTTCTTCGCGGTTACGGTTTTCGTTCTCTTTCTTCCTGCGCCGCCTCAGCTCCCTACGACTAGGTTTTTCTACATTTTCTTCCTTTTGAGCCGGTATGGCACATGGACTGGAAGCCAATCTTGCGATCTTGGGGTTAAGCATGACGAGCCATCCGAAAAACAGGAATGCTATGACACATCCCGTCCCCGTTCTCCCTATCATAGAGACAAGCCACTTTACGGCCACTTCGCCATACGCGCCTCCGGCACCGCTGCCGAACATGTTGGCAAACGAAGTGAAACTGAAAATGAAAGAACACAGAAGGGAGCATGAGACAGCTCCATATACGGTCACCAAAACGAGACTCCAAATATTGATTTTCCTTAGGCGTAGACAGTAAATCGTGACGGCGAGAAATAGGAAAGGCAAAACGAATGCTCCGAAACCGAACAGCCTTGTGACAAGAAAGTTGGCATACAAATAGCCAATCTTGCCTCCTCCGTTACGTGCGAATAGTTCGGAATCACCGAGTAAAGCCTTTCCTTCGGCCAAAAGGCTTTGGTCATCGGCCCACGTGAACATATAGGAAACGAGGGTGACAAGGGTAAAAATAGTGAGAATCCCGAAAAAGAGCCCGAGAAGGACTCTCGTCGGATTGCTCTCCCTTAATTTTTCTTCCACTTCTTATTTTTCTTGTAATTCTTTCTGTTGCCGTTCGGATTACCCTGTCCCATATTGCCTATGCCTGGACGCATGTATTGGGACGCATCGCCACGTATCTCGCCGAGATGTATATCGGAAGGGACCTTTAACCTGCCTCCGGAAAGACGCTCCATATCCGCGAAAATCGTCTCTTCGGAGACCGAATCCTTGTTCCAGATAAGATATTGCTGGCGCATATAGATCCCCAGGGTGCGGATAAGTTCCTTTTTAAGGTCGTCATCTTCCTTCTTGGAGGCTATCACATCTATCATATTCTGTATGTTCCTTCCATAACAAGCTTCCTTTATAGGGGAAGAACGCATCGGGATTGGCTCCGGCTTGATATTATACTTGTCCTCGTCGGGAATAGGATATGGCGCATCAATATCCAGATCGAAACCGGCGATAACCTGGACATGGTCCCACAATTTATGCCTGTAATCGTTGACGTCCTTCAACTGGGGATTCAATATGGACATGACCTGAACTACTGTGCGTATCTGTTCGTCCCGTTTCTGCTTATCCGGAATCCCCTTCACATATTCTATCATCTTCTGAACATTCCTGCCATATTCGGGCATAATCAGTTTCTCCCGCTGCGTGTTGTAATCTTTTTCCAAATCCTTGGACACGGTCTTGTCTTCCATAATGACGCTATTTTTGCACAAAGATAATTATCTTTGCCAAAAGAATGACCTTATGAAAAAAATACTTGTCACAGGAGCGTGCGGACAATTGGGCACCGAGCTACGTAACTTGTCCGGCAATAGCAACCTATTCGTTTTCACCGATGTATCTGATGGAATCGAAGGGGTTGGACGTCTAAACATCTGCAAAGGGGATGAGGTAGCGAAGTTCGTGGAGGAGAACGGAATCGGCACGATAGTGAATTGCGCAGCATACACTGACGTGGACAGGGCCGAGACGGACCGCGACAGATGTTTCCTTATAAATGTGGAAGGGCCTAAGAATCTGGCTCTCGCAGCAAAGGCCAACGATGCTTCACTCATACAAATATCTTCGGATTACGTATTCGACGGCCGCAGAAAGAGAGGCGCATACAGGGAGAACGACAGATGCCGTCCCCTTTCCGTCTACGGCGAAAGCAAGCGCAAATGCGAAATAGCCCTGCGAAGGACTGGATGCAAAGGGATAATAATACGTACTTCTTGGCTTTATTCCCCTTATGGGAAAAACTTTGTCAGGACGATGGCAAGGCTGGGAGCGGAAAAGGAAGAAATACGGGTAGTAAACGACCAATTCGGGTCCCCTACGTTTGCGCGCGATTTGGCAGAAGCGATTCTCAAAATCATACCGAAAATCGGGGAACGCAGATGCGACATTTTCCATTATACTGACGAAGGGGTCTGTTGTTGGAGCGACTTCGCTGCCGAAATAATGAATTACAGCGGCAGCAAGTGTAAAGTCATTCCCGTTTCCACCGAGGAATATGGAAGCAAAACTGCACGTCCGGCCTATTCCGTTCTGGACAAGACTCTTATTCGAGACACATTCGGAGTTGAAACTCCTTGGTGGAACCTTTCGCTAAAAAAAATGTTCCAGTAAAAAGAAAAAACAGTACTTTTACATAATTAAAACCTAAATCATATTCATATGCTGACAGTTAGAGAAATCTCTTCCAAACAGGACAAAAAGAAGTTCTTCGAATTTCAGAACAAAATTTTCAAAAAGAACAAGTATTATGTTCCGACTCTAATTTCAGACGAGGAAGAAGAGTTTGATCCGAAAAAAAACGGTGCATTCGCCTATTGTGACTGCAAGATGTTTCTTGCGGAAAGGGACGGAAAGATTGTTGGAAGGATTGCGGGTGTATGGAACCGCGCCTACAACAAGAAAACTGATGCAAAACAGATGCGTTTCACGCGCTTTGACTTTATCGACGATTACGAAGTGTCCTCTGCCTTATACGATGCGGTTAAAAAATGGGCGCTCGAACTTGGCATGAACGAAATGATGGGCCCCATAGGATTTTCGGACCTCGACAAACAGGGACTGCTGTATGAAGGATTCGACCAGATGGATCTTTATGTTACCCCTTACAACTATCCTTATTATATTAACCATTATGAAAGGCTCGGCCTGGTAAAAAAAGCCGACTGGTTCGAGTACGAAATCACTATTCCGGAAAAGCTCGACCCAAGGATATTATCCGTTGCCGAAAAGGCGAAGGAACGCTACGGCTACAAAACCGAACGTTTTACCAACATAAAGCAGATCAAGCCATGGATAAAACCTGCCTTGAAAATCATGAATGCCGCCTTCGAACCTATATTCGGAGCCGTTCCTCTCGAAGACAAGCAGCTTGAGGACTATTCCAAGACGCTTCTGATGATAGGCGATCCCGACTTCGTAGAACTCGTGTTCAACAAGGACCACGAACCTATCGGATACGGATTCATGGCGCCAAACATTTCACGCGCACTACGTGCCTGCAAAGGCCATCTTTTCCCTTTCGGCGCCCTCCAGATAGCATGGGATCTCAAGCATGCGAAAGCCTTGGACTTCTATGAAATCGGGGTCCTACCTGAATACCAGAACCTTGGAGTCAATTCCATAATAATGGTGCAGGGCTTCACCGGAGCCCAAAAACACCACATGACCAAATGTTATACGGGACCTGAACTTGAAGACAATTTCAAGATCCAGGCGCAGTGGGCTCCGTTCGAAAAGAAAATGATCCGCAAAAGGCGCTGCTACATAACTTCCATAGCCTGACTTATGATCTTCAGAAAAACTGACATCGAAGGAGTCAAGGTAATGGAGCCGAAAGTGTTCGGCGACAAGCGGGGTTATTTTTTCGAATGCTTTTCCCAACGCGAATTTGACCTGGCCGCAGGGCGCCACGTCGATTTCGTTCAGGACAACCAGGCAATGTCGGCATCGAAAGGTGTACTGAGGGGACTTCATTTCCAGAAGGGGGAATTCGCCCAGGCAAAGCTGGTAAGAGTCATAAAAGGAGCGGTCATGGATGTGGCCGTGGATCTCAGAAAGGGATCTCCCACATTCGGGAAATACGTTTCGGTTATACTGTCAGGTAAAAACAAGTTGATGTTTTTCATTCCCCGTCACTTCGCCCACGGTTATCTGGTTCTTGAGGACAATACCATTTTTACCTACAAGTGCGACAATTACTATGCTCCCGAAGCGGAAGGAGGACTGATCTGGAATGATCCGGACATAGCCGTCGATTGGCCGGGAACGGGCGGTGACCCGATCCTGTCTGAAAAAGACAAAATCTGGCCCACACTACAGGAGAGCGTGAATCTCTGATTTTTCCGTACTGAAAGAACGAAGGAATCACTTCCCATGACGGGAGGAAGCCAGGTTAGCAGCAATCTTCTCGAGGAAAAGCCGGTTGCGGATAGGTTTCGAAATATAATCTGTGAAACCACTCATGCGTATATGTTTTTCGTCTTCAGAAAAGGCGAATGCAGTCGCTGCAATTATGGGAATTGTAGACGAATGCTTTCTTATTTCAGCCGCTGCTTCATATCCGTCCATAACTGGCATTTTTATATCCATGATGATAAGATCCGGATTCCGTTTCAAGAAAAACTCCAGCGCTTCCTTGCCGTTTTCAGCGTGGATCACATCGTAATCCTTGCGAAGAATAGTTTCAAACAATATGTAATTGCTCTCGTTATCCTCTGCGATCAGGATCAAAGGCCTTTTTCCTCCATTAGGGACTGCTTTACATTGGATCTCATCCCCTGTATTTTCCTCAACCTGTCCCCCATTATCCTTTTTTACTCCATCATAGACTTTTGCTTTTCCCGCTGACTGAACATATGGAATGGTAAATCTGAAAGTGGAGCCTTTCCCGACCTCGGAATCGACCCATATCCTTCCGCCAAGCTTGCTGACCAAACTCTTTGATATGGCCAATCCGAGTCCGGTACCTTGCGAAAACCTGTCCAGCTTCACATAACGGTCGAATATCGTATCGATCTTGTCCAAAGGAATGCCGCATCCGGTATCAGAAACGTAAAAACATAACATTTCGTTTTCCTTCGTACAGCCAAATCTTATAACACCTTTGGTAGTGAATCTCATGGCATTGGACAAAAGATTATCCATAACTTGCGTAAGTCTTCCCTCATCGCTCCTCACCAGGCCAAAATCTTCCCATTTGTGTTCCTGGACCACCTGTACGCTCGGATTTTTTTCCTTAATTGAAAAAGTATCGCCAAGTTTACGCAACATGTTACCTATGTCGACATCGGAATAATTCAACTGCACATTTCCGGATTCTATTCTTGAAAGATCGAGTATATCATCTATTAGGTGCAGAAGAAGCGAATTGTTGCTTTCGATTATCGATATGCTCTCATTCTTCTCTTCCGTAGTCGAAGCAGGATTCGCCAAAACCCTTGAGAAACCGACTATGGCATTTAGTGGTGTACGGATCTCATGGCTCATATTTGCAAGAAAGGCCGACTTCATGGCATCAGCGTTTTCCATTTCCAGTTTTGCAGCCTTCAATTCCTCCACGGTTTTTTCAAGGTTGGATTTCAATCTGTTCGTCTTGAAGAGAAATACCATTACCGTCACAATTATCGCTATCAACAGGACGGCTATGAGAATACCTATGAATATATAATTCCTATATTGCCGGAAAAACGAAGGGGCCTTGTTTACCAGGACAACATTTTTGGGGATTAGGGACTTGTTCAGATGCCGGGTTTCGATCTGATTGGCATCGAAAGTATATACGTTTCCTACTATCTGTGCCTTGCCGTTATAAGCCTTTCCCTTTTTCAAGTCCGAAAAAAACTTGTCGGCCTGGCTTGCGAGTCCCTTCCCCAAATTATGGTAATACGGGGAGTAGCTTCCGATCGCGCCATAACCCATCCCTGTAGCAGTAAGGGAGAAAACCGGAAGCATGGTATTGTTTAGGATCAACTGTATGGAACTGCCCATAAAGAAAGAGTCGCTGCAATCTATTTTCCATGTACCGAGTAATATGACGCAATCCTCCGGAAGTTCCGAGATCTTTTGCATGATATCGTTTACGGTCATGACACTTCCGTCGAGAGGAATCAGGTCGAGATCGGGATAAATGTCTATCGATTTGCGCACGTAAGCCTGCAAAGAGACACCCCCGCACGTATTATCGGTAAGAAAGGCTATATGACGGATTTTAGGATAGAACTGCCTTATCATCCTTATATTCTCATCGAAATCATAATAATAAAGGTATCCCCCGGAAAGATTCGTCTCTCCGAAATCCCTGAATACGTCCAAAGAACGGTAATTTCGGGTTTCAGACTCCTCTTTGAGGATATCTTTGGAAAGGTTAATTATGTTGCAGCTGGCCATGCCGCAAAACACCGGTACGTCTGCCAACAAATGTCCGCTCATGGAAAGGTATGAACACCAAGCTTCCTGGCCAAGCAGAATGATAAGGGAAGGGGGATTTCCAGAATACTTGGAAAAAATGGAATTTAGTTTGTCCGTCCATTCTCCCGCTTGGGAAAAACTCATGCAATTCATATTTTCTATGGAGATCCGGGCATCGCCCCCCACTCTGGAAAATTCGTCTATGAACGATGTGATGCAGTTCGTAGTATTATACGATTCTGGATTATATGAACTGATGACAAGAATGCTGTTTTGAGCCTGCAAAACGACAGGAACAAGCATCAATATTATTAGAAACCAGAATTTGCACAACGGCGATTTCATATGGCCCATATCTTTGAATCATGAAAGACAGCTATCAATAGCCTGCCAGCGAAAATCCGTCGACCTTATTCCATTCCCCGCGGGTGAAGTCGGGAATCGCTACGGGTTTGCTGCCGTTTTTCACGGATATTTCACTCAACTCACCTATGCAGGACCATTCGGCCGCATCGTAGACGTCTTCGTCGAGAGGAAGCCCATTATGCAGGCAATATATCAAACGGTAAAGCATTATATAATCCATACCTCCATGTCCACCCACTTCTCGGGCCTTTTCCCCGACATCCCTCACCAGCGGATGTTCCCATTTTGAAAGGATGGAATCCAGTCCAGCCCCGGTAACGAATTTCTCTGCATCGGGGTCAAACGCAACGCCTTCGACAGGATATTTCTGAGCCATCCCCCTTGTACCCCTGATGGTATATATGCGGCTGTATGGAGTCGCATCAGATACATCGTGCTGAATCATGATCGACTTGCCCTTAACGGTGTGGATCAGGGTGGTGTTCATGTCTCCGAGGGCCCTCTTGGTCGTAGCCTCCTTGGAATCCGGGCCGAAACGTTCGGAAGCATACTCGCTGAGTCCGCCCTCGTCGGAGGAGAGGGAAACGAGATATTCCATCCTGTCTCCGCGGTGTATGTTTAGAATCTGTGCAACCGGGCCGAGACCGTGTGTAGGGTAATGATTCCCAGTATGGGCCGTATTGTACCTCAACCTCCAGTAACCCTGGTAACCGTTATGGTCCTGATCGTTGAAGCACATAGCCCTTAGATCGTGTATGTATGCACCTTCCACGTGTTTTATGTCTCCGAACAAACCATGCTGCGCCATGTTAAGCGCAGCCATCTCGAAGAAGTCGTAGCAGCAGTTCTCGAGCATCATGCAATGTTTACGGCTCTTCTCTGAGGCGTCTACAAGTTCCCAGCACTCCTTTACTGTAGTGGCCGCCGGAACTTCAACCGCTACATGTTTGCCATGCTCCATTGCATAAACGGCCATCGGAGTATGGTCTTCCCATGGAGTACATATCAATACGAGATCCACGCTGTCACTCTTGCAAAGTCCCTTCCATCCATCTTCCCCGTAATATTCCGCAGCTTCAGGTTCACCTGCATCTTCCAGGATCTTCTGAGATCTTTCTACCCTGTCCTCGTAAAGGTCGCACAACGCCGTCACCTTTGCATCGCTTATCTGCGTAAGGATACGCACATGCGTCGGGCCCCTCATTCCTAAGCCGATAACCCCGACCCTGACGATAGGAACCGGATCGCACTTGAACTGAAGCATGTCGGTCTGTCCGGCTTCGCGTTTCGGCTCAGGCATGGTTATGATTTTTCTGTTCGCCTGCGAACATCCTCCAAGAACCAGAAGCGCAAGGCCAAGATAGAGAAGTTTTCTGATATTCATGAGTTTAAAATAAAAAGGTTATTTCAGGTACGATGGTTTGCTTTTACGCACTAGATATCCGATGGTGCTGGCCATATCCTTTTCGTGATCTTCGAGGCTTTTCAGCATCTTCAATTGTGCCATGGTACGGTCGAAGTTGTGCTGCGGATATTTTATCTTATAATACACATCTCCGCTGAGATAGTCGGTCAGGAAACGCACGGCCTGCATGTAAGTCATCAATTCGCATCCGAAAGGGAGGAAATTGGCTTCTTGCAAAGTTAGGAACGGACGGGTACTGTCGAAATATCCCTCCGCGAAACAGCGGAATATCTCCATGTTGAGGGATACGTTTTCGAGATTACGGTCGTCCTCGGCCCCCGTATTGCCGGCGGTGCGTATGAAATCGCCGAAGTCGGACAGCACGACCCCCGGCATCACGGTATCCAGATCGATGACACATAAGAATTTATTGGTATCCTCATCGAAAAGCATATTGTTCACCTTGGTGTCGCAGTGGGTTATCCGGATCGGAAATTCATCCGCCCTGACGAGCCGTTGCACTGTGCACATCCGCTCGCTTTTACCCATTATGCCATCTATCTGCTGCCTCATCTTCGCCACCCTTCCGGCCTTGTCTCCCTTTACGGCGGCATCCAGTTCGGAAAGCCTGAATTCCATATCGTGGAAATGCGGGATGGTCGCCCCGAGAGAACCCTTCGGCATATCGCTAAGCATTGTGTGGAAATCCCCGAAGGCACGTCCGGTCACATAGGAAAGATAGGGCGAAACCGCCTCATAGCTTTTGGACCGGCTTATATACACGCTCATACGCCAGTATTCCCCACCATTCTTGCAATATGTCTTTTCGCTTCCTTTCAACGGAATGAACCTAAGACACTTGCGAGAGATGTCCTTCTCGCCGCGCTTGGAAAGTCTCATCCTTATGTGAGATGTCACTTTCATGATGTTGTCCTGAAGAAGGTCGACATCCCTGAAGACATTGCCGTTGATTTTCTGAAGCACATAATCTGGATTACCAGGTTCGGAAGTCCTTACTATATATGTATCGTTTATAAGGCCGTTGCCGATGGGCTTCGGTTCCGTTGGAGTCCCTTTTATGTCGAACTCCGAAACTACATCTTTTAAATTCACGGTTGCTAAATTATCATATTGACTTCAACAAAGATAATTAAATAAAGAGTATAATTTTATACTTTTGCGCAATAAAAATATGAAATCATGTCACAGAAGCCTTCGATACCGGCCGGGACAAGAGACTTTTCACCCAAAGAGACAGCCGGAAGAAATTATATATTCGATACCGTGAAATCCGTTTTCCGCAACTACGGCTACCAACCCATAGAAACCCCTGCGATGGAAAACCTTTCCACTTTGCTCGGGAAATACGGCGACGAAGGGGACAAACTGCTGTTCAAGATCCTTAATTCCGGAGACTCATTCGCAGGAGTAGACAGGGAACTGCCGTCCAACTCATTGGCAATGAAAGTGTGTGAAAAGGGGTTGCGTTACGACCTGACCGTTCCTCTTGCAAGATATGTGGTACAACACAGGAACGAAATCGTTTTTCCATTCAAACGCTACCAGATACAGCCAGTTTGGAGAGCCGACAGGCCGCAGAAGGGGCGTTATCGCGAATTCTATCAATGCGACGTCGATGTCATCGGAACCGATTCGATGCTGAACGAACTGGAATTGGCTGAAATAGTCGACGACGTCTTCGGCAGGCTCGGAATAAGGGTATGCATCAGGATCAACAACAGGAAAATCCTGGCGGGACTCGCCGAGACATGCGGATTTCCGGAAAAGTTGACCGACATTACGGTCGCCATCGACAAGCTGGAAAAGATAGGTCTCGAAGAGGTGGAAAACGAGTTGAGAACTGACGGCCTCACCGATAAAGCGATAGCGGTCATCGAGCCGGTACTTGAATTAGAGGGCGGCAACAACGAGAAAATATCGGCCATGCGTAAGGTTCTGTCGAAGTCCGAAATCGGGGCACAAGGATTGGACGAACTTTCCGAGGTCCTATCGCTGATATCGCACGCAGGAATATCCCAATCCGTAGTAGCCGACTTCTCCCTCGCGCGCGGCCTCAACTATTACACCGGTGCCATATTCGAGGTCAAAGCGCTGGACTATGAAATAGGTAGCATTTGCGGAGGCGGCCGCTACGACAACCTGACAGGCATATTCGGCCTTCCAGGCGTTTCCGGGGTAGGCATATCGTTCGGGGCGGACAGGATTTACGACGTGCTGAAGAATCTCGACAAATTCCCCAGGGAGGCGATGCGCGGAACCGTCATGCTGTTCGCGAACATGGGAAGTGCCGAAGCCGCGGGTTCCATCCCGGCAACAAGGGCACTGCGTTCCGCCGGCATAAGCTGCGAGATGTATCCCGACAAGCGCAAGCTCGGCAAACAATTCGAATATGCAGACAAGCTCGGCATCCGTTTCGTCGCCGTAATCGGAGATGAAGAATTGAAGTCATCGGCTGTCACGATAAAGGATCTGAGCGATGGATCTCAGACTAAAATACCTATAAATGAAATAGTTGAATTCATAAGAAAGAAAATATAGCAGGACCTGGAAAATATTAGAGAAAAATATAATTGTTTTTTAATAAATAATAACTACCTTTGTAATCCAATTAACCGCGGAGTAGAGCAGTTGGTAGCTCGTCGGGCTCATAACCCGGAGGTCGTAGGTTCGAGTCCTTCCTCCGCTACTAAGACGGACAGTGAAAATTCATTGTCCGTCATTTTTTTCATTATCTTACCTATATTACACTTTGCCCCTACTTGTTGAAAAAGTTTTGGAATTTCCAAATTATATTTCTATTTTCGTTCAAGTAATTTAAACTATTTAAATCCTATCATATGAAAAAAATATTCTATGCAATAACGCTCCTGCTTGGATTTAGCGTACTCATACCTTCACAAGCTCAGACCATCGACAAGAAACCCGTTGAAGGATACCTTACGTATTCCAACGGAAAATTCCGGGATAAAAACAACGTTGTGATTGAAAAAGAACAATTGGTCGACATGTTCGATGAAACCTTGTTCAGACAATATCAGGAAGCATCGAATAGGTACAGGTCCGGGTGGATATCAACTGGAAGCGGGATCGGATTAGTCGCAGTCGGGACCGGAATGATTACATTAGCTTCGGAAATAGGCAGTGAGTATGTAGTAGTCGATTCCATTATATTAACTGTTGGGTTCTCATTAGGTCTTGCGGGGTCGCTATTGACATGTACCGGAATACCACAAATAATAAATGGGAATATTGCTTTAAAATCCGTCGCTAATGACTATAACTACCAAAACAAGCCCGTCGCAACCTTGAATTTCGGGACTCAGCAACACGGGTTGGGATTATCTCTGACATTCTAATCGGCAATAATAATCCGGTCATTTAATATCGTAAACGTAATCCATACGTGCATACATTCCGTCCGGAGCGGTAAAAAAGCTTAGAGGATCGGCGATCGCATGCCGGATTTCAGAATCGGCGTTGCCTGACGAAGAAAATCCGTAACGCAAAGCCGAAATGATTGCGGCTTCATCCGAAGACCTGCCACGGTTGAAGAATTCCATTAACTTTTCCATGGCATTTTTGGGAACGGGATATTCCTCTATCCTGTATGACGGAAGCCCCGCCATGCCGGCCGCACAATCGATGGCATCATAAATTCCCCCCTCCGAATCCGCAATACCGTTTTCCAACGCCTGGCTGCCGGTCCACACCCTGCCTTGGGCTATCGAATCGACCCGTGCGACGCTCATGTCCCTCCCTTCGGAAACTATGTTCAGAAACCTGTCGTAAATCAATTCGACACCATGCTGCAGAAAAGAGGTTTCATCCTTGTCCAGCGGAGAAAAGAAATTGCCCATCGCCCCATGTTTATTCGTGGAAATGACGACGTTATTGATATGTGCATGTTTGTTGAGCAAATCCTTGGCACAAGGAAGGAGTGCAAATACGCCTATGGATCCTGTAAGGGTGACATTGTCCGTAAAAATCGAGTCACATCCGGCCGAGATCCAATATCCGCCGCTGGCGGCATAGCTCCCGTAACTTGCGACCACGGGCTTAACCTCCTTCAGCAGTGAGATTTCCCTCCTTATATTTTCGGCAGCCTGGGCACTGCCTCCGGGTGAATTGACTCTGAAGACGACGGCTTTTACCGAAGAGTCAGCACGTACGCGGCGTATTATCTTTGTGAAATTGCCGTCGGTGATCTCTTTGTCCTCATCTCCCGAATTGATTTCCCCATTGGCATATATCACCGCTATCTTTTCCTTCGAGCCTAGGCCGCGCCTGACCCTGGCCACAGCATAATCTTCGATCGGGACGACTTTCAATTCGGAAACCTTATTGACACCGGCAAGCATGCACAAGTAATTTTCCAAGCCGTCCCTGTATGCTATGCTGTCTATCAATCCTCTCTTCAGCATCGATTCGGCATCCAGGAGTTCGAGACCATCGATGTATGCGTTCAAGGTATCAACTGGAATATCCCTGGAAACCGAGATTTCCTCCAGCATTGAGTTCCATACGGAGTTCAGCATCGATTGGCTCATCTCCCGGTTGGCATCGCTTATATCGTTCGCAATGTAAGGCTCTCCCGCCGATTTGTATTTGCCGTGGCGGATAAGCTGGGCCTTGATTCCCAATTTGTCCAGCAAGTCCTTGTAAAACATCATATTTGAAGAGAGCCCGATCATTGCGCAATCGCCGAACCTGTTCATCAGTATCCTGTCGGAGACGGAAGCCAGATAGTAGCCGGCATTCGTGTAGTTTTCAGCATATGATACTACTGGCTTTCCTGAATTCCTGAAATACTGGAGCGCGTCGCGAAGTTCCTCGATTTCGGCAAGACCACCCGCCATATTGTCCGTATTGACATATATGAATTTTATCGCAGGATCATCTGCTGCGATCCTTACAGCCGAGACTGCCTTGAGGATACCCATGCTCTCCCTGGAACTTCCTCCGACCGGAGAGATCCCAGCTACGGGATCTTCGTCGTCCTGTTCGGCAAGTGCTGAGGAAAAATCAATTTTAAGGACAGAACCAGAGGTAACTGAAACCGTCTCTTTCTTGGAATCGACTACGGAGGAAGCCATTCCGTTGATTATTCCCGCTACGACGAGCACAATGGCCAACATGGCGACAATACATCCTATTAAGGAGGCAAGAAGATATTTCCAAAAATTTTTCATAACCGTGTTTATTTTGGTTTTACGTTTTGCAAATGTATGTAAAAATGCCAACTTTGCAGCCGCATTTCAGATATTAATAAATATGTTCAAAATAATAAGGAAAACATATCTTACTCCTTCCGTTTGCCTTATGGAGGTCGAAGCTCCACGCATAGCGATGGCGGCCAAACCTGGCCAATTCCTGATAATCAGAGCAAACGAAAGAGGGGAACGCATACCTCTTACCATCTGCGATTACGATGCCGTTAAAGGCACAGTGACCATAGTAACCCAGATAGTCGGAGCATCGAGCAGAATCATATGCAATATGGGAACGGGGGAATCTTTTTCCGACATGGCCGGTCCTCTGGGCCGCCCTTCGGACTTCACTTTGTTACCGGACGGTGCATTGAAAGGGAAACGCTACCTCTTCATAGGTGGAGGTGTCGGAACGGCACCCATATTTCCGCAGGTCAAATACCTCAGCGGGCAAGGTGCATTATGTGACGTAATCATTGGAGCGAGGAATTCCTCGCTGTTGATTTTCACGGAAGAGATGAAATCGGTAGCAGATAACGTATTCGTATGCACCGACGACGGTTCTGCAGGGGAAAAGGGAGTGGTGACCAAAGTAGCGGAAAGGCTTCTGGACGGCGGGAAACATTACGACCACGCGGTCTCCATCGGACCGATGATAATGATGAAATTCTGTTCACTGTCCCTAAAAAAATACAATATTCCCCTGACGGTAAGCCTAAACAGCATTATGGTGGACGGGACTGGCATGTGCGGTGCATGCAGGGTTACTGTAGGCGGCAAAACCCGCTTCGCATGCTCTGAAGGCCCGGAATTCAACGGATACGAAGTAAATTACGACGAAGCCATGCGCCGCCAGAAACTCTATAGGAATCAGGAAATCGAAGCGGACGAGAGATGCCGCTCCAAACTGGAGGGAAAACAATGAGAAATAAAATACCGAGAGTCCGTGCCAAGGAGCAGGACGCGAAGATAAGGGCCACCAATTTCAAGGAAGTATGCTTCGGATTCAATATAAGCGAAGCGCAGGCCGAGGCGTCGCGTTGCCTTCAATGTAAAGTGCCTGGGTGCGTACAACAGTGTCCCGTACACATCAACATACCGGCATTCATCGCGAAGGTCGAAGCAGGCGATATCAGTGCCGCAGCGAAAATCATAGCGAAGGATTCGTTTCTTCCGGCTGTCTGCGGAAGAGTCTGCCCCCAGGAGTCGCAATGCGAAGGCAATTGCATTCTCGGGAAAAAGGGAGAGAGCGTCTCGATCGGCAAACTCGAGAGGTTCGTCTCGGACTACGCCAGGGAGCATCAGATAAGATTCACCGAGAAAGCTCCATCAAAGGGGAAAAGCGTAGCCATAGTGGGAAGCGGCCCTTCTTCCCTAGCCTGTGCCTCGGATCTTGCGAGAAACGGCTACGACGTAACCATATTCGAGGCCTTGCACCGTCCCGGCGGAGTGCTCGAATACGGGATACCGGAATTCAGGCTTCCTAAGGAAAGCGTTGTGTCATATGAAATAGAAACTGTCAAGTCGCTGGGAGTAAAAATAATAACTGATGTCTTAATAGGAAGGACGATCACTGTCGACGATCTCCTGGGAAAAGAGGGATTCAGCGCCGTTTACATAGGATCAGGCGCAGGACTGCCGAAATTCATGGGGATTCCCGGAGAAAATCTGAACGGGGTTTTCTCCGCCAACGAATACCTTACCAGGAACAATCTTATGAAGGCCTTCGATTCGAGTTATGAAACCCCCATATTCCACGGCCACAAGACAGCAGTGGTAGGAGGCGGGAACGTCGCCATGGATGCCGCCCGCACTGCCTTGAGGCTCGGCTCCAAAGTGACGATAGTCTACCGCCGCTCCCAGGCGGAATTGCCCGCAAGGGCCGAAGAGGTCCATCACGCCGTCGAAGAGGGCATCGCGTTCGATATGCTGACTAATCCGGTGGAGATCGTCGGCGATGGAAACGGATGTGTTAAGGCCTTGCGATGCATAAAGATGGAACTAGGGGAACCTGACGAGAGCGGAAGGCGCAGGCCTTTGCCCGTCGAGGGTTCCGAATTCGAAATCGCAGCCGACTGCGTGATAATGGCTTTGGGAACATCTCCGAACAGTTTGATTTCCGATACGACGGAAGGACTTGATACCGACAGGAAAGGCTGCATAATAGCCGATGAAACCGGAGCCACAAGCCGTCCTGGAGTGTTTGCAGGCGGAGACGCCGTATCCGGCGCCGCTACGGTCATTCTCGCAATGGGAGCGGGACGTACCGCGGCCGCATCGATAGACAAATACCTGAGCGGCGAACGGTCGCCTCTCTGATTACTTCCTAAAACCGTTGAAATGGATGACGGCCGTACTGACGGCCGTACCTTCATCCCCCTCTTCAGAAAAGCTGTCGATACGGAACCGGTCGTCTATCTCCAGCCCGGCGACGGCGATTATCCTCTCCACCTTGTCCGGGCCTCCATAGTCCGACACGACCATAACCCTTTCCTTTTCGAAACGGTCCAATTTTTTGCCTATTAAAAAATCGCTGACCTTGCGCGTACCGCCGTGCATTCCGAACGGACGGAAGCGGTCACCCTCCCTCCAGCGCCTGACATTCAACGGGAGTGCCAGTTTCGAGGCATCTACGAAAAGATCCGGTTTCCTGATCATAGCCAGTTCGTTCCGGGTCATTCCCCGAAATTCGATCGAGACGGAGGAATCGGGATCTCCGGAAAGGTCCTCCGCCGATTTTTTAGGCATGACCTTGAAATATTCCCTGTCCCGGAGCAATGTATGCGTTGGGGAATTGAAAGTGATGCCCGGCTGTGAATCGATAGAAGCAAGAATGGAATCGAGTTGCGATTCGTCGAACCCGCAACCTTCCAGAATGCGGTAAAGCCACCAGCCTGCATTTTTCTCGCGTGACAGAAGGGGAATGCTCACATAAAGCATATCTCCATCCCTTCGGTACAGGGTTCCTTCCCTAAGCATGAAATATTGCTCAAGAACACCGTTAGCCTCGTCGAAATGCCTCATGTCGTTGGAAAGGGTGGACAGGAATGAAGGATTGATCTCCACGAATTCCCTGAAGACATTGTTTCTGATGCGATTTCTGGCAAAGCGTACGTCTGCGTTTGTGGAGTCCTCACGGAAAGGGACCCCGTTCTTCGAAGCGTATTCGTAAATCTCGCTGCGCGTAACGGAAAGCATGGGACGCAGTATCCTTCCGCTGACCGGTCCCATGCCCGATACACCCCTAATACCCGTACCCCGCAACAAATTGAGGATAAGAGTCTCGCAATTGTCATTCCTGTTGTGAGCCACGGCCACATAATCGTATCCTTCGGTATCGAGAAGCTCGTCGAACCATCTGTATCTCAGCTCGCGGGCCGCCATTTCTATGGATATTTTTCTCCCGGCCGCATAACTTTCCGTATCGAAACGCTTCTCGAAAAGCCTTATTCCCATCTTTCCGCACCACTTACGAACGAGTTCCGCATCGCCGTCGCTCTCCTTCCCGCGGAGAGAAAAATTCACGCATGCTACGGCAAAACCGCGGCACGGCTTGAAACGCATGAACAGGTCGGCCATAGACATGGAATCCACTCCCCCGCTCACGCCCAATATGATGCGCAAATCCCCGGCGTCGGGAGGTAGCAGAAGCTGTCCCATGGTCATCATTACTTTGAATCTCCGAAAGTATAGGTGAGCGAGAGCCCGCAGACCTGTTTGAACTGTATGCCCGGAATCTTCACCGGATTTCCGTCCTCGTCGACTTCCGTCGGACTGTCGAGGAACTTTATGTTGTCATCGTATATGAGATTGGTACGAATCGAATAGGAAATGTTCTTCGTCAGCTTGCCGTCGACGGAAACATCCCAGTTGACCACTATGTTCTGGGGTTTGTTGAAATAATCCGAAAAAAGAGTAAGCTTCGAATCGCACTGGATATTCTTAAGAAGGACGAACTTGTTGTCCATCTTTATCTGTGCGCCGAATTCAGGATGAGCCAGTTCGTCTTCATCATTGCCGTAAAGCGTTCTAAGAGTGGAATCGGCTACAAATACTATCTTGCCGGTAAGGGGAGCCAGGTTCAGGGAAACCCATGAAACCGGGTTCCAGTCTATACCTAAACCAAGGGAGGTGTAGGCGGGCGAGAATATGTGCGACACCAAATTCGAGTTCTTGTAACCAGGAAACATTGTCATGTTGTAATTGTATACAGCCGAGAAATAGAGTGTCTTGATCATCTGATATCCCCATTTGCTGTTTATTATGAACCTATCGTCGCTTTTTTTGAACCCGTCGTCTGTGAAAGAGTTGATGAACCCGTATCCCACCTGGAAATCGTTGTTCCAGATAGTCTTATCCTTGGAATAATTCGCATATGCGTTAATATACGCATTCAATGCTATGGAACCGTATCCTCCGGCCGCCCAATGAGTCAGTGAAACCTCAGAAAGGCCGAACTGGGTTATGACCCCTCGCTTCCAGTATTTGGGCTTGACAGGAGGGGCGTACTGGACTTCAGGTGTGTTTTGAAGCTTGTCGGTTATCACCACGCACAATTCCTGCGCAGGAGAAAGATTTGATACAGGGTTTCTTACCGCCGAAGGATCGCTGGTGGTAATCTCCTGTCCCCTGGCATGAAAAGGAATGGAAAACAAAAGGCACAAAACCGCTGTAGACAGGAAATCTTTTCTGACCATCTCTATTTTTCTGAATTCAAAACATCATCCGATTTGTAATCGTAACCAAGACGCTTGCCGGTACGCATCCTGGCACTCTCGATCTTGGCATTTATCTGTTCAACCGTGGAAACCTTCACCATATCGAACGGGGGTACCAAAGCGTCGAATTGAAGCGTGTACCATATGGCCGATTCTATGATCTGAACGATCTCTTCGCGGCCGATAGTGACCTTGCCGAAATCCGACGTCATCTGCCTTTTCTGCCTCTTGCCTTCGACAAAGAAGCTTTTTTCCCTATTAATGAATATTCTGGCCACAAGGTAACCTATGTCGTCGTTGCGATTGTACTTTATGGAATCCGAAAGAAAGTTGTATATCGAAATCACGCCGCAATATGAATTGGCGACATCTTTCTTCACATAATCGTTCTTCCAGACCGGATGGTCGCGGTCGAACTGCATCACATTCGACTGCAAGCTGAATATGAGCACGTCGTCGGCAAACCTCAGTTCGGCTTCGTTGCGTCCACGGTCCCTGTATTCCAAACGTATCGGCGTGGCATCGATATGATCAACCTTGGCCTCCTGGGAACCCTCGGCAGGTACCATCGTCTCTAGTTGCTCGCTCAGATCGTTGCCCATTTCTCCGAGCAACTCCTTGAACTGGTTGAAAACGTCAGAAGATTGTGCAAAAACGTGCGCTTTTAGATGCGCCTTCATATTCAAACCACTGACAATGGCTTGTCGCGCCGGATCCGATGAATTATCCATACTCTGTCCTTATTCTCTTGTTATATTATTTAATGTAAATTAAAATACTTGCAAAAACCGTTCTAAATCAATACGCCCTTGCAAAAATCACCCTTTGGTGGGAAGGTTTTCCGGTAAGCATATCCACTCCGTCCTCCTTTTCCACGAACGAGTCCAGCGGAATACAGCGTATCGTAGCTTTGGTCAGCTCCTGGATCCTTGCTTCCGTTTCCGGCGTGCCGTCCCAATGGCAGAGAAGGAATCCCCCCTCTTCTATCTTCTTTCTGAATTCGTCCCAACTATCCACCCTGTAAGTGTGACTGTCACGGAATGACAGCGCTTTGGCATACATGTTCTTTCTGATTTCCTCCATCAATTCCACAAGGCGTAAGGCCAAGGCGTTTTGAGGAACCTGTACCTTGTCCATGGTATCACGCCGCACCATTTCCACCTCTCCGGAAGCCAAGTCGCGTGGGCCTACCGCCAGACGTACTGGAACGCCCTTGAGTTCCCATTCTGCGAATTTGAATCCGGGACGCAGGTTGTCGCGGTCATCTATCTTGACCGAAAGGCCGGCAGTCTCAATCTCCTTTTTCAGGAGACCCATCCTTTCGAGAATGGACGAACGCTCGGCATCACTCTTGTAAATCGGGACCATGACCACCTGGATCGGGGCCAGGGCAGGCGGAAGAACCAGTCCGCGCCCGTCGCTGTGAACCATCACCAAAGCTCCCATAAGCCGCGTCGAAGTACCCCATGAGGTAGCCCATACGTACTGCTGCTTTCCCTCCTTGTCGGTATACTGCACGTCGAACGATTTGGCAAAATTCTGGCCCAGAAAATGCGAAGTGCCCGCCTGCAAAGCCTTTCCGTCCTGCATCATCGCTTCGATGCAGTAGGTGTCCAAGGCACCGGCGAAGCGTTCGGAAGCCGTCTTGCGTCCTACCACGACCGGCATGCAAAGCACGTCGCGCGCGAAATCGGCATAGACTTGGATCATTCTCTCGGCTTCGGCTACAGCTTCAGCCGAGGTGGCATGTGCAGTATGGCCTTCCTGCCATAGAAACTCGGACGTCCTAAGAAAAAGCCTGGTACGCATTTCCCAGCGAACGACATTGGCCCATTGGTTGATCAGTATCGGAAGATCCCGCCACGACTTTATCCAGTTCCTGTAAGTGCTCCAAATTATGGTTTCAGAGGTAGGACGTACTATAAGCTCTTCCTCGAGTTTTGCGGACGGATCCACGACCACCCCGGAGCCATCCGGATCGTTCATTAGACGATGATGGGTAACTACTGCACACTCTTTCGCAAACCCCGCCACATGCTCGGCCTCCCTGGAGAAGAACGATTTTGGTATGAAGAGCGGGAAATAGGCATTCTGGTGTCCGGTCTCCTTGAACCTCCTGTCCAAATCAGCCTTCATTTTTTCCCATATCGCATAGCCGTAAGGCTTTATAACCATACATCCGCGCACGGCCGAATTTTCTGCAAGATCAGCCTTGACAACCAGATCGTTGTACCACTTAGAATAATTGTCTTCTTTGTTTGTAACCTCTTTCGCCATTTCAGTACTACTTATTGGTATATTTTTTGATATATTTGTTGTGAATAACGAGTGCAAAATTATTAATTATTTAATACAGGAGGTCTATTATGAAAAACAAAATGCTCATGGTTCTGGCACTTTGCCTATTCATCCTCAGTTCTTGTGGCGTTTCAAGTTACTACGCCACAGGTAATTATTTCGACGACGGGATCTATTACAGACCGCGCCGCGAGATGAAGGTAACTCGTGTCGCTGTCCAGAATGATCTGGACAATCTGCGTTCTTCAGACCGTTACACCACTGACAATGTCGCGACTGATACACTTTTTTTTGACAAGGACGGCAAAGCCGTAATCGACTACGATCCCGACAAGTCATATCTTATTGAAGACGGCGAATCCTATGCTTCGCGTCTGAGCAAATTCGACGATCCCACTTATGCCATCTACATCAATTTCGACGACGACAATTATTATTGGGATGACTATGGATATTATAATCCTTGGTGGAGCTATCCGTATTACGGATACTGGCATTTCGGCTATAATCCATGGTATTATTCCAACTATTACAGCTGGTACAATCCTTGGTATTACGGAGGATGGTACGATCCTTACTATTCTTGGGCATGGGGATGGTATGATCCGTGGTACTACGGAGGATGGTATGGCGGCGGATGGCCGTACTACAATTACGGAGGCAACCGGAACAACCTTTCCTACCAACATCGCAGCAACTCCCAAAGGGGGAACGACTTTGCGGTCGGTTCTTCCGGGAGAAACTATCAAAGGTCCGGATACAACCGCAGCGGGATTTCCGGCGGAAGGAGGAATGACTTATATACGCGAGGCAACACCTCCTACATGCGTACCAGAAACGGATCGACTTCATACAGAAGAAACAGCGGCAACAATTATTACAACGGTACCCGCAGTACTATTTCCGGAAACGGCTACAGAAGGAGCATTTCATCCGGTAATGTCAGCGGATATAACAGAGGAGAGACATACCGTAAGTCTTCTTCGAATTCACGCAGTCGCATCTCGACAAGGTCAACTTCCGGTAGCAATTCCAGTTACAGGAGAGGGACGACGAACACGGGCGACAGCAGTTATTCCAGAAGCAGCGAAAGCAGAAGCTATTCCGGAGGGACCCGCAGTTCCGGCGGTTATTCGGGAGGTGGAAGCAGCCACAGCAGTGGCGGAAGCGGAAGCCGTAGCGGCGGAGGAGGACACAGCGGCGGCGGAAGACGATAACCCACCATGTTTATATCAACATTAAATCTCTATTTTTAAAACGCTTACATAATGAAAAATAAGATAATCATTTCCGTGACACTGCTCTTTGCATGCATAGGTTTCGCAGGAGCACAAACCGCAAGCGACATATTCAACTTTTCACAGATGGATTATGAGGGGACGGCACGCACTATGGCCATGGGC
Organism: Bacteroidales bacterium; assembly: GCA_022653675.1. GTDB lineage: Bacteria > Bacteroidota > Bacteroidia > Bacteroidales > UBA932 > JALCST01. Next base: position 101,624 of record JALCST010000004.1, on the reverse strand, counting down.
AATGCATTCACAGCCCTTGGCGGAGATCTCGGAGCCCTGTCCATCCAGCCTGCCTCTTCAGGTGTGTTCGGACATTCGGAAATGACATTTTCCCCGTCGTTCTCTTATGCCTCTTCCTCGACGGATTACCTGGATAACCATTTTTACGCAAAGAATTCCGAGTTCAACATATCCAATTTTGCTGCATTGTTCCATAATGAAAATTCAAATCTGAATTTCGCAATCGGGGTGAACCGCATACGCGACTTCAACTCGGCTATATCCGCACACGGTTCCACCAACCAGTCGAGCTGGCTTGCGTCACAGGCCGTCGGACTTTCGGGATACGACGTATCAAATCTGACTTCAACTTCCCACGATCCTTACGACGACGGAGTAAGTTGGGGAGCGATCGCAGCATGGGATGCATACTTGCTTTCGACCCTGCCAGGGTTCAATAACGAATATATAGGATCCACCGAGAACATAGATGGCAACAACCTAAGCATAGGAGGGGTGCTCGACCAGGATTTCTACCAGCAAACTTATGGCGGGATAACTGAAGTGGAGTTTAACATCGGAGGCAATCTCAACGACGTATTCTATTGGGGTGCCAACCTGAACATCCAGGATCTCGACTACAACATTTACCAGACATACAGCGAAACCGCACAGAACGTAAGCGACTTCCAGGACGGATTCGATTCCTTCACAAAGGAGTACGACCAAACCACGAGCGGTACAGGTTTCAACCTTAAGGCCGGCTTCATATATCGTCCCACCGATGCCCTTCGCATCGGTGCAGCCTTACAGACTCCTACTTTTTACACGATGAACGACAAGTATATCCTTTACATGAAGTCATCCTTCTACAACTCAGACGGCGATAACCTGCGGTACGGATATGACGGTGACATATCTTCCCCTCTCGGGACTTACGATTACAGGATGACCACTCCGTTCAGGTTCAATTTAGGTATCGCCTATACTTTCGGGAGCTACGCTTTATTAAGTGCGGACTACGAACTGGTCGACTATTCGCAAATGAAGGCCGGTGTTTCCGACGACGGATCTGCCGATTCCTATGATATTTCCTATTTCGACGACTTGAACGACGAAATAAAGAGCGACTACGGCACAATACACGAACTGAGGGTGGGGGGAGAACTTAAAACTTCGAGCATTCTTTCCCTCCGTGCAGGTTACCAGACATATCTTTACGGTTCCGACAGCGGAACGGAATCCTTCCTTAAGCTGCTCTCTTTCGGCGCCGGATTAAATCTCAGCAAAGGCCTCTATTTCGACTTCGCATACCAGAGCAAACTCAACACTGCAAGTTCCGACACTTTCACGCTTTACAACGATTACGATGGGATCTCGGCCCCTGAAGGAAAGATCACTAGGAACGGCAAGAACAAGCTGATATTTACACTAGGGTTAAGGTTCTAAGGTTTCTCCTGAATCGCACCCTTCGCTGGATAGGAGGTCGATAAAGGAGAGGCATGAGATGAATGGTGAATTTGAGGAGAAGACCTGGAAATAGGGCTTCTCCTTTTTCGTGCACTGCTCGATCCAACGACTGTTTTTCGGAGAGATCCATCTTCTGCAATCGAGAACGTTTCCCGGATATTCGGGCAGATATTCTGAAGTGAGTTTGATGTCGCATCTTATCCTGCCCAAATTCAACAGTTTTTCCATAATTTTCATGTTCAGGTCGAAAAGATATTCCGGTTTGGAATCCAGGACCGAAAACAGTCCTTCACGGTAATACGGGAAAAAAGCCGAGGAATTATAGGCCGCATCCAGCGCACGCTCATGTTTCAATACCCATGGAACGCTGTAATCCACCTTCGTCTCCCTGATAGGAGTCTTGTGGTTATGCCCCGACCGTTCGACTGGTACGACCAGATATGCTGGCCCGTCCGCGGAAAGTATGCGGCAGCGCGAGCGGAAAGTCTGTTTCTGGAAATTTTCCCATTGCTCCACATAGACCGTACGTGCGTAGAGGATCTTCGAAAAATAATCTACCGGAGGGAAATACGCCGTGCTCAGCACGACGTCGCGGCCGCCGTCCATCGCTCAGACTTCGGAAGGGTAGACGAACCCGCTGCGAACGATACCCCTCTTGGAAGAACGTATGAAAGAGGTGATGGTCTTGCAGAATTGCGAATCAGGAAATTGCTGTTCCGCAATAGAACAGGCGTCGGCGACGGTAGCACTGCTCTCGTAAATAACCTTATAAATGGCCTTGATTTCCTCGATCTGGTCAAAAGTGAACCCCCTCCGGCGAAGGCCGACCGTGTTTATCCCTTCGAAACTGAAAGGCATGTTGGCAGCCAAAGCGTACGGGGGAACATCCTTGTTGACTCCGCAACTGCCTCCTACCATTGCATGGGTGCCGATTTTCGAGAATTGGTGGACGACAGTCCCACCGCCGATTATAGCCCAATCATCCACATCAGTTTCACCGGCGATTCCGACATAACTCGTCAGAATGCAGCGGTTACCGACGTGACAATCGTGGGCCACATGGACATAAGACATTATGAGGGCGTCATCCCCGATTTTCGTAACTCCGCGGGCCTTGGTGCCGCGGTTAATCGTGGCACATTCGCGAATAGTAGTGCGGTCTCCTATTTCCACGTAAGTGGTCTCACCGTCATACTTCAAATCCTGAGGAATGGCTCCGATGACGGCCCCTGGGAAAACATGGCAATCCTTGCCGATTTTCACGTAATCGTAAATTATTGCCCCTGGTTCTACTATGGTACCGTCACCTATCTCGACATTCGCGCTGATATAGCAAAAAGGACCTATTTTCACATTCTTCCCTATCCTGGCTCCAGGATCAATAAATCTTTCCATATCTATTTCGCAGAATTAATGTATTGTTCTCTTAAATATCTGACAGCCGAAGTATTAATTCCGTGCCCCGGCTTGTATGCTTCTATCCTCGCCTTGAGAGGATACCCGGCAAGAGCAAAATCCCCGGTGACATCCAGGAGTTTATGCCGCGCACATTCGTTGTCGAAATGCAACTTAACATTGCTCAGATAGCCTTCAGGCACCCTTGCAAGCCCCTTTATACCGAAAATATCCTCGAGGTGGGCTAGCGTTCCGGCGCTTACCGGAGTATCGCAGACGACAATGGCGTTGCTCAGATCCCCTCCCTTTATTAAATCCAGGCTCAACAGGTATTCAACCTCGCGGAGAAAACAGAAAGTACGGCAAAGCGCAATTTCAGCCGCATAATCCATACCGGAATCATAATGGGCCTTCTGGATTCCGAAGACCTTGCTGCCGTAATCAGCCGTTATGTCAATTTCGAAGCTGTCAGAAGGAAATATGGAAATTTCCGAATCCGAGTTGCAATCCTTATAGTGAAGCGGCTTGTCAACGACTATATATTTGCGTGAGGCATCCTGTTCCAAAAGTCCATCAGCCGATATGGCATCTGCATAAGGTTTAGCGCTTCCATCGAGGATCGGAGCTTCATCCCCGGAAATTTTTATTAACGCATTGTCAATTCCGAGACAATAAAGAGCGGAAAGAAGATGTTCGGCAGTCTGAACCTTTACAGGTCCGCAGGCTAAGGTGGTACTTCTTTCGGTCAACTTGACATTTTCAGCTACCGCACGGATCATATTAGACCCCCCGGATAAATCAGTTCGTTGGAAAACTATGCCGGAATCCGCCGCAGCAGGACAGATCAATATCTGTGAAAACAATCCAGTATGCAATCCTTTCCCCTCGAAACCATATTCCCTTCTGACGGTATGCTGCCTCCCGGGATCGATCCTATCTCTTCTCCCCATTGGCTTTGTATCTTGCATATGCCCTCAGATATGTGAAATGGTCAATGGCGGGGTAACCCATAAGAATTTCTCCCTCCTTCTTGACATTTCCCGTTATAGCGCTGGCGGCACACAATGTGGTACCCGAAGCGACGCTTATATGGCCAACAATCCCCGACTGCCCGCCGAACATGCAATGTTCGCCGATATGAGTGGACCCTGCAATTCCGGTCATGGCTGCCATTACCGTATTCTTCCCAACCTCTACATTGTGGGCGATCTGGCACAGGTTGTCAATCTTTACTCCACCGTGGATTACCGTCGAGCCCATAGTGGAACGGTCTATTGTGGTATTGGCACCTATCTCAACATTATCTTCGATCACCACGTTGCCCGTCTGGGGGATTTTTTCATACGAACCGTCGGACAGCGGCGCAAACCCGAAACCGTCGGCGCCCAATACCGCATTGGAGTGAAGTATGCAATTGCTTCCCACCTTGCAGTCGTGGTAGATCCGCACACCGGGATAAATTATAGTTCCATCCCCGACAGTGACTCCGTCACCGAGATAAACCTGGGGATAAATATCGCAGTTTGCGCCAATAGTGACGCGTTTTCCGATAAATGTCATGCGTCCTACATGAGTTCCCTTCCCTATCTTGGAAGAAAAAGGATGCAGCCGGCACCATCCGTTGGCTGATTTGTGCCTCTTCCTGAATGCTTCGATCATGCCAAGAACGTCGGCGATAGCCTTATAGGAATCATCCACACGGATTACGGCTTTTGCTTTCAAGGGTTCCTTCGGGACGAACGTCTTGTTCACGAGAAAGACACTCGACTTGCAGGTATATATGAAATGTTCGTATTTCGGGTTGGCAAGGAAGCTTATGGCTCCGGCCCTGCCGTTTTCTATACGCGCCACGGAATTGACGCTTACGTCCGGGTCCCCCTCAAGCGTGCCTCCCAGACTGTCGGCAAGATATTTCGATGTTAATTCCATTTTTATTGATATGACAACTCTAAATTTGCAGCGCAAAGTAAGTCAAAATATTCATAAATTGAGCCGCATTTGGATAATAAGAAAAAAAAGCATACATTTGCGGTAGAAATGAGGAAGGTTGAAAGAGGACGAAAGTCCTCTTTTTTATTAAGAAAGCATAACTATGATTGACGCCAAACTTGTAGCAGGACTCGTGGAAGAACATCTAGCAGGAAGCGGACTGTTTCTGGTAGAGGTAAAAATTTCTACCTGCAACGACATAGATGTCACCATCGAAGCTGAAAACAGGGATGTGAACATAGGCGACTGTACGGAAATGAACAATTATCTGTGTTCCAGACTGGATAGAGACATAGAAGATTACAGCCTGACGGTAGGATCCGCCGGGCTGACGCAATCATTCAAGGTTCCCGGACAATACAGGAAGGCGCAAGGCAACGAAGTGGAACTGCTAGTCAAGGGAGGGAGGAAAATCAAGAATGCGATGTTGGAAAAAGCAGAAACGGACAAGATAACGGTCAGTTACGTAACATTGGAGCAGGTTGCCGGCAAAAAGCGCAGGCTGGCTGTCAAGCATACCGAATCCTTCGGATACGAAGAGCTTCTATCCGTAAAGAATGTAATTGACTTTTAATTGAATTCATAAAATACTAAAACTAAAAAGATAAAAAATGGAAGGTACTACAGACCTGATCAGTACATTTGCCGAGTTCAAGAATTTGAAAAACATCGACAAGGCCACAATGACCGGAGTACTCGAATCCGTTTTTCTCGACCAGCTCAAGAAGATGTACGGGGATACGGCAAGTTTTGACATTATCATCAACATAGACAAAGGGGATTTCGAATTGTGGCGCAAACGCACCGTAGCCGAAACGGTCGTCGACCCAAGCAAGGAGATCTCTCTGGAAGATGTTCACAAGATAGACGACAGTTTCGAAGTCGGAGAGGAATATTCCGAGCGGGTTCCGATAGAGAGTTTCGGACGCCGGGGAATCCTGAGCATACGTCAGAACCTGTCCGGAAGGATAATGGATATCGAAAAGGCGAAACTTTTCGACAAATACAAGGAATTGATAGGAACGGTCGTCGTAGGAGAAGCCTACCAGGTATGGAAACGCGAGGTCCTCGTTATGGACGAGGCCGGCAACGAGCTTTCCCTTCCGAAATCGGAACAGATCCCGTCCGACTATTTTCGGAAGGGAGACACGGTAAAAGCCATCGTGTCAAGTGTGGAAATGAGGAACAACAACACAATAATCATCCTTTCCAGAACATCACCGGAATTTCTCGAGAAACTATTCGAAGAGGAGGTTCCGGAAATATTCGATGGGCTAATTACCATAAAGAAAGTAGTAAGGATCCCCGGGGAGAGGGCGAAGGTAGCCGTCGAATCATATGACGAGCGCATAGACCCCGTTGGGGCATGCGTTGGAGTCAAGGGATCGAGGATCCACGGCATAGTACGCGAGCTCAGGAACGAAAACATAGATGTCATACAGTGGACCAACAATACCGAACTTTTGATAAGAAGGGCACTTTCACCCGCAAAGATATCAACGGTACAGATCGACGATGCCACCAAACACGTGATGGTTTTCCTGAAACCTTCGGAGGTTTCACTTGCGATCGGCAAGGGTGGAGCCAACATAAGGCTGGCCGGGCAACTTGCAGGTTACGAAGTCGACGTATATCGTGAAGCAGAAGATGAGAATCAGGAGGAAGACGTTCTGTTGAGTGAATTCACGGACGAAATAGACTCCTGGATCATCGAAGCCCTCGAAAAGATAGGTTGCGACACAGCCAAGAGCGTCCTGGCCCTGTCTACAGAGGACATAATGCAGCGTGCCGACCTCGAGCGCGAAACAGTCGAGGAAGTGCAGAAGATTCTGCGCGCAGAATTCGAATAAATACAAACATTAATCGGGAGGTTTTATGACAGAAGAGAAAATAAGGGTAAATAAAGTACTTAGAGAGTTCAACATAGGGATGCGCACTCTATTCGATTTCCTTAAACAGAAGGGATTCGAAGTCGAGGAGTCTCCCAATGCGAAAATCAGCATGGAGGCGTACGACCTCATTAAAAAGGAGTTCAAGAAGGAGCAGGACAACAAGGAAAAATCGATAGAAGCCATTGCCAAATACAAGCAGATCGCGCAGGAGGCAAACGGCACAAAGAAGGAGGAACCTGAACCGGACCAGAAAGATGTGGAAGAAAACGTAGGGACCGAGGTGCTGATAAAGACTACATCACTCTCAGGAGAAACGAGAAAAGAACAGCCCGCAGCTAAAACGGCAACTTCAGCGAACAAACCGGAGGCTACTCCCGAAGCCAAACCGGCTCCAAAGGCTGAAGAGCTTCCAATACACAAAATAGGAGTGAAAATAGTCGGAAAGCTAGATATGGAAAGGAAAACGGAAAACATCGTTGCTACAGTGGAAAAGAGTGAACCTGAGTCGGAAAAGGCCGAAACTCGGAAAGAAATCGAAAATATAGAAAAACCCGTGACAGAAATTGTCGAACCGCAGCCTAAGGCCGCGGAGCCAAAACCAACAATCGAGAATACGACCGTCCCAACTGCCGTCACACCTCCTAAACCCGCAGAGAACAAGATAAATGCACAGGCTACACCCAAGACTGTCCCTAATGCCAAGCAAGAAATGAAACAAGGCGCATCCAAACGTCCCGGGATGCCCCAACAGCAGCCCCGTCAACAATCACACCAGCAAAAAGCTGAACATCGTCCTGAACATAAGACTCCACAATATATAAAGACCGAAGTCACCCCTCTTCGCGGAGTAAAGACCGTAGGAACGATAGATCTTTCCAAATTCGAAAACAAAAGATCCCAAAACAGCGGGGGACAATCCCAGCAGAGCAGCAAGAAGGGGAAACGCGAAAGGATACATAAACCTTTCGGCGGTGGCAAGGTCGATGTAAACGCAGCGACAGAAAACGGCAACGGTGGCTTCCGCAATAAGGACAACCGGAACAACCGCGGCAACAGGGACCGTCGCTCGCAATACAAGCAACCCCTTCATGCCGAGGTAAACGAAGAAGAGATACAAAAACAAATAAAGGAGACCTATGCAAGGCTGACCGAAAACAAAGGCAAGACAAAAGGTGCCAAGAGGCGTCACGAACGCAGGGAAGAGGAAAACATTCGTCAGGAAGCACAGGCCGAAATTCGTCAGGAAAAGAGCAAGACGTTGGATATAACCGAGTTCGTTACGGTAAACGATATAGCGACACTAATGGGGAAACCTGTCACGGACGTAATAAACGCCTGCATGAATCTCGGCCTTATGGTTTCAATAAACCAACGCCTTGACGCGGAAACCCTTGAACTGGTCGCCGACGAGTTCGGATTCAAGCTTAACTTCGTCACGGCAGAAGTACAGAATACCATAAAAGCCGAAGTCGACCATCCGGAAGACATGACACCGAGACCACCTGTCGTAACGGTGATGGGACACGTAGACCACGGCAAGACTTCTTTGCTCGACTTCATTCGAAAGACAAACGTCATAGCCGGCGAAGCAGGAGGAATAACACAGCACATCGGAGCATACAATGTCGTGCTGTCGAACGGTCGCAGGATAACATTCCTGGATACGCCGGGACACGAGGCTTTCACCGCAATGCGTGCGAGGGGAGCGAAAATAACCGATATGGCCATCATCATCATCGCAGCCGACGACGCAGTGATGCCGCAAACCATAGAAGCGATAAGCCATGCCCAGGCCGCAGGTGTTCCTATGATCTTCGCGATCAACAAGATGGACAAGCCTGGAGCCCAACCTGAAAAGATCAAGGAGCAACTCGCAAACATGAACCTGCTGGTCGAAGACTGGGGTGGAAAATACCAGTGTCAGGAAATCTCCGCAAAGAAAGGAACCAACGTCGACAAGCTTCTCGAAAAGGTGCTTCTCGAAGCTGATATGCTCGAATTGAAGGCGAACCCAGGAAAAAATGCCGTAGGTACTGTAATAGAATCCTCCCTTGACAAGGGTCGCGGCTATCTGGCTACCGTCCTAGTTCAAGGCGGGACCCTTCACACAGGGGATGTCGTCCTTTCGGGCAGTTATTCCGGACGCGTCAAGGCAATGTTCAACGAACGGGGCCAGAAAATTGACGAAGCAGGGCCTTCCACCCCGGCATCGGTGCTCGGACTGAACGGGGCACCCGCCGCAGGCGACAAATTCAACGTGATGGATGACGAACGCGAAGCCAGGGAGATCGCCAACAAAAGGGAGCAACTCTACAGGATCCAAAGCATAAACACCAACCCTCTCATTACCCTTGATGAAATAGGCCGTCGCATAGCAATAGGTAACTTCAAGGAACTAAGTCTTATAGTGAAAGGCGACGTAGACGGCTCGGTGGAAGCCCTCTCCGATTCGCTCATCAAGTTGTCGACCAAGGAAATTCAGGTAAAAGTAATACTTAAAGGTGTAGGAGCGATATCCGAATCTGATGTACAGCTCGCCATAGCATCGAATGCCATCATCATTGGATTCCAAGTCCGCCCTTCGGCCGATGCCAAGAAACAGGCCGAACAGGAACATGTGGAAATCCGTTTGTATTCGGTTATATACGATGCCATAAACGAAGTAAAAAGCGCCATCGAGGGTATGCTTGCACCCGAGGAGAAAGAAGTCATCACCGGGAATGCGGAAGTAAAACAGGTGTTCCACATCTCCAAAATCGGTGCAATTGCCGGCTGCATGGTTAAGGATGGCAAAATTTCCCGAGGTTCGAAGGTACATGTGATCCGTGACGGCATCGTGGTCTTTACCGGCATTCTCGACTCCCTGAAGAGAATGAAGGACGACGCGAAAGAGGTCAACGCAGGCTACGAATGCGGATTAACCGTAAAAAATTACAACGAATTCCGGGAAAGCGATGTCGTAGAAGCCTACAACATAGTGGAAGTAAAGCGTAAACTTTGAAATGGAACCGCCTGAAGAGACTAGGATAGACAAATTCCTTTGGGCAATCAGGGTATACAAGACACGTACCGAAGCCACTGATGCCTGCAAAGGAGGCAAGGTCAAGGTAAACGGAACGGAAGCAAAACCTTCGCGCGCCGTAAGGACGGGAGATACCATAACCGTCAGAAACGGCTCGGCACATTTTACGTATCGGGTGATTGTCCCCATGGACAAACGTCAGGGAGCACAAACCGTCCCGCTTTACGCCAAAAACCTGACACCTGAATCGGAAATTGAAAAACTTCGCGCTCCGAAGGAGACATTCTTCATTAAGAGGGATGCCGGGGCCGGGAGACCGACCAAGAAGGAACGCAGACAGCTCGACCGCCTTTGGAAAGACATCGGCACCGATGGAGACTACGACGGGGAGGACGATCGTTGACGTCTCCCGTTGTGTGAAACGGATATGATGCGGATGAGTACCGCTGCCAATACTATAAGGAACAGCGAAATTTCCACATACAAATTGTGCATTATCTCGACGCGTGTTTCAAGCTCTTCAGGAGAAGTTTCGAAGATTTTTCCTGAACGCTTGCCTATTACAGGAGCAGAGGTAGCACTCCACTTTTCAATTACTTTTCCTCCGCTAAGATATGTCACCCCTCCGTTGGAACGGTTCAAAGTCATGAGCATCCTCCTGTCAGCCGAATAATAGCGAACGTTTCCGCTGCTTATCGGCAATCCGCCCGTTGCCACTGAAACAATTACGTTCAAAGGCGTCCCGAGGGAATCAGAGACCGCCGAAAACGACCTTATTTCTCTCTCCATCTTCCTTTTTCGCGGAGCATAATCATAATATGTGACGAGCAATTGCCTTCCGGTCAACACATCAGATGTAACATCATTTCCAGCGGTATCATATAAGGAAAAACCTCCCGTTCCATCCGATCCTACCGCAGAAATACGCGAAGTCCTGCTGTCCACGTAAGTCCAGGTGGAATCCGGCAGGTTGTCAAGACTGAATTCCCTATTCTTTCCGCCTTTGGAATAGAGGAAAGTCGTCGTGTATTCGGACCTGGAATCTTCGGACAAATCGGTGCCGGGACGCAACGGGGAATAGTCTATTTTGGCACCGCCGACAAATGCATCCAAGGCTATGCAAAGGCCAAGGCAGGCAAAGGCACCTATATACGTCCATTCGGCCCAATCGGCAGCAATGGGCACGAACTTATCCCTCTGCACGAAAATTACGGCACTGCAAGAGAGTAATATTATATTCTTAAAAAATGACTGCCAGTTTGTAAAATGGACTGCTTCTCCGAAACAGCCGCAATCTGAAATCGGGTTGAAAAGCGCGAGATAAAGCGTTAGAAGAGTGAAGAAACCCATGGAAATCAATGCTACCCACGAAGAAACCTTCATCCTGAAACCGGCAAGAATTGCGACCCCGAGTGTCATCTCCAAAGCGGAAATCCCTATGCCCCCGACCAATGCCATGGATGAAAAGAGACCCAAATGCAATATCCCAAGATATTCCTTTATCAGCAACGAGGTGCCCACAGGATCGGCAAGTTTCATAAACCCGGAGAATATGAACGAAAGTCCGAAAACAATCCTTGCCAGTGCTCTGAGGAATTTCATCGTCACAATGACATTTTAATCTTATCGAAAACGGTTTCGGCTGAAAGAATAGTCCCGTCATCCGCGGAGCAATCAATCCTTTTCAGCAGCCCTTCTTCGCATTGTCTGAGATAAACGCCGCGCACCTTTTCCTGAAATTCCATCTCTGCCTCGTATATGTCCTGCTTTCCCCTGAGATATTCCCTGTCGGCTCCGTCGCGTCTTCCCCCGAGCCTTGCACTTATGAACTCGATGGGAACATCGAGAAAGAGACCGACATCGGCCTCCGGGATACCGAAAGCACCGTATTCGAGTTCCAGAATCCATTTTTCCAGAGCCGTTGCATCGTCCTCGGAAGCAGACCTTGCACACTGGAATGCTATATTCGAACCGACATAACGGTCCAGTATCACATCCCTCCCCTCACCGAGCCATTTGCGTATCTGAGGCGCAGCATCCCTCCTGTCTTCCGCATAGAGCAATGCAACAAGCTGGGGATGCACGTCGTTCAACCCTCCGTATTCCCCTCTAAGGTATCCGGCTATCATCTCTCCGAAAACGGTTGCATCGAACCTGGGAAAATGCATGTATTCAGGATGCTTCCCCTTTTCAGAGAGGAACATGTCCAGCAATTTGACCTGCGTCGATTTTCCGGCGCCATCCAGGCCTTCGAGAACAATCAGCATAGGATGAAACTTAGTTTCTTGAAAATTTAAGATATGTTATCTTTGTATCGTATTGCAAATGTAACATTAATTCGGAAGATGACGAAACGCGACATCAAGGTAATGGGCATAGTGAACGTCGACGACGATTCCTATTACGCACCAAGCAGGGTGCTAGGCTCCGACCAGGCAAAAAACAGGATCGCCCTCCTTTTGGACGAGGGTGCCGGCATAATAGACATCGGTGCCTGCTCCACAAGACCGGGTTCCGCCCAGCCTGATGAAGAAAAGGAGTGGCTCCGCCTGGAACCCGTCCTTAAAATGATACGGCCGTCTTTCGGGAACATCATGGTTTCGATCGACACATATCGCAGTACGATAGTGGAAAAAGCCGCCGACATACTGGGGAATTTCATAGTAAACGACATCTCTGCCGGCGAAGCGGATGAAAATATGCTTCCCGTGGTCGGCAACCTGCACCTGACCTATATAGCGATGCATATGCGGGGGACTCCGCAGACCATGCAGAATCTGTGCGAATATGGCGATGTGACGAAGGAGGTCATAAGATATTTCAGGGAATTCGCCGTAAAGGCCGGCAACAACGGCATAAAGGAGTATATCATCGATCCCGGTTTCGGGTTCGCAAAGACGGTCGACCAGAATTACCAGCTTCTGGCACAGCTCGGCCAGTTCAAGTCCCTCCAACGCCCCATTCTCGCCGCATTATCACGCAAAAGCATGATCTACAAGCCACTCGACATATCTCCCGAGGAAGCCCTGCCTGCAACATCCGCATTGAACATGGTAGCGCTTCAGAACGGTGCGGACATTCTACGGGTACACGACGTGAAGGAGGCCTGCCAATGCATAGCGATGTACAACGAACTTTGCTACTTCACCAAGTAACATTAAAAATTATAAAATGATTGACAATCTAATGGCCATTTCCCCTATTGACGGGAGATATTACAGCAAAACGTCCGTTCTCGGGGACTACTTCTCCGAATTCGCACTCATACGCTGCCGTGTGAAGGTGGAAATAGAATATTTCATCTCCCTTTGCGATTTGCCCCTGCCCCAGCTTTCAGACTTCGACCGCAACCTTTACGCCGAGCTGAGAAATATTTACGGGAACTTTACCATCGACGATGCACAGGCGATAAAGGATATCGAAAAGACCACCAACCACGACGTAAAGGCCGTGGAATATTTCGTGAAGGGCAAGTTCGATGAATTGGGAATCGGAAAATACGTGGATTTCATTCATTTCGGACTTACATCACAAGATATAAACAACACCGCCACACCTTTGTTGCTTAAGGAAGCGGTCCTGAAAGTCTACTCCCCGGAATTGGAAAAGGTAGCCGTCATATTGAAAAGGGATGCGGAAGAGTGGAAGGACATTCCGATGCTCGCCCACACCCACGGGCAACCGGCGTCGCCTACACGTCTCGGAAAGGAGATATCCGTATTCACCGCAAGGTTGGACGAGCAGAAATCGCAACTCGACGGCATGAAGTATCCAGCCAAGTTCGGCGGCGCCACCGGCAATTTCAACGCGCATGCGGCAGCATATCCCGAAATCGACTGGAATCTCTTTGCAAGGGAGTTTGTCGAAGGTAAACTCGGACTGAGCCGCTCCTATCCTACCACCCAGATCGAGCATTACGACAACCTCGCCGCCATCTTCGACTGCATGAGACGCATAAACACCATTCTGATCGACCTTTGCCGGGATATGTGGACATACATATCGATGGAATACTTCCATCAGAAGATAAAGGCAGGCGAAGTAGGTTCCTCGACAATGCCTCATAAAGTAAATCCTATAGATTACGAGAATGCGGAAGGAAACCTGGAAATGGCCAATGCGGTATTTACGTTCCTTTCCGCAAAGCTTCCGATTTCCAGAATGCAGCGCGACCTGACAGATAGTACCGTTCTCAGGAACATCGGGGTTCCGATTGCACATTCTCTGATCGCGTTCAAGTCTCTCGAGAAAGGACTCGGGAAGCTCATACTGAACAGCGAAGCCATCAGGAATGACCTGGACAACAATTGGGCGGTAGTGGCGGAAGGCATACAGACCATTCTAAGGCGGGAAGGCTATCCGAATCCATACGAGGCCCTGAAAGCCTTAACCCGCACAAACGAAAGAATAACCGGTGAGAGCATTTCCGCTTTCATCGATTCCCTGGATGTAACCGAAAGCGTCAAAAAGGAATTGAGGGCCATAACACCAGAAACTTACGTAGGCATATAAAAGGCACTTCATGCAGCGCCTGTGAAGGCACATGATGATTTTTCCTCTTTGTTGTCATTTCTTTCTTTTTTCCGAAAAAATACGTAAAATTACGTATTGTTTCCTCGGAAAGAGCCTTATACATTTGTATTTAATATTATTTGGGAAAATAATGATTTATGCTGTTCATAAATCGTCGTAAGAGAATCTATTGATCTTAAGACAAATAAGATCTACCTCAATCCATATGAATTTAAATTATTATAATTAAATCTTCCTATTGAATTATGAAAAATGAAAGATCGTTAAAAATTAGAGGATCGATGATTTCGATGTTGACAGCCGTAATGTGCGGATTAGCACTGATAGGCTGCGTCGAATCCGATCCGCCGATGATTACTGTCTCAAAGAACTCCGTAAACGCCGGATGCGAAGCCCAGAGTATCTCCTTGACAGTAACTTCGAATGCCAAGTGGACAGCCTCAAGCAATTCTTCGTGGCTACAGTTATCCCGTTCCGAAGGTACAAATACCGAGGATATCGCGATCTGATTCTCGATGCATGCGACGCTACCCAGTCTCGCATGGCGGTGATAACACTCAAAACAGAGGGAAAAAACGAAACCCAGACTACCGTCACGGTTTCCCAAAGTGCGAAGAACACCGTCCTGCAGATAGCGCCGACATCGGCGACAGCCGGTTCGGATGCTCAGAACGTTGCATTCGCGATCGCCGCAAACGGAGACTGGACGGTAACAAGCTCGTCTTCCTGGGCGACGCCTGACGTCACCTCCGGAAGTGGGAACGCAATAATCAAAGTTGCATTGGATGAAAACACGAGCCATTCCGAAGACCGGAAGGCAAAGATAGTGGTATCCGCAGGCAATGATGTCGAAAGGGTCCAGGACGAATTCGCGGTAACGCAACTCAGCCGCTCGCTAGCCACCATTTTCCTTACTCATAGTTCACTGTCGTTCAGAGCCGATGCAAAGACCGCAGGCACGAACGTGGCAACGGTTCCGGTCATAACAAACATTACGGGAGACATAAGGGCGACCAGCGAATTCAGCTGGTGCAACGCAGTCTACTCCGACGGGGTAATAACAGTTACGGTTCAGGACAATACGGGAAACGATGCTCGCTGCTGCATCGTCAACGTTTACGCAGACGTGGACGGCGATATGGTTTTGAAGCAAATCGAAGTCAACCAGGCAGGCATAGGCGATCCGGTTCTGACAATGCTCAGAAACAGCGTCGTAGTCCCGGCATATTCGGGAGATCTCAACGACAAGGCGCAGGCAGTCAGCATAGGATATGTCCCTTCTTCCAAAGGCATAGCAGTCACGGTCGAGGAGGACTATCCTTCATGGATAACGAATGTCACCGTTGACAACAGTAACGACCTGGTCAGGTTCAACATACAGGCAAGCGAAGAAACTTCTTCACGCAGCACGGTGATCACCCTGCTTGCCAAACTTGGAACGGAAACGGCATCATACCCGATAACCGTAACCCAACAGGGAGTAGGCGAAAGCCGTGTGGTGATTTCAAGCCCGAGCGTTACATTCGACGCGACCGGCGGTACCGTCACGGTCAATGCATTCGCAAACGTATCCCAGGCTACCGTTTCAGCATACAGTGCAAACGCATCATGGGTAACCGTAACGGCGAATTCGACCGGCGGATCCCTCGGCATCTCGACCGACGTACAGATCACTTGTGCCGCAAACAGCAGCGCAGAATCCCGTACGGCCGAAGTGCTGATACCCGTCAAGGTAGGCAGCCAGGCGGTTTACGGTACCGTGGAAGTGATACAGGCAGGCGTCGGAGCTCCGGAAGTTTACACCACCGAGACATCCGTAAATCTTCCGGTTGACGGAAGCAGCCATGTCGTCACCCTCTTCGGAGCCGATGCAAACACAACCGTCAAGGCAATAGTTCCGGCATCATGGCTGGATGCCGCAGTCACCGAAAGTTCGGTAACCTTCACGGCCGATGCAAATACCTCTTCCGCCGCGAGGGAAACCACCGTAAACCTCGTCGTGACACGCGGAGGGGAAACCCAGATAATTCCTATAGATGTGAAACAGGCAGGTACCGGAAGCGCGGCCCTGTTGCTTGCGAAAACGGAATACGAATTCGAGCAGGCAGGAGGCACCTACACGATACCTATAGAACCGGTCAACGGCTCCGGATACGAAGTCGTCAGCACTCCGGATTGGATTGCGACGGCTTCGACCACCGCACCTGCAGGCATCGAAACAACTGTCTCAGCCAACCCGGACGCAGACGGACGCGAAGGAAACATAGTCATACTCGCAAACAACGGGGACGATTACACTTATTATATAATAACGACCAAACAATATGGCCTTGAAGCACCCGAAATAGCTCTCGGACAGGATGAGATAGTAATACCGAGGAAAGCCACCGTCGGGACAGAAGGCTACGCCGTAACGGTTGCCGGGGCGGATGCTTCCACAACGGTCACCGCAAGCAGCGACCAACCGTGGGTGGAAGGAATCGTCAATACGGCCAAAAATTCGATAGCCATAGCGGCAGAAGAGAACGGCTCATCCGAAAAACGCACTGCAACGATCACCGTAGTGGCGGAACGTGGTGGTGCGGAACAGACCCTGTCTTTCAACGTAATCCAGCCGGGCACAGGAAGCGCAGAGTTGAGAATGGCCGTCACAAGCTATTCGTTCGGGCCTAAGGCCGTCAGCGGATTCGGAATACCTGTGACTTGCATAAACGGAACCTCCTATACATTAGCTTCGAATCCGGATTGGGTAACAATTACGGGAGAAGGGACTTCGATACTGGAACTTGCCGTAGCGTCCAACGAAAGCACGACCGAATCCAGAAACGGAGTGATAATCATGAAGGCTGTCAACGGCAGCGATGCCACGGAGTACGGCATAAGCGTGAGCCAACTCGGAATGAACGGTCCGAATGTAACGACAGCCGTCAACAGCATAACGGTTCCAAGGGAAGCCATTTCGGGAACTGAAGGATACGACGTCGCCCTGATAGGAGCCGATGCTGCAACAACCCTAAGCACTTCCAGTACCGCCACATGGGTGGAAGGCGTAATAACCGCTACGGGTTATCTCAGCTTCAAGACGGAAGAGAATACATCTTCCGACAGCCGGGAAGCCGTAGTCAGCGTAATTGCGGAAAGGGCCGGCGAGCAGCAGGCCATAGCCGTCAAGGTGATACAGCCAGGTACCGGAAGCGCGGAACTCGACATCGCACTTACCAATTATACCTTCACATTCTCCGAAGTTGATGATTTCGTCATTCCGGTAACCATGCTGCACAGCACGGCATACACCGTATCCGCAAAGCCGGAATGGGTCAGCATCGCAGGAGAAGGTACTGATTCATTGAAAATATCCATACCTGAAAACGGCGTCACTGATGAGAGAAGCGGAAGCATCGTACTGCGCGCGGTAAACGGCGACGACGAGACCGCCTATACGATAGGCATCACGCAGCTCGGCATAAACGGACCTGACCTGGTTCCTGAATTCTATAACATAACCCTGCCGAGAACCGCAAGCAACAGCCATTTCGTCGAAATAGTAGGAATGGACCAATATACGGCTACCACTTTCATCAGCAGTGCCAACTGGCTCAGCGCCGCATGGAACGACCGCAAGGACAGGATATATTTCACGGCGGAAGAAAACACCCTGTCTGCGAAACGCGAGGCAACCATTACCGTACAGGCCGAAAAGGGCGGTCAGGAACAACAGTTCATGATCAAGGTGACACAGCCGGGAACCGGCAGTGCCGAACTCGAGATACCTCACTCCGAATACACGTTCACCTATCAGGGTACGTCGCTCTATGCAATACCCGTCAACGCTCTCAACGGGTCGTCATGGACGGTTTCGTCACAGAACGGCTCCGGATGGCTGACATGGGCGAACGAAGGCACGGAAGGCTTCGTCATAAGCATGGCCGAGAACGATCTGGTGGATTCCAGAAGCGAGATCCTGGTATTCAGGGCCACCAACGGCGACGACGAGACCCTGTATGAAGTAAAGATTACCCAGATGGGCATAGACGGCCCAGCCGTAGCAGCCCTGCAGAGTAGCATAACCCTGCCTTCAATTTTAGTGACAGGCACTTATTACAAAATAACCCTAGACGGCATAGACGGTTACACCACGCCGATAACGGTAAACGAGAATGCCGACTGGCTCGCCGCTGACTACAACGGAACTGACGAATACGTTTACTTCAATGCGAATGAAAACATGTCCAACAGCAGCCGTTCCGCCGACGTAGCAATAACGGCTACCAAGGGTGGGCAAACGGAGATCATTTACGTAACCGTCGTCCAGCTCGGAAAGGAGAGCCCTTACATCATTCTTCCTTTCGAAGAATACGTAATAGGACCGCAATACTCAGATTACTATCTATTCGGCACGACCAACACTGACAATATGACGATCATGGAGAATAGTTCAAGTTGGATTTATTGCCACTTCAGTAATGTTTCTTTCCCGTTCTATGATTTAAGAATTACGGCAGACGAAAATCATACCACTGAATCACGTTCCTGTGATATTATCATTGAAGCTACATCCGGGGAAGAATCCATGTTCTACAGTTTAAAGGTTACCCAGATGGGCAATCTCGCACCGAAAATTCAAGTAGTCAATCCTAACCGTACGGTTCCTTACACCGCCGGTTCAGACAGCGTACTCGTACTTAACGTCAATGATGCAATTGCGGGAACCGCCGTTTCTTCAGCATCCTGGATAACACCGGTTCCGGTATCAGGGAACAAGATTCTCTATACATTCGATGAAAATTCCACTGACGGACAGCGCATCGGGACCGTAAGCGTACCTTACTTTCTAAACGGGGAAACCATTATTGCCCAAATAACCGTGATACAGCTTGCGAACGGCGGAGCTTCGCTAGACCTTTCCGGCAACCAGTTCACATTCGGCGCAAGCGGAGCCACGGGATTTTCCGTAGGATGCGTCGCGAACGACGAAAACACTGAGGTATCGGCCTCGAGCGACCAGAGTTGGATCGAGAATGCCGCCGTATCGGACGGAGAACTGACATTCGGCGTAGCCGAGAATACCGCATCCGACGAACGCAACGGCTACATCACACTCGTCGCCACCCATGGCGATTCCCAGACCGTTTATACGGTCGGCATAGTCCAGATGGGTACCGACGGCCCGGATGTCACGATACTCGAAAACAAGATGGACCTCCCTTGCCAGGCGGTAACGTCGGAGGATAACAAGATCGACCTCGCCGGAGTGGATGGCTCAACTGCCATAACCGTTACCGACAATGCCGACTGGCTCACCGTCGCATACGATGCTACGGGCAAATACGTATATTTCAATACGGTGACCAACACCACAGACCAGCCTCGCGTAGCTACTGCAAGCATAGTGGCTAAGAAGAACGGCCAGATGCAGTATTTCGACATAACCGTCACTCAGGCCAGGAATACCGGATATTCTTATACGATATATCCTTCGACCCTTTATTTCAACGTCAACGGAGGTTTCAATATATTCGATGCCAACTACAGCAACATCAGCTACCTGGAAATCGCATCAACCGTTCCGGCCTGGATCACATTCAGCCTTCCCGCCGGATACGACGACGGAGACCACCAATATACCATGAGCGTCGGCAACCTCGGCAGCTTGGGTGCGGCGCGTGCTGATACGATCGAAATAAAGTACGGCATCGACACGACCGATTACAGGATCGCAAAAATCGTCGTCAGCCAGTCCGATGCCTCCGGCTTCTACCTCGTACCCGGAGGGCAGACCGTACTGCTTCCGGCATACATTACTTCACCAAGCACTGCACCTTCCAGGAGACCGGTACTACGGGACACTACACTGGTCCCTATCAACCATTTGATAGTTCCGTTCGAAAAGGGAGCCGATTCTTATTCCACTCCGTCCGCCGACAAAGACTGGTTTTCCGTATCGAATTCATTTTCCGGAGACGGTTACGTAAATATAACCGGACTTACAAACAATACCGGCGATGACAAACGCATCGGCTGGATAGATTTCACCGGTACGGTCGGCGGAACGGTCCAGAACGGACAGATAAACGTAATCCAACTGAAAGGCACGGATCCTCAGCTCACAGGGTATTACTTTTATAGCCAAGATCATAATTTCTATGGGGAAACCATGACGCTGACCCTCGCAGGGGATTTGGGTGCCAAAGATTCGGTAACCTTCACAACGTCCAACGTTACCACGGTACTCGCGCAGATATTTGTCGGATATGCAGGTTACGATGAAACTGAAAGCGACTATAACGTCGAAGCTTCATTGATAGACGAAAACAAGGTGAGATTGAAAGTGACGGCAAACGGATATAATAATACTGGTTATATCCGGAAAGGTACAATCGTCCTGTCTGTAGGCAATGGGAACGCTAGCAACGAATATTTCATATATATCGAGCGCAACAGTTTACCAGTCGATTAACAATGACTAAACACAGAATAACGATGAAAAAGATCATATTGACATTGGCACTGATAGCGGCCGCCTCATTCGGCGCTTCTGCGCAACATCTGGCCGTCAAGACAAATACTCTCGGATGGCTAACCACCACTCCCAACCTCGGGGTGGAAATAGGTATGGGACAGTTCATGACGCTCGACGTCGACGGAGCATACAACCCTTTCAGGTTCAAGGACGAAAAAAGGATAGAAGGATGGGCCATCCAGCCTGAACTTCGCTATTGGTTCGATTACAAATATTCCGGACAGTTCATAGGGCTTAATGGCCAGCACATGGACTACGATGCAGGATTGAACAAATACAACTATCTCGGGAACATGTACGGAGTCGGCATTTCATACGGCTTCGCATTCCCGATGAGTCCGCGCTGGAGGCTGGAATTGAACATCGGCGCCGGCTGGACGAGATGGAACTGCAAGGTCAGCGACAGGTATTACAACTTCACCCGGAATGATGCCGTCGAAGGAGTCATCATTTACGACCCGATAGTGAACAAAGACATATTCGGCATCACACGCCTCGGAGTCACATTCACATACTTAATTTTCTAGGAGGACGATACTATGAAAAGAATATTAATAGCTTTGACAGCCATTCTCCTCGCCTTCGGAACGAACGCCCAGGAGAGAGTAGACAACATAAAAGCCGTAAAGGCACCCAACGAAAGCAAGACAGTGCCCGATGCGCTCGTGGCATGCGACGGCAAGGCGGTCGTTTCCTTCGGGATGGAAATTCCGGGGAAACTCCTGAAATACAATAAATGCATCGTTGCAGCTCCAGTCATCATAAACGGGAAATACTGCAAGGTACTTCCTCCGGTGCTTATCGCGCGCCACGGCTACACAGTCACGGCAACCGACAAGGAAAATCTGAACGGCAAGCGATATCCTGAATACTGCGCATTCATACCTTATAAAAACGAACCTGTCCGCTACCATTACCAGCAGGAGATCGAGATCGAGCCGTGGATGCATGGCTGCATAATCGTTCTGGTAGCGAAAAAATACGGCACGAAATGGAACGGGGACGTGGAAGCCTCCGAATTCGAAAGCCCAAACAACTCCAAGATGTGCAGTTGCGCTTTTTCCGACGGAGATATAATCTACGACCAGGGAATAACGGACTATTGGGGATTCCTTCGCAACGACCAGCAAATATATTATAAGAACAAACTGGAGGAAAGGTCCTACGTCGACGATTTCGGAAACGAATCGGTCTTCAAGGCCGACAAGTACACAATCGACGAGGCGAACTTCATAAAAGACGGGTACGGAAAACTCAAGGAATTTTGCAATGGCTTGCGCAGCAACGGAACAGACCGGATAAGGGGAGTGGAAGTACACGCCACCGCCTCACCGGAAGGCAGCCTGAAGCACAATGCATTCCTTGCCAGGCAAAGGGCCATGAACGTGAGAGACTACATCGCAAAATATCTACAGATGGACCCGGAAAAAATCAGTTGCACCTGGGATGACGAGAACTGGGAGGAATTCCGGAAAATATTGCCCGCATTCCCGAACGGCGACAAGATCAGGAAGATAATAGACGAAAACGCTGATCTCGATGCCCGCGAGCACAAACTCAGGAGACTGAAGAACTGGGAGGACATATTGGACACATTCAATTCCCTGCGCAATTGTCGCGTTACGGTACATTACTACGCATACGAGGGAAAAGATGAGAACTCCCCATACACTGAGACAGGCGTTTATGCCTCCTCACCGGTCATCGACCTGAAAAAATGCATGCAGGATCATGCAAAACAAGGCAATGACGATTCGGCAAACAATATAATGGTCGCATTGATGGAACAGGGCCGCATTGAAGAGGCCGAAAAATACGCCGATATGATCGACGACGGTTCCATCGACCATTATATCGCAAACAACAAAGGTGTCCTCTACACTTTGCTCGGCGATTATCCTTATGCCGAAATGCTGTTCGAAAAAGCTTCCGGTGTTCCCGGAGCCGATTACAACCAAGGCGTACTGCTTCTCAAAATGAAGGATTTCGACGGTGCGGTCGAGAAATTCGGGAACTGCAGTTCCAACAACAGTATGATTGCAAGCCTTTATGCAGACAACGCGAACGCAGCCATCGGAAAATACCGCAGGATCGAGAATCCCACGGCCGAACAGAACTATATGGGAGCCGTGGCATATGCAAAGGGAAATTACGAATCACTTGCCCTTAAAGCGTTGGATAAAGCCTGTGCCGGAAAGGCGAAATTCAAGGAGGAGGCCATGAATCAAGCCGAATTCATAAAATACAGGAATGATCCGCGTTTCACCGAAATCATCAAATAGCTTCTTCAAACATTGAAAACACAAATAAGACTATGAATAATTTAAGATCGTTTAAGCTTAAGGGGGTTGCGCCGCTGTTGTTTACCGTGATTTTGGTAACGGGACTTGTCAGCTGCGTTACAAGCCAACCGCCGATGGTCTCGGTTTCCAAGAGCACAATACGTACAGGATGTGATGCTCAGAATATCACTATGACCATCATGTCTAATGCAGAATGGACCGCTTCGAGCAATTCTTCATGGTGTACCATTTCCCCGGTATCCGGCAACGGAACCAAGAAGGTACAGGTCATGATAGAAGCTTGCGCAACCACACAGGAAAGAAGCGCGGTAATTACAGTAGCGACCGACGGATCCAAATCAACGAATACTACAATAAACGTGACGCAGGGCGCCCGCAATGGAATACTTCTCGTCTCACCGAAGGAGATCACCGTCGGCAACGAAGCCGCTTCAGTGGCGTTCGCAGTCTCTTCCAACACGGATTGGACGGTATCGAGCGTAGCTTCGTGGGCTACCGTCGACAAGACGACGGGCAACGGCAACGGCATCGTCAAGGTTACCATAGCTGAGAACACAAGCCATAGCGAAGACCGTACCGGCAACATCGTTGTCATAGCCGGAGAAGGCGACGAACGCATAATGGAGGATGTTTCCATCAAGCAACTCTCAAGCGGGATCGCCGTGTTGAACGTCACCTCTTCCGGAACAAGCTTCAAGGCGGAGGGAGGAAGCGTAACCGTTCCGGTAATCACCAACATCACGGGCGACGTGTCCGCGACAAGCGATTTCGAATGGTGCGACGCCAGTTATTCCGACGGTGTGGTAACCATAACCGCTTCTCCAAATACCGATAATTCGTCCAGAATATGCATCGTGAACGTATACGGCGTCGTGAAAGGCACGACGGTATGCAAACAGATACAGGTTTACCAGGCTGGACTGGGCGATCCCGAATTGACGATACTGAAGAGCAACGTTTCTCTCGGAAGTTTCAGCGGAAGCCAGTCAAACCAGACTCAAAGCGTAGTCGTAGGCTACATTCCGGTTTCCGAAGGCATAAGCGTAAGCGTGGACGACGAATATCCTTCATGGATTACAAACATGTCCGTCAACGAAACCGGGCACATGATCACATTCGACGTACAGCCTAATGCAAGTGCCGATTCCCGTTCAGCCGTATTGGGCATCATTGCCAAACTCGGCGAAGAGACCATGGTCTATCCGGTCAGCGTATATCAGGAAGGCGTAGGTTCCTACACCGTAACTATATCATCATCTTCGCTTTCCATAGGGGCGGATGGCGGCGGACTTTCCACCGACCTGTTCGTGAACGCCGCCCAGGCATACGTTTCAGCTTATGTGGCGGAAGGCTCTTGGGCTACCGTCGAGTGTACATCCGGCGCCAACAGCTTCGGCATAAACGCTTCCCTGAAGGTAAGCGTCGCAGCAAACACAGGTGCCTACGCCCGCACCACGACCATTCTCGTCCCTGCAAAGGTAGGTGACCAGATGGTTTACGGAGCGATTTCACTCATCCAGGCAGGTGTAAGCGCCCCTGACGTGGAGGCTCTTTCCAATTCGATAATCCTTCCTCACGAAGGCACGACTGCAGGGAACGGCTATTTCGTAGCACTAACAGGAGCAAACGGCAACACTTCAATTTCTGCGGTCGTTCCGGTAAGCTGGTTGTCCGTCAAGTTCTCGGATGATAAAGATACCGTAAGCTTCATGGCATCAGCCAACATGTCATCATCGTCTCGTTTCACACAGATCACGGTTGTCGCTACCCGCGGTGGCGAAACCCAATTGATCCCTATCGATGTAACGCAGAGCGGCACCGGCAGCGCAGAACTTCTCGTAGCCGAAAATTACTATACATTCGACCAGGCGGGCGGAACTTACGTAATACCTGTCGAAGCCATGAACGGGTCCGGTTATGAAGTAATCGGCACTCCGGACTGGATAGCGACGGCATCGTGCTCCTCTCCCGCCAGCATCAAGGCGACAGTAGCATCGAATCCCGACGCCGACAGCCGTTCCGGCGATATCATAATACTGGCCAAAAATGGCGACGACTATGCATACTACGTGATAAATACTTTGCAGAAGGGATTGGAAGCTCCTTCCATAACTTTGGGACAAAACGAAATAATAATACCTGGGACGGCTACTTCGGGTACCGAAGGCTACACCGTGACAGTCACCGGCGCCGATGCTTCCACTACCCTGGACGTATCAAGCGATCAACCATGGGTAAAAGGCATCGTAAACAGTTCTAAGAACTCGATCGCATTGGCGGCCGAAGAAAATACGGCCTCCGGCAAGCGTACCGCTACCATATCCGTAGTGGCTATGCGCGGAGGAGAGCAGCAAATAGTTTCGTTCGAGGTAGTTCAACCGGGCAAGGGAAGTGCCGAACTGAGGATCGCCGTCACCAGTTATACATTCGGTCCGAAGGCGGTCAACCCGTTTGAAATACCAGTCACCGCGGTAGGGACGACGACATATGCCGTAGCGTCAAACCCGGACTGGATTACGGTTTCCGACGACGGCACGGCCGTTATGAAGATTTCCGTCGCATCCAACGAAAGCACTACCGACTCCCGCAGCGGCGTGATCATACTGAAGGCTGTAAACGGCAGCGACGAAACCCAGTACTGCATTTCCGTCAAGCAACTCGGCATGAACGGGCCGAACGTAACTGCGGCCGTTGCATCCATAACCGTTCCAAATGCCGCCATAACCTGTACAGAAGGTTACGACGTAGCTTTGACAGGCGTAGATGCCGCAACTTCTCTCACCACATCCAGTACGGCTGATTGGATTGAGGGAATAATCACTGATGCAGGCAACCTCAGTTTCAGTACGCAGGAGAACACCTCTTCAAACAAGCGCACAGCTGTCGTAAGCGTAATAGCCCAAAGGGCTGGCGAGCAGCAGGTCATCTCGGTATTGGTTACGCAACCTGGCAAGGGTGATGCACAACTGATACTCGCACTGACTACCTACACATTCTCTTACAAAGCCGTGACAGACTTCGTAATTCCAATTACAATGGTAAGCGGCACCAGATATTCTGTCGTCGCAGCTCCTTCATGGATGTCTATTGACAATGCCGGCACAACGGCTATGAAAATATCCATTCCTGAGAACGAAGTCACAGACCTGCGCAAGGGAACCATAATAATGCGCGCCTGCAACGGCGACGATGAAACAGAATATACCATTTCAGTCACACAATTGGGCATGAACGGGCCAGACGTATCATTAGCATATGACACTATAGTCCTTCCTGCAAATCCAGTCACCATCGCCGACGGATATTATATCCCTATGTCAGGGGTGGATGCAGAGACCCAAGTTGTGTTTACTTACCAATACGATTGGGCCATTCCATATTTCAGCACAGACTATGACAGGATAATATTCTCCACTTACGAGAACACATCTGCAAGCAAGCGCGAAGGAAAGATATCCGTACTCGCCACCAAGGGCGGGCAGACACAGATACTGAACTTCCACGTCATACAGCTCGGAACCGGCAGCGCAGCTCTGGAACTTTCCGGCAACGACTACCAGTTCGGCCATGATGCCGTCACTCTGTTCGAGATTCCGGTTATTAAGGACAACGGCACCAATTGGACATACTACTCTTGTCCTTCATGGATCACCACTGCAGGCGAAGGCGGCGACGAAGTACAGATCTCCCTGACGGCAAATGACGCCACAGGCGACACACGCACCGGCGACATTATACTGAAAGCCACAAATGGCGACGACATAACGTTCTATACGATAAGCATAACTCAATTCGGCATTGATGGTCCGGACGTAACCGTACTACAGACTACCCTTACGCTTCCGATGGATGAGATTTACGATTATTACGGATATGCGTTCGACCTTTCCGGAATTGATGCCGCTACCACTGTAACGATCGATATCACCCAGGAAACCCAATGGCTTATGGCGCAGGTAGTGGATGATCAGATCCAGGTAATGGCGGATCGAAACAGAGACGAGGAAAGTCGCACTGCACTCATCACGGTCAAGGCCGTCAAAGGAGATGAAACTCAGTACATATACAATCTGAAGGTAATCCAGCTCGGCTCGGGAGACCCCGCACTGGTATTCGCATGTCGGGATTACAGCATTGCCTGGAACACCCATGAGATATTGATTCCGTTATTGACTCTTAATTCCGCGACTCCTGAATTTTACTACGACATGCATTACAATTACGAGTATGTCAACGATCCGGACGGGGCCGTATCATATGCATACCTGATACATCCAAATCAAGGCACTAATATATATTATCTGCGAGTGGAATTCAATGAGAATCGAACCGTATCTCCGAAGAAAATACAGTTATTGATCTTTTCTCATAACGAAACAGTATCCATAAACAGTTATAATATTAAAATAACGCAAGGCTCAGCGGATGGTCCGGTAGCATCTCCTGTGGTAGATATGGTAACACTGCCAAATGCGGCCGGTTCGTCGGCATTGGTTCCGGTAGAAGGGTTAAATACCAGTCCCGAGACATCGTTAACCCTTGATGCGGATGACCACGACTGGTTCGACTTATCGTATAATTCAGGCTGGGTAACCGTAACGGCTACAACGGTCAATCCCGGGGAATCCTCACGAAGCGGCATCTTCTCGATCATTGCTACGCGTTCCGGAGAGACTGCCGTTTCCAAGGTGACCGTAACCCAGCCCGGAAGCGGCGGGATATATTTCGCCACCGACCAGACCACATATAGTGCATCCCAGGCAGCAGACACAATCACCGCCCACTATGTATCCAACGCATTGACCACAGCCACCGTGGTATCGGTACCCGATTGGATTACGGCTCCCGTTGCAGATGCCGCCTATTCATACGATTCCGACGGAGAAGGCGAAATTGGAATCGCAGTCGCAGCCAACAATACCACATCCGAACGCACGGGGTATATCCTAATGTCGCTAACGAATGGGGACGACCAGTCGTTCTACAAGATAGGGATCGTGCAACCCGGCACAGACGGCCCTGAGGCCGTTCTGCTGTGCGACTTCGTACAGATGCCTTATGCAGGCGTAACCGGAGACGACTACACCGTCAACTTCGAGGGTGTGGAAGCTTCCACGACAGTCACCCCGTACAGCAGCGTCGATTGGCTCACCATCAAATCAGCCAATGGCAACACTGCGGAAGGCACATACCAGATAGTACTGAACGCAACGGCCAACAACCATGCAGACTCGCGCGATGGCCAGGTGGGTATCCTCGTCGAGAAGAACGGCCAGTACCAGTACTTTACGGTGGATGTAACGCAATTGGGCACAGGATCGCCTTACCTGCTTATGGATAAGAGCGACTTCTACCTGGATTACGAGGAACAGAATCCTCTGATAAATATTTATCCTTCGCTGAATACGACAGTATCGGTTTACGAACAGCCGAACGAATCGTGGGTTTCGAACATATCCGTCGGCGAGGGTACATTGGCATTCCATGTAGACGAGAATCTGGACGAATATCCTCGCAACGCATTCTTCGTACTGAGCATAAAGCGCGGCGACGAAATCGTCTACCAGACCGTCCACGTTTATCAAAGCGCAAAGACCGCCCCTTATCTCGAACTCCCTAGCGGGATGACCTACTTCCCTCCGAGCGGAACCGGCCTTACACAGACGTTCTCCATTTCTTCGATGAAGAATGTCAACATGGTAAGGGTACAGAGCGTAGACTGCCAGTCTTACGACGGTTCCTCAACCACGACATGGCTGAGCGTGACTCCTTCCGCCATAGAAAACATAACCGACGGTTCGACGATCACCCTTACCCTGAACGCTTCCCAGAATTACGGATCAGGGGTGCGCTCCGGCACAATAGTCCTCGAATACGGCAACGAGCTCGAAGTCGAAAAGACCGAGTTCAACGTCGTACAGAACGGTGTAGGCTCTCCTGTCGCTGACTTCGCCAATCTCGAATACTATCTTGACTGGAGCGACCAGGATGTGACCGCATACATGACCGACGCCAACGGTACGTTTACCGTAAGTTCCGATGCATCATGGATCAACAACGTAAATTATGTCTCGGCCAACAAGGAAGTGACATTCCATGTCGATGCCAATGGTACCGAGTACCCTCGCAGTTCATACGTTCTCGTCAAGGTCGTAAACGGCGACGAAACGATCTACAGGACCATACGCGTATTCCAAGGCTGCAAGACGGCCCCTTATCTGCAACTTGGCGCCGGATCACTGGAATTTTCTTCATCGGCGGTAGACAGTACGACACTCTCGTCCATTTCAAGTAATGTCAAGAGGATCGAGGTTCTTTCCAACTCCGGCAGCGGATGGTTGTCAGTAGATCCGCCTTTAGATGACGACCTGTCGGACGGCTCGCACACGATTTATCTCTCCATGAGCGAGAACACCTCGGCCGAAAGCCGCAGCGCACTTGTGGTGCTGGAATACGGCAACGACCTCGAAGTGGAGCAGACCGCATTCAGGGTAACTCAGGATGGTGTAGGATCTCCGACTTACGACTTCTACTCAACGGAATTCCATCTGGATTACAGTTCGCAGACCGTCTACGCATACGCAAACGGAGACGCCTCATCCTATATTGCAACTTCACGTGCCAGCTGGATCGGCTTCTCGGGCACACCAAGTTCCTCCGGATTAGCATTCACTGTGGATGAGAACGATACATCCTATCCTCGCACGGGATATTTCGTACTGGAAGCTTCCAATGGGGGAGAGACGATATACAGGACCGTTCAGGTTTACCAGGGTGCCAGGACAGCTCCTTACCTCAATTTCACCACCAATTCGGTATTCCTCGACCAAGCTGCATCGGCCACGCTAAACGTTGATGCAAGCACCAGGAATGTCACGAGAGCCAGGATACAGAGCAACAGCGGAGCCGACTGGCTGAGCGCTACCCTAAGCAAGGAAACGATCAATCCCGACGAGTCTATATCCGATTTCCTGAGACTTGAAACGTCGAGCGCCAATACCGGTGCAGACGACCGCACTGCAACCATAGTGATCGAGTACGGCAACGACCTCGATGTGGAACAGGCCGTATTCACCGTCACCCAGTCCGGAATGGGAGAACTGAGCATCTCGATGATCAGTTACGAATTTATTCAGGATCCATCAAACACATATGGGACTTCAATACCTGTCGCCGTCTCTCCATCAAACGGCAGCTTGATAATGGAAACAATCTACTGGGAAGGGAGTACCGATTGGATGAATTGCCATCTCACAGCTTTTCACACGGGGTCTTACAATTACATCTTCAGTTTCTGGCCTAGCGAAAACCATACAGGATATACCAGGACCGGATACATCTTGCTTAAGGCAACGCTCGGCGACCAGATCGTAAGACGTACCGTAAGCATAACGCAATACAGTTATTGATATTACGATGAAGTCGCAGTAAAAACCAAAATCTAATGCCAGGGGGGCATCCGGAAATTCCGGATGCCCCCCTGTTTTTAATAACCGTTTATAATCTTGGATTTTGCGTCAAAGTGCAGAATATTCCCTGCCGTATTCGAGTGACTGCTTTACGAAGTCGTCGCAATATTCCAGCCTGTAATCCATTATATCGCCTTCGGCGTTCCTTACCGGAACTATATCCGGATTTACAAAACCCTTATATGGCTTCAATCCTAGAGCGTCATAACGTTCGAGCACTTCCTTGTGCAAATTATAGTCTATATCAACTCCATACTTCAATACGAGGGCTTTCCCCGCCTCGTAGTCACCTTCCGACTTGATCCTTTGGATCTCAGCCAGCAAATCTCCGAACAATCCACGCAGGGCCTTGAAATCGTTGATGACGAAATATGTCTTGCCACCACGCATCTTTCGTTCGATCACATTGTTTTCCTTTCCGTGCTCGAAACACCAGTTTGCGATAAGAGCGCGGTTCTGCATGTGGGCTTCCGTGATCTTGTCACCAAGTTTTATGCGGCTCAACTGCGTCATGATACCATTACGTATATAATTCATGTATTCGGCCTTGTATTCGTCACCATTTTCAAGAAGTCCTATTTCAACAAGTTTCGGATCGGCAAGATAATACAATGCGAAAAGGTCAGCTCTCGCCTCTTCGAGAGTTGACCCGTATTCCCTGAGGGCATTCGGCGAGACTCCCGGCAGCAATTGTCCGGAACCATGACCAAGACATTCGTGCAAATCGGTATGCAGATTGTCAGTTATCGTGCCATATTTCCTGCATATATCCTCTTCCTTTTCATCCCATGAGAATTCTTTAAGGACACTTTTAGGATGTTCCTCGGAAGCAAGGTCATAAGCTTCCGTAATGTTGGCGATGGTCACGGATTTCGAGCCGTAATCCTTGCGGATCCAGTCCGCATTGGGAAGATTTATTCCGATTGCAGTAGGGGGATACTCGTCACCGGCAAGAACGACGACATTAATGACCTTGGCCGAAACACCCTTAACATGCGCCTTGCGAAAACGTGGATCCACAGGGGAATTGTTTTCGAACCACTGTGCGTTCGAACTGATTATTTCCGTTCTCTCCGAAGCAGCAAGGTCCTTGAAATCTACTATGGCCTCCCAGGAAGCCTTACGATTCAAGGGATCCTCGTAATCCTCAACGAACCCGTTGACGAAATCCACTACCGAAGCGGTGTCGCGTACCCAAGCGATATTGTATTCGTCCCATTTGCGCAAGTCGCCGGTACGATAATAATCTATCAGCTTAGCAATTATATCTCTCTGTATATCGTTTTCGGCGACAGAAGAAGCTTTCTGAAGATATTCGATTATCTTGCTTATCGCCGGACCGTAAAGGCCGTCTTCACTGTATATTTCCTCGTAAATTTTCCCTTTACGCTTCACCAACTTGCTGTTCAGTCCATATGAGACAGGACGAGGATCATTGCGATCTTCCATGTCGGCGTAGAACCGCTCGGCCTCTTTTTGAGTGACGCCTTCATAAAAATTCACCGCGGAAGCCTTTACTATATCCTTGTCTGTACCCTGATATCTCTTGAAAGGAAGGACGTCGGGATCGAATATGACAGGGATGAGCTCACGTTCAAGGCTGTCACTGCATCCGACGGCGGTCATCAAAGATGAGAAATAATCGGAACCGCAAGCCGGTATGAATTTCTGCTCGCCGTAATGGTGATGTATTCCGCTGCTGAAAAAGACCCTTTTCGCATATACGAGAAATTTCTGGTAATCTTCGCATTTCTCATCACCATCGTAGTTCTCGAGTATGGTCTCGAGAATCTTTCGTATCTTCAGGTTATATGCACAATTCTGGTCCCAGAAGATGTCACGGCCCCATTTGGCAGCCTCGCTGAGATCGTAGACATACTCCTTTTGCTGCAGCGTAAGAGCTTCCCATCCCGGGACTTTGTAACGGAGAACTTCAATATCGGCGAATTCGTCGACCGAATATTTAAAATTTTCAGATTTTTTACTGGAGCACGAAGAAAGTACTCCCAATCCAATTAAGCCAATCATAATTTTAACTGTGAATTTCATAAAGTCTGGTATTGAGTTTATGCAAAAGTAGAACATTTTGCCGGAATTGCTATCTTTGTCAAATAGGAGATAATATCGTGAAAAAACATGTTTTGATGTTTCTGGTTCTTGCTGCGGCAATCCAGATATTAACATCGTGCAATGATGAATATGTAGGCATAAAAGAGCTTACCGGTGCCAACTCCTTCAATCAGATTTCTCCGAAGGAATCTAGAATAAGGAAACGCAACACGGTGCTAATCTATATGGCCGCCGACAACAGCCTGGAGTCATATGCGATCGATAACAAGACCAATCTTCTTAACGGCTATGCTCCTTCGGCAAACGACGACGAGGACGTGCTTTTACTCTATTTTGATATCCAAAATACCGCTCCAGTACTCGAAAGGATCACTTCCAACGGGTCCGCTACAAGCGAAGAAATTTTAAAGACATATCCGGAATCGCAGAACTCCGCCAGCGACACCACTTTGAACGAAGTACTGACTGATGCCAAACTTCTTTTTCCTGCCAGTAGAAACGGATTGGTATTATGGTCCCACGGAAACGGATGGCTCCCTACTGGATATTATTACGATCCTGAAAACTTTACGTCGTTTTCCATGACCTCCAGAAGCTCGACGTTAGAATCCTCTCCTGCTTATGCTGTGGGAAGGGAATATTTTCCTCCCCTTGAAGAGGACCCTTATCGTAACTTCGTCAAATCATTCGCAGAACATGACGGCAGTGAAATAGACATTCCTCAACTGGCCGACGCCTTGCCGCAATACTATGACTATATAATATTCGATGCCTGTTTAATGGGAGGCGTGGAAATAGCTTACGAATTGAAGGACAAGTGCTCGTATATAGCTTTCTCACCTGCGGAAGTTCTAGGGGATGGGTTGATATCGTACGGTTCTGCAATGCAATATCTGTTCGACGAAGACTATTCCGTAGATGCCGCATTGGAAAAAATACTTCAGGACGGCTTCGACTATTACGATTCGCAGACCGGAACATACCAGTCTTCCACGGTTTCTCTGGTCCGTTGTTCTGCACTCGATTCACTAGCCTCGAGC
The DNA here is from genome assembly GCA_022653675.1 of Bacteroidales bacterium. GTDB lineage: Bacteria > Bacteroidota > Bacteroidia > Bacteroidales > UBA932 > JALCST01. The sequence continues at coordinate 67,942 of JALCST010000004.1, read as the reverse complement.
TGCAAATCCATATTTTCGGCACACAGGCAGGAACTCAACGACGGAATAAGCGAGATTTCTCTTCAAGGCTATTTCCGGTTCAACCGCCATTGGTTCTTCGATCTGGAAGACTTCATAAAATCCTTAGCCACTACCGATGAATTGATTTCATTTGAAAATGCGCTGTCGAATACAGTCATATACAAAGAATCGACACCTGCCTTCTTAAGCTTTACGATCAACACATACTGCGGTCTCAGTTCATACGTCTACGAACCTTCGAGTACTTATCTCAATGCTTTTTACGAAACACTCTTGTGGAATGATGCAACGGGCATGGTTCCACAGATATCCGGAACTTATCTGAATTCGACAGTAAAATAGGATTTGTTGTATTGGGACATAGCCTTTTCCACACCGTCAAAGGCAAAAGAATCAATAGCCTTTACGGCATATCCGAGCAAATCGGGCAATTTTTCACGCTCTTCCTTCATCAGCTTGCTCAGAACGTAATCGGCTTGGTGCCCTTCCGCAAATCCGTTCCCAATGCCAAGACGCATCCGGGCATATTCATCGGACAGCAAATGCAGATCTATGTCTTTTAAGCCATTATGTCCACCATCACTTCCTTTGGATCTCATACGCATGGTACCGAAAGGAAGATTTATGTCATCGCAGACGACCAGCAGCGAAGAAAGCGGAATCTTAAGCTTCGCCATCCAGTAATGGACAGCCTTGCCGCTCAGGTTCATATAAGTGCTCGGCTTGAGAAGCATAAAGGAAGCCCCCTTGGCTGAACATTCGGCTATGGAACCATACCTCTTTTCAGAAAAAGCGGTACCGTATGCATCCGCAAATGCATCCAGTACCGCAAAACCCATATTGTGACGGGTACCTTCGTACTCTTGGCCGATATTGCCCAACCCAGCGACAAGAAACTTCATACCCGTTTATATTTAAAAGGGAATGGTTCCCCTACTTCTCCTTGGTATTCTTGGATTCTTTCGCGTCCTTACCTTCGTCGGCAGCTGTTTCGCCAGCAGCCGCAGCTTCACCTTCGCCTGCAACAGCCTCACCTGCAGCAGGAGTTGCAGCTACGGTGGTTTCAACAACCTGACGCGTATGCCTTACGGCGCAAACCAACTGAGATTTCGGAGCAAGTATCTGAGTTTTCGGAATGTCAAGATCTCCAACGAGAATCTGTTTGCCCATTTTGACCGGGGTACTGTCCACCTCTATAAGGTCCGGCAGATCATCTATCAGTCCGTAGCAACGGAGTTCGCGCATTCCAGTTATGAGACGCCCGCCTTCCTTCACACCTTCGGCATGGCCACTTATCTTTAAAGGAACATTGATGGCAACCGGCTTGTCTTCAGTAACGACTAGAAAATCCACGTGGCGTGCTTCATCCGTAACGGAATGCCACTGCACTTCCTGCAATACAGAAAGGTACTCCTTACCTTCGATATCGAGACGGATGATATAATAATCAGGCGTATCTGTAATTTTTCTAAGATCCTTGGCATCCACTGAAAACGCCACGTTCTCCATTCCGTTTCCGTAAAGGTTGCAGGGAACCCTGCCCTCGCTGCGAACGGTTTTGACATCGGCTTTCCTGCCGGTCTTTCTCAATTGTCCCTTCAAGGGAATCTGTTTCATAATGTTTTAAAATAAAATGTGTTACTCAGTCCGGGCTCTCCGGACCCCATTGCACCAAAAAGTCTTGCTTTTTAAGTGGGTTGCAAAAATACAAAAAACGTGGAATTTTTTACATCAATTCGGAATTTTGATTACTTTTGTGATACAGATTATAATGATTTTAATTTTAAACATTTAAAACACAAAAGATTATGACAAAGAAATGGATTTGCACAGTTTGCGGTTACATCTATGAAGGAGAACAACCTCCCGTACAGTGCCCTGTTTGCAAGGCTCCCGCATCAAAATTTAAGGAAGTCGTAGAAGACAATGGTTCAAAGAAGTTAGAATTCGCAGACGAACATGTTCTTGGCGTTGCCAAAGGATGCGACAAGGAAGTTTGGGACGGACTGCAGGCTCACTTCACAGGCGAATGCAGCGAAGTCGGAATGTATCTCGCGATGAGCCGTCAGGCCGATCGGGAAGGTTATCCTGAAATCGGGGAAGCTTTCAAGAGGATTGCCTTCGAAGAGGCGGAGCACGCTTCCAAATTTGCGGAACTCATCGGAGAAGTCGTTTGGGACACCAAAACCAACCTGAAAAAAAGGATGGAAGCCGAAGCCGGAGCTTGCGCCGATAAGAAACGCATAGCTACGAAGGCGAAGCAACTCAATTATGACGCAATTCACGACACCGTACACGAAATGTGCAAGGACGAAGCACGCCACGGCAGAGTGTTCGAAGGCCTTTACAACAGATATTTCGCGAAAGACGACAAATAGTCATTCGTCCCCCAGGTGGATGTTCATGATCCGTTCGTCCTGGCTGACGTCACCTAATTCCTTCAGGTCCCAGTCGTCGGGATCAATTCCGCTTTGCGGGGCCTGATCTTTATCTTCCGGCTCTTGCGGCTCACCATCGAGGTGGGCCGCTTTTGTTTCGTCTATGTACTCATCCTTTTCGGTTTCTATTGGATCTACATGAATTTCCAATATGTTCGTTCCCTCTGACTTCGGTGCCACAGCATAAACCCCGAAATCCTTAGGGACGAGTATCGTTTCCCCACAGTTGAGGGAAAAAGTCCTTTTCCCCTTGCCTACGTCTAATTCAGCCTTACCTGCTGTACACATGTATATTATGCAACTGTTGAAATCTTCCGAATCGCGGTAGTATTTGTATTTCAAAGAGACATTGTTGATAGTGAAATACTTGCATTTCACCAGATTGCGAGATAATGAGGACGCCTTGACATGCAGAGTTTCTTCGTCGTATTTTTCGTAGTTGATGCAGTCTATCGCCTGTTCCAGGTGCATTTCGCGGCGCGTTGCCGGATTGAATTCACGTCCCCAGTCATATACCCTGTAGGTCATATCGGAAGTCTCCTGTATCTCCGCTATGACTATGTCTCCCTTCGCGGCATGGACGGTGCCGGCCTTTATGAAAAAACACTCCCCCTTTTCAGGATGAAACACGTTCATCAGCTCTTCCACGCTGCCGTCCTTGCATTTGCCGTAAAATTCGGAAGCGGAGGTCTTTCTCTTGAATCCCATATATACCTCGGCCTCAGGGGATGATTCCATGACATACCAGAACTCTGTTTTGCCAAGGGAATTAGATCTTTCCAGAGCAGTCTTGTCATCGGGATGTACCTGAACCGAAAGCCTACCATGGACATCGAGATACTTTATCAGCAAAGGAAACTGCATTCCGTAATAATCGAATACGTTGTCACCTTCAAAATTGCCCATATAGGTCTCCAGTATATCATCGAGATTGTTTCCTTTCAGGAATCCGTTTCCGGCAACCGAAACATCGCCTTCGACACTGCTGATTTCCCAACTTTCACCTATATGGGAAGCATCGAGCTTATCTTCTCCCTTGTCGGGATCGGGGATTATCTTGCCTAATTTTCCTACAAGGTTTGCCCCTCCCCAGACTTTTTCCTTGAGAATCGGTGTGAATTTAATAGGATACAGAGATGTTGTTTTCATTTTTTATTTTAGATGGTGATAACTTGAAAGTGTTCTTTTTCGAAAGATAACGGTGAAGAAGCAATATACCGACAATGATAACGGCCACCGAAACCCCTAAAAGGAGATAATAATAATTGCCCGGTATGAGATCACGCAATGTCCCGTCCACCGGAAGTCCGGGATTCAGACGGGTAATAAGCATGGAGAACAGATTGTTGACGCCATGCAGGAAAACCGGTGCCCAAATGCAGTGCGTCCTGTAATAGACCCACCCTAAGAAGCAACCTATTACAAAGGCCGGGATACCCTGATACGGGTTTCCATGCAGGACAGCGAAAATAAGTGCGGACCATACTATGGCCTTCCATGGAGCCATTCTGGAAAGAAGCCCGCGGCAAATTATCCCGCGGCAAAAGAATTCCTCGAAAAGAGGAGCCAAGATCACAGTAGTGATCAGAACATCGGCAAATGTCTGACCGCTGAAGACCTTGGAAAGCAAGTCCTTTATAAAATCAGGCATCGGGATCAGCGATGAAACAGGCTCAGACACAATGGCGATAGCAATAATTACCAAAGCGATTAAGATGAAGAAAACAATCGGGTTCATCTTACCGAACTCAGGACTGTTGACAGGTATTCCCTTCTGTCCCGTCTTGGCGTTTGCCTTGGCATCGAAGAAAATGAAAATGGCAACGGGGATAAAAGAACAGACATACAGAAACGAAGACGTTCTCCAGAAGCTGCCGGAGAAACGTGAGAAGATCTCGGCAAGCAAGAATGACCCTGCAAAAAAAATAAGAACCATCAACCAGCTTTTGCCCAATGCGGGAAGATACCTTCTTAATACAGATTTCAACATTATGATATTTATTTTTCGATGTGCCAAAATTAAGTATTTTTGTAAAAATAAAAGAGCAATGTCTTTTTTTTCTAAAACAGATGAAGCTTTCAAATCTTTCCGGGACAAGCTGATGGGTCACCGCTTCTTCCGGATTATCTTCAACAAATACTTCATTGCAGTACTTGTATTCGTGATTTCAATAATTTTCATCGACAGAAACAACGCCATACGCTTCGTGCAAACAGCCAAAGAGATAGGTAAACTTCAGAAACAAAAGGCATATTATGAAAATGGGATACGTTCAGCCGACGAAAAGCTCAATCAGCTGAAATCTAACAGAGATTCGCTGGAGAAGTTCGCCAGGGAACAATACTATTTCCACAAGGACGGGGAAGACGTATACGTATTCGAGAAGACCAAGAACAAATGAAAATAAATATGAAATATTTACAAATTGTCATTACATCAGCAGCCGTTGCTGCCTCCCTTGGCGGAATGAACAGCTGCAATCTCTGGAACACCGGAAACACATCCCAGAATGATTCCCTCAAACACGATTTGGCCGTAAAAAAATACCTCAAGAACAATTACATGGATGTCTACTATTATTGGAATGACTACGTTCCCGATGATGTGGACCCTTCCTCCAATGGAATTTACGATTATTTCGATGACCTTCTTTATTCCAAGGACCGTTGGAGCTGGATGATGGACAAGGACTACTACGTATCCATGACTACCGGCGAAGTGACTGGTTCGTTCGGGGTCAGTTACGGTCAAATGATAGATTACTACGATGACTACGACGTAAGGGTAAGATATGTCATAGAAGGCGGACCGATGTATAATGCAGGGGTAAGGAGAGGTTGGGTTCTCGACAGTCTCGGGGGAGAATCTATGAGGCAATCGATAATTGACGGGACATACCAGACACTTATGGATACTTCTCCGCAGACATATACCTTCACTGACCTGAATGGGACAAACCACACCTTCACCTTAAGTGCCGCGACATTCAATGCAAAATCGTATCTCAAATACTGCCTTTTCACCGACAAGGACTTCTCCGGACTGACATCGCCTGTCGGATATTTGAACTACAGATCCTTTATGGCCCAAAAGATAGACGAAATCGGGGAAGCAATGGCTTATTTCAAAAAGGCCGACATCAAAGACATGATACTCGACCTTCGCTACAATGGCGGAGGCGACGGAGATGCCGCACAAGCATTGGCAGATTATCTGGCACCACCGTCCGCAAACGGGGAGGTCTATGCAGTCAGAAGCCATAACAAATTATTGAGCAGTAAGGGCTGGGATTCCGAAAGCACAATCGAAAGAAACGATACTTCCCTTAACCTGGACAGGTTGTACATAATCACCACAGATGGCACTGCATCAGCGAGTGAAGTGATACTTAACGGAATGAAACCCCTTATGAACGTCACCCAGGTAGGCGATACCACATACGGAAAGCCGAACGGCATGTATGTGCTTCTTTATCCCGGCACTGATGAAGAGTTAAACGAGATAGATGCCGGCAATTACAGCAACCTCGAATATTGCTTCCTCCCTATCTGCTTTTATACCGACAACAAGAACGGTGTTGGCCACTACGAAGACGGTATTGCGCCAGACGACCTTCGTCCGGATGATCTATATCATGATTTCGATGCAAACGAAGACAATATCAAGGCATGCCTTACCGATATTGTAACCGGATCATTCCCTAACCTGCCTGTAATTACTTCAAAATCGAGCATTTCACCATTCGGCAGAAAAGCACGTTTCAACGATGGCTCATTGCAGCCTTCATTCGGGATGTACATGATTAAACCGGACAGGAAGCAATTCGAAACCCTAAGAAAATAGGGTTTTAAGTACAATTATCCAGAAAGAGTGGTCATTGTGAACCAAATGGTAATTCCAGGAAATCTCGTGCAGAGTCGATAATTTTTCACGGAACGTAAGCTTGCGCCTGCGCACATGTTTCCTTACATTCAGCATCCTGTTAAGCATTTCCGTCTCTACAGACTGACTTCTGTTGGCGGAAGGCATCCTGAATGTGCTGTCAAGACCAAGATAGGCAATACAGATCTCGTTCATGCGGCTTACCGCTTCATAAAGATCGTTTTCCCTCAAGAAATCGTTGAACTTCTTGAAATTTATCCGGAGCGCATTGGCCTTAAGGAAGGTCGTCCAATCGCATAACTGTCTCAGGGTCGCACTGCCCATTGCAAACTTGTTCAATATGCGGAGGGACATTAGATATATTTCAGCCTGCGGCGCTGGCAGGTTGATCTCATTGAAAATCCTGTTCCCTGAAGTATCCGACGAGACAAGCGATTGTACCTTCTCTTCGAAGATACGGTTTAGCGGAGAAGCCTTCACATTGAAGAAATGGTGGTGGTTCTCAACTAGAACTCCCTGTATGAAGAAATCCGAGGAAAAGTTTGGAGCGGCGACTACCGCAATCCCCCTGTCGGAAATCATCTTATCCACCATGAAACTTTCGTCGAACGTATAAATGTCTATGTCACTCCCTTCCCTATGCTCCGGGACGGGATAGTTGGAGGCGTTACCAAGGCCGTTCAACAATAGCATGCGCATTTTCTTCGCCCTCATGAAACCGTTGAGATGCACTATGACATCCTTGTGCCTTGCATACTTATCCTCTATCGCAGCCGTGTCGACAGCCCAATGTATCTTTATCGCGCGCGGAGGCTGAAGCCCTTCCGGCAGGTCTAAAAGCCCGTCATAGGCCAAAGCATGGACCCCACATTCGACGGAAAGATTGCAAACGGATTTCCATTCGGCTTCCGTAAGTTCTTCGGGGAGTTCGGCGGAACCGGATAGCGCCCTCCTTAGCAGCAGAAGCAGAGTAAGACTTTCCTTATCCGGATAACCTTTATGTTTAGGCATCTTCATCATTACCGACAATCCCGTATTTTATCAATTGATTAACCCACACAGAAGCGTCGAAGTCCGCTACCAAATCATCGACGTCGAAACGTCCTTTCAATAAAGAAGAAATATCCCCGACGTTGAAATTCCTTCCTGCAAGGGATTCGATAAGCCAGAGTGAGGTGGAATTTATGGAGAGCACCTTTTTTATCCCGGTAACCTCCCTGAGTGGAATAATAATCAGGTTTTCATCACCGATACGCCTTACTGGATATTTAACGTTAAGCCGCATTCCTATCGCAACAAATCATATCAAAGTTACAATATTCGTGGTAAACAGTTTTATCCCTATGGCCAGAAGAATCAATCCGAAGAATTTCCTGAGGATATATATGGTCCCCTTACCGAGGAATTTCTCCACGTAATCGAGTTTCAGCAAGACCACATACACTATTGCCATATTCAGGATAAAGGCGATAACGATATTTATCATCGAATATTCTGCTCTCAGGGCGAGAAGTGTGGTCAGGGTTCCTGTCCCGACTATTAGAGGGAACACCACCGGAACCACCGTAGCCGAATTCGTAGGACTGTCATTATGGAAAATTTCAACTCCGAAGATCATTTCAAACGCGAGCATGAGAATTATCAACGCACCCGCAACCGCAAAAGAGGAGATGTCCACACCGAAAAGTCCCAGAATGGGTTCACCAAGAAAAAGGAAGACGAGTCCAATTATAAGTGAGGAAAATGATGCCTGAAATGCATTTATGGATTTCCCTTTTGATTTAAGATCTAGTAGAATAGGTAGAGATCCTGTGATATCGACTATCGCAAAAAGAACCATGAACGAACTGAAAATTTCCTTTATACTAATATTCAAACCCATCTTGCCGGCTATAATTAATTGATTAATACGCTGCAAATCTACAATTTTTCCACCTTTTTTTTGATAGTTAAAAAAATAACTCTACCTTTAGGCAAAGAAAAAATTATCACTAAACAGTTATTTTTATGGAAAAACTTGTAGAAGACATCAAAAAGGAATTCGAGGCATTCGAGAAAAATGCTGATGCTCAGCTTGCTAAGGGCAATAAAGCTGCAGGCACCCGTGCCCGTAAATCAGCTCTGGCTCTCAGCAAAATGATGAAGGAATTCAGAAAAATTTCCGTTGAAGCCGCAAAACAATAATCCTGCTTCAAAAGAAATTTAAAAGGGCTACCGGAAGGTGCCCTTTTTTTCAAGGGTCCGCTTTCGCCCCTTATAATATGGGCATGATTATGCCCATATTTTTATTACCGTTCCACAACCAAGCCAGCGATGAGGTATAATCTATCTTTATCACCTGAAAATTTAGGTTCTCCTCGATAAATTCGCCTTCAGAAACGAAGTATACTTCACAATATACAATCTTTTTCAAGGCAAAAGACTGTGTGCAGGTAACATTGAACATTTCGCTTTGGTCGTCGCTTTGAATCCTGAAATTCCCGCGCCCCGGATTGGTGCTTATCTGATGCCTTCCTGAATCATATTCCATAAGATAGGAATAACCGCGTACGATACCTTTCCCGCTACACTGGCTGAAATTCAACTGTGTCTCCGAAAGCCCCGGTATGACGGTAGGACATCCGGTGGCAAGCAGCATTACTGCGACAAGCGAAATTGTTCCTAAAATTCTTCGTTCCATATGTCATTCCCCCATATAATCCCCTTCGGAGACAATTATGCTCCTGGATATTTTTTCCGTGGAACCGTCGGGATATTTCAGGTTCACGGCAATGGATACGACTCCCTTGTATGTCAATGGGTATGATTCCTGATAATATGACGCACCATTGATCATCCACGATATCGATTTGACCTTTTCGTTAAGATTGAATACTCTAAGGCACAGGGTGTCCCCGACGTAATGTGTCCCTTCCAACCCTGCTATCACAGGGTATTTAGAAGTTATCTGTTTCGTGGAAAAACTGAAATCAAGCATTTCGAAATAGACTCCGAGGTACGAATAAGAGAGTCTGCAATTATAAGAAGTACCGGCTTCAAGGTTCCTCATGATGTAATCCATTTCGGAAAGGTCTTCTGAACTTTGCCATGTATCGTCTGAATCACTCTTCCAGGCAACACTCCAAACTCCTGGCACTAAGGAATCACAACTCCAGGAAAAAACCGCATCGGTTTGATTTGGAATGATCGAATAACCGTTTATAGCTGGTTCCAGCCACAAATGGTCCTCTTCCAAAGTGAAAAATGCGGTTCCACCTACCACACCTATGCCGTTAAGGCTTAGCATAGGCCCCTTTTCATCCCATGAAAGAAGCGGAGAGTCGGAAACGGAATACAGGCCAGAAACCTCCTTCCTACCTGGAAAGAAGACATCCCCTACTTTGGCCCCGTCGCCACCATAAGCTTCAATAAGATCCACGCACTGATGCTCGGCACAACAATTCACGGCATTGACCATCCATCTCTCTACGGCGGTCATGGAACCGGCCTGATTAGGCGATTTGTCCACATGGTAGACAAGAAGGCCGCTCCCTCCTATGTATCTGTCCCATCCGGAACCATCCCTGTATTCGATCAGAAAATATTCGTCGGGATCGGAAGTGGAAATCCTGAAAGCCTTGCCTGCTATATCTATCGGAGTCAGATAATAGCTTCCGGGTAGCGTTATAGTCTCTACATCAGCAATCCCGAGAATTTCCCGTTCTACGGCGTTCAAATAGGGAGGAGTCCTTCCACCATTATTGTAGTTTCCCTTGTCCATAAGCGACAGGGTACCCCATAATGCCTCGGCAGTCCCTTCCACATCCCCGTTGACATCGTACATGTCGTACAGCCCCAATGCGTGCCCCATTTCATGGCAAATTATCCCTATCGGTGTAAGGGTGTCACCCGTTTCCCCGTAATAATACGGACTACAACAGTACGTTCCCACTTTCAGGTCACCGGCTTTGATTTTTTTGGAAGAAACATCCCACGTATGCGGATCGATTTGATCAGATGAATTTCCTTCAAATGCGCCATAACCGGCATATATAATATATATGACATCTATGTAGCCGTTGGAATCACCGTCGTAACCGGAAAAATTAATGCCCGAGGCCAACGCACTGGAAACGGTATGTTCGATAAGAAACGTACTGCCCGAATCTCCCGGATCCCCACTCGAGGCGTAATAAGACATGGAATATGGCAAAGAAACCGGATCGCAGACATGAAACGAAAGGTCGTAGCTGTCTCCAAGATTGTCACCGAAATAGTCACTGACCGAGCCGTCGGCGCCATAAGCGCTGTAATTCTGTTGATTAAACACGGAATCCAATCTCAAGACCACATTATCCGAAGATGGAAATTTGACATCATAGAACTCAACGGGCACGACAGCAACCTTTATGACCTTCTGTGTCTGGGCGAAAGTCGAAGTAAATAACATCAAGAGGATAATTGTCAGCGACAGCCTTTGCATACGATAGTTTTGGGAATACATATTTACTAATAATTATCGGATTATCAAAAAAAGAAACCATTCCCATACTGGATTAAATAGTATATTTGTATATACGTTAATAATTGACGATATGGCTTTGAATACAATTCAGAATGCACGGATAGAATTGTCCCGCAAGGGAATCAGGAACAACTACGAATACTACCATTCCTTTCTCAATCCTTCAACCAAGATTTTGATACTCGTAAAGGCGGATTCATATGGCATTGGCGCCTTGGAGTTCACAAGGGAAATAGTGAAGTGCGGGATCGATTACCTTGCGGTCGCTTTCCCTGATGAAGGAATACGACTCAGGAAAAACGGCATCCATCTTCCGATAATGGTTCTGACTGCAGGCGATGGATGTTTCGACGAAATAATCCGTTTCGGTCTAGAGCCGGGGATACCTAACATAGAATCAATGCAATGCTTCGAGAAAGCTATGGAAAGGATGGGGAACGTTTCCTATCCGGTCCACATCAAACTGGATACCGGGATGCACAGGCTCGGATTCATGGAAAACGAACTTCCCCCACTCATCGGTTTTCTTGAAAAGCATCCGGAGATCCATGTCAAGAGCATTTATTCGCACCTTTCAGCTGACGCAGATCCAGAATGCGACGGATACACGATGCAACAGTTCGCCCTTTTCGAAAGAATGTCCGGCAAGATCATGAGAGTACTACCATACAAGCCCATGTTGCATATACTTAATTCCGCAGGTATCGAAAGATTCCCTCAATTCCAATACGACATGGTAAGGCTCGGCATAGGCATATACGGGATTTCAGACGTCGCACAGGACAAGCTTTCCACCGTAACCTATCTAAGATGTCCAATCATTCAAATAAAGACACTCACAGGGGAAGATGGACCGGTCGGCTATGACAGGAAGGGCATACTCCCTCCGGGAATCCACAAGACTGCCACTATTCCGTTAGGTTATGCAGACGGTATAAACCGTCATTTCGGATGCGGAAAGGCCTGCTTCGAATTGAACGGGAAATTGGTTCCGACCATTGGCAACATTTGCATGGACATGACGATGCTCGATATAACCGGCATGGAAGCCAAGGTGGGCGACACCGTAACCATCTTCGGCAATCGTCCGACTGTAAGCGAACTCGCCGACATACTCGGTACAATCCCCTACGAGATTTTCACCTCCCTCTCCCGCCGCTTACCGCGTAACATCATAGATTAAAGCAAGGCACAACATTCAGGACAGATCGTAATAATTGGCCGCGGTTATGCATATGCGCCCTTCCATTTCAAGCTGAAGAAGGGCTACCGACATCTCCTGGAAAGTCAATCCGGTGGCTATCTTCATATCGTCCACACTAAGAGGAGAATCTTTCCTGAGTGCATTGAGGATTTTCCTCTTTTCAGGCGTATCGCACATGGAAAGGGTTTCCTTACGTTTTCCCCGTGATTCCTCCCGCGACGGGTCTCTCCATCCCATCCATTTCTCTATGGTTTCCGCCCCGACCGTAAGATGCGCCCTGTCGTTTTCAATAAGCGCATTCGTTCCCCTGGAGCAAATATCCGTAGTACGTCCAGGAACGGCGAAGAGTTCACGGTCATAGTCCGTCGCCAGACGGGCGGTGATCATGCTGCCTCCACCATCCTTGGATTCCACCACCAGAACGGCATCTGCCATACCGGCTATGATTCTGTTTCGTCGTACGAAATTTTCCCTGTAGGGCTCGGTCCCGGAAGTAAAATCGGTCAACAAACCTCCCTTTCCAATCATCCTCGTCGCAACCCCTTCGTTTTGGGAAGGGTAAATCCTGTCGAGGCCTGTAGCCATACAACCTACTGTTTCAAGTCCGCATTCCAATGCAGACTGATGTGCCACTATATCTATGCCATAAGCAAGACCACTGACGATAAGAGGTTTGACTGGATTTTCGGAAAGGGTGGAAATGATTTCGCGGCAGACGTTGCGGCCATAAACGGTAGCACTTCGGGTTCCGACGACAGCCAGGATCCTTGATGCATTCAGGTCCGCAGTCCCTTTATAATATAGGACGATGGGAGCGTCAGGGCAATTCACCAAACGTTTAGGATAGTCTCCGTCGTAGATAAAAATGGCTTCGGCTCCGCTTTCACGTATAAAATCAAGCTCGCGCCTCGCCCACTCGAGGTTGGACGGATCAGTTATTGCATCGGCATAGCCGGTGTGTTTCGGAAAAACCTGGGCCAAGCTTTTCCATGTCATTTTAAAGATTTCCTGAATGGAATCTACGGATTCGACAAGTTGCCTGGAAGCCAAGCAATTGTAAGCGAAAATCCTGCTGAGTGCACAGGCGCACACAAGTTCGTCATCAATAGGCATCCGTTATCAAATTATCAGCATGGCATCCCCGTAAGGGCCAAACTTGTAGCCTTTTGTCAAAGCTTCATAGTAGGCCGCGATGATATGGTCGTAACCTGCAAAAGCAGCTGCAGCCATAAGCAAAGTTGAGGATGGGAGGTGAAAATTCGTGACGAATGCGTCGGGAATAGTGAAATCGTATGGTGGAAAAATAAATCTGTTGGTCCATCCGGAGAACGGACGGATTTCGCCCTGGGTAGTAACGAAAGTCTCAAGCGCGCGGACCACCGTGGCTCCTACGGCAACCACCTTATGTCCAGCGTGTTTGGTCCTATTTACGGCATTTGCGGTCTCCTCGGTTATTTCCATCTCCTCGGAGTCCATCTTGTGCTTGGAGAGATCTTCGACCTCGACATTCTTGAAATTGCCGAGTCCCATGTGGAGTGTCAGAAAAGCCGAATCCACTCCCTTAATCTCCATACGTTTGAAAAGTTCCCTCGAGAAATGGAGACCGGCGGCAGGGCATGCCACGGCTCCTTCCCTGGATGCATATATGTTCTGATAATCCTCAGCATCCTCCTTGCACACCTTACGGCGTATGATTTCGGGCAGGGGAGTCTCGCCGAGACGGTAAAGGGTGGATTTGAACTCGTCATAAGGCCCGTCGTTAAGAAAGCGAAGGGTCCGTCCCCTCGAGGTAGTGTTGTCGATCACTTCGGCTACGAGCTCGTCATTCTCTCCAAAAAACAATTTGTTGCCGATGCGGATCTTTCTGGCCGGATCCACCAGGACATCCCAGAGATGCGGATCGCAACTGAGTTCCCTCAATAGAAAAACCATGATTTCCGCACTGGTCTTTTCCTTGCGGCCGCGAAGTCTAGCAGGGAACACCTTTGTATCGTTGAATACGAAAGTGTCCCCCTCATTGAAATAATCCAGTATATCCTTGAATTTCCGGTGCTCCATCTTTCCGCTATGGCGGTCAAGCACCATGAGTTTGCACTCGTCGCGTCCCATACGGTAAAGTTCCTTCGTAGCGGGATCCTCAACGTAGTCCGTAGGTCTTTCGGCTATGTAGCCGCTCCTACTGATAGGGTTAGGATACTTATCCTTATTCTCCCTGTTCTCGAAGATAGCCAGGTAATTGAATTGTGAAAGTTTACTCTGCACAGTATAAACAGTATAAAAAAGATAATGTCATATCAAGTATTTATACGAGCAAAATGCTTAAAAGTTACACGACATTCGATTTTTTTACAATTATCGCAAGTCTCAAACCTTTTCGGATCCTGATACCCTTTTTAGTCCCAATTCAGCAGCTTTCTCCTCCATGAGCTTGCGGGCAGATTCGTAATCGTTCGGTATCCTGCCATCAAGAATAGCATTCTTTACATACTCCTTTATTTCGCCAATCGTGTTGCAGGGGCCGATGCCGTATTCATCCATTACCATTTCCCCGGTGATCGGGTTCTTGAAATTACGTATTGCATCCCTGGCTTCCACCTCTGCCATCTTCTCGCATACATGCTCGTAATTCTTCCTGTAACGGTCCACTTTCTTATCATCCTTGGATGTTATGTCGGCACGGCAAAGGATCATCAGATCGTCCACATCGTCCCCGGCATCGAAAAGCAGACGACGAACTGCGGAATCGGTGACCTCGTCGGTCACAAGGGAAATAGGACGCATATGGAGGGAAACCATCTTCTGGACATATTTCATCTTATCGTTAAGGGGCATTTTCAAATGTCTGAATATTCCAGGGACCATCTTGCCGCCGATAATATCGTGACCGTAGAAGGTCCATCCCACTCCTTTCTCGAACTTTTTCGCGGAAGCCTTACCAACATCGTGGAGCAATGCAGCCCAACGCAGCCAAAGATCCCCACCGGAATCGGCAACATTGTCGAGGACCTTCAGGGTATGGGTGAAATTGTTCTTGTGAGTTATTCCCTCTATGCTTTCCACCCCCTTCAGGGCAGTCAGGGAAGGCAGTATATAATCGAGAAGCCCGCAAGAATCCAAAAGTTCGAATCCCCGTGAAGGTTTTGGGGAAAGCAGGATCTTGTTCAGTTCGTCGGAAATGCGCTCCATCGACAGGATAGAGAGTCTTTCCCTGTTACTTCTGATGGATTCGAGCGATTCCGGGACGATTTCGAAATCGAGCTGGGTAGCAAATCGAACCGCCCTTATCATTCTCAACGGATCGTCACGATAAGTTCTGTCTGGATCGAGAGGGGTCCGGATAAGACCCATATTAAGATCCATGATGCCGTTGAAAGGATCCACCAGCTCTCCGTAGTTATCCCTCTGAAGGCTGAAAGCCATTGCATTGATTGTAAAATCCCTGCGATCCTGGTCTTCCTGCAGTGTACCGCTCTCTACGACGGGCTTTCTCGAATTGCCTCTGTAAGATTCCCTGCGGGCACCAACGAACTCTATTTCTGTGCCGTCGAAACGCAGTTGCGCAGTACCGAAATTCTTAAAGACGGCTACGCGGCATTTTAAAGTTTTACCCACCGCCTTAGCCAGTTCAAGCCCGTCGCCTTCCACAACTATGTCAATATCATTGGAATCTCTATGCAGGAAGAAGTCGCGTACGAATCCTCCTATCACGAAAGCCCTGATTCCAAGCTTCTCGGCTTGGTCCCTTACAGCGTGAAAAATAGTTCTGCCAAGATATTTCTGTACGTCAAGTACCTCTTCCATTTACTTTTCATCAGTTTTACGTTCCCCGTTCGCAGTAGCCGATAATGAACTCATAACGAAAAAGGCCGCCGCCGCGCACCGCAGCGTGCAGACATCTCATCGTATTGCGGCAGGGATCTCAAAAAGCGGTACTCGCCCGAACCGCTGTCCAATTCGCAAATATAGGTAGTTTTGCCATTAGTAATCATCAGATACGGCAATTTGAGAGCCAGATTATAACGCACGACCTGATCCTTCACCGTCTCCCCGAGCGCTACTTCCACGGCCTTGCATTCCACCAGCATCATG
The DNA here is from genome assembly GCA_022653675.1 of Bacteroidales bacterium. Lineage (GTDB taxonomy): Bacteria > Bacteroidota > Bacteroidia > Bacteroidales > UBA932 > JALCST01. Next base: position 51,803 of record JALCST010000004.1, on the reverse strand, counting down.
GGACGCGCGCTACGGTCATAAACAAGAATGTCGGCACGATAAAGCAGTCCGTTGAACCTGAACGCGGTTTCGCTCATCATCAGGGACATGGGCACCCCCATCTCCGTATTAAGCGCAATTATCGTATCCTGACGAACTTGCTCTTCCGGAGTCAGTGTTACCATTTTCCTTCTCAGAGGATCAAAAATATCCATATCCGATATGCAAATGTCGGAAATATTGGCGAACTTTACACCTGTATAAGAAATCCGCAATGAAAAAACTAACGTCAATTCTCATATTGTCACTCATGCTCTGTTCCTGTTCTGAAGGAACCCCACCGGTCATTTCGGTCGAAGGAGGGAAAATACAGGGGACACTGGACAGCACAGGCAAGGTAATTACTTATAAGGGGATACCCTATGCCGCTCCACCTTCAGGAGATTTCAGATGGAAGGAGCCACGGCCGGTGCAGCAGTGGGACAGCATAAGGATATGCGACAAATTCGGTCCCGCAGCCATCCAGAACCCGTTACGCGAAGGCAGTTTCTACCGTAAGGAATTCTGTGATTCCATCGAACCTGAAAAAAGCGAGGATTGCCTGTACCTGAACGTTTGGGCTCCTGCAGGAAAAACAATAGGCGGCTTCCCGGTGGCCATCTGGATTCACGGTGGATCCTTCGACCACGGTTACGGATACGAAAAGGAGTTCGACGGGGATACCTTCGCCAGAAAGGGGGTCATACTGGTCACCATAAACTATCGCGTGGGCATATTCGGGTATCTCGCCCTTCCGGAACTCGCGGCCGAAAGCAGACATCACACAACCGGCAATTACGGTCTTCTGGACCAGTATGCCGCCTTGAAATGGGTACACTCCAACATTTCGAAATTCGGTGGTGATCCAAGACGGATCACAATATTCGGACAAAGCGCAGGTGCGCGCAGTGTACAGGCACTTGTAAGTTCCAAAATGTGCGAAGGGCTCGTAAAAGGAGCAATAATCCAGAGCGGTGGCGGATTAAGGGGGAACATTCCAACTCCGGAAATGGAAGAACAGGAAAGATACGGAACAGATTTTTTCAATTATTGCAATTTCGGAAGCGTCACCGAAGCGAGAAAAGTTTCCGCCGATTCGCTCCAAAGTCTCTACAACTCCTATACGGCACAACAAAAAAAGATGTTCTTCAGCCCATGCATAGACGGGTACATTCTCAAGGCAAGCACCACTGCTGTCGCCCTTTCCGACAACGAACTTGACATCAACTACATGATTGGATATTGTGCCGACGACATCTCACTCGACGTAAAAAAGACGTCGGCCGAACAATGGTCGCTGCTCCTGGAAAGCCAGGGCCGGGATCCTGCATACGTTTACTGTTTCAATCGCAAGCTCCCCGGAGATGATGCGGGAGCCTTCCACGCTTCGGAATTGTGGTATGTATTCGGCACTCTCGACAGATGCTGGAGGCCGTTCACGGAAGCAGACCATTCATTGAGCGCAAGTATGACTGATTGCTGGGCCAATTTCTGTAAATTCGGGGATCCCAACGGCAGGAAAGGCGATACCTGGAAACCTTATACCAAAGACGAAAACTATACCCAGACATTCGACATAGAATAATAATGGCCAGACAATCCACCCAGGAGCAATTCGACTCCCTCATGAAAGATGTAGACGAGGGCAGGTTTGCCTGCTTCTATCTGCTTATGGGGGAAGAACCCTATTACATCGACTCCCTTTCGAATGCGATCGCCGAAAAGGCTGTTACGGCCGAAATGCGCGATTTCAACAGGATAGTAATATTCGGTCAGGATGCGGATGCGGATAAGATCATAGGCACAGCGAGACAATTTCCGATGATAGGAGACAGGCTCGTGGTAATAGTCAGGGAAGCACAGATGATGTCCGGAATAGAAAAGCTGGCTGCATACCTGATCTCCCCCATGCCATCCACCGTACTGGTAATCTGCTATAAGGGCAAGAGCATAGACAAGAGAACTTCGTTTTACAAGCAGGCGTCAAAATCGGGAGTTGTTATGGAATCAATGAAAGTACCCGATTACAAAACGGCCGGCTGGATTGAAAACTATGTATGGAAGAGAAAAATTTCCATAGATCCCGAAGCTGCCGCATTGATGGCCGAATGTACTGGCACGGACCTGCAAAAAATCACTTTGGAGGTAGATAAATTGCTGAAGATGCTTCCGGAAGGAACCGTTTCCATTTCCGTCAAGGATGTCGAGGACAATGTCGGAATCAGCCGTGAATACAGTGTATTCGAACTTTCGAAAGCTTTTTCATACAGGGACTCCGACAGGGTTTACAGGATCGCGTTGAATTTCGCCGATTCCCCGAAGCAGCATCCCATACAACTAACAATCGGAATGCTCGCTTCGACATTCCTTAAGGTCCTGCGCTACCATTCTCTGAAAATGAAAGGTGCGGGGAAAAGCGATATCAGTTCGACGCTCGGTATAAATCCTTATTTCCTTGGAGAATACGAAGCCGCAGCTAAAAATTATCCTTTAAAAAAGACGATGGAAATACTGAACATCCTTAAAGATTACGACCACAAGAGCAAAAGCAATATGAGAGGGGAAGCCAACGACGGGGATCTGCTGGTAGAGATGGCTTCTAGGATTCTCGACGCATGACAAAGTTCGTAGATACGCATTCACACATATACGGCCCGGAATTCGACGAAGATTTCGAGGAGACGGTGGCCCGCGCCAAAACCGCAGGGGTTGCAGCTTTAGTTTTCCCGGGAATCGACACCACATACTACGGCAGGCTCGTCGAAAGGTCATCGAAATTTCCGGGATATGCTTTCCCATGTATCGGCCTTCACCCGACGTCGGTCGGAGAAGACTGGGAAAAGGAGATGCAATTCGTACGGGACCACATTGACGAGAGAAAATACTTTGCAATCGGGGAAATAGGGCTGGACGGCCATTGGTCGACCGAATTCATGGAACAGCAGAAAAAAGTGTTCAGGGAGCAGATGATCATGGCCTACGAACGCAACATGCCGGTAATAATACATGCAAGAGATGCTACGGAAGCGCTGTACGAAGTGCTCGATTCGTTGAAAGGAATCGTTTTGCATGGGACTTTCCATGCATTTTCCGGCAGTTTCGAGACTTACCGGCGACTATCAGGATACGGGGATTTCTATTTCGGGATCGGCGGGGTGCTGACATACAAAAACAGCACCTTACCTGAAACCGCAGCAAAAATGCCTTTGGACAGACTTCTTTTGGAAACCGATTCCCCTTACCTTACCCCTGTCCCCCACAGGGGCGAAAGAAACGAATCGTCCTATATTCCCATCATTGCTGAACGCCTTGCCCTAGCAAAGGGAATGGGCATAAATGAAATCGCTGATATAACCACGTCCAATGCCGAGAAGCTGTTCGGAATTGACATTCAAACTGGATAACAAATGAAACAGATCTCACTTTTATTGATTTACACCGGTGGAACAATCGGCATGAAACACGATCCAAAATCAGGGACGCTACAACCTTACGACTTCTCGCAAGTGGAAGAAGAGGTCCCTGAATTAAAAAGATTCGGATATAAGCTTGATAAATACTCTTTCGACCCACCAATCGACTCTTCAGATGTGGTAGTGGAATTTTGGGATCAGCTCGTAAGCATAATAGCCGAAAAATATGAATACTACGACGGTTTCGTAGTCCTTCACGGCACCGACACCATGGCTTATTCCGCATCGGCGATAAGTTTCATGATCGGGAATCTCGAAAAGCCCGTCGTATTCACAGGAAGCCAGCTTCCCATAGGAATCCTGAGAACGGACGGCAGGGAAAATCTAATATCCACCATAGAAATAGCCGCCGCCAAAAGGAAAGACGGCAAACCTATGGTCCCAGAGGTATCGCTCTACTTCGAGAATCACCTTTTCAGAGGGAATCGTACTACGAAGGACAGTGCGGAGGATTTCAAGGCATTCAGGAGCGCAAACTATCCGACCCTGGCCGATATAGGGATCCACATAAAATACAATCCGCAGAATATAAACTACCCTTCTGAATGGGGGAAAAAACTTGAAATCCACACTAAGCTGGACAGAAACATAGCGATACTTAAGATATTTCCCGGCATCCGTCCGGAATACGTCGAAGCGGTGCTGAATACCAAGGGCCTGCGCGCCGTCGTACTGGAAACTTTCGGTTCGGGCAACTCACCGTCAAAACCATGGTTCATGGAAAGCATCAGGAACGCCGGCAGAAGAGGGATCATTCTGGTCAACGTCACTCAATGTCCCGCCGGTAAAGTAGATATGGATGCTTATGCCACAGGTGTTTGTCTTAAGGATGCCGGGGTGGTGAGTGGATACGACAGCACTACCGAGGCAGCGATCACCAAGCTCTACTGCCTACTAGGTCAATATCCAGATAATTTGAAGGTTAAAAAAATGATGACAAAAAACTTGCGCGGAGAAATATCATTGTGATTATATATCTGGAAAAAAATTTTTATCTTGCAGGAAATTTAGCAAATATTCTAAAAACAATTAGGAATCTATAACTATCAAAACATTGTATAATAACCAATTTTAAAGAAAAGTATGAAAAAAATTTTCATGTTTTTGGCAGTTGTCGGCTTAATGGCCGTTTCTGCTCAAATCGCTTCGGCGCAGGATGACACAGCGGTAACGGCCCAACAGCCTGCCACCGAGCAAGTAGCACCGGCAGCAGCTGAACAACCTGAAGCAGCCACCAAAGACGTGCCGCTACACCAGTCCCTTAAAAAGACATTTATTGACGGTGGTCCAGGATTCATGTCCACGATCCTGCTATGCCTCATTTTCGGTTTGGCCATCGCAATCGAACGTATCATTTCATTGAATCTCGCGCAAGGCAACAAAAAGAAGCTTGTTGAAGCTGCAGAAAATTACGTCAAAAACGGGAAGCTCAAGGAAGGCGCTGAATATTTCAAAACCAAGAGAGGTCCGGTAGCCAGCATTATCGAACAGGCATTCCTGCGCAAAATCGACGGCCAAAGCATTGAAGAGATTGAAAAAGCCATCTCCTCTTACGGAGCCGTCGAAATGGGAGGACTTGAAAGCGGCCTTTCGTGGATTACCCTTTTCATATCCATCGCACCTATGCTCGGATTCATGGGAACCGTCATAGGACTTATACAGGCTTTCTCAGCAATTCAGATAGCAGGCGACATCAGCCCGACCCTCGTTGCAGCAGGTATGAAAGTCGCCCTGATTACCACCGTCGGCGGACTTGTCGTCGCAATTATCCTGCAAATCCTTTACAATTATCTTATATCCAAGGTTGACTCCATAGTCATCGACATGGAAGACTCTTCCGTTTCGCTCATAGACATGTTGGTAAAATACGCGAAGTAATATAACGCCATGAAGAAAAAACAGAATTTACCACGCATTTTGGAAATTGTCCTGATAGCAATATCCGTCGTTCTTATAGTCGTATTCTTTCTGAGTTCGCCTATAACGATGAACAAGCCGATACTGGACATAGTTCTGTGGTGGGCTTATATTCTGGTGTTCGTAGCGGTTATTCTCGCACTTGCATTCGCCCTTGCGGGAGCATTCAAGAGCAGGAAGAACGTAATAAGGCTTCTGATAGGCATCGCTGCCGTCGTAGTCATATGCGGAGCCTGCTACCTGCTCGCCCCGGGCGGACCGGTAAACACCACACAGGCCTATACGGCAAAAACATCCAAACTTGTTGACGCAGGTTTATACCTCACTTACTTTATGCTCGGCATAACTGTTATCGCTCTCTTGTACGCGATAATCAGCAGAGCCTTTAAAAAATAAGGACAACTACAATGGCACATAAAAAAACTCCCGCAATCAACGGCGGATCAATGGCCGACATTTCATTCCTGATACTCGTGTTCTTCCTGATGGTTAGCACCATGGACAGCGAGAAAGGCCTGCAGCGTCGACTTCCTCCGATGCCTCAGCAAAATCAAAAAGCTGAGAACCAGAAGGTTAACCGCAGAAACATCATTCAGGTCAAAGTAAGTGCGAGCGACCACGTATTTGCAGGTGATGAGCCAATTGAAAATGTCAGTGAGCTTGGACCTAAAGTAATCGAATTTTTAACCAACCCAAACAACCTTGACAACCTCTCGGAAAAGAAGACGGAAAACATCGAAGGTTTCGGTCCTTGTCAGGTTTCCCAAGGAGTAATCTCACTTCAGAACGACCGAGGTACCAGTTATAAAAAGTATATCGAAGTCCAGAACGAACTCGTGAAAGCCGTAAACACCATCCGCGACCAGTTTGCGATGGCGAACTTCGGCAAGCCTTACGAGAGGCTGGACGAAGATAAACAGGAAATAGTGCGAAAAGCCGTACCTCAGAAAATTTCGGAAGCAGAGCCAAAGGATGTTAAAAGAAAATAGGAGGATACTATGGCAAAATTCATACATACAGGGAAAAAAGAAGTTCCGCCGATAAATACGGCGTCGCTTCCGGACATCGTTTTTATGGTATTGATGTTTTTCATGGTATCCGTATCCATGCGTCAGACCGATAAGCTTGTCACATTGACTCTTCCACAAGCCTCGGAAGTCGCCAAACTTGAGCGCAAGGACCTCGCCGCCTACATTTATGTAGGGATTCCTGATAAAAGGCTTCAAAGCCAGTATGGCACTGAAAGCCGTATTCAGTTGAACGACTCCTTCAAGTCCACTGACGACATCAAGGACTTCGTCGCATCGGAACGTGAATCTCTAAGCGAAGGGGACCGCCAGTTTCTGACAGTTTCCATAAAAGCCGACGAGAATACCCGTATGGGTATAATAACCGATATCAAACAGGCGCTCAGGCGTTGCTCCGCATTAAAGATAATGTATGGGGCACGTAAAACGCCTTAATGGCAGGGAACATTGCCTAACATGATTCTAAGTGCCCGCCTCTTCATTGAGAGTGGGCACTTTGCATGTTACGGAGCATGGAACAGCATAACAAATGTATGAAAATAGAGGGGGATTGAGTAACTTTGCACACTCGTTAAAGTAATTGAAATGGAAAGGACTAAAGTTGCAAGATTGCTCGCTTCCGAACCTGGAAGGGAAGTGCTTGCCAAAGGATGGGTAAGGACCAAAAGGGAAAGCAGCAATGTAGCGTTCGTACACCTGAACGACGGATCTACCATAAATAACATTCAGATCGTATGCGACCGGAAGGAGTTCGCGGATGAGTTGTCCAGGATCTCCACAGGGGCCTGCATAGGTGTGACTGGCAGGCTTGAGGCATCGAAGGGCAGCGGCCAGGCTGTAGAAATACAGGCCGGGAAGATCGAAATATACGGCGAATGCGATCCCAATAGCTATCCCCTTCAGAAAAAAGGACATACCATGGAATTCCTTCGCGAACACGCGAACCTGCGTCCCAGGACAAATACTTTCGGTGCGGTGTTACGTATACGGCACAACATGGCTTTCGCCATACACAAATTCTTCAACGATAAGGGATTCTATTATTTGAACACACCTCTCATCACCGCTTCAGACTGCGAAGGTGCGGGAGACATGTTCCAGGTAACCACCCTTCCTCTCGACAATGTCCCACGTTGCGAGGACGGCAGCATTGACTACAGCAAGGATTTCTTCGGTACCCACACCTCCCTTACAGTCAGCGGGCAGCTCGAAGGCGAACTCGGAGCCACAGCCCTGGGTGAAATTTACACCTTCGGCCCTACGTTCAGGGCTGAGAACTCCAATACCCCGCGCCATCTCGCGGAATTCTGGATGATAGAACCCGAAATGGCATTCTACGACATAAAGGACAATATGGATCTCGCCGAAGAGTTCATAAAATACCTTGTGAAATGGGCTCTCGACAACTGCCAGGATGACCTTCAATTTTTGAACGACCATTTTGACAAGGAGTTGCTGAAACGCCTGGAAGGAATCGGAGATGAAGACTTCGCAAGAATTACGTATACTGACGGTATCGACATCCTTGAGGATGCCGTCGCCCATGGTCACAAGTTTGATGTTCCGGTACAATGGGGAATGGACCTGCAGAGCGAACACGAGAGATACCTTGTTGAACAGCATTACGGAAAGCCGGTCATAGTTACGGACTACCCGAAGGATATAAAGGCATTTTACATGAAGCAGAACGAAGACGGGAAAACGGTCCGCGGAATGGATGTGCTTTTCCCTAAGATAGGAGAGATCATCGGAGGAAGCGAACGCGAATCAGATTACGGGAAACTCGTAAGCAGAATCGACGAGCTTCACATGAACCACGATACATTGGAATGGTACCTCGACACGAGAAGATTCGGGACCTGCCCGCACAGCGGATTCGGGATCGGGTTCGAGAGGCTTCTCATGTTCGTAACGGGAATGGAAAACATCCGCGACGTGATCCCCTTCCCACGTACTCCTGGAAACGTAAAATTTTAAACGATATGTTGATCATCGGTATAGCCGGAGGCACTGGCTCAGGGAAAACCACAGTAGTAAAAGCAATACAGGAACGTCTCAAGGAGGACGTAGTGGTAATTCCCCAAGACTCCTATTACAAGGACCAAAGCTCTCTTCCCTTGGAAGAGAGGAAAAAGCTCAATTTCGACCATCCCAACGCGATCGATTTCGAACTTCTCACAAGGCAGCTTGAAGAGTTGAAAGAGGGCAAAGCCATCCAACAGCCCATATATTCTTACCTCACCTGCACGAGAAGCAAAAACGAGACACTGACAGTCAAGCCTGCAAGCGTCATTATAGTAGAAGGCATCCTTATCTTCACCTGCGAGAAACTCCGTGACCAAATCGACATCAAGGTTTACGTGGATGCCGACGATGACGACAGGCTCATAAGGGTCATAAGAAGGGACACCATGGAACGCGGCCGGGATGTGAAGGATGTGCTGGACAGATACGAAAATACGCTGAAACCAATGCACCTGCAGTTTATCCAGCCTTCAAAACGCTATGCAGATATAATCGTTCCGCAAGGTGGGCATAACAGAGTAGCCATAAGTATCCTTGTAGCAACAATAGAAAAGGCCTTGAAGAAAAAGGAATGATATTAAATGGATCGCGTTCGAAGAGAAGAAAAGAGAGGCAACAAGGTCGGACTTTACACGACTGTCATCGTGCATCTGGTCGTATTGCTTATCCTACTTTCCCTTACATTCTCTAACAAGATCAGCAAAGGCAGTGTTTTCATGATTGACTTTTCCAAACAAAGGCCTACCCGGGAGGAGGTGAAGGAACCCGACGGACTTCAGGATAAGGGGGATTTCAAGAAAGATATAAGCAGGGAACTCGACAAAATGATAGCCGCTACCCCTGCGGAACGTGTACGCAACGTCGCAAGGGATGTCAACGGGAACCTCAAGGATGACAGGCATACGGATACGAAGCAGCTCTACAGGGATGCCAAGGATCTTCAAAGAAGGTTGGACGCCTCAAAGAGGGACGCGATGAGACAGGACGAAAAAATCGCGGAATACAATTCGGAAAGCTCGGCCAAGAAGCGCAACGTAAAGGAAGAGGGGTATTCAGGGCCATCCGTCCTCTCCTATTCGCTTAAGGGACGTAAAGGGGAATACCTTGAAATCCCGGCTTACAAATGGTACGGGGCCGGTGACGTAACAGTCCATATATCGGTCGACCGTACGGGACATGTCGTCTCGGCCAAGGCCGTTCCTGAAAAATCATCGAAGGATAAAAACCTTTATGCACTTGCAGTCGAAGCGGCACTTAATTCAGCTTTCACTCCGCTCTCATCCGCCCCGAATCCACAGGAAGGAAACATAGTCTACCGTTTCATAAGCCAATGAATCTTCCTGTCCCAAATAGATAACAATCGCTATAAATAAAAAAAAAGAAAATGAAAAAAATCAAGTATTCAATTTTACTGGGAGCGTTAGCATTGGGTTTCGCACTGTTGGCGGCAAGCAGTTGTGCAAGTACGACGATCATCTCTTCCAACCCTGAAGGGGCAAAAGTATATCTGGACAACGAATATGTAGGCCTAACGCCATATTCCTATACCGACACAAAGATTATGGGCAGCCAAACAAGCATAAGGCTTGAGAAAGAAGGATACTCTCCATTCCTGACCACCCTGTCCAAGACCGAAGAGGCAAATGTGGAAGCCATCGTTGGAGGTATATTTCTCATCGTCCCATACCTTTGGACAATGGGATACAAGGCCAACCACTTCTACGAAATGTCTCCGGAGAACTGATGCGATCCCGGGACCGGAGTCAGAACCTGTAGCGTATGCCCAAAGCAGCGTAATACAGGTTGTCTCCGTTGGTCCCGAGCACATTGTACATAGGGCGGTAATCCAGGCTCAGATTGAGGGGAAGAGAGGCGAATTCATATTCTATGCCTATCTGACCTCCGACGTTGATCGCATAAGTTCCTTCGTCGTCAGAATAGGAGCCCATGCCTAGTCCTATGCCGAATCCAGGACCGGCATACCAGTTGAATCCACCTTGTATGTTCCATACCCAATCGTACATGAAACTGGCCGATAACCAGTAACCTTTGGTATCGTCCCATACCTTTCCTTCACCTCCGACGGTGATATCCCACATATTATTTCTCGAAGCCGATTGCTGGTAAGAGAAATCGGCTCCGTAACCGAGCCTTACGCCGATTGCGCGAGGTTGTGCATTGCCTGCGGCCATAACTGCACATAGCAGGGCCAACGTTAATAATATTTTCTTCATAATGATATTGTTTATTTCCCTTTCAATGCAGCTTTCACCACATTGTCTTCGGTAAGGAGAATGGGATAGAACGCATCGTCGTCGAGAGGGGTATACCTAGCAAGCATGGCTTCCAGATAAACGGTCATGACCGGGCCGGATTTTTCCCATTCCTCAGAAGTGGGTGTCAATCCGTTCATTTTGGCGTAAGCAAGAAATCCGTCCGACATGCCGATGCCACGTACGAAATTCTCCACGGTCTTCAGATCCCCCATGGAAGCCATACGGGCACGGTATTTATCGGCTGTAGCCATGACATATTTGAACAGGAGGTTTTTCCTGTTGCAGGCTATGTAGAAATCGCTTACCGCCGTAGTATCGATCGGGACGAAAACGTCGGGGATTATTCCGCCGCCGCCATAGACAGTTCTTCCTCCCTTCGTAGTGAATTTCAAGGAGTCGTTTACAGGAATGGAATCGGCTGAAGTCATTTCTCCGTGTTCGTATCTCTTGACAACATCCATCATGTAATCGTCACTGTAAGGTTTCTGGATACAACGCCCGGAAGGCGTATAGTAACGGGCAACAGTGAGTCTGATACCGGAACCGTCAGAAAAATAGACAGGTTCCTGTACAAGTCCCTTACCGAACGAGCGTCTGCCGTAAATGGTAGCCCTGTCGTTATCCTGCATGGCACCGGTAAAGATCTCGGATGAAGAAGCGCTTTCGTCGTCGATGAGGACGTCGAGGGCCATATCCTTGTATAATCCCTTTCCATCGGCTTTCAAATCCTCTCGCTTGCGATGCTTGCCCTCCATATATACTATTTCATCCCCCGTTTCGAGGAACTCGTTCGACAGAAGGGCGGCCTGGTCTAGATAACCTCCGAGATTCTCGCGCAGGTCGAAAATCAACTTCCTCATACCCTGCCTGCGCAAACTGTCCATGGCCGGCATGAATTCCTTATATGTCGTACGCTGGAATTTGGAAAGTTTGATATAACCAGTAGTATCATTTATCATATAAGCGACATCGATGCTCTTCACAGGAATTGTCGCGCGAGTCAGTTTGAAAGGGATCAGGACGGTATCTCCAAGCCTCTTTACATCTATATCGACCTTGCTTCCCTTCGGACCGCGCATGCGAGCCACCATGGAGTCCTGCGGCATCTTAACTCCCGCTATAACCTCCCCATCCACCTTTATTATGCGGTCGCCGGAACAGATTCCAGCTTTCTGGGAAGGTCCTTTCGATATGACATTCGCCACAATGGCCGTGTCGTTCGGAACGTTGAATTCTATTCCTATCCCCCCGAACTCACCTGAGAGGGATTCGTCGGCCTTCTTCAGGTCCTTTGGAGGCAAATAGACGGAATGAGGATCCAGGCTCCGAAGAATATCCGAAAGAGTCTTTTCGGTAACGGATTTATAATCGATATCGTCCACATAATTGTCATCGACGTTCTGAAGCACGAGCAACATTTTGTTCCAATTGGCAGCCGTATTATCAACTCTTATCTTGTGCCTCGTATCGGTCTTGTATATCAACACGGACAACATTATTATCACCACGACCCAGGCACAAAGGCGGACAATATCCCATATTCGATCTTTTCTATCTTTCATATCCTGTTCATCTTTATCTAGCATATACAACCTGTTAATATTTGCATATTTCAATGCCGGCACGGCGAAGCAGGTTCAAGCCATCAGGATTATGGTATTCGTCATGGTAAACCACCCTTCTTATGCCGGCCTGGATAATGAGTTTGGAACACTCAAGACAGGGAGAAGCCGTCACATACAGTGTAGCACCCTCGCTGCTGTTGCCGCTTTTAGCGACTTTCGTTATAGCATTTGCCTCAGCATGGAGCACATAGGGCTTGGTCAACCCATTTTCGTCTTCGCAAACGTTTTCGAAACCGGAAGGAGTCCCGTTATATCCGTCGGAAATTATCATCCTGTCCTTGACTATGAGGGCACCTACCTGACGTCTCTTGCAATATGAGTTCTTCGCCCACACCGCAGCCATTTCCAGATAGCTTTTATCAAACTGTAACTGTTTATCCTTATCCATTTTCCTATTCCATTCTGTTGCGCTGGTAAAGATAGCGTTTTATACTGTGTTTGGGAGATTTTTCAAATTCCTCCGGAATAAGTTCCACTTCCGATACATTGCAATAATTAGGCATTTCTCCGTTAACTTCAGCGATTTCCTCCCGAAGTTTCGCAAGCAAACCGTCGTTGTTGAGCCCGTCTTTTTCGGCCTGTTCCAAATCCGGATAAATCAGGGCCGTCAGGGATCCTTTATCTTCTATCACCAGGGATTCGTTCACATATGGGAGATTGTTTATGAAACTTTCGATCTCTTCCGGATAAATATTCTGTCCGGACGGGCCGAGAATCATGCTTTTTATCCTTCCCTTCAGAAAAATATATCCGTCCCTGTCAATGGTCGCCAGGTCTCCGGTACGGAACCATCCGTCATCGGTAAATGCGGCAGATGTCGCCTCTTTGTTCTTGAAATAGCCTAGAAAGACATTGGCTCCCTTAAGAAAGACCTCTCCTGCTATGTGTTCTGGATCGGGAGAATCTATCCTTATTTCCATCCTCGGCACTATCTTGCCGCAGGAATACAATTTGGTCTTGTTCCAAGGTATGTAAGATATGATTGGTCCGCATTCCGTCATGCCGTAGCCGACTGTGTAACGGAAATTTATCTTCTTCATGAACGCCTCCACCTCCTTGTTGAATGAAGCCCCCCCTATTATGACCTCGCTGAAATTACCTCCGAAAGCCTCTGTAAGGGATTTCGAGATGCGTCCCTTTACGACCCCGTCGATGACAGGCAATCTCATCATCATACGTATCCTGTTTTTAGAAACGATGGGAAGCAGTTTCCTCCTGTAGATTTTTTCGAATACGAGCGGAACCGCAATTATGCAGTCTGGCTTGACCTCTCCATAGACTTCCATGATCACTCTCGGGGAAGGGAGGCGCGTCAGAAAATGCACATGTGCCCCGATCGTCATCTCGAAAAGAAATTCGAATATAAGTCCGTACATATGTGCAGTCGGCAGCATTGAAACCATGTTCGAGGTATTGTTCATCTGGGGTTGCACTTCCATTGCGAAATATACATTGCTGAGCAAAGACCTGTAGGGCAGCATTACCCCACGGGAGAAACCGGAGGTACCGGAAGTATAGCTTATCAAAGCCATCTCGTCGGGAGAATCCCGGTAGAAATGCATGCAATCGGGAGTATATCCTTCGGGATACCTCTCCCTGAAAAGAACGGCGAAGTTACTGCGTATTTTTCTGATTTCAGGATTCTTGCACGCAAGGATTTCGAAGTTCTCGACCTTGATGATGGCTTCAAGATCCGGCATCTCAATTTCAGAGAGCGCGTCCCAGTTGCGGTCCCCGACAAACAGTATCCTGCACTCCGAATGATTCACCAGGAAAACTATGTTGCCAGGTTTGAAATCATTAAGGATGGGTACGGGGACGGCACCGTAGGTGAGAACGGAAAGAAAGATGACACCCCAGTTAGACTGGTTCTTCGCACAGATCCCCACCTTGTCCCCCTTTACAAGCCCGCACTTTTCGAAGACTATGTGCAGTGCCTCTATCCTGCGGGCCACATCCTTGTAATACATCTTCCTTCCGTGAAAATCCGAAAGAGCAGGGCGTTCCCAGTTCTTTTTGAAGCTTTCTTCCAGGATTCCGTTGAAGGATCGATTCATATCATATTTCATAATATCTAAGATTGCAATTTGTATAAATGTGAATATATCCCATTTGTGGCAATAAGGGTGCCATGGGTCCCGCGTTCGCTTATTACCCCATCCTGCAGCACGACTATTTCATCTGCCGACTTTATCGTGGAAAGACGGTGAGCTATGACGAGAGACGTCCTGTTCTTCATCAGGTTGGTGAGTGCATCCTGAACCAGCCTTTCGCTCTCCGTGTCCAGAGCCGAAGTAGCCTCGTCGAGGATCAGTATTGGAGGGTTCTTCAATACGGCCCTTGCGATCGCTATCCTTTGCCTTTGTCCTCCGGAAAGTTTGGCCCCGCGATCCCCGATGTTGGTTTGGTAGCCTTCGGGCATTTCCATTATGAAGTCGTTGGCATTGGCTACCTTGGCAGCCATACGTACATCGTCTGGCGAAACATGCTCCATTCCGAAAGTTATGTTGTTGTAGACTGTGTCGTTGAAAAGTATGGTCTCCTGGGTGACGATCCCCAGGAGCGATATGAGAGAATGCAGGTCCACATCGCGTATGTCTATTCCGTCGATCGTTATGGCCCCCCCTGTCACGTCATAGAACCGCGGTATGAGATCAGCCATCGTAGATTTGCCGGCCCCGGAAGGACCTACTACGGCTACAGTCTTCCCTTTTTCGATAATGAGGTTTATATCCTTAAGAACCGGGATGCCATTACCGTAGGAGAATGAAACGTCGCGGAATTCTATCGAATTCTCGAACCCGCTCAGGCAAACGGCATCTTTCTTCTCGACAATGTCGGAAGGGGCATCGAGAATGGCGAACACCCGGTCGGCCGAGATAAGGCCGCGCTGAATCTTGGCATAAGCTTCAGTAATGGACTTGGCCGGCTCGAGTACACGCCAATAGAATCCTATGTAAACCACGAATTCCGACCATGTCATACCGAGATTGCCATGAATGTTCAGCCAACCTCCGTAAAAGAGGACGGCAACTGCAGCGGTTATTCCGAGGAACTCGGACATAGGACTGGCAAGCTCCTGACGGTTGAAGACCTGGCGGCGTATCCTGCAATGCTCCCCGTTAGTTTCCTCGAAATTGTCACGCACATACTTCTGGGCATTGAACGCCTTTATTATCCTTGAGCCCGAGATCGCCTCTTCGAATTGGCTGGTAAGCCTTCCCATGAGTTTCTGGGTTACTGTCGTCTGCCTTCGCAAACGGCGCACAATAGCGGATATCACCACTGCCGTAAAAGGTAATGCTACGATAGAAACAGCCGTAAGGCGCGGCGACATATAAAACAGCATGAACAGGAACCCGATGACCAGCAGGGGATCCCTGAACATTATGTGAAAGCTGTCTGCAACCGTATTCTGAAGCTCGTTCACGTCGTTGGAAAGGGAAGAAAGGATATCCCCTTTCCTCTTGGCCGTGAAATAGCCTACGGGCAGGGATGTTATCTTATCGTACAGGGCGGTTCTGATGTTTTTCATCATACCCGTGTTAAGGCTCACGATGATTCTCTGCGAAAGATAACGGGTCAGATTCGATAGCAGGGACGATATTATTAGTACTATGCAGACGAATATCAACCCGTGCACAACTCCCATTCCGGAAATTATACTGCCGAGATAATATCTGAATGAAGCCTTGAAATAATCGATAGTAAATGCGAACTCCGGCCTTGCGACAACACCTATCGAACTGGAATCGAACAGGACATCCAGCATAGGGCCTATGAGCGCGAAGTTTGCTATTCCGAAAATCACCGAGAGTATCGAGAGTAAAATATATGGCGGCAGATATCTACCCCAAGACTTTGCGAAGCCCAATATCCTCTTCAATGTTTTCATCTGTTATTTCCTCGACTTCCTTAACGTTCCTTTTTCAAGGTCCAGCAGATACTTTTTACCGTCGTAGCAATCCACGCGAACGACACTGCCTTCGACCGGCGCAATCTCGCTTTTCGGTTTCAATCTGGAGTTCTTTTCGAACACTGCTACTCTCGTACCATCGAAATGGCAAACAATCGTCTGGACAGCCGTTCTCAATACCCAATAATAATGTCCTCCGGTTTCGAGCAGTTCCGGAAGTTCCGTGATGGCCTCCCTGCATTCGATTCCGCGCCATTTCCTATACAAATTGCCTTCCAAAGTATACAATCCGATTGAATTATCTGCAAAAAGAACCATAAACACCTTTGCACTGTCCCTTATGGAAAACACCTTAGGACCTCCTGCAATCTGTTTTCCAAGACTACGGGGAGTACGCCCTACATACCTTGCATTCCTGTCAAGGTAGTAAAATTTGTCTCCTGCAGCAAACAGCATTTCATAATTTCCGTCGCCATAAAGATCCACCGGCGTTACATAGCCGGCAATACGATTGCCGAGAGGCGCCGCCCAAAGCCCCTTTCCTCCGGAATCAGAATAACGGAGGTAATTGTTAGGCAACTGTTCCAGGTAGCTTACCTCGCCTGTTGCGGGATTGACGATCTTGAACGGACCTTGATGCACTTCCCTGACCGTATCCTTCACAAAATCGTTGAGAATCTCTTCAGCATACAATGCATCGAAATTACCTGAAATATCCGGCATCCCATTGTTCTCGTCATTTGAAAAACGGCATGTCAGCATCTCGAAAGAGGTGGAGTCGAAAACTTCGGCAAGCCTGCCCGATAAAGGCTTCCTGAACATGCGGTATGCCCTTTTCCCTTGGCTGTCGAAGTTGAAATAGAGGCTGAGTACGGACTTATCCGATGTCTCGGATTCGACATCGTTCCGGGACAAATATTCATCAAGTGTGACATAAAGGGCATTGTTGGAAACATACTCCCTGATAGCGGCGGACGATCCAGTTATCACCCACCCCGGCAGCAGTGTTATTTCTTCGCAGGACGCTCTCCCGAAAAGTGAAAGATATCTGGACCCCAACCAGTTCCAGTCTTTCGGATTATGGTCAAGCACCTTGTCGGTTCGAAAAAGGTTTATCCACTCAGTTTTCCCGGATACTTGGATCCCGGCCAAGGCGATTTCCGAGACGGTCTGTTTCTCGAACCATTGCTTTAGTGAGTCATTCATAGTCAATTCATAACGGGTAGCACGCCGGTTGGCATCGAGAAACTCCAAATATGCCTTAAGAAATGCGTTTCTGTCGCTGATTTTCAAACTCGCCACAGCGAACGTATAGTAAGGCAAGACTTTGTAGACACTGGTTTCCGACGGCATCTGACCACGCATCACTTCTGTGAATTTCTTTCTGGAATCTTCGCTGAAAGAAACCCCGGAAAACGAAAATCCGTATTCTGAAAAATTCACGGCCAATGCGCTCCAATCCGATATTCCTCCGACTGACGCAACGTTTTTAGACGATTTGGAATCCAGAATCGCCGAGAAAAACTTGTCTGAATCGGTATTGTGAAAATAGAAAGCAGCGGGAGCTTTCAGGGATTTATAGGTATCCCTGAAATCATCGTTGTCCAATATTGAAATGCCGCTCGATATGTGTCTTACAGACGAATGGAGCAGCACCGCCGATTCCGATGCGATCAGCTTGGATCCAGTGGCGGCAAAATAAACGCCTCCGGATTCGGAATGAAATACCGAAACCGAATCGTAGCGGAAAGATTCGGCATCCCGATAGTATTTCCTTAAGGAAGAGAGAACGGCATCACAAGTGATTTGTCTTGGTATAGTCACGCAAAGCAGGACACTGAGCCCACCGTAGAAGGGGCTATGAAACGAAAACGACGCATCGGTATGGAGAAAAGATTCATATCCCCCTCCCAATGCGCTCAAGGAAAGAACCTTTTTGGTAAAATGCACGAGCCCCCCCTCTGAAGGGAAAAGCCCTGCAAAAATGGAAGAGGTTTTATCCACTATGCTTCCGGCTTCTCCGAAATCGTTGAAAAGCAGGACAGCACACGCATCGGCAGGGATTCCTCTTATGCATCCGGCATTCTGGATGTGGCCTTCTTTCCCTTTCCGCGGGGGGAAGACCTTGTACAGAACGATACCTGTCCCTGCAACAAGCAGGAACAACAATAAGAAGAATATGACAATCCCTTTGCGATTAGCCATTCACAACCGAAACCGAAATATAAAATAATGGCGCGCAAACCCTGTAAATTGAGGAATTGCGCGCCATTTTATATGCTGATTTATTTCCTCTTTGCAGTAACTTTTCTCGCGGGAGCTACGACTTTTGTAGAATCGAAAGGATAAACCTTTATCAGATTGACGTCGAATGCAATAACTGCATTTGCGCCTGCGGGGCCACGCATACCGTAGCCCAGACTGGAAGGAATCCATATCTTAATGTTACCACCCTCGGAGCACTGGCGTATGCCTTCTGCCCATCCCTTGATAACCCTGTTTATAGGGAATTTGGCAGGTCTCTTGACGCCTGTGGAATCGAATACCTTTCCATCAAGGGAAGTCCCGATATAAGCTACTTCGACCGTATCCTTCTCACCTGGCTTAACCCCTGTTCCCTCTTTGACCATCTGGTACTGCAGACCATCGGGCATGGTAACGACATTTTCCTTCTTGCCGTTTTCCGAAAGGAACTTTTCGCCTTCGGCCTTATTATATTCGCCTACCTTGGCACTTCTGCTCTCGAGATACTTCTGGATCTCACTCATTACAACCTGAGCCTTCTCGCGCGAAACCTTATCGTTCATTGCGTCGGCAAGACCGGCATTGACCTTGGAGAAATTGAGATCTCCGAAATCCTCGCTCTTGATCATGTTCCCGAACCATACTCCCATGGCGTAGCTTACTGAATCGACCTGAGCCTTGGGAAGCTGGACCTTGGAGGTTTTCTTGATGCTGGGTCCGCAGGAAGTCAGGACTATGGCTGCGAGAGCTGCAACAGTGATAAATTTAAATGCTTTCATGATAAATTAATAAATTATATATAAACAGTTATATTACTCAAACAGGGACATTGGGATCAGTTAAAATGACCGAGTGGCAAAGATACTACTTTTTTTGATTATTATATAAAGTATAAGTTGCAAGTTTGAAGAGCAATCTAGCCCCTGTAATGGCGTCTATGGAATCTTCTGATGCGGGAGAAACCTCGCACAGATCGAAGCCTATAATGCGTTTCCGTGAATAAGCGAGTTTCAGCAGAAGATAATCCACTTGCTGGAAGCTCAGCCCTCCAGGTACGGGTGTACCGGTCCCGGGACACAGGGCCGGAGAGAGGCAGTCAATGTCGAAACTTACATAGACCTCTTCGGGAAGGGAGTCGATGATTTCATCGCAGATCCCGTCCCAGGTTTCGCCCCTGAACATTCTGCTACTGATCAGGAACCCGGTGAAAGCGGTTATCTCCGGATCGTTTAGCATCCTGTCCGACTCTGATGAACAGAAATCCCTCTGTCCCACTTGGACTAAAGCAGAGACCTGCGGAATTCTATCCAAGATGTTGCAAAAGGTTGACGCATGCGAGAATTCGAATCCTTCGTATGCTTTCCTCAGATCGGCATGGGCGTCGAGGTGAAGTATTCCGAAATCGGAATGGCGAGAAGCCAAGGCCTTGACATAACCGAAAGGCACACTGTGATCCCCTCCGAGCAGTCCGACCAATTTTCCCCTGTCCATCCAGGAAGAGGCCGTCTCTTCCACATGACGGTTAAGTTTATCCGAAGCCTCGTTCACCTTGCGCAAATCATTCTGGTTACCCTCTTCGTATCCCATTTCGAGCGAATGTATTATCTGTTCGGCGATATTCCTGAAAACTGCATTGTGCCGCACAACACCGGCGTCCATGGGAGCACCGGCAATTTTCATCTTCCAAACCTCGGGAATGTTGGCATCGAAGAGATCCACCTGCATGGAAGCCTCCATGATGGCCTCCGGTCCCCTGCTCGCACCAGGGCGATAAGAGGTGGTGACATCCCACGGTACGGATTGTATTATGAGGTCGGCATCATCGGTACCGTATGGAAGCCCATAAAAATTTCCGTTTGCCAAAGCGACGCCGTCCCGGTCAAAATTCATCATAATTAGGATTATTATTTGGAATTACAGAATATTTTTACTTAACTTTATAAAAAATATGTAGCAAAGGTAACATTTTTATATGCAGTTAAGTTCTGAAGAATTACACAAAGCCTTAAAGAAGTACTTCGGATTTGACACATTCAAAGGCAATCAGGAGGAGATAATCCAAGACCTTATTTCAGGGAAAGATGTCTTCGTGCTGATGCCTACGGGTGGAGGCAAATCCTTATGTTATCAGCTTCCAGCCCTGTTGATGGAAGGTACGGCCATCGTTGTTTCCCCCCTGATCGCACTGATGAAAAACCAGGTCGATGCCATACGCGGATTTATAGAGAACCGCGACGGCATCGCACACTTTCTCAACTCCTCTCTGAACAAGGCACAGACCAACGAGGTCAAGGAAGACCTGCTCAAAGGCGTGACTAAACTTCTATATATGGCTCCCGAATCCCTCACAAAGGAGGATAACATTGATTTTCTGAAACAGATACATATCTCTTTCTTCGCGATCGACGAGGCGCACTGTATCTCCGAATGGGGCCACGACTTCCGTCCGGAATACCGCAGGATACGCCCCATAGTAGACGAAATTGGCAATGTTCCGATAATAGCTTTGACAGCCACGGCTACGCCTAAGGTCCGCGAAGACATAAAGCGGAACCTCAAAATGGATGAAGCCAAGGTCTTCATCAGTTCTTTCAACAGGCCAAATCTTTATTATGAAGTGCGCGACAAGAGCAACCCTAAGCGCGACATCATAAAATACATAAAGGACAATCCGGGGAAGAGCGGCATAATATACTGTCTGTCCAGGAAAAAGGTGGAAGAGATATCCGAACTTTTAAACATAAACGGAATAAAGGCGTTGCCATACCATGCCGGACTGGATGCCGCGACCAGGGCACATAACCAGGACGCCTTCCTTACGCAGGAAGTCGACGTGATCGTAGCCACCATAGCATTCGGAATGGGAATAGACAAACCGGACGTCAGGTTCGTCATACATTACGACATACCTAAATCCCTGGAAGGATACTATCAGGAAACCGGACGAGCCGGGCGGGACGGGAACGAAGGCGAGTGCATCTGTTTCTATTCGTACAAGGATATACAGAAGCTGGAGAAATTCATGCAGGGAAAGCCCGTCTCCGAACAGGAAATTGGCAAGCAGCTGCTCCAGGAGACTGTCGCCTATGCAGAATCGAACCAGTGCCGGAGAAAGATACTTCTGAACTACTTCGGAGAAGATTATCCGCAGGAAAACTGCGGGATGTGCGACAACTGCCTGCATCCTAAGAAACAGTTCGACGGCATGGAAGACATGCTCTACGTCATCGAGCTGATAAACTCCATGAAGGAAAACTTCAAGGGGGAACAGTTGGCGAACATTCTTGGAGGTGTTTCCAATGCACTCATCAAATCCTATAACCAGAACAAGCTGGAACTTTTCGGAATAGGCAGGGACAAGGGTGTACGCCACTGGAATGCCGTGATACGCCAGGGATTGGTGCTTCACATGCTCGACAAGGATATTGAAAGGTATGGCCTAATATCCGTTACCCCTGCCGGAAACGCTTTTTACAAAAGGCCCCACAAGCTCATGTTGACGGAGGACCGCGATTTCGTAGACGGCGAAGACGATGACGACGACGAGGAATCGTCTATGGAAAACAGAAAGTTACCTGGAACAGGAGGGGGCGGGAACGACGAATTGCTGGCCATTCTTAAAGGTATCCGTTCCGATATGTCGCGGAAACTGTCCCTCCCTCCATGGATAATATTCAGCGACCCTTCGCTCGAGGATATGACAATCCTCTACCCCATTACGCTTGTGGAATTGAAGAACTGCCAAGGCGTGGGAGAAGGGAAAGCGAGAAAATACGGGCAACCTTTCGTAAATGTAATTTCCAAATATGTAGAGGAAAACGGTATTCAGCGCCCTTCCGATTTCGTAATGCGTTCAGCTCCGAACAAGTCTTCGAACAAGATTTTCATAATCCAGAGCATAGATCGCAGGATACCTTTCGAAGAGATCGCCAATTCCAGGGATATGGACATCGACGAACTTCTGGACGAGATCGAATCGATTGTCTCTTCCGGCACCCACCTCAACATAGATTACTGCATAAGGCAAAATATCGATGAAGACAAGATAGACGACATTTACAGCTATTTCAAGGAAGAGGCCTCATCGGATTCCCTTTCCGACGCCATGAAGGAACTCGGACCGGACTATACTGAAGAAGAAATACGTTTGGTCAGAATCAAGTTTCTTTCCGAAGTCGGGAACTGACAATCAAACATTTATCCAATTGATCGATGCGTCCCTGCCGAAGTAGGTCATCTGCTTCTTGGCATAGTGACGTGTGTTCAGTTTTATGGAGTCCACTGCTTCACTCAGGGAGCAGCTCCCCTTTAAAAAAGCAAATATTTCACGGTAACCAACCGTACGCAATGCCGTTAAGGACTGATAAGGGACAAGTGAACGAACTTCACCTTCAAGTCCTTCGTCCATCATACGGTCGACGCGCGCATCAATCCTGGAATACAAGGCATCACGTTGCATTGTAAGGCCTATCTTTTCTATTGCGAATGGCCGGGTCTTGGCGACTCCCCTCTTGTAGGATGAGAATTTTCTGCCGGTAGCTATGGTAACCTCGAGAGCCCGGACTACTCTCTGGGGATTCGCAATGTCAATAGCTGCATATGATTCGGGATCCAATGCTGCAAGATCGCGTCTCAGGGATTCTAGCCCTTCCTTTTCAAGCCTTCCCATAAGTAAAGCCCGCAATTCCTTGTCCGCAGGCGGGAAATCGTCCAGCCCATTGCAGACTGCATCAATGTAAAGGCCAGAACCTCCGCACATCACCAATGTATCATGCGTTTTGAACAATTCCTCCGTCAAAGCCATGGCATCCATTTCATAAAGACCGGCGGTATAATAGTCAAGGACGGAACGGCACCCTATGAAGTAATGCCTTACTTCCGCCAGTTCTTCAGGTGAAGGGACAGCGGTACCGATTTTCATTTCAGAATAGACTTGCCTTGAGTCACAGGAAATTACCGGCGAACCTACCTTCTTGGCCATATTTATGGCATAGGCGGTTTTCCCTACCGCAGTAGGACCGAGAATTATGATAAGCCGCTTACCGCTATTCATCCCCAGCTTCCGGACCCGATTCTTCCATGAGCTGTTCATTGTCAACCTCAATCGAAATGTCGCCATGGTCCGGTGTAAGTTCGTCGGGATCGTTGTAAGTCTTGGAGAATTGATCGGGATTGATGCCTTTTTCGGCTGTCTGGCGGGGATAGGAATTTTTCGGAGAGTACTCCCCCTCCCCGACATAGTCGAGAAGGATATAATTCCCTCCCTTCATGCTGTAGACATACCTCAGCTGTACTTCTTTTCTCTCCAAGGTTTTGTTCAGCGAAACCTTGTCTACGGAACCTCCGCCCAAGTCGAAGAGCCCGTACCTGTGCTTGAGATCCCCCTTCGCATCGTAAGCGAGAAACATGATCATCTGATCGGGAGCGAATCCCAAACTGTTTTGAATGAAATTGTGTAGCCCGAACAGAGTGGTTTCGGACTTGACTTCGTATTCGCGCAGGAAAACCTTGCTGCCCGGAATTGTGGCCTTATATATCAAAATCATCTTGGCATCGCCTCTATTTGCATTGCAAATTTACAAAATACTGCGTACTTTTACAATCCGAAATGAAACACGAGGACAAACCTGCCGGCGATTCTTATCGGAGCATCTCAGCTTCTTCTGAAGGTCTTTACAAGGACCGGGGCAGCAAATTCATTTCCTTCGCATTCCCGGTTGAAAACACGGATGAGGTCAAGGCCTGCGTAGCCGGATTAAAAAAACGCTTCTACGACGCCACACACCATTGTTATGCATACAGGATCGGCAGACTGGGCAGGTGTTTCAGAGCCAATGATGACGGTGAACCATCCTATTCAGCGGGGAAACCAATCTTGGACGAGCTCAAATCCATGGGACTTTCGGATGTGCTTGTAGTAGTCGTCAGATATTTCGGAGGTGTCAAGCTTGGAGTCCCAGGTTTGATCAAAGCTTACCGCAGTGCTGCTGCCGACGCCCTTTCTTCTGCAGCCATAGTGGAAAAAACGGAGAGCCGCGACTATACGGTAAGCTTCGACTATTCCAAGCTTAACGATGCCATGAAGGCCGTTAAAGATATGGGGCTGACGATACTTGGCAGAGAAACGGACCTTAAGTGCAGCCTCGACCTGAAAGTCAGGCTCGGGGTAGATGATGAATTCAAAAAACGATTTCAATTTGCAGAAATATGTCAAAAAGCCTGATTTCAATCACAGATTTTTCAAAGGACGAGATGCTGCACATCCTTGATGTAGCAGCGTACTTCGAAAAGAACAAGATGCAGTCATTCCTGTCCGGGAAAGTGGTAGCATCGCTTTTCTTCGAGCCTTCGACGCGAACGAGGCTTAGTTTCGAAACGGCCGCAAACCGTCTTGGAGCCAAGGTAATAGGGTTCGCCGATACCCGGAACACAAGCATCACCAAGGGCGAAAGCCTAAAGGATACCATCAAGATGGTCTCAAATTACGCCGACCTTATAATAATGAGACACCCTCTGGAAGGATCTTCACGCTATGCATCTGAGATTTCTTCCCTGCCGGTCATAAATGCCGGAGACGGCGCCAACCAGCACCCGACCCAGACTCTGCTAGACATGTATACGATGAGAGAGACTCAGGGTACTTTGGAAAACCTGTGCATAAATATGGTGGGAGACCTTAAATACGGGCGTACGGTACACTCCCTGATCCAGGCAATGTATTACTTCCATCCAAGGTTCATCTTCACCTCCCCGAACGAACTCACAATGCCGGAGCAATACAAGGAGTTCCTACGGCAACACGAAATACCTTTCACGGAAACGGACAGCCTGGTTGGACACCTCAACGAAGCCGACATCCTGTACATGACCAGGGTCCAGCAGGAAAGGTTTACCGATCCAATGGAATACGAAAAGGTCAAGAACGTCTACAGACTCGATGCTTCGATGTTGAGAAGCGTCAAGAGCAACATGAAGATCCTGCACCCTCTTCCTAGAGTGAACGAGATAGCTCAGGACGTGGACGACACACCATATGCATATTACTTCAAGCAGGCTGAAAACGGCATGTACGTAAGGATGGCGATAATAGCCTACCTGCTCGGATACAAATAATCTCAACACATTGAAAATGGAAAACGAAAAACAACTTAAGGTCAGCGCAATAAAGAACGGCACAGTTCTCGACCACATACCTTCGGGCCAACTTTTCAAGGTCATTGACATTCTCCACCTAAGCGAATGCAACAACCAGATAACTATCGGATTCAACCTAGAAAGCAAAATGTACGGACGAAAGGGAATAATAAAGATAGCCGACCGTTACTTCGCCGACGAAGAACTCAACTACATAGCCCTTGTGGCTCCCAATGCCACCGTTAACATAATAAAGGACTTCGAAGTAGTGGAGAAAAAGAAGCTTTCTATCCCCGATACGGTCGTGGGCACTGTAAAGTGTGGCAACCCGGTATGCGTCACCAATCACGAACCCATAAAGACAATTTTCAAAACCGTGGTTAAGGACGGCAAGGTGCAACTGCTCTGCCATTACTGCGAGAAGACGACCGATGTGAACGATCTGACCATCATAAGGAATAGCCGCTGAGAGCGGAATTTCAAGACACCTGTTACGACCTTATCGCTTAAAAATCATAAGCAATTAATATTAATTTGATTGAAATCTGTTATAAAAAATAGTATATTTGCTGCATATTTGAAATAAACATAGTTCAATACCATATGAAAACAGTCTATAATTTCAACGCAGGGCCATGTGTTCTGCCAAAATCTGCCATAGAAGCAGCAATTGAGGGACTAAAGGACTTCCGTGGAACCGGCATGTCCGTAATAGAAGTATCGCATCGCAGTAAGGAATGGGCGGCCGTAATGGACGAAACACGCGAACTCTGGAAAAACCTTCTCCATATCCCAGACGAATACGAGATCCTTTTCCTTGGGGGAGGAGCATCGATGCAGTTCCTTTACGTCGCCATGAATCTTTTGGAGAAAAAGGCCGGATATCTCGAAACCGGAGTGTGGGCAAAGAAGGCCTTGAAAGAGGCTAAAGGCTTGGGAAACGCCGCGGCGATAGCTTCGTCGGCCGACAAGACATATACCTACATCCCTAAAGGATATACCATTCCGAAGGATCTGGACTACTTCCACATCACCACGAACAACACGATATACGGAACGGAGATCAAATACGACATGGACTGTCCTGTCAACCTGGTAGCCGACATGTCGTCTGACATCATGAGCCGCCCCGTAGATGTTTCAAAGTATGCCATAATATACGGCGGTGCCCAGAAAAACGTAGGCCCTGCAGGAGTCGCGTTCGTTATCGTACGTCCCGACGTACTCGGACATGTAAGCCGCTATATCCCTACTATGCTGGATTACCGCACACATATTGCCGGAGGTTCGATGTTCAACACTCCTCCGGTATTCTCCATTTACGTAATGAACGAGACTTTGAAGTGGCTGGAAAGTATAGGCGGAATCGATGCCATACACAAGACCGACGTCATGGAAAGTAAAATGCTGTACGACGAAATCGACCGCAACACGATGTTCGTCGGAACCGCTAACAAGGAGGACCGTTCAATAATGAACCATTGCTTCGTAATGGCTCCAGGCAAGGAAGAATTCGAGGAAGAATTCCTTAACTTCGCAAAGGGACGCGGCATGGTAGGAATCAAGGGACATCGTTCTGTCGGAGGATTCCGCGCATCGCTTTATAACGCCTGCCCAGTCGAAGCAGTGGAAGCACTGGTAAGATGCATGCAGGATTTCGAAAAAATGCACAAATAAAGGAGAGGATATGGAAAAGGTACTTATAGCAACACAGAAGCCTTTCTCAAAACAGGCAGTGGAAGAGATACGGTCGATATTGGCTCCCGAAGGCTACGGACTGGAAACCCTCGAAAAATACGGAAGCGAAGAAGAGTTGTGCGACGCGGTTACGGACGCCGTAGCATTGATAGTGCGTTCGGATAAAGTTACCGCAAAAGTGCTTGAAGCAGCTCGGGAACTCAAGATAGTCGTCAGGGCAGGCGCCGGATACGACAATCTCGACCTTGCGGCATGCACCGCACATGGAGTAATCGCCATGAATACCCCGGGCCAGAATTCGAACGCGGTAGCTGAACTCGCCCTCGCATTGATGGTCTTCATGTCACGCAACCAGTTCAATCCGGGAACCGGAAGGGAACTTAAGGGAAGGACTCTCGGTCTCCAGGCTTACGGTCATGTGGGAAGGCTCGTCGCAGGAATAGCAAGGGGCTTCGGGATGAAGGTACAGGCTTTCGATCCTTATCTCACTACGGAACAGATCGAATCCGACGGCACCAAGGCGGTAAGTTCGATGGACGAACTATATTCTACTTCCGATTTCGTCTCCCTTCATATACCGGCGACCCCGGAAACCAAAGGTTCCATCGGATATGCGCTCATATCAAAGATGCCTAAGGGGGCGACACTCGTAAATACCGCACGTAAGGAGATCATAAACGAGGAAGAACTCGAAAAGGTACTTGCGGAGAGGGAAGACCTCAAATACGTAGCCGACGTAGCTCCGGCCAATTATGCCACCCTGAGGGAAAAATTCGGGCTGCGCGTCTTCGCGACCCCTAAGAAGATGGGGGCGGAGACCGCAGAAGCCAACGAAAATGCAGGTACGGCGGCAGCAAGGCAGATAGTCGGATTTCTCAAACATGGGGAAACCCGCTTCCAGGTGAACAGGTAACATATAATTCGATTTCACAATGGTAAAAGTAAAGCCTTTCGCGGCCTTGAGGCCTCCGAAAAAGATCGTGCGTGAAGTGGCATCCCATCCATACGATGTATTGAATTCCTTTGAAGCCAAAAAGGAAGCAGGCGAGAAATCCCTGCTCCACATCATTAAGCCGGAAATAGACTTCGACCCGATAATCGACGAAAAAGACCCCCGCGCCTATGAAAAAGCCGTCCTCAATTTCAAGGAGTGGCAAGAAAACGGATGGCTGGTAAGGGATCCCAAGGAGATGTATTACATCTATGCCCAGACCATGGGGAGCCACACGCAATATGGCATAGTCCTATGCGCCAACGTAGAAGATTACCTTTCCGGTAAAATAAAGAAACACGAGCTTACCCGTCGGGACAAGGAGGAGGACCGACGCAAGCATGTGCGCATGCAGAAAGCTAACGTCGAACCGGTATTCTTCGCCTACGAGGAAAACAGGGAACTCGACGAAATAGTCAAGGAGAAAATCAAAAAGCAGCCCGAGTATGACTTCACATCGGAAGACGGATTCGGACACAAGCTATGGGTAATAGACGATGACAGGACAATCGCCGAAATAACCGGCCTGTTTGCCAAAGTTCCCGCATTCTACGTAGCGGACGGGCACCACCGTACAGCGGCGGCGGCAGGAGTGGCACAGGAAAGGAAGGAAGCCAATCCGCACCATACGGGCAATGAAGAGTACAATTACTTCATGGCTGTTGCCTTCCCCGAAAACCAGCTTCACATAATGGATTACAATCGCGTAGTCAGGGATTTGAACGGAATGGGTACGGAAGAATTCCTGAATGCCGTCGGCAAGGATTTCGTTGTGGAAAAGAAGGGGACGGCGACGTGGCATCCTTCCGGACTGCACAACCTGTCGATGTACCTCGACGGCAATTGGTATTCACTGACGGCTAAAGCTGGCACATACGACAACTCAGACCCTATAGGGGTACTCGACGTTACGGTCCTTTCCAATTCTATTCTAAACAAGCTTCTGGGAATCAAGGATCTCCGCACTGACAAAAGGATCGATTTTGTCGGCGGCATACGCGGCCTGGAAGAGTTGAAAAGACGCGTGGACGACGGGGAAATGAAAGTAGCTTTCGCACTGTATCCCGTTTCCATGAAGCAATTGATAAACATAGCAGACAGCGGTAAGATAATGCCTCCAAAGACGACATGGTTCGAGCCTAAGCTGCGCAGCGGATTGTTCATCCATACTTTCTAACATCCGGCGGCACATCATTCCCCCTTCAAAGAGTTTACGGGATTTATCTTTGCCGTCGCTTCCGTCTTTCCGAAGACCGAGAGGAGAACCGCCAGCATCGAGATTACGACGGTTTCCCTAAGAAGCATGTATGCTATATATTCCAATGAATTAATTATATGAAGATTACATTAAAATCAAACAGATCGCGACTGTTTTATTTCTTGACACGTCCGTCCATATTTTTAACATCCGTTCCGGTAACATCAAATTAACGGCAACAGGGGTCACAAAAAAAGTATTTTACAGGATTTTTATTGCTACATTTGATAGATTTTTTGAAAATATGAACAAAATCTAACTAAATCTTCATATGAGTACCACAAAGAAACAAAACTACACTCTGCCCATCATAATGATGTTCGCGCTGTTTTTCATGATCGCGTTCGTCACCGGGCTACAAAATCCTCTTGGCGTTATCGTCAAGGATTTGGTCAACAAGCATTATGCAAATGCAAATGCAAATTTCCTGTCCCAGTTGGGTAACCTCATGAATTTCCTGGCATATGCTTGCATGGGTATTCCTGCGGGTATTATGTTGAAAAAGATCGGTTATAAGAAAACCGCTCTTTGGGCGATTGCCATCGGACTTTTCGGCGTCATCGTTACATTCCTTTCCGGTATCGGGGAATTCTCCACCGGAATATTCATCATTTATCTCCTCGGAGCATTTATTTCCGGTTTCTCAATGTGTATGCTCAACACTGTCGTCAACCCTATGCTGAACACATTGGGAGGAGGCGGAAATCGCGGGAACCAACTAATACAAGGAGGCGGCGTTTTCAATTCATTGGCAGCTACCATCGTTCCTGTTCTCGGAGGGTATCTTATGGGTGCGAACTCAAAGAGCATCAAAGATTCCAATGCTGCCCTTTTCCTTGCAATGGGAATATTCGCCCTCGCATTCATAGTTCTCGCATTGGTCAAGATTCCGGAGCCCCATCTCAAGGAGAACCGCGAAGCAGCAGTATCAAAGGAAAAGGATCCTCACTCGGCATGGTCATTCCGCCATTTCGTATTCGGCATCATTACTATATTCATTTACGTAGGCATGGAAGTGGGCATTCCCAACATAATGAACCTTTACATGAACAATGACAGTGCAATCCAGAGCATCATACTCAGCAACCAGCCAGGAGTTCTGGTATCGGCCGTAGCAGGCTCGATAGTAGGAGTATACTGGTTACTAATGCTAGTGGGACGTCTCATTGGCACCGCTACCGGGAAAAAGGTTTCAAGCAAGACAATGCTCAGTACGGTTTCGTCAATCGCGATCTTACTTGTAATCGCGGCCATTTTCTGGCCAAAGGACGCGGTAGTCAAGATGCCTGCGTTCAGCAACATGAGTTTTTCCATGGCAACAGTACCTGTAAGTTTCCTGCTTCTCGTGCTTTGCGGACTTTGCACTTCGGTCATGTGGGGCAGCATATTCAACCTTGCGGTCGAAGGATTGGGAAAATATACCGAAGCAGCCAGCGGAATTTTCATGGTAATGGTCTGCGGCGGGGGCATTCTTCCGGCAATTCAAGGCTTAATCGCCGACAAAGCAGGTTACATGTCCTCGTACTGGCTAATTGTTGCTGGGTTCGTCTGCATCCTGCTATATGCGCTGGTCTTCTCAAAAAATGTAAACCCAGATATCAAAACCGAATAAATATTAAGTAATCATGGAAAAACCTTATGTTGTTGGTGTAGATGTTGGCGGACAGACTACGAAAATAGGCATTGTCAATCGCCGCGGAGACATAGTAATACAGACAGTCATCAATTCATTGTACAATCCAGACGAAGCCGGCAAATTCATGGATGCGGTTTGCGATACCGTAAGGGCCCTTGCCAAGGACATCGGGATGGACCAGATCCAGGGAGTAGGTATTGGCGCCCCCAACGCAAATTATTATACGGGCAACATAGAAGATGCTGCCAACATAGCATGGGCCAAGGGTAAAAGCATCCCTCTGGGGAAGACATTATCGGAAAACCTGGGAGTGCCAGTAACGGTAACAAACGATGCCAATGCGGCCGCAGTAGGCGAAATGACATATGGTGCCGCAAGGGGAATGAAGGATTTCATAATGATAACCCTCGGAACCGGGGTCGGAAGCGGGATCGTGATAAACGGGCAATTGGTCTACGGTCACGACGGATTCGCCGGGGAACTCGGGCACACATGCGTGGTACGCCATAACGGTCGTCCTTGCGGATGCGGCAAGACCGGGTGTCTCGAGACTTACTGTTCCGCTGTCGGGGTAGCACGCACGGCTCGAGAATGGCTTAACATGAGCAGCGAACCAAGCATATTGCGCACTTCCACGGAAATAACTTCCAAAGACGTTTACGACGCGGCAAAACTCGGCGATAAGATGGCCATCGAGATATTCAACTTTACCGGACGCATTCTAGGACAATCTTTCGCCGACTTCGTAGCATTCTCGGCTCCAGAAGCCATAGTATTGTTCGGAGGGCTGGCGCGTTCATGGGAGTTCCTAGAGAAACCTATCCGCGAATCGATGGAAGCCAATCTTTTGAATTACTGGAAGGGTAAGATCGCTCTCATTCATTCTTCCCTAAGGGAATCGGACGCAGCCATTCTGGGAGGCAGCGCACTCGCCTGGTAATACACAAGTCAGTCCATCATGGGAAACGAAGGAGGCCGGCTGAAAAGCACTTTTCAGCCGGCCTCCTTTCATTATCTGCCCGACACCAATTATTTCTTATCGGCCGTGCTGTCGCCACCGCCGGATTCGTACATATTATTCAGGATAGCATCCACATCCTTGGGATTCGCCTCCTTGAACGTACTTCCCACTGGAGTAGTCCTTTTGATCATTACCGATATAGGAGATTCTATAAGTTTGGCACCAATAAGAATCGCATTCGCAGCATCCTCCGTTTCCTCGAATAATTTGAATGTGCGAACCCTGGCTACCGGATCGACTTGGTATTTCAACACTTCAGTCAAAATCCAGTTTTCGTGTTTTTCATCGGGAGTCAAGCCTTGCTTAACAATTTCGTTCGTAACTACGTTGACAGCCTGTACGCGGCTCGTGTCGGCCCATTTCCAACCTTTCACGGTAGCTTCAGCAAATTTTTTGTAGATACCGGAATTGCCTTCATAAAGTTTCCTCATTGTATAATAACCGTCTTCCGGAACATCGAAGCCCATCCTTGAAAGAGAGAATATGTAGAACGGTTTGCCTCCTGCACCCGCGATATCGAACAGATCGCCGTAATCCATCGAAACGTAAGCATCTACCTTGTCGTCCACGAAATCGTGGTAATCCTTTACCTTAACCCATTCTACAGACATTCCCTTCATTGCGAACATGGCACGGACCATAAGGTCATATCCGTCTTCTTTGTAACCGATCAATTTACCGTCCAACTGTTTGAATTCGGAGATCTTATCATGTGTAACGACCGTCAGCCCGGAAACTTGCGACGTCTGGAGAAAATTGACCATATCCATTCCGCTTTTCGCCTTGAACTCGACGGCATTCAGAAGAGGCTCATTAATTATATCCGCTTCACCACTTTGCAAAGTCTGATATCCCTTTGCCGTTTCGACATATTTAACCTGCACATCGAGACCGGCCTTCTTATAATAACCGTTCGCAAGCGCACAATAAATTCCCGCATACTGGGCCGAAGGAGCCTGATCCAACGCCACAGTCAAACTATGGCTACTGCATGACACCAACGAAAGCAGTACTGCCAATGCTACTAATATCTTCTTCATAAACTGCATTTTTTCATGTAAAAATACTCCTCTCTCGCTAACTGAATATCATTTCAGATTACGGATCGTAAAGGTAATAATTTACCGCAATTTTTCTATAGATATTTTCTCAACGTCTCACATTCCCATCCTGATCGAATCAAGTTTGTCGAACCAGTCCTGGGCTGACGGATATATCGGGAAACGGTGTCCTCTGAGCCAATCCCCTTGTATGCGATAGACTACCGGCATGTTTCCCCGGCATTTTAATATGGCCTGGTGTTCATATTTATTTTCCTCAAAACGCAGCAAAAGATTATGAGGGAAAGCTATTCCAATCCCTATAATACCGACTTGGGGATCCTGGAATCCCCAAGACGCCATAATTCCTTTTTTGCCATCACGGAAATAAGTCTCGTCTGGCAAACGGACCATCCCGATGCCCAGCTCGACTTTGTCTTCCGGATTACCTCCTTCGACATTTATCCTGATCGTCGAATACAGGCTTCCACCCGAAATCGACGGATATATGATTACTGTATAAGGATCGTCATGCGGTCCGACACCAGTCGCCTTGAATTCGAATTCAAGGGAATCCAGAGTTTCCTTAACCAACCTTTCTTCAAAAGAAGGAACGCCGGTCCCAGTTTCATTACGGACAGGATATGCAACCCCGTTTACATATAAAGTCAATCCACCGCAACCTGAAGTCTTTCCGACATGAAGTATGTCCATACCCCATAAATTCTGATCAACGTGATAATTATCGGAGAGATTGGGCATAACCAGAGTGTCCATCCATTGGCGTTTTCCGAACAGATCAAAATGACCGCGATAAAATCTGAATGCGGCTTTTTCCGACTCCCATCCCCAGTTGGGTGGAAGCCACTGGTTGTTCCAGGCTACCTGCCTCTTATCTTTTTTCCTGCGCAATGACGATATCCAAAGGGAGTAACCCTCAGCCTGATGCGACAAGTCGAAGAACCCGAGAAGTGCCTTCGTCATCCCTTCGGTATCCCCGTTCTTCCTTGCGGAGTTGAAACGCCTCCAGAATTCGTCATCACCGCAACCGGACTCCTTCAACTTCAGTATCTGCCGGTCCTGGACAAGGGAAAGATAGTATAGAACGGATTTGTCACTGTTTACGAGTCTATCGGGCAACCCGGCAGACAGATGCGGACAGTTCATACCGCCATTCAGCATCAGCCAGACCGAATCTTTTCCAGAGCCCTGACCCAATTTTTCCAATGCACCTGTAAGAGCCCGGATCAAATAGTACTTCCTTTCAGGTTCTTTCCCGTATACCGGAGACATGACTCCGTTAAGACCTTCGAATGTCCAGTTAACCTCCCTGATTCCCGACACATCAAGGTCCCATGCATCATCCGCCTTGCCATCGCCGTCCATATCAAGACCGATCCGGTCCATAATCCCATCCCCGTCGGAATCGGTCCATTCATAATACATATCCGCCTTGCCATCATAGTCATAGTCCACCTTGATCCAGGTTTTATCGCTGCCTTTCAAATGGACCCTCCCGTCCGACGGATTGAAATAATAGATGTTCGGTCCCTTCGGGTGAAGCTCAAGTTCGAAACGCTTGTTATATATTCCGCAATCCGGGCCTCCTATTCCTGGCATATAATAACCGCTTTCCCTTATCGGAGGATTGATCACTCCTTCCCATCGTTCAATCCTGTCATCGGGATCCGCGAATTCGATATTCAAATCGTTTTCGTTCCATGTCATGATATCACGCGCCCATACCGCTTTCCGCAAATAATCGCGAGCTTTGGACCGCTTCAGGAACGGGCCGGTCGGTATGCCCCATATATTCAAGGTTTCAGTTACGTTTTTAGGCAATGTCATGCTGAAACGGCTGTCCATATCACCGGATTCGGTCCACCCCCTCGCACATGCGGATACAGATACATCGTAATCACGCGTTTTCAAAACAGAAGGATATACATCAAAACTCCATCGGAGAGTCCTCAGGCTATCCCCGTGGCCCTCCACGCGAATAGCCTCGTTGGTAATTCCGTCATCATCAGGATCATAGAAAATAAAGGGGCTTTCAAAGTATGGGATCCACCTGTTCTGCTTATCATCCAGATAGAACAGGACAAAACTTTCATCCCCCCCGAAATGTGAATAGTCCTGACAGGGGATCTGATAGTATTTGTAGTTGATATCGTAATCGAGAAGATTGTCATCTCCGTCATCGGTGGACAACAGGACGCGAATCCCAGCCGTTTGGGCATATTTGTTCTTCCTTCCGAAAGTATACCACTCCACAGCATCGAGATCATTGTCACGGTCATCGTCACGGTAATTGATCACTGCGTCGACCGAGCCGTCCGCATTAAGGTCGACAATCCACAAAGTCCCGCATTTCCTCGGTTCTTTGCCCGCCGCCATCTTACCATTCATGTCGACCACTTTGACCAGGACGGGGCGGACGTCGGGGCTGTGCCGCGGATCGACGTCGATGAACCACGCCTCTTCCGGCTTTCCGTCTCCGTTCTTATCCACATAATGCCTTTTCCCTACTGAATCGCTCTTTACCTTTGCGACCATGGCCGGATCGAGAACGGCCAAATCGCCGAACAATTTCCTGAAGGCGACCTGGGAATCCTCCTTCGTACATTCGGATGCGGCTTTCCCTTCTTTCAGCGTCCGCCTCATCTTTTTCAATACCACTTCGTTCGCATCAATCATATGCTTAAGGGTCCCCGCCTTGTACCAATCCATTATGAGGTCCTGATGATAGAATGGCTCTGGCGTAAGATTCTGGTTGGAAAGCGACGAGATGACATCTGCAATATAGTTGTCCTTTTCCGCGGCCAATGTCATCTTTGCAGACAATATGCTGTACTCACGTATCTGGCTGTCGATTATCCTTATGTTTTGCGTTGGATTGTAATTTGAGACGTCGACCGTATCCAATATCTCCCTGACGGCCTTCCCAGACCCTCCATCCGTATTCGGAGCTTCGACACCCAGCAGCCAAGCTATTGTAGGAGCGATGTCTATGTGTTCGAAGTACGGGAGCACGCGTCCCTTAGCGATTCCCTTCCCGGCGAACACCAACGGAGTCATCCAACTGTCCTCGTCCAGCATCGGATGCCATCCGACCCTGCTTTGCCCATGATCCGACGTCACAATAAGAACCGTATCATCCCATTTCCCTGATCTCTTCAAATAACGCAGCAGCCGCCCGAGAAGCTTATCTGCATTTTCAACCGCTTTGACATAAGGGGAACACGGGCCATAGATGTTTCTTGCATAAGGTTTGCCGTCGCTGTTCATGGCTATTTCCGTGCCGATCGAGCCGGGCGACTGCAGGTGGATCCGCATATAGCGGATATCGAGGCTATCCAAAAGGCCGATTGATGTGGAGACAACCGAATCATCGGAAAGGGAATTGTTCATTATACATAACGAAAATCCCCTTCCGACCGATTTGTATGCGGTCGTATTCACTACGAACGCTGTATTGTTTTCCGGAGAGATCATTTCCTGGATCATCCGGTTTCCTGGCCTGAGGAAAACGGTCCCTTCCTGTAACATCGGATTCGGGAACGAACAACTGTTGTACTTGCTGTAATCACCTACGGTCGGATGATGCGGAATGATCATGTATGACTTCTGCACATAAGTGCCTTCCGCAATCAAAGAATCGAGAACCGGCATATTCAACAAAGCAGGCGCCTGCCAATTCAATCCGTCTATCATGAAGACAATGACCCTTTTACATTCTTGTGCCGAAGTAGCTGTTCCGCTAAAACACATAAGAAGGAACAATATCACAACACAATATTTTTTTTTCTTCATAATTACTTCCTTAAGATATGCTTTTCTCTACGTTACTTTGCAAACAATAGGTCTGATTTCCAAATAAATGGAAGGGCATATCAATACCCTGGGTTATTAGTCCATCCGGTAAGTTCAATCTGCGTGTTGGAAATCGG
The DNA here is from genome assembly GCA_022653675.1 of Bacteroidales bacterium. Classification (GTDB taxonomy): domain Bacteria; phylum Bacteroidota; class Bacteroidia; order Bacteroidales; family UBA932; genus JALCST01. Next base: position 14,553 of record JALCST010000004.1, on the reverse strand, counting down.
CAAATAATACGAGTCATACTCCTTGAATGTCGAACCTGCCCATTTGTCGGATTCCGCTTCAGCGACTTTTTCCAGCCGCACCAAATCGAACCATCGTTTCATCTCGGCAAAGAATTCCCATCCACGTTCATTGAAAACCGCATTTTCAAATTCGGTTGCATTCGTTGTCGTCGTAATGCTGGAATGGGCACGGTTCTGAACGTCATTCAACGATTTCAATGCAAGGGCATCGACGGTACCTGTCGCTCTCGTCGAACACTCGGCATACATCAGCAAGACATCGGCATAACGATAGATGCAGGTAATTCCGTCCGCCATCGGATTTTTTCCCGGCGCTCCGTAATCATAATCGTAGTACTTCGAAATGGCAGGGGAACCGTCGGTCGTCTCCTTGTAATTGGTGACTTCATGGGTCCCGCCTTGAACAGGCCATTCGGTCATGATATTCCACGCCTTCCTGTCATCATCGGGATAATTGAGGTAAAACTGTTCGTCACAGTAATAATCGGCCCATCCTTTGTTAGGGTAAAAGTCAATCGGATAATATGATTTCCCGTAATTGGCTCCGACTCCATCAAGTGCACTATGATGCAGGCCAAACATGTGTTCGGTCGCATCGTCCACCAGCGCCTTTTTCCACAGATCCGAATAATTGGTCATCAGGCTCAAACCGGAATTATTTATAACATCCTTCGCTTCAGCAGCAGCCTTAGAATAATACTCTTTCCCTTTCTTCAAAGGCCATCCTGCCATAGTCATATAGACGTCCGCAAGGCATGTCTCTGCCACCCATTTTGAAGGGGTGGAGCTTGATCCGCTTCTGCTGACGGAAGGAAGCCATGCTATTGCGGTATCAAGGCTCGGAATGATAACTTTATCATAAATATCTGTCACAGCGGTACGCGGCATACGCGGCAGAGCCTCATCAGAAGATAAGATCAACGGTACGTCACCGAAGATCCTTACCAAATAGAAATAACTGAGCGCACGCATGAAATAAGCTTCTCCAAGAACTCCCTCCCATTTTTTCGCTGTAGCTTCATCATCAGGAATTATAACATTATTTATCAATGTATTGGCATCATTGATCACTCCATAGAAGCCAGCCCACGGAGTGGAAAAATCAGCATCGTTTATCGTAAGGTTGGGAGTCAGGGCATCAAAATAATCCAATGCATTACCTGCCTTCGTTTTTGAGCATGTGATATCATCTGCCAACACGTTAATACGCTGCATACGGCAATTGAATCCGTAACCGTTCTGCCATAATTTTTTGTAAAGAGCAGTAGTAGCTTTCTGCAATCCATCGTAATCGATGGATGCGATATATTGTTCCTCGGTAATGAAAGACTTCGGCTCCTGAGTAAGGTTTACGCAGGAAGAAGCGATCAAAATGACGCTTGCAAACGAAGCGGTCAATATTATTATATTTTTCATATCAATCTTAATTATTTGATCAGAACGTAAAATTCACTCCAATTATAAAATTACGGCTATTGGGATATTCTGCCCAATCGACTCCTTCTATCAAAGGGCTCCCGAGAGTCGCTTCAGGATCCATTCCGGAATATCTGGTAAAAACAAAAGGATTCTGCAAAGAGCCGTATATCCTCAAATTCTTGATTCCTGCCGAGCTGCAAATATCTTGAGGCAGGGAATACCCGATGGTAATGTTCTTTATCTTCACGAAACCGCCATCTTCAATAAAGCGGGATGTGAATACCTTATTTTCCGTACCTCCATTTATGAATCCGGGAACGTCGGTATCGGTATTGGTTGCAGTCCATCTGTTTTCCAACTCAGGATTGTTAGGGATGACACTCATATTCTGCCCTTGCACTGTGTTATAATATCCCATTTGGCGGGTGACATTATATATGTCAAACCCATGGAACCCGACTACAAAGAATGAAACATCAAAATTCTTAAAGTAAAACGAGTTGTTCCAGCCCCAATTGAAGGTTGGCTGTCCACAGCCGATAACGCCCTGATCGGAGATATTGTATTTCCCGTCCTTGTTCACGTCCCTAAGTTTGGTATTACCCGCCTTGACCTTGTAAGTCTGGCCGTTTGTCTTGCCGTTAGTATTTCCGTCTGCATCGACGAATGCAGCATCGACCTCATCCTGCTGCCAGACGCCATCACAATAATAGCCCCACATAGTGCCGAGCTTATCCCCTTCGATCATATAAAACAGGTTGTTTGCATTAGAACCGGCTTGCTGCTGACGGTGAGTCGGGGTCGGGATACTGCTGTAAATACCTTTATTGTGAGTCAACGTTATGTCTGTATGCCATCTGAAATTCTTGTTATCAACAGGATCGGCACTTATAGTGAACTCAACTCCAGTATTTCTGATTTCTCCGGAATTCGACAAAAGTGAAGAGAATCCCATGTGGGAAGGCTGGGCCAGTTCGAGAAGGATGTCCCTCGAATATTTGTCGTACCAGTCTGCCGTTACGACAAGACGGTTGCCGAACATGCCGAAATCAATACCGATGTTCAACTGATCATTGCGTTCCCACTGAAGATAATTGGCACGCGGACGGTCCACGATATAGGATGTAGTACCATCGGCATTCTTTGTAGGACTCATCTTGGAATATATGCGATATGCCTCGACCGCCTGGTTGCCCACCGAACCATATCCTACCCTAAGCTTCATCTGACTTATCACATTGACTTTCTTCAGGAAGTCTTCTTCCTTGATATTCCATGCTACGGCCGCTGAAGGGAAATAACTCCATTTGTCGTTCAGGCGGGAAGAGCCGTCGGCCCGGATCGAAGCCGTTGCCATGTAGCGATTCATGAATACGTAGTTCACTCTGAGCATTCCCGACATCATAGTGTTGATGGTACGGCTCGAGGAAACGGAGGAAAGAGTGGAGTTGGACCAACCTAACGCATTGGCACCAAGTATGTCAACATAATCGACATCGGATGCGACACTGCTATGGCTATAGGTATCGGCATAGGATTGCTCGAATACCGCAGTCGCGTTGATTCTATTGTTCTTGTTGAATTCTTTTATATAACTCAATGTATTGGTGTTAAGCCAGCTATAACTCCATGTACTGGAAGCGCTCGCTGCTGTGACACCATTCTTGAAATAATAGTATCCATTTTCATCTTCTGCATTCGTACTAAGATAATTCGCGAACGCTACTCCCATTTGTGACCTGAAGGTCAATCCGTCAAATATTTTAAAATCGGCATAACCCTGAATGCGATTGGAAAGCGATTTGTTCTGATTGTTGGACTCCCAGATCATGCCCATCGGATTATAGGTAGCAGTACCGTCAATGAAGAAATTGTTATAGTTGCCATTTCCGTCCTTCGGTTCTATTGTCGGAGGGAAATAGATGGCCTGCTGAATAAGCCCGTCATAGGTGGAAATACGAGGATTATTATAATTGCTGTGATTGCCGTATATGTTCAATCCTACATCAAGCCATTTTTTAACTTTGGTATCGACTTTCAAACGCCAGTTGTATAATTTGTCGTCAGATTCGTTTATGACTCCCTGATTAGCTTCGTAGCGCAACGAAGCCATGAAAGTTGTCTTGTCGCTACCTCCGGAAACGGAAAGCTCATAATTCTGGACCAACGCAGGGTCCCTGAAAATCGCTTTTACATAATCATATCCGGCTTTACCCGATTTGAAATCCTCAAGTTGCGATTCGTTATAAAAGTAATAATCTCCGCTTCCGTAATACTCTTTACCATAATCATTTGCCAATAATGCATAATCGTAGGCTGAAAGCGTTTCCGGATATTTCGCTACAGTCTTAAAGTTGGCAAACCCGTTGAAGCTGACATTTACCACACCTTTCTTCGGGGTCTTTGTGGTGACCAGAATAACCCCGTTGGCTCCACGCGATCCGTAAACCGCAGTGGCGGAGGCATCCTTCAACACTTCGATCGACTGTATGTCAGACGGATTCAGAGTCTTCAAGGATCCGCCGATGAATCCGTCGATCACTACCAGCGGTCCTGTTTCGGCCGTTATGGAGTTTATGCCACGTACACGTATGGTATTATCCGAGGCTGGATTACCGGATCCTGACACCACGGAGACACCGGCTATCCGTCCCTGCAAGGCATCTGATACATTACCTGTCGGGGTCGTGTTCAGGATATCGCCGGCCTTGACGGATGCTACGGAACCTGTCAAATCGGTCTTGCGCTGCACACCATATCCGACGACCAATACCTCTTCGAGCTGTTGAAGATCCTCTTCAAGCTTTACGTCAATGACCGTCCTGCCGTTCACCTTTATCGTTTGGGACAAATAGCCTATGCAGGTGAACACCAATGAACCATCGGGTGGAACATCAGATATGGAGTATTTTCCGTTGATGTCCGATGTACTGCCTACATGTTCACCTTCGACGAATACGGCGACACCCACTACGGAACCGGACTTGTCGGTTATCGTTCCCGTAACTGTTTTGCCCTGCGCATATACATGCGTAAGCGGCAATACTGCAACAAGCATCGTAAATAATGCCTTCGCAATGTATTTAAATAGTTTCATAGAAGTTTTATTTTATGATAATAGAATCTTTTCCCTTTATTTGTAATGATACAATATCACTTGTTGCTGTATAAAGAAGACGTACCGGACCATTCGTTGCTTGACAATTCATGCGTCTTGTTTGCATTTGCATCGGCAACAACTACTTTTGTATTGACGAATACGTTGTTAAACAAGTAAATATCATAATATGCAGGCGCTTTCAGGTTATCGGTAGTCTCTCCGAAATTAATCAGAGTATTCACAAAGGTATTGTTGAATATTGCCCAGGCATTACCTGGGTCTTCACATCCGAGATCGTGGCCGTTGTTGAGAAAACCTCCCTGGTATATCGCTACCCGGCAACCTGCAAACCAGTTACGATACAGCCTGTAATATTGGTTCCTGGCTCGTGAACCGGTATAATGGTTGATTCCGGTAATCTCGTCTTCGTTGTTATTGTTTATCCCCGTATAATATCCGATGAATGTGCAGTTCCTTATCGTAATGCCCCCGCGGCGTATGCTGATCGAATATCCACCTACGTTGTTTTCGAATTCGACGCCGTCGAACAAATGCCCGCTGCCGCCGGAAGCGTAACATCCATGGACGTGCCAGCCGGGATTGACTTTACCGGTGTTTGATATTGATCCTCCGATAAACGAGAACCTGTCACCCGCCCCATCGGAGAGCAGGATCCCATCCTGATCCATCCGGTCAATGACGGTATTCTCGAATGTTATGTCGCTTGCGGTAGGAATTGTAATCGCTATCCCCTGGATTCCGTCGTGCAGGTAGCAGTTCCTGAATTTGACGAAACGGACGGAATCGGGGCTGGTGTTGACGGTCCTGATCTGTATGATCGGCGAAGCCGCCTCGAAGTTGAGGAACTCAACATTCTTTGTATTCGACAATGCGACGCCCTCGATGACAGCACGCCCATCCTGTGGTCCTATACCCATAAAGACGATAGGACGAGAATGGGTGCCGATTCCCGGATTACCTATGACCTCATCTGTAATCGAGCCGTAAAACCTGACGGTATCCCCGGGATTAAATGTTATCGAGTTGACATCGAAAATCTTATCGCCCAAGTACTTACCGTATAAGTTATCGAACTCCGCCTTCCTCCCGGCTGAAGAGACGTAATAATTATTCGCTTGCATCTTAGTTACGTCACTGCAACCGATAATAATAAAAAGTCCAAAGAGAAAGGGATTGAGAATGGTTTTTCGCATTTTCATATATGATCTACCTCCAATTGGCCAAATGGATGTTTATATTGCCGGCTTCGGCCTTAGCCATTCCATATTCGTCGCTACCCATAAGGATACGAATCGTACACGGGGTATCTTCGTCCGTGGAAAGTGAAACTTGAAGAAGGCTGTATCCTATTATCGGAGCTGCCGGTCCATAGTTTGATATTGCACTTTTTGTAAAGACCGCATCATATGGGGCTGCTATCTTTAATATGAACTTACTGGTACCTTTACGCAAAATGGCGGTATTGCCCTTGATGGTAATTTCCGCATCGGTAACTGAATTCCATACTATCCGGCATGAATCGGATAAGGCGGAAACTTCATCCTGTACAAGAATGGCATTGTCGGACATCAACATGAAACCCCGCTGAACCCTTGAAGCTAGATTTGAGTAGACTGAGGTCAGGTCAATTATTCCGAAAGGCTTTCCGGCATCGGCACAAAACCGAAGTACGCGGCCGCGGCCGGCGGAATTCTGAAGTGTTCCGTTGAGGGATAACGTATTATGACTAAAATTATTATAGCGAAAATACGACCAGCGTTCGCCTGTATACGGAGTATAATCCCAAAATCCGTCAAGGCTATAATCGGAAGGTTCAACACCTAAATCGACGAGCCAGCGCACGCCATTTGTTTCCACGACAAAGGATCCGGCATCCAAGTGCTGGTGCGGCATGTCGCCGGCTCCTCCTTTTGCCATAAGTGAAATCGCATTGGCATCTTTTCCATTCCCTCGGAACACCAATATAGGATTAAGTTGGTTATTAAAAACTTGCATGCGAGGCACCTCTGTAGAGACAGAAGCCGTAGAAGGATCATACCACGGTATATTGAGGAAGAAATGCCATCTGGGATTCTTCTTCGGCGAAAGAATGACTTCTCGGATCAGGTTACGATAGAATTCGGCTACCCGCGGCAGGTTATACTTTCTGCTGAAGAAAAAATAGCACGGACCGTAATTCGGAACATCGCGGTACGTATCAGCGAAGTTGAATATAAGACCCGAAGGACTGACTGAAGATACATAATAGAATGCTGTCCTGTCTATTCCTGACAGACCGGAAAGCCCGAAGTCTGTTTTAAGATTCTCGTCAAGGCAACTTATAAGCATCGCCAGATTCACCGTGGTATAATACCAGTAGCCCGGGCCTTCATAACAGACTCCGTCTGGACCGAAATACTTCAGGCACAATGGAACGTTGCCAACTCCTTCTTTGATTATCTTCCCTGCCATGGCCGGTTCATCCTCTGCAACCGCAAGGGCGGCAAGGACCATTCCCGTATTGCAGACCACATTCCAGTTAGTCTCCCGCTTCCCCCACACATGCGACCCCGTTTCATATTCCTTCAATGCAGGCATAAGCGCCCTCTCTTTTATAGACTTTGCTATCAAGCGCCTAGTATCGTACGGCAAGAAGTCATAAAGCCAGTCATAGCTGATGGCAACGGCGGTCGACATCTCCGCCACATCCAAATAGTGCTTCGGTCCCCAGTCGGGATAATTGCAGACGTTAATGAGGCCTGCCTTCGCTTTTTCAGCATATTTGGCCTCTCCGAACATCCGGTAAGCAAGCGACAGGGTCATTATCCTGTAGATCTGCTCGCGGCTGACGGGAAGTATGCTGGAAACATGGGCCGGATATTCCATAGGTCTATCTTCAAGCAGTTCATCAGCCTCTTCTTTCAGGAAATTCAAGAGACTGTCCAAAAATGTGTCATGCTTTGCCAGCTCCTTGATCTCTGCCTCCCTTTCATTGGTAAAGAGCAATCTCGGGTGATCTGGAATCGACACGCCGTCAAGCTCCACCGACTGATTGACGATCTTAGGGGAGTTGACTTTCGCTTCCATTACATTGGCATGAAGACTTGAAAAGCCAAGGGATAGAATAACAAGGAAACAGGGAATATGTTTGGACGCAATCATAGTTTATTTATAAAAGAAACGATGTGAAATGATTCTTACACTACAAAATTATGCAGAACCATCATATCCGATATAAGTTTATCATTCAGAATTCGTATAATATCGTACATTTTATAATGTACGGATTTTTAATCAGACCATTCCACCCCGTCAAAAAGCCACTTTTCCAATTCACCCGTCCACTGCCGCTTATACTTGAAGCTATCGCGGAATCCCCAGCCGTGTCGCCCGAACGGATAGACATGCAATGTGGCCGGCACGTCGCATCCGAGAAGCGCAGAAAAATAGCTTATCCCGTTTGAAGGAGGAACTGTTTTGTCATCCGCAGACAGTGCAATAAATGCCTGTGGAGTCGTTGACGAGACTTGTCTTTCCAATGAGTATTTGATTTCCAACTCTTTCGATGCATTGCCCCCTATAAGTTCCCTCCGTGAAACTGCGTGCGTGGAATCAGGCGACATGGAAATCACGGGATAGAGCAATATCTGGAAATCCGGACGCGTTTCGTCACTCGTGAACAATGTCGCAAGAGAAGCTGCAAGATGGCCGCCGGCGGAAGCCCCCATGATGCCAACACGATGTGGATCCACCCCCCACTCCGCCGCATGCGCGCGAACCACCCTCATAGCTTGCTCCGCATCGGAAAGCGGTATTTCCGGATGGCCGTTCGGCATACGGTATTTCAATATTATATAAGTAACCCCCAGGGCATTGAACCATGAAGCCATATCGTATCCCTCGTGATTGATTGCAAGACGGATATAACTTCCCCCCGGACACATTATGATCGCGATGCCGTTTGGCTTCGATGGCCTGAATACTATTATGGAAGGATTTGTGACATTGCTTATTATACCGTCCTCAGATACCATTTCATCGCCTGTAAGCCCGTTGCTGCCGGCAGAACCGTTCGGCCACAACTTGAGTTCGACTGGATTCTGGGCACCTGCTCCGAACAATGTTGCAATTAGAAATAGCAACGTTAAAGACGATTTGAAAATACTGCTTATTCGTTTCATGATGATCGGGGATACTGTTTTTTACGTTTACTGTATCCGATGTTAAAGGTAATAAGCCAATAAACATGAAACTGTACTGAAAAGTACATGAAAACAGCAAAAAAATACATTAAGTATTATGCTGTCCGATCATCGATAAACATTGTAATTCAACTCTTCTCCTCTTCCCCTTTACGATATGCCAGAGGGCTGACGTGATACACATCCTTGAAGCATTTGCTGAAATAGCGTGACGAACTGAACCCTATCCTGTCCGATATTTCGGTTATGTTCAATTCGGGATTGTTACGTAACATCAAGGCCCCTTTCTTAAGGCGGATTGAAAGGATGAAATCATTGGGTGTCTGCCCGGTAACAGCTTTAAGCTTTGTAAACAGTTTGGTTCTGGCTATCGCCATTTCCTGCGAGAAAACACCTACATTGAACTCAGTATCATCAAGATGCTGCTCTATTATTTTAGTAGCCTTATCCAGGAATTGCTTGTCAATGGGGTTTGTGGCGAGCATCTGCACATACGCCTTGGGTTGCCTGCTGAATTTTTCCTGAAGGAGCCGCCTGGAATTGACAAGGTTGTTGCAACGGGAAATCAGAAGATTGATATTAAACGGCTTTGTTATGTAATCATCCGCACCTATGAGAAATCCCTCGATATTCTGTTCAAGACATCCGCGAGCGGTAAGAAGAACGACCGGAATATGGCAGCAATTAAAATCGCTCTTGATTTGCTTGCATAATTCTATCCCCGACATCTCAGGCATGACTATATCGCTCACAACTATATTAGGCATTTCACTGCGAACCATTTCAAGCCCGTCCTTTCCATTGGATGCAACAATGACATTATAGTACGGACGGAAAATATCGACAAGGATATTACGAATCGGCATATTGTCTTCCACAATCAGGATCTTGACGTTAGGGATATTCTTGTTCGGAGAATTTTCTTCAAGTTCCGATTTTAGATGTTCACCCACATCAGGCTGCAAAAGTTCTGATTGCATTTCCTGTTCCGTACGATTATCGATCTCTTCAGTTGAGAAGCATTCCTTGCCGAGAGGAAGCGAGACTATGAAACTGCTCCCTTTTCCAAGTTCGCTCTCGACGGCGATTTTACCATGATGCAATTCGACTATGCCTTTGGTCAAAGCCAACCCGATTCCGATTCCTGCCTTGCTGTCGATCTCATCGACACCCTCGACCTGGTAGAATCTGTCGAATATCTTGTCGATCTCCTTCACGTCTATCCCACAACCGGTATCGGTTACCCTTATTATGGCATTCGTGCCATCTGCCTTGATACCCAACGTAATGGTACCACCTTCATCGGAATGTTTGCTTGCATTGGAAAGCAAATTGTTAATAACCTTCTGCATCTGTTTCTGATCGTACCACACTTCAATATCGTCGGAATCCTTTTCGAACTCCATATTGATTCTTCTATGATCCGAATAATCCTTGAAGAGCAGATAGTTCTCATAGAGAAAGGAGACGATGTTGTGGGGACGAACCCTGACCTTCATATGCCCTTGTTCCTGTTTCCTGAAATCAAGCAGCTCGGTGATTAGGTCGCGCAACTCTATACTGCAGTGATAGATGCTCAACAGTTTATTATACAAGGCGGGGGTATAGTTCTGCGCCTGTATCAGGGTTTCGACCTGGGCTACTATCAATGTCAACGGGGTTCTGAATTCATGCGAGATATTCGTAAAAAACCTCAGTTTCGATTGATTAAGCGCTTCAACATCTTTGATATGCTGCTGTTCATACTTTAATGATTCTCTCAGCTTGATTCTGGTATTGTTTGTCTTTACGAGATACCAGACAAGTGAACAGATCAGAAGCAAATAAATAAGGTATGCTATAGGGGTCCGGTAAAACGGAGGCAATATGTGTATGGTAAGACTGGCCGGCCGGCACAGGCTCGTATCTTTTCCCGCCGCCTTCAAGACAAGGTGGTAAGTTCCGGGATTAAGGTTTGTATACGTAATTCCGTACTGGCCGCGGGCACTTTGCCACTCGTTTGAGAACCCTTCCAGTTTGTACAAAATATCATCCTTGTTTTCAGCTATATAATTTGACGTCGAGTATTCGATGCTGAATATGGATTGCGCATGATGCAACGTTATTTCCTTGGTATAGCATAAGGATTGGTTGAGGATGCCGGTCTGATCTCCAACGGAGACCTCTTTGCCATTGACATATAAATTCGATAAAATGATCTTATATGGTTTCGGTGGAAAATTAAGGGCATTTTCATGAAACGAAATCATTCCTTTCATTCCACCGAGAAAAATCTCCCCATCATGTGTAACGCATAATGCATTTTCGTTGACATCGGTCATGGGGAATCCGTTTTCGACGCTGTAATTTTTAAACACGTTCGCAGCGGTATCGAATATGGCAAGCCCCAGGTTCGTTGCCAGAAGGAGCCTTCCGCTTACGGGAGATTCCTGAACATCGTATATGCAGTCGCTTATCAGCCCATTGTATTCGTGGTCATAATTGACGAAAGAATTGCTTTCGGGAACAAACTTGTCCAGTCCGCTTCCTGAAGTGGCAAACCAAAGATTGCCCTTGCTATCCTGCATAATGTTATTGACATTGTTATTGCTTAAGCTGCTGGAATCACTTACGTCATGTCGGAAATCAGTCAGGCTCTTATCTTCGAAATCGTAACGGAAAACACCTTCACCGGTTGCAGCTACCCATAATTTGCCTTCATTATCCAACAGAACTTTTGTCACCATCTTGATCTTCAGGCCATCGGGCGAATCCTTAAAAAGTTGCTCACATTTCCCATCCACCTTTCTGAACAGGCAAACGCCATTTTGGGTACCGACGATAAGCACGTCTTTTTTATATGGGACAATGTCCCGAATGATATCGGAAGGCAACGAATGAACATCTCCGGCGTGCATGCGATAGTGTCTTATAGCTCCGGTTTGGACATCAAGCCTGTTCAATCCTCCAGTATGGGTACCTATCCACAGGATTTTATCCTTCTTGTCATAATACAGAGCCTTGACATTGTTGTGTGAAATGTTGTTTGGCCCTACCCCGTATCGGTACCATTTGAATTCATGAGTATTCCTGTTATAGTAATCCAGTCCACCGCCTTCGGTCCCTATCCATAAGTTACCGTCTGCATCTTCTATAGTCCTCCCTACTATGGAACTGCTTAATCCTTTTTCCCCCTCATCCGATACGGTATACCTCTTATATATCTCGAATTCAGGATTGAAATAATTGACTCCTCCGAAGTATGTTCCCAGCCATAATGTTCCTTGAGTATCCTTGACAATACACCATACTGACGAATGAGTAAGTCCCTCGCTGTTATTGCTTTCGGCAGGATAATATTGAATTCTGCGAGTATTTTTCGTGAGCTTGTTAAGGCCGTTGAACGTACCGATCCACATATTGCCGTTATTGTCTTCGCAACATGTCCTGACAAAATTGGACGAAAGGCTTTTAACGTTATTCTTGTCATGCCTGAGATTTTCAATATGCCCGTCCTGGAAGACATGATATAGCCCTTCATCCCAACTCCCGATCCATAATTCGCCTTCGTCATCCTTATAAATACTTGTTATATTGCCTGTCTTGATTGGATGGCTTACAGAATCAGTCAAGATATCCATCTTATATACTCCTTTGCTGTTCGTTCCCACCCATAGGCAATCGCCCTGTCTGCACATACAGCATATTTCGATTGTTTCGTCGGCTATTTTTCTATACAACCTGAAATTTTTGTTTTCCCTATCATATTCATATATTTCATTATCCCTGCCGATAAAAAGGCCGTCATAATAATAAATACTGTTCACATCACCTTGGAGAAGGGTAGTAAAGTGCTCAGTCGACAAGTTTAATTCTGCAATTCCTTCAGTGCATAACAGGTAAATCATGCCATTTCCATCCCCAACAACTGCAAGGACGGTATTGCAAAATAGACTGTTCGGATCATTCTTATTCAACTTGAAAGTTTGGATGTTGTTCCCGTTGAATCTGTTAAGGCCGTTTCGCGTACCTATCCAAACGATACCGTTTTCATCAATGTAAAGGGTATTGACGGAGATTTGTGACAAGCCGTCATCAGTGGTTATATGCTTAAATGCAACGTCCTGTACACTTGAAGCAGATGCTACGATGCAAAGGCAGCAAAATGCCAATATTTTAAAAAAACGCAGCATAATACCTCGATCTTTCTTATGTCTTATAGCAAAAATACAAATAAAACGATCAATATGCTTTCTATTTTGATTTCAACCACCCCCTGATTCCACCAAATGTAATATTTTATCCATTTATTGTATTTTTTGCGACGGTTGGAAGAAAAGAAACGCGCTACTTTTACAATACAATAAAAATACAATCAAGTGCTAAGATCTTTGTCCAAACTGTCGATGACAGTCATATGCTTATGTGTCCCTGCGATTGCTCTGACATGCTGTACCGGATATAAAAGTGACAATAAAAACTTTATTCAAGACAATATCGATAATGCTGCAGCACAATACACACTTCAAATCAAAGCTATCGAGAAAAAAGGGGGATTGCTTAACCCAAAAACAACCGATAGTTTGGGAAATGTCCGATACATTCCCCCGGAAGACTGGTGTTCCGGCTTTTTCCCAGGCAGCATGTGGCTGCTTAACGAACTTACCGGCAATCAAAAGTGGCTTGAACTAGCCAGAATTTATACGGAAGCACTTGACACCGTCCAATATCTGACTTGGCATCATGATGTCGGATTCATAATCGGTTGCAGCTATCTGAACGGCTACAGGCTCAACGACGAATACGATTACGGATCAGTAATCATTCAGGCGGCTAAATCCCTTATCACCCGGTACCGTCCAAGAGCAGGGGTCATACAATCATGGGATACTAACAAGGGCTGGCAAGCGACAAAGGGATGGAAATGCCCAGTAATAATAGATAACATGATGAACCTGGAATTACTGTTCGAAGCAACTAGAATTTCAGGAGATTCGACATTCCACAAAATTGCAGTCAACCATGCAAACAAGACGATGGCAAATCATTTCAGGGCAAATCACAGCTGTTATCATGTGGTCGACTACGATCCGAAAACAGGCAAGGTGCTGCACAAACAAACCGCCCAGGGTTACTCGGATGAATCTTCGTGGGCACGCGGACAGGCGTGGGCCATATATGGATTTACCATGAGTTATCGCTATACTCACGATGAAAGATATTTAAAGATAGCCGAAGGCGTGTGCAACTACATTTTTACAAATAAAAACATGCCTGCCGACCTGGTCCCGTATTGGGATTACGATGCCCCTGATATTCCCGACGAACCCAGAGACGTTTCGGCTGCCGCATGCACGGCTTCCGCCCTGTACGAACTGAGCACCTATGTCCCCGGGAGAAACTATAAACAGCTTGCCGATAGCATCATGCATAGCCTGGCATCTCCCGCATACCGTGCAAAGACAGGTACGAACGGAAACTTCATACTCATGCACGGCGTAGGCAGCAAACCCCACAACAGTGAGGTAGACGTTCCGCTGAATTATGCGGATTATTATTTTCTGGAAGCGCTGATGCGTAAAAAAAACATGGAACAAAACAATAAGGATAAAATACGGCAATCGATCGACGGTACCGCGAAATAGGACTACATCACATACAAAAAAAAAGGAGGCCGGATGACATATTGTCGTCCGGTCTCCCCATAAGACGGCGATGACCTACTCTCCCACCTGGTTGGGCAGTACCATCGGCGCTCGTGAGCTTAACTTCTCTGTTCGGAATGGGAAGAGGTGTATCCTCACGGCTTTCTTCGCCTGTTTGGAAGCGTAC
>JALCST010000003.1 GCA_022653675.1 Bacteroidales bacterium | reverse complement strand
ATCAGGAAACTTTCACTCGGGCCCACCCCGAGCGGTTATGGCCTGAAGCTCGTCTTTTAATCGATGCGACCTGCCACAATATTCTGGGCAATAGCCTTGACAGCGTGCCTGTGCGCCGTTTCTTGTAAAAACGGTTCACATTCCGGCAAATCTGGCATTTCGGCCGGACAAGCCGTTCCGGAAACGGAACGGGTCGATTCGCATGCTTTCCCCGCATCGAAGGTTCCTGCAGAAAAACGAAGTTCATGCAGCTACATGGCCCTGCATTTCTGGGATTCGTTCCTGGATCCGTCGCGTGGCTTCGACGCCGACAGCAGTCTCATAGCGGGAGTGGAGCCGAGACAATTTGTCGGCGCATTCGAGGACTATGCGAAAATATTGGACCAATGCGACTTCCGGACAGCCGTTTCCTCCCAGGATACGTTGATGGACCTTCTTGTGCGTTTCGAAGCAGCCAATCCCCATACTTCGGTAAGGCGTAACATTTTGTTCATGAACGAACAGTTTTTCTATTATACGGAATCCCCGTACAGATGCGAAGACTATTTCATTCCGGTCCTCGAAGCCGAACTGGAATTAAAGGGGAAAGAGGCACCAGACAAGGGAGACCTTTCCCGTTACGAATTCCTTCTCGAAGGATGCAAAATGAACAGGATCGGTTCAACGGCAAAGGATATCTCCCTGATTTCGCCCGAAGGGAAACGCACGAGGCTCAGCCGCATAAATGCGGATTACATAGTCCTTATATTCGAGAACCCCGGCTGTCAGGCATGCAAGGATTTGGTAGACACATTCGACAATCCCGATTCCACTGCTGCGGCATGGAATTGTCCGCAGATGGCCGATTTCATAAGGCGACTTCCAGTATTGGCCGAAAAGAAAAGGGTATCTTTCATTGCGATCTATCCGGACGAGGACATAACCGACTGGAAGAATCATCTCGACGACTATCCTTCGTATTGGCTTCCATACCGGTCGTCGATTCCCGATCGTTCCGCAGGTTACAGCCTGCGGGCGATTCCTTCCATCTATCTGCTGGATGTAAACAGGACTGTGTTGATGAAGGACCAGCCTGTCGAAAAGGTTTTGGACTACCTTTTCAGCTATCTGTAAAACCGGTTATTGTCCCTTAAGTGTGAAAGTGTAAACTCCGCTTCCCATCTCTTCCATATCGTTGGTAACCACGGTTGCACTGGAATTGGCCGGAATCTCGACAACCATCTTTATTCCATTTTCTTCCCTCTTCCAGAAACAGCGTACGTTTCCGTAGGGTGTTTTATGCCATCCTGAAGCGTAAGTCAAAGAGGGAGAAAAATAAGGTTTGATGGTGAAATGCGAGAATCCCGGATTTTTCTCTTCGGGTCGGATTCCGCCAAGGTATTTGCACATCCATGTCTCGATCACGCTTGCCTCGGGAGCGTCAGGGCCATGTACATATTCGAGGGCTTCCTCGTTCAATCCCTGCATTGCCAGCGAATTCAGTACCATGAACCGCCCAAGTCTCTTCTGCTTGGAGGACATTCTCATTTCCAAAGCGGTCCTATCCATATTCGCATTTTCAGCTATGTGTTTCCCTACTTGTTTGCGGTGCCTTTCCGGGACAAGGCCCAGGAGCCATGCGGCCGCCACTCCGTATAAAGAACTGTTTTCATATCCTCCCTTTTCGGCATCGAACCACTTGGCATTGATAGCGTTTCTTATGTTTTTCATTCTTGACTCGAAAAACGAATAATCCTTTCCGAGCACTTCCGACATCTTGCAAATGCAACTGTAGTCGTAGTAATAAACGCAATTTTCCAAGAGGTTTCCGTCCACAAGAAAATCATGTTCCATATTCTTTTCCATGTATGCCAGATATCTCCTGCAAGTCCGCAAGACATCGGACATGCATCTGGAATCTCCGTAGAACGTATAAATGGAACATGGGATGTGAAAAGCTGCAACTGCATCCAATATCCCGGCAGGCAAACATTGACGGAGCATACCTGGGAACAGGTTGTCGATGCTGCCGTCCGGATTCTGGTTATTTATGATGTCTTTCACAAAATTTTCGTATAGAAGAATGGCATCGTAAGCCATAAGGCCGTAATCTGCATCAATTGACGAATTGAAAAGATTACTTTCGTCGCACCCGGTATGATTCTCCGGAAAACTGTATGTCGTCAGGTTAACGTAATTTTTATCTGCCTGTCTGCAGATGTCATTCAAAACTGAATCCGAACAGCAGGAAAAACCTGTCCTGGCAAGGTTTAGCCTAATTCTTTCTCCTGAAAATGAAACATCCGAAATAGATTTGTCGGAAGAAATCTCGGCATATCTGTAACGACGGAAATTCATGTATGGATGGAAAGTATAGAGGGAATCGGAAGCATCGGCCACAAAAATATCCTTCATTCCTGATTTCAGATGCCCTTCACCGTCATAATCGTTAGAAAGGGTAACCGATATGCTTGCACCTTTACTTGCTTTGAACGACATGGAGTATGTGCCGATTATCTCACTGCCGAGGTCATATATGCCGGTATTGGAATCAGTGCTCGTGCTATCGAGGGCTTTGACAATTTGTTCTTTCATTGGAGGTACCAACTGGGATTTGATACTCGGTGCGGGATTGTCCATTTCAGTAACCCTTTCCCATTTGCTGTCGTCGAAATATGGCAACATCCATCCGTTGTGGTCGTTATGCAGGTCATAGACCATATCACCGTCTTTATCGTTTGTTACGTAGCCATTGGAAAATTTCCATTTTTCGTCGCATGGAACTTGTTCACGCGTCCCGTCGGCATTTTCCATGATTATGCCGCAAAGCATCTGATGTTTAGGATTTCTAGATACACGGGAACCCTTGCCATTGTCGAGAAGGCTGTTCCCCATAATTACTGCGATAGCGTTTTTGCCTTGTACGATTCTGTCTGTGATGTCGTATGTCTCGTAATAGACCTGTTTGGGATTGTCAGCAAAAGCGAAGTTCAAGAAGCTGTTCCCTACGGTTTTCCCGTTGATATATATTTTATAACTCGTGATTCCTGACATGAAAAGCAAAGCGTGGGTCACCTCCTTCGTGACGGAGAATTCCCTTCGGAAATTTGACGAGATGGTATTCGACTCCAAATTGCTAGAATCGGCTATCCAAACCGAACGCCAATAATCGCCTTCCATCTTCGCAGTCTCGAAGTGTGCAACGGGCGATACGACTTTCCGTCCGTTGCTGTCCCTTGCGGTTACACGCCAATAAAAATCGGTCATGGACATAAGAGGTACATTGTCATACATTTCCGTATGGCAATCGCCGGACTCTATGACGCCGGAGCTCCAGACGTCTGCCTTGCCCTTTTTTAGCAGATTCACACCGGTCGCTACTTCAAGAACGTAAGATTGTTGGCAGAACCCTTTATTTGCCGAATACCTCCATTGGAAACGAGGATTGGTGATATCTATTTGAATGGGATTATCCAGGTATTCGCAACGCATATCGACGATGTCGACATTGTTGTTGCATGATATGAATACCATACACGCGACTACCGCCGCCAACGGAAATCTTACATAATTTGTCATAACCTGTCAAAGTTATGGTTTTTTTTGATATTTCCGCCAATAAAAGGGGTAGAGGGGTGTTTTTACTTGGAGAAGAAGCGGTTTTCCATCATCGGGAGCAATTTCAGGTTCTGACCCGGCGGCGTTACAACCTCTTTTGTTCTTCCTGGTTCGAAGCCGGGGCCGACTTGCGAGTCTTGTTGTACCAGTTGCCGAAACGCCATGTCAGGGAGAGTTCCACGGAGCGTGAATCGTAATAATTATTGTAGACCTGCCGTACGCCGTCGCTATTGTATGTATATTCCGGGCTCGACGTCTTGAAGAGGTCGGTGACGAAGAGCTTGACTTGGATTCCGCTTTTGTCGTTTATGTAGTTCAGTCCGATATCCGCCTGGAACCCGTTTTTAGAGGTCCTGTAATCGTACAGGCCCGGAAAGCTTTCCGTCAGGTTGCATGTTATCCTGAAACTGTCGCCTATCGAAAACGTATTGTCCATCGTTACCGCTCCCATGAAACCGGAGACATTCTCGAATTCTTCCTCGCTCGACGTGTATTTCTGATAAACCAAATCGCCCTGGATGACGGTCGCATACCAGCTTGCCGGTTTGAGCGACTTATAGACGTTGACTCCCACACAATTCACGTTCAGGTAATTGTTCGCTATCTCCACGTCGCTGAGACAGTCCGTGGAGTCGAGTACGACGAGTTTCCCAACCTTGTCCTTCTGGCTCGAGCAGTAAATCTTCGCTTCGAACGAATCCCCGTGGAGGTATGTGAGTTCCAGGTTTTTCATATAGGAAGGCTTGAGAAATGGGTTCCCGACGGAATAACTGTATTTGCTGATATACCATTTGAAAGGGTCGAGGTACCCGTATGGCGGCCTTTCTATCCTGTCGGAATATTGAAGCGAAAGGATATTCGATTTGCCGAAACTGTGCGAAATGCTGACGGTCGGGAAAAAGTCGACGTAGCTGCTGTCGTGCCGTTCGCCGGTGCTCTCTGATATTCCGAAGGTGCGGGTGATCTCGGAACGTACGCCCGCCTTGAAAGACCACTTTTTCAGGTTTTTTTCCATGCTGAAATAGAGGGCCTCTACGTTTTCTTCATAGGTGAATTTGTCCGAGGCGTCGATGTCGCCCGTGAAATTGTTGTCCGAGGCCGTATTTGTGAAGGACAGTTTGGCACCTGCATTGGCGGTACATGAGAACAGGGGGAATACGAAATCCGCCTTTGACGTGGCGATGTTGTAGTTCATCTGTCCGGAAGAGGCATAATCTTCCCTCGGGGATGAAATGTCGCCGGCTTGGGAGTAGGATGTGAAATTGCGCTCCGTCCTTGCGCGGTCGTTCAGGTAATTGGCGCTTATGATGTAATAGGCCTTGTCGTTGAACTTGTGTTTGAAGTACAATCCCGAGTTGAAGGTGTATGCGCTCTTCGACGACTTGCCTGTGGAAAAAAGTGTGGAGTCGAGATTTCCGGACGATGCGTCGATGAATTTGGTCTCGTTTTCGAGATCGGCGATTTTTTCCCTGTCGTACAACGGAACATGGAAATCGAGGATAAGGGTCGATTTGTCGCTGAAGTCGTATCCGAAACTCAGGTCAGCCGTCGCCGAGGCGAGTTCCCATTTCTTGGGGTTGGACGTGGTTACGGTTTCGTCCGGATAGTAGCTCGAGTATCTGGACTGGTTCAGATATGTGATGTCGTAGCAGGATAGCGTCCCGTCGAAGAAGAACTTTTTGCCGGTATAGCTTGCAAATGCGGAGCCCATATACGAAGAGTATGTGTTGAGCCCGTAGCCGCCCTTGACGTCCCCTTTCCACCCGGGCAGGATGTGTTTCTTCGTGACAATGTTGATGATCCCTACATTGCCTTCGGCATCGTACTTCGCGGGAGGGGTGGACATGATTTCCACGGACTTTATTATGTCGGGAGGCAGGGAATTGAGGTAGTCGACCAGCGACTGCCCGTCGAGAGGTATCTCCCTGTCGTTTATGTACACTATTACGGACGATTTGCCCGTCATGTTCAGGGAATTGCCATTCGAGTGCAGGGTAGGAAGCTGTTTCAGGATATCGGTCGTTTCCTTGCCCCTGATATCGATGTTGCCGCCGATGGCGACCTCGAATCCGTTCGGGCTGGCCTTGATGAATTCGTTGTGGGCGGTGATCACGGCTTCGTTCAGTTTGATGGGTTTGGTGGTATCTTCCTTCGCGGTGGTTACCTGTGCATACGAGATATCGGCACTTAGCGACGACAGTAGTATCAATAAGGCGATTTTATGATGTCCCTGCATTATTATTTTCATATTGAGGTAATTCGGGAGGATTAGAAATGGATTTAAATTAGAATGCTAATTTTGTACCAGCATATGATATTTTTTGTCGTAAAATACAATCTTTATGGACGATAAGGGCGATATTATAATATGCCGGTCGGATGAAGGCAATGTCAAGCTGGATGTCCGTATCGGAATTCCCGACAGGTTCAAATGGAGGGTAACGAGCGCAGCACTTTTCTCCCCGATGCCTGACAATCAAATATATACGCAGGACGAACCTGCCATATCCACACCTGTGACATCCTTCTAAAAGACAGATTACAAGCTATTTGAAAGAAAAGTGCTGCGCTCTCACGAGCTTCGGTTCCCACGCAGGCCTCAGACTGCCCTCCAAGGCCGATTCGCTCACAGTGGGAATCAAACCGGAGGTTTGACAAACAACAGGTTCCTCAAATAGGTCCTTCAAAACCAGCCCTTGAGATAGCTATGGGGCCCGTTTACCAGATTTACCTACGGTAAAAATCGTTCCCGAAAGAAGAGGACTATTTTATCGTAGGTAAATTGGGAACTGCTATTGATAGTCAGCAAATTAGCCCTATTTGGAACCATATATCGATCATTTATCGTCTGACTCAGTTCCCAAAATCGGCTTTGAAGACATCTATGGAACCTGTTTGCCAGATTTACCTACGATGAAAATTTTCGAGCGCAGCACTTTTATCCCCAATGTATGATAATCAAATATTTACACAGGACGAACCTGCCACATCCACACATGTGACATCCTTCTAAAAGACAGACTACAAGCTATTTGAAAGAAAAGTGCTGCGCTCTCGCAAAGGCCCATCCGGAGCTTCGGTTCCCACGCAGGCCTCAGACTGTCCTTCAAGGCCGATTCTCCAAAAGTGGGAACCCAACAGGAGGTTTGACAAAGTTATTTAAGATGCAGCATTTTACCATTTTAAGCATTATATTAAAGACTCTGATTTCTTGAATTATGAAACCCACACCAATTAAAATACTTCTGCTTATCTCCATGCTGGTTCTGCTCTGCTCCTGCGATCCACAGCGATTTTTAACCCCTCCATATGTAGGAATCTGGTACATCCGAAATGACGCTACCCCAAACTTATACATTAGGGCTTACACTATCAATTGCAACCCAGGATATGTGGATAGCATCTCGGTTGAACCGGGAGATAGCGCTATCCTTGTAAGGATTGATGCTACATACGAAAAGGATCTCTACTTCAGCTGTATAGCTCAAAATGCCACTGTCGATGAAGACATTTACTTTAAACTCTACAGGGACCCCGAATTCAAGTCGCTGATAAAGTGCTGGTACGGATCGGAAGCGGATAACCCCACTGGATATAAGTCTCTGTTCTCGGAATCGTCGTGGATCAGTAGCGATCCATGGCATGAGAACCTCGGAGACAAGAAAGACGACTACTACACTTACCGAAGCTGGACATATACCGTCACCGACGATGACCTGAAGGCGTGGGAAGCGGGGCAGTAACTGCCATCCAAACCCCGGGTTTGGAGGAATGCCACTTTTTCACATTATGGTTTTTAATTTAATTCCCAATGAAAAAAATACTTTTGTTCGTTTCCATGCTGGTTCTGCTCTGCTCCTGCGATCCTGAGCGATACTTACAACCTCCATATGTAGGGATCTGGTATGTCCGGAATGACGCCAGCCAGAATTTATACATTCTGGCTTCCACTGTCACTTTTAAGGCAGATAGCGTTTTGATCAAACCGGGAGATAGCACATTCCTTGTTAAGGCAGATTATCCATATGAGAAAGATCTCAAATTTGACCAGATTGCTCACACTAACGTTACTTACCCAAGTGCTTACGTTGGATTCTACAGGGATCCCGAATTCAAATCGCTGATAAAGGGCTGGCATGAATCGGAAGCTGATAACCCCACAGGACATAAGTTCCTGTTCTCGGAGTCGTATTGGACCGAGAAGTCATGGTTTCAGGACCTAAATGGAAAGAAAGACTACTATTCCTACCGAAGCTGGACATATACCGTCACCGACGACGACCTGAAAGCGTGGGAAGCGGGGCAGTAAAATTGTAAAAAAATGACGGTTTCTCAGGAGTGGAACCACCATTCATCGTAGGTGATTCTGGCACTGCTATTGTCAATCAGCAAGTTATCCTATTGTAGGACCATATATTGGTTTCCGAGAGATGCGTCCGGTTTCCAAACTGTCTCGAGAGGCACATGCAGGTCAGGTTTGCCAGATTTACCTACGGTGAAAATTTTCGAGCGCAGCACTTTTATCCCCAATGTATGATAATCAAATATTTACACAGGACGAACCTGCCACATCCACACCTGTGACATCCTTCTAAAAGACAGACTACAAGCTATTTGAAAGAAAAGTGCTGCGCTCTCACGAGCTTCGGTTCCCACGCAGACCTCGGACTGCCCTCCACGGCCGATTCGCTCACAGTGGGAATCAAACCTGCATCCGGGATCTGGGCCATAGCTATCTTCCCAAGGCTGATTCGCTCACAGTGGGAATCAAACCGGAGGTTTGGGGCCCGTTCATTCGAATTTCAGTGTGAAGGTGACACGGCCGGGGAGGTTGGACGTAAGGCGGATGGAGCCGTCGTGCAGGCGCATTATCTGGCGCGAAAGGCTGAGTCCTATGCCGCTCCCGTTGGGTTTCGTGGTATAGAACGGCATGAATATGTTCTCGACTGAGTCGGGCTGTATGGCGGGCCCGATGTCTGTGATATCCACCGTCGGGTTTTCGTCGGCGTCGAGTCGGGCCCGGATGTCCACGGCGGGGGAGGGCATGCCTTCCATCGCACCGAATGCGTTCTTTATGACGTTCATCAGCACCTGCCCTATGAGGTCCTCGTCGGCGTAAAGCATTATGTCTTCGGGTTCCACGCTTACGTTAACATATCGGGCCTCTTCGTTCTGGAGTGCTATTACCCTGCCAATCAATTCGGAAAGCAGGAAGGCTTTCTTCCTAGGGACTGGGAGATGCGTGAAGCGGCGGTAGTCGTCGATGAAGGAGATAAGGGAACGGCCCGTGGAATTGATGGTGGCGAGACCCTTAGCCATGTCGCTATCCTTGTCCGGGCATATTTCCATCAGGGAGGAGCTGAGGGAGGTGATCGGGGAGAGCGAGTTCATTATTTCGTGCGTCATGACGCGGATCAGCCTCTGCCATGAATCGAGTTCCTTTTCCGCAAGTTCGCTGTTGATGTCGGAGACCACGACGACCTTAAGGGATTTCTCTCCCACGAATACCGTGGAAGCGTGCATCGATATGTTGTATTCCCCCTTTTCGTTTATCACCGGCACGTTGCTTTTCTCCCCGGGCTTTATGGAAAGAAGGGATTCCGCGCATCGCGGGGAGAGGGAACGGGTCTGCGCCACGTTCGTGAAGACTTCCAGCCCGAAGATCTTCCGGGCGGCATCGTTGCTCTGGTAAACGTTGCCTTTTTCATCCGTGGCTATCACTCCGGTCTTTATGCTGTCGAGTATGAGTTCGTAATATTTTTCGCGCGATACGGCATCCTCCCTCGCTTTGCGGATTATGTCCCTTATCTCGTTCAGCTGTCGGTTGATGTAGATATTGTCGTTTCTCCTTCCGCTGGCGAAATTGAAGGAGAAATCGCCGCTGCGCACGGAGTCGAGCAGGTATTTGACCTTACGGCCGGTTTCGCCGTAAAGACGCAGGAGCTTCCATCCCGAAAGAAGTGCAGAAAAACCGCAAAGCACCAGCAATCCCCACTTTCCGTATGAGATGCAAAACGCAATCCCTGCTGAAGAGACCGCAAGCAATGATATCCATAATATGAACGAACCCTTTTTCAAAGAGGTGTGGGCGTCAAAGCCCGTATTTCCTGATCTTATTGTAAAGTGTCTGGCGGGTTATTCCCAATTGCTGGGCCACCTGCGAAAGGTTGCCTCCGTTCCGGTCCATGGAATTGCGGATCATCTCCCTTTCCATCTGTTCCAGCGTGGTGAAAGGAGCCGTATCCGGGCTGCGTCCCGCATCGGGGGAAACCGATTCCGAAGATTTGAGGAACAAATCCTTACCGGTGATCTGCCTACCATCTCCCATTATGACGGCCTTCTCCACAGTGTGCTGGAGTTCGCGGACGTTGCCGCTCCATACGTTGGTTTCAAGTTCGCTTTCGGCTTTTCCGTCAAACCCTTCGAAATTCTTGCCGTATTTGGAAGAGAACTGTTTCAGGAAAATGGACGCCATCGGCAGAATGTCCTCCCTGCGCTGGCGCAACGGAGGAATGTTCAGGTGAATGGTATTTATGCGATAGAGCAGGTCTTCCCTGAACTTGCCCTGCCTGACCATCTCGAATATGTCGCTGTTTGTCGCACATACGAGCCGGATATCTATGTCGATGGGGTCGTTGCTTCCCACCCGCACCACCTTTCCGCTTTGAAGTACGGTCAACAGTTTGCTTTGCAAGTGATACGGGAGGTTACCTATTTCGTCCAGGAACAGGGTGCCATGGTCGGCCACTTCGAACTTACCGGCGCGGTCCTGTTTCGCATCTGTGAATGCGCCTTTCACATGGCCGAAAAGTTCGCTTTCGAAGAGGGTTTCCGTAATTGACCCCATGTCTACGGAGACCATCAGTTCCGAAGACCGGGACGAACGGCGGTGTATCTCGCGTGCCAGCATCTCCTTACCCGTTCCGTTCTCTCCGGTTATCAGGATGTTGGCATCGGTCTTGGCTACCTTTTCTACGGTTTTCTTAAGTTCTTTCATCGG
The DNA here is from genome assembly GCA_022653675.1 of Bacteroidales bacterium. GTDB lineage: Bacteria > Bacteroidota > Bacteroidia > Bacteroidales > UBA932 > JALCST01. The sequence goes on along the minus strand of JALCST010000003.1, from coordinate 179,150 downwards.
GTCGCTGGTTCCCCAGTACATCTCGGGGGAGTTTTGCAACTCGTTCTTTATCTCTTTCAGCTGCTGTACCTGCCTTTTCGACTTGCCGAGGATATAGGCGTTCTGCAACGCCGCGACCAGTTTGTCATTGTCCCACGGCTTGACCACGAAATCGGTCGCCCCCTCCTTTATCCCCTTCACGGCCAAATCAACATCGGCATATGCCGTAAAGAGTACCACCTGCGTGTCCGGCGACTGCTTCCTGATTTCGCCGAGCCAGAATATGCCTTCGTTGCCGGTATTTATGGAAGCCGTGAAATTCATGTCGAGCAATGCCACGTCCACCCGGTTTTCACGGAGCATTTGCGGAATGCGGTTCGGATCGGGAATGACTATGACTTTGGCGAAATAACGGTGCAGTAATATCTCGAGTGCGGAAAGGATGCTGCGATTGTCGTCTATTGCGAGTATGGTTCCTTCTTTTGGCATGGCCAGAGCAATTGTTTGTAACAAAATTATGGTTTTAAACGTCAATGTCAAAAAAATATACACCAGTGACAAAATTTTTGACACAAGGCGAAATTCGTTTTAATAGTATTCCGCTTATAAACAGATATTTAACTATAACGGCATCTGTTTGGCACGCTTCGATGCGGCATGAGAAAAAAGTTTGAAAGAGATGAAGACGAATAAAATGGTAATGATGGCGCTGGTCGCGGCTGCAATGTGTGTGGTTCCGATGAAAGTCGGGGCACAGGATGCAGATTCGGCGAAGATATACACTTTGAACGGATGCATGAAGTATGCGGTCGAGAACAGCCCTACTGTCAAAAAACAGAAATACTTGAACGACAATTACAGGGCCAACCGGGACGAAGCCCTGGCTTCTATGTTCCCTTCGCTTTCCGGAAGCAGTTCCGCCACCACGAGCTACGGCCGCAACGTCGACCCGGAAACCAATACCTATACCACCACGGCCACTTTCGGGAACAGCTATTCCCTTTATTCCGAAATGCTGGTTTTCCACGGTTTTTCGGCGATCAATTCCTACCGTTCGAGCCGCGTGGGCGTGCTTATGGGCAAAAGCGACCTGGACCAGGCGAAAGACCAGACGGCGCTCGACGTCATGCAGGCGTTCTTCGATTTCGTGTTTTATGCGGATGCCGTGGAAATCGCCCGCAAGCAATGCGAAGCCAGCCGCGAAACATATGTCAGGGACAGTACCGAGGAGACGCTCGGAATGAAGGACACTTCCGATGTGCTTCAGGTGGAAGCACAGGTCCGCAGCGACGAGTATACTTTGGTCAAGCAGGAAAATGCGAGGGATCTTGCGATGGCCACTTTGAAACAGAAAATGAATTATCCTTCGGACAAGGACCTGCAAATAGATACCAATGTAACTTTCTCCGACATGACGGCGGCGGAATATTCCTCCGGTTTGCCGAGCATGGAGGAGGTTATGGGTTATTCGTTGAAAAACAACCCCAGGATCAGGAGTGCTGAATACGGGCTGAACAAATCTCGACTCGATTATGCCGCTGCCAAGGGGAAGTTGTTTCCGTCCATATATGTCGGTGCCGGACTCAATTCCGCGTACTACGAGAACCTCGGTTCAACCGTACAGGCCTCTTCCTTCATGGAGCAACTGAAAAACAACGAAGGGCAATATTTGGGGGTATCTATTTCCATTCCGATCTTCGACGGGCTTTCCTATAAGTCCGCGGCGCGCCGTGCCCGCAATACCATGAAGATAGCGGAACAGACCGATGAGGAGACCAAGCGCACCGTAGCAAACGAAATAGCACAGAACTACGGACAGATGAAGGGATTCGAAAAGGAGTACGCACAAACCCTTAAGAAAGTCGAGGCGGCGGAAACGGCCTATAGGGCCGAGCAGGAGAAGTATCTCCAGGGAGTTTCTTCCCCGATAGAACTCCAGACTGCCGCGAACCTTCTTTTGCAGGCCAGGAGCGAGAACCTGAATGCTCGTCTTCAATACATGATAAAATATCGTCTGATGCAGTATTATGCAGGCAGGCCATTGATTTCTGAACAATAAATGATATTGAAATGGATATAAAGATCGAAAAGAAAAGGGGCATAAGCCGCATATTCACCAAAAAAGCATTACCCTATTGGGCGGGGGTAATATTCCTCGTTTTCATAGTATGGTTGATAGTAAGACCTAACAGGAAAGTATTGGTTACCGATGCGGATACCGTTACGATAGCTGACGTCATGAAAGGCGAATTCAACGATTACGTGAGGATCACCGGGCAGGTCGAACCTATCACTACGGTGCAGATCAGCCCTTTGGAAAGCGGGATAGTGGAATCCATTCCCGTAGAGGAAGGAGCAATGGTGCACAAGGGGGAAACCATACTTGTATTGAACAACAATACCTTGAATCTCGAAATACTGAACGCCGAGTCTCAGCTTGCCGAAAAGCAGGACATGCTGCGTAACACGCAAATAAGCATGGAGCAGGAGAAATTGACGCTTAGACAGGAAAAGCTCGAGCTCGATCTGGACGTACAGCGGAAGAAAAGGGTTTTCGAACAGAATACTGTGCTTCACGACAAGACTCTTCTTGCTACGGAGACCTGGTTGCAATCGAAGGAGGACTACGAACTTGCAGTCAGAAAACGCAAACTGATCCTCGACAGGCAGATACAGGATTCGTTGTACAGGCAGGTTCAGGCTTCCCAAATGCAGGAAAGCCTCGACAACATGCGTCTCAACATGAAGCTTATACGGGAACGCGTCTCCAACCTTAACGTGAAGTCTCCTATAGACGGCGAGCTGGGACAACTGGACGTGGTGCTTGGGCAATCGGTCGGGATGGGACAGAAGGTCGGGCAACTGAACGACCTTTCCGATTACAAGATCGTGGCTGAAATAGACGAACATTACATCGATCGCGTACATAAAGGGCTGGAAGCCTCTTTCGAAAGGCAAAGCTCAACTTTCGACACTAAAATCAGGAAAGTCTATCCCGAAGTGCACAACGGGCAGTTCAAGGCGGATCTCGTCTTTTCGGGACAACGTCCGGAAAACATACGTACGGGCCAGACCTATTATATGAATCTGGAGCTTGGGGAACCGACGGAAGCCTTGGTGATCCCCCGCGGCTCGTTTTTCCAGAATACTGGTGGGGCATGGATATATGTGGTATCGAAGGACGGTTCGAAGGCCGTGAAGAGAAACATACGCATAGGACGCCAGAATCCGCAATATTACGAAGTGCTCGAAGGGCTCGATTCCGGGGAGAAGGTCATCGTTTCCTCCTACGACAATTTCGGCGACAACGACGAACTGATCTTAAAGTGATCCGAAAACCATGGGATATTTCAAGTCCACATTCAATTTCTTCGGCAGGAACAAACTGTACACTTTGGTGAACGTGCTCGGGCTTTCGGTTGCCCTCATGTTCGTCATACTTCTTTCCAATTTCGCATACGATTCGCTTACCGTAGACGGTTCACAGAAAAACGGCAACAGGATATATGCCTTGGCGAACGAGGAGATGATAGGAACTGCCTACAGGATCCAGGACCACCTGATATCGCGTTATCCCGAAATAGAGAAGACGACCGGGTTCGGGAGCGACAGGATCGAAATAAGAAACAACGGAAAATTATCCTGGGCCAAGGTTTCGTTCGTCGACAGCACGTTCCTGGACATATTTTCGTTCAAACTGCTCGAAGGCGACCGCGCCAGCGTCCTGGCTTCGAAGACCAACGTGTTGATAAGCAAATCATATGCGGCGAAACTGTACGGCAACGAAAACCCCGTCGGAAAGACGATAAATTTCATCGGATGCGGCAGGGACGAGGAAGCCTATACGATAGCCGGGGTGTTGGACGACATAAGGAAATCGGTCATACCGGAAACCGACATAATGGCGAATTTCTCCGTGGCCGGATATTACAATTCTTCCCTGGTCTGGGCAAGCATGAACAATGCCGGCAGCGCATCGGTATTCATCCTTGCGAAAAAGGGGTCCGACCTGCAGGCCAAGATTCCGGATATGGAGAAATATTTCAAGGAATTCTTCTGGCCTTACCAGCGCAACATGTGGAAAGAGGTCAGGCTCATACCCCTGAAGGATGTCTATTTCAGCTCGCTAGAAGACGTATCATCCATGAACAGGGGGGAACGCGGGACTATGGACCTGATGGCCGTCCTGGCTCTCTTCATATTGCTTTTCGCCATATTGAACTACGTGAACCTTTCAGTAGCCCAATCGGGATTCAGGGCGAAGGAGATGGCTACGAGGATGCTCGTCGGATCTTCCAAGAGGGCTGTATTCAGAAGAATGATCCTCGAAGCAATTTTGATGACGGCGATCGCATTCGTGATAGGATTCTTCCTGGCCCTGGCCGCCCAGCCTGAAGCGAACAGACTGCTCCATGGGAACATAAACATGATAAGGGATTTCGACCTCATCCATGCCGCAAGTTATATATTGCTGATAGTAGCGGTGGGAGTAGTCGCCGGAGCGATCCCGGCAGGCGTGATATCGTCCTGCAAACCGGTCGAAGTGGTACGTGGTACATTCAGGCGCAAGGTTAATACCACATACGGAAAGATCCTCATAACCCTTCAGAACGTGATAAGTATCGTGATGGTTGCGTGTGCGATAACTATCGGCATGCAGACCAGGCACATGGTCAAAGCCCCTCTCGGTTATGATACTAAGGACATACTCGATTTGAGCATGAGCTATGCCGGAAGTTACAGCAATATGAGCGCTTTCAAGAAATCGGTCGAGAGTCTTTCTTGTGTGAAGATGACGGCATTCGGTTGCGGGGTTCCCACGACCGGCGGCAACAACAACACCATATCGTGCGGCGAAAAGCAGATGTCCTTCCAAATGCTGGACGGCGATGACGCCTATTTCGAGATGCTCGGGATCACCAAGGCGGACGGAAGCAAGATAACCAAGAGCAATTCCTATTATTTCAACCCGGAGGCGTTCAAGGAAAGCGGAACTCCGGAGGATTCGCCCGAAATCAGGTTGGGAGAGAACGGAGACGTGATATGGAAATCCGCCGGGATGTGCAAGGATTTCAAGGTATGGAACGGGACCAGAAGCCAGCCTCCGGTCGCTATGAGGGACTTCGGAGATTTCGACGAACTCAACCGCGATACCTTGAAACGGACTCCATGGGAATTGCTGATCCGGACGATCGGCAATCACAAGGAAGCATACAGGCGGATCAATGAAGAGTATGCCAAGGTAACCGGATTTGATCTCGGCGGCGGCAACTATCTCGAGGACGAATTGAAAAAACAGTTCGGTAAGGAGGAGACCGATTCGAAACTGGTCGGGCTTTTCACATTGGTAGCCCTGATATTGTCGTCTCTCGGGCTTTTCGCGATATCGACCTATTACATCAGGCAAAGCCTTCCGGATATCGCGATCCGCAAGGTGCTCGGGTCGACTTCGGGCAACGAATTGCGCAGGGTCATCGTCTCGTATGTGAAACTGGTGGCGATCGCTTTCGTCATAGGATGCCCTGTAGCCTGGTACCTGATGTCGCAATGGCTCAGGAACTATTCTTACCGCATAAGCCTCAATCCGTTGATATTCATAGTCTCAGGACTGCTTTGCTCGCTGCTGGCGTTGGCATCCGTGTTCTGGCAGAGCTTCGGGGCAGCGAACGAAAATCCCGTAACCGCCATAAAGAAAGAGTAACGGGAGTAAAGTATAAAATTGAAATATTAATATAAATATAGAACGACAATGTTAAAAATTGAAAATTTGAAAAAAGTCTTCCGTACGGAAGAGATTGAGACCATAGCTCTCGACGGCGTAACGTTTGAAGTCAAGGACGGAGAATTTCTCGCCGTGATGGGACCTTCCGGTTGCGGAAAATCCACTCTGATGAACATTCTCGGGCTTCTCGATAACCCCACCTCGGGAAGCTACCAGCTTCTCGGCCAGGAAGTCTCGCAATTGAAGGAAAAGGATCGCACGAAGTTCCGCAAGGGCAACATCGGGTTCGTGTTCCAGAGCTTCAACCTGATAGACGAGCTTACGGTTTACGAAAACGTGGAATTGCCTCTCATTTATCTGAAAATAAAGACATCAGAACGGAAGCAACGCGTGAACGACATCCTTGCTAGGATGAACATGAGCCACCGTGCGAACCACTTCCCGCAGCAGTTGTCGGGAGGTCAGCAACAAAGGGTGGCCATAGCTCGTGCCGTAGTATGCAATCCCAAGCTGATACTGGCCGACGAGCCTACCGGCAACCTGGATTCCAAGAACGGCAAGGAGGTAATGGACCTTCTGTCCGAACTGAACAGGGAGGGCACCACGGTGATAATGGTGACGCACTCCCAGCACGATTCCCTGTACGCTTCGCGCGTAATCAACCTTTTCGACGGCAAGATAGTCGACGATGTCCGCCAGGACCTGTAAGGTATAAATCACAAGAAAGATGGGGAATCCTTTCAGATATTTCAACAATACCCTAAAACGTTATCCCGCTCCCTCCATATTCAACATCGTGGGACTTGCGGCGGCTTTGGCGACGCTTTACATAATCATAGTCCAGGTCACTTACGACTATGGTTACAACCGCTGCATCAAGGATTCGGAAAGGGTTTTCAAGGTCGAATTCACCGGAATGTTCGATGATGGCAAATATACGGATTGCATAAGCCGTCCGCTCGGGGAGAAGATAATATCCTCTATACCGTCCGTCGAAACGGGAGGCGAAGCCTCCATTTACTATTCCGAAGATGTCAAGGTATCGGTCGATACGTCGGGTTCCCGGAAAGACATGACGGCCATAGTCACGTCGGTATCGGGCAAGGCGCCCGGAATGTTCGGTTTCGAAGCCGAATCGGGCCTTCTGTCCGATTTCGCCAAGCCGGATAACGTATTGGTCTCCTCGAATGCTGCGAAAAGGCTCGGCGTGAAGCCCGGCGACCGTATCGAAGTCGCCGGAGGAAGCGTCACCGTCTGTGCCGTCTTCAGGGATTTTCCGGCTAACTGCGACCTGTACGGGATCGACATATTCGAAAACATTGGGAAGGATTATCTGGAAGACACGAGGGAATGGAGTTTCCCTTACTATGTAAAGCTTCGCAGCCAGGATGATGTGGCAGCGGCAGAGAAACTGATGCAGCCTTTCCTGATTGAATCTTCGGATAAGCTCACCGACGATGAGATAGCCCAGATAAAGAAGAAATACAAGCTCAGGCTTTCGCCCGTTTCAAAGACATATTTCGACAGAAATACTGCTGGCAGCGGCCGGAGGGGCAATGTCAATACGACGAGAACCCTTCTCGGCATAGCCTTTCTCGTATTTCTTATAGCTTTCATCAATTTCTTTAATTTCTTCTTTTCGCTCGTGCCCGCGAGGATGAGATCGGTGAATACGTACAAGATCCTCGGTTCTACCCGAAGCGAACTAATAAGAAAATTCTTCGTAGAAGCATTGTGTTTCGTCGGTATTGCGCTTCTTTTAGCATGGGGCATTACGGCCGAATTCGGACGCACCGCGCTCGGCGGTTACATTTCCGTCTCCCCGGCCATACCGGAACATCCGCTTGTAGCAGCTGGTGTAGTTGTGCTGGCTGTACTGATGGCGTTGGTGTCCGTAATATATCCGGCACGTTACATAACCTCTTTCCCGCCCGCATTCGCCATAAAAGGATCCTTCTCGGCCACCCCGGCTGGCAAGACCCTGCGTTACGCCCTGGTCGGAATGCAATTCGTGATATCGATAGCCCTCATAATAGGGGTGTTGTTAATGAACCGCCAATACCGGTTCCTGAACGACCATGATATGGGATTCAATCGCGAAAATCTGCTTTCGGTCAGCCTCGGCAGCCTCGACAGCGCGTCGAGGGTCTCCATTGAAAACAGGATAAGGCAGAATCCGCGGGTAAAGGACGTTACCTGGGCTTCCGGTTCTATGGTCAGTCCAGGCAGAATGGGCTGGGGCCGTATGTTCAAGGGAAAGGACATACATTACGAATGTTACGTGGTTTCCCATAATTTCTTGAATTTTTTCGGGATTCCTATTGAAGAAGGAAGGGATTTTAACGCAGACGACGATAAGAAGGGGAACGGTACATACATATTCAATGAAACGGCCAGGAAGAAGTTCGGTCTTACGCTCGAAGACAAGCTGTCCGGCCACAAGGACGAACCGGCCGATATCGCCGGGTTTTGCAGGGATTTCAATTTCAAACCTCTGCAATATGCCGGCGGACCGTTGTGCCTTTACGTTTTTGGCAAGGATCCTTGGTGGGGCATAGGCTATATGTATGTAAGGACCGTACCTGGCGCCGGCTTCAAGGATATGTCGACATTCATACGCAAATGCGTAGGGGAAATGTTTCCTGAAACCGACCTGTCACGCGTAAAGATACGGACATTCGGCGACGAACTCGCCGCAAGGTACAGGAGCGAAAAGAGAATTCTGTCGCTTATTTCCATTTTCACATGTATTTCCATACTGCTCTCGCTCATGGGAGTATTTTCCCAGGTGATGTTCGAAACGCAGTACCGCATCAAGGAGATAGGCCTGCGCAGGATAAACGGCGCTTCCGTAAAGCAGATACTCGGCATGTTCGCGAAGCGTTACTTCGTGATCGTGACGGTCTGCTTTGTCATAGCTTGCCCGATCGCATATCTTCTTGTGGAGAAATGGCTCCATGCTTTTGCATATCACATAAGCCCGGGTTGGCCTGCTTTCCTGGCGAGCTACGCACTGGTGCTGGCCGTGACATTGTGCATCGTGGTACTGCGTTCGATGCGTGCCGCGACGGAAAATCCGGTGAATTGCATACGTACCGAATGATAATATAGATTTGATTTAGCAATATGAATGGAATAAGACTCGCTTTCCGCTCGCTTTTCAAAAGGGGCAGGAACAACATTATAAAAATTCTCTCCCTGGCTGTCGGGCTGGCGCTAGGGATTGTGATGATCGCTAAGGTATGCTTCGAAAGCTCTTTCGACAGGGGAGGGAAGGATGAGGAGCGCATATACATAGTGAAGGAAAAGGCTTCGTCGAAGGGAGAGGAACATGATCGGACCTATTCCCAATCCAGCGGAGCTGTGGGCGCCGCACTCAGGAAGGAAATCCCGCAGGTTGAGGATGCAACCAGGCTTACCTTTTTCATGGGCGACGGGTCCACGATATATACCGTTCCGGACAACAGGATGATTATTGTAAACGGGGCCGATGCCGCCGAACCGAACGTTTTCGACTTCATCGGGAGCAGGATGCTGGTCGGCGACTCTTCGCTTCTGAACGATCGCAAGTGCGTGCTGGTCTCACGCCGGGTCGCTGAAAAATTCGGCGGAGTTGCCGAGGCGGTCGGGAAGCAGTTCAAAAGCGAAGATTTCGGCGGGATTTATACCGTAAGCGGGGTATTCGAAAATATCCCGGAAAATTCCTCCAGGCAGTTCGATATGCTGTTTTCCCTTAAGGTCATGGGAGACTGGAGCCTGAACAACTGGATCGGAAACGACCGTTACATAACGCTTGCAAGACTCGCGAAGGGTACTGATGCCGGGTCCCTGCAACCGACCATTGACAGGATGCTGGCCGCCCATATTTCTCCCGAGGAGGCGGAGTGGATGAGCAAGGCCGGGATTTCGTTGCAATACAGCCTTCATCGCTACGACAAGGAATATTCCGGCCAAAAGGATGTGCGCAATTCCGTCACGATGCTGTCCCTTCTTGCATTCCTGTTGATCTTCACTGCGTTGATGAATTACATACTGATCGTACTCTCAACCATGGCGAGCCGGACCAAGGAGGTTGCGGTGGAAAAATGCTATGGCGCCACCGGCAGGGAAGTCCTCGGGATATTTACTGCGGAGGCCGCATTGCATGTAGTGCTTTCGCTTATAGTCGCATTTCTTTTGGTATTGGCATTCAAGGGTGAAATAGAGGTCCTGGTAGGGGCGTCGCTCACATCGATCTTCACCGTCAGGATGCTCGGGATCATACTGCTCGTCGCATTGGTAATATTCATTGCTACGTCGGTAATACCGGCTTACATATATGCCAAGGTCCCGGTCGCTGCGGCATTCAGGGGTTACAAATCCTCCCGCCGAAACTGGAAACTGGGGTTGCTGTTCGTGCAATTCTGCGCGACAGCGGTGCTCGTATCCCTGCTTGCTGTCATAAGCCGCCAATATGATGTGATGGTGAACGATGATACCGGTTATTCATATCAAAACCTGGAATACTACGATTCCCCTCGGGTACTGGATAGTTCCAGGTTCGCCACGATGATAAAAGAAACGGCCAAAATGCCGGAGGTGGCGAGCGTGACGAGTTGCTGCAACTTGCCTATAGAAGGGTTGAGCGGTAACGATGTCTCGTTGCCGGCAGGAAGCGCTTCTTCCGAAGAATTCAACGTAGCCGACTTTTATTTCGTCGGGGACGGTTTCTTTTCCACCATGGGCATACCTGTCGTAGAGGGAAGGGCATTTGATGACGATGCTGCCAACGACAATCTGGTGATGGTGTCCAGAAGTTGCAGTATGAAGCTTGCTGCGATAGGGAGATGGACTGACGGAACCGTAGGGAAGCAAATATGCGTTACCGAACATTCCGGCGAAAAAAGGCAGTACTCCTTCACGATCTGCGGAGTCTACGAGGATATAAAGATGGGGACCGCAGCCTATCCGGATACCCGTCCCTCGGTTATTTTCCCGTACAACGGGGCTTCTTACATGAGACCCCATATCATGCTTGTAAGATTAAAGCAGAAACCGGACCGGGCGTCCGTCGGTGCGGTAATATCGCGTATGAAGGAGATAGTCCCGGATACCCGCGTCGAACTGGATTCCTATGCCGAAAAGGTCAGGTCCCTGTATGCTTCGGAACTGCATTTCCGCAACGCGGTGCTCCTAGGGGGTATCGTCACCCTTATCCTGGCTTTGATCGGCCTGTTGGGATACGTCTACGACGAAGCTTCCTCCCGTGGCCGTGAGATAGCGATAAGGAAGGTGAACGGTGCCACTTCGAGTGACATTTCTTCGCTTTTCGCAAGGAGCATAACCTTCGTATCGGTTCCTGCGGTAATCGTCGGCGTCGTCGTTTCGTGGTTCGTCAGCCGCCGCTGGCTTACCGGATTCGCGCTCAAGACGGAACTTTCCCCGTTGATCTTCATACTTTCCGCGGCAGCGGTGTATGCGGTCATAATAGGTACGTTACTCCTGTGCGTAAGGGGTATAGCGGCGAGGAACCCGAGCGACAACCTGAAGCGGGATTAATTGCTCCGGCCGTGGTCCATTCTCTTTCCTGCTCTCGGGCAATTGCCGTTCCCCTGTCCGTAACGCCTTCTGTGCATCATCCATTCCCGGCTGTTCGGATCGATATGCCCGTTGCCTTCGAGATAGGAGCAGTTTCCTGCCGACGGACATCCCAGGCATGGCGATTTCCTCCGTCGTATGATCCTTTTGATGACTTGCAATACGACCAGGATGGCTATTATAACCAATACTGCGACCTGCCAGTTCTGCGACGAGTAGATGTTGTAAGTTGCGAAGGCGAAAAGCCAGGCGACTAGCGTATTGTAAACGGCCGAACCGGCTGCGAAATACCAGTGCCCCGTTTCGTTTGCAATCGTGGCCAACGTAGCTATGCAAGGGAAGTAGAGCAGGATGAATACCAGCAGTGCGAGTGCCGAACGTGGCGTCATTGCCCCCGATTCCCTCAATCTGACCGAGAGGGGTTTTGCCTCGGACGAGGAACTGTCCTGGTATAAGACACCCATCGTACTGACTATGATTTCTTTGGCTGGCATCCCTGAGAGCAATGCGACGCTTGCGCGCCAGTCGAGCCCGAGAGGTTTCATCGTAGGTTCGAGGAATTTCCCGATCCGGCCCAGGTATGACTGCTCGTATTGTTGCTCCGCTACCACGGTTCCGTTAGGTGAAGAAGGTTTCTTATGTGGATAATAACTGAGAAACCAGACTATTACGGATGCAATAAGGATGACTCCCCCGATTTTTTTCAGATACTGCTTGCATTTTTCCCACATATGGTTCATGGTGGCATGGAAAGTAGGTACCCTGTATGGGGGAAGTTCCATTACGAACGGGGTTTCTTCCTTGGAGAATGCGGTTTTTCTCAAAAGTTTTGCCGTCAGTACGGCTACTAGACCCCCGAGGGCGTACAGCCCGATCATGACCAGTGCGGCATGTTTCGGGAAGAATGCCGCTGTCAGAAGTACGTATACCGGCAGGCGGGCGCTGCATGACATGAAGGGATTGATCAGTATGGTTATCAGCCTGGATGACCGGCTCTCTATGGTTCTCGTGGCCATAATGGACGGAACGTTGCAGCCGAACCCCATCAGAAGCGGTATGAACGACTTCCCGTGCAGTCCTATGCCGTGCATTAGCTTGTCCATGATGAAGGCCGCCCTCGCCATATAGCCCGAGTCTTCCATCAGGGAGATGAACAGGTAAAGGATCAGGATGTTAGGCAAAAATACTATAACTGAACCTACACCTCCGATTATTCCGTTTACTATCAAATCCTTGAGCGGTCCAGGCTGCATTATGGCCGAAACCCATCCGCCGAGCTTCTGGACGCACCATCCGAGCCAGTTCTGGGGGTATTTACCGAGTTCGAAAGTACACCAGAACATTATGTACATCAGCAGGATGAAAATAGGAAACCCGAGCCATTTATTCGTGACGAGTTTGTCTATCAATCTCGTCGGCTTGTTTACATCGTTGGGGCCGGGGATGAGGGTCTCTTTCAGGGCGCCGTCTATGAATCCGTATTTTTCGGATGTGATGGCGCTTTCGACATCTTCCCCCAAGGTCTTTTTTATCCTTTCTATGCCCTTGTCACGAATAGCGGCCCATGAAGGATATTCGGGCAATTTCTTTAGGATGCTCTCCACTTCCTCGTCCTGTTCGAGCATCTTCATGGCCCAGTATCGAGGTGGAAACTGGTGGGGCAGGCCCGTACATTCGTGCATCGGCTTGCTCAGGTTGGAGATCTCGTTCTCGATGGCGGAAGAATGGGTTATGTGGACGTGCCTTACACGGGGGTCGCGGTTTTCGTAGACCGCTATTATCGTGTTCAGAAGTTTGCGTATTCCATGGCCGCATCTGGCGATAACGGGAACCATCGGGACTCCTATCATTTTCCCAAGCTGGTCGTAATCGAGTTTCGTCCCGCTTCTTTCGAGCTCGTCGTACATGTTTAGGGCCACCACCATCTTGGGATTTATATCGATCAGTTCGGTAGTCAGGAACAGGTTGCGCTCGAGGTTCGAAGCGACTGTGACGTTCAGAATGACGTCGGGTGATTTGTTGAATATGTGCCGCCTCACATATATCTCTTCCGGAGTATAGGCGGAAAGGGAATATGTGCCCGGAAGATCGGTGAAATTGAACGTGTATCCCTTGTATTGAAGGGAGCCCGTTTTTGCGTCGACGGTCACTCCACTATAGTTTCCGACGTGCTCGTGCCCGCCGGAGATGACATTGAAAAGGGAAGTCTTTCCGCTATTCGGGTTGCCTACTAGAGCGACGTCGATTATATTCCTTTTGTGGGAGATGACGTCTTCTATGGTTTCGAATCTCGAAGTGCCTTCAGCGTGCGAGCGCTCCAATTGGCTTTCAGCCTCTTTCTCGGTTATGATATCTATCATCGAAGCTTCGTTGCGACGCAACGAAACTTCATATCCCATTATTTCATATTTAACGGGATCCTTGAAAGGAGCATTAAGTAAGACTTTCACTTTTTGCCCGGCCACAAAACCCATTTCGAGAATTCTTTTGCGGAAACCGCCGTGACCGGATACCTTAATGATGATTGCTGATTCACCTGTTTGTAAATCTGATAATTTCATTTCATTATCTTTGAATCGGCGGCAAAGATAATGAACTAATCTTCAAAGTGGACTTTAAATTTTCAGAATATAGGTGGCGTTTCTTCCCCCGTCTTTGGACTGTTTCAGCAACCCTTTGTCAATCAGATCGTGCAGATCCCGTAGCGCAGTGTCTTGAGAGCAACCGCATAGACGTGCGTACCCGGTCGATGAGATCACGGACGACCCGGGTTTTTCCAGCAGGTCATTCAAAATGGAGATCTGCCTGATATTAAGGAATTTTTGGGCATTCATGGACCAGAAGCGGCTTTTCCTTGTAAAAAAAAGGATTTCGGGTCTTTCCATGGACCTGTTTATGCTTTGCAAATATGCCATGATCCATTCGGTCAAATCCCCGTCACCGTTTTGCGCATCTTTCAGGCGTCCGTAGTATTTTTCGCGTTCGTCGACGAGAGTTATGTTTGGGGAGTAGTAACGTAAGCTACTCTTATCGCTCCTGGATAGCAGAAGATCGGATATCGCCCTGGCTATCCTGCCGTTTCCATCTTCGAAAGGATGTATGGTCAGGATCCAGAAATATGCGATTGCGGCACGCAGCATATAGTCGACGGGTTGGCTTTTACCGGATTCGAACCATTTGAAGAAACATTGCATTTCTCCCGGAATGCGTTCGGGAGCCGGTGCCTCGTAGTAAATTTTTTCTTCTCCCGGTGTTCCGAATGCCGCTTGCATCTCGTGTGTCCTGTATTTCCCCGATTCTATCTTAATAAGTCCGCTATAGCCGGTTGGAAACAGGTTGGAGCACCACGCAAACAGCCTCCTTTCGTTGAACCGCGCCTTATAATTCATAGAGGAATCCAAGGTAACCTGTACCTCTCCTTCGAGTTCGTTTACTATGGGGATTCCGGTAATATCCCGGGTTTTGCGTCCGAGAGCCATGTTTACTGCCTTTTTTATTTCCCCCTTGTCGAAGTTGCGACCCGAGAAACTGGTGGTACAGTAAATTTCATCGCAAAGAGTGTCGACGTATGCTTCGTGTCTCACTTCAGGAGAGGCATTTCCCATGATTCCGAGAAGCCTGCCCTGTCTGTTCCTGACCTCGGCGAGAATCGGGATTATCCGTTTGGCATCGTATCTGAAATTCCACCACCCGGGATGTTCATGGATATACATCGCATGTAATTTTTGTTATTGCATGCAAATATAATAATTCTTGAAACCCGGTGCCGTGTTATGTTCAGAGTAGAGAAGAGGCAACCATGCACATCCTGGAGTTGTGATACGGGCATTTCCAGAAACCGGTCTTGTCATCTGACAGATTGCGGGAGCCGTCGGCACGGATTGACCATATCCATTCCCCGTTGTCGTAGTCGCGTATTCGTGTCATGATATAATCGAAAGTGTGTCCGGACATTGAAAACCCTTCCGGAATATCGTGGAATCGGGCAAGATACAATGTACCGATGACCGTCTCGGCCTGGACCCACCAGTCGCGGTCGCGGTCCGGAGATCCGTCGGCACGTCGCCCGTTTATCATTGAACCATCCTTCTGCAATCCCTGGAGAGCAGCTTCAGCTATGTCTAGCGTATGTTTTTTCGCTTTTCCGAGCATATCCCCGTCTCCGAGGATCTGTGCTGTTTCCAACAGCAGCCAGGATGCTTCGATATCGTGGCCGTAGGATTCGGCGCCGTCCTGTACATGCCAGCCGTCGTCGAAGAATAGCCCGAGATGATGGTTAACCGGATTTTCGATCTTGCAGAAAAAGATATCCAATAGGTTCCGGATCCTGTCGTGCAACAATGGGCTTTTCCATATTTTGTAAAGATTCGCATAGGGCTCGATTATGTGCAGATGGGTGTTCATCGTCTTGGAGAAATTCCCGTCTTTTTCGCTTAGACGCATATCTGCAAGGGGTCTCCAGTCGCGGGAAAGGGCTTCTAAATAGCCTCCGCCTACAGTGTCGAAAGAATGTTCCTCTATGTCGCCGAACAACGAAATAGCCTTTTCGAGTGCTTCCTCTGACGGAACAAGTCCGTTTTCACGAATGCCGGCAGTAATTCTCGCATATTCGGAAAGGCCGTATATGGCGAATCCCAATGCATAAAACTGTTTCTTGGTTTCCTTTGGATTCCCTTTGCAATCCAGTGACCAGTATACTCCTCCATAATCCCTGTCGATGAAACGGTCAATCAGATAACGTGCTGCTCGTGAAGCATAAACAAGATATGTGGTATTGCGTGTCGCTCCGTATGCGGCCGAAAAAGCCCAGAGTATGCGGCCGTTCAATATGGCACCTTTGTCGGCTTCCGGGTGACGCAAGCCGAGACCGTCGATCCTGCCTATGAAACCTCCGTTCAAATGATCGGCACATCCTTCCCAGAAAGGGAGTATGTCGCAAGTAAGTTCGTGCAGTAATTCTTCCCTGAATGTCATTGGTCGTTTTTTTTACGAAGTTCTGCGAGCTGTTCGGTTACATCCTTCATCTTGTTCTCACCGAGAGGATAGAACAGGATCGCTATGATTGCTATTATGCAACCTGCGGCAGGAAGCCATGACATCATCATGCGTATGCCGTTTACTGCCGACCCGGCTTGGGATACGAGGCCGGGCTGGTAGTTGAACGCTCCGAGAAGCCAGCCGGTGACGGCGCTTCCGAGCGCCCATCCTAATTTCTGTGACATGGAGGATGAACTGAATATCAAGCCAGTAGCACGACGTCCGGTCTTGAGCTCCTGATAATCGACTATGTCTGCATACATGCTCCACAGCAAGGGAAATATGCTGCCTGCGCATACTGATATAAGGATCTGGAATACGAGGATCAATGCTACCTGGTCCGGCTTCAGCCTGTAGAACAATATGGAAAGCACGGCAGCCAGAAACATTGCCCAGGCGAAAGTCGCCTTTTTCCCCAGCCTGTTGGCTACCGGCGCCGCCAGGGCCACGCCTAACATGTTGGCGGCCTGCCCGATCATGAGATAGATCGTAGGCAGGGTCCATCGCCATACCTTCGCATTGACCGAAACGTAATCCTTGAAGTAATATACCGCTACCCCGTCGCGTATGGAATTGAAAATCAGAGCTGCGACCCCAGCTGCAAGCAGGATCCACCATGGTGAGTTGTGCACCAGCTTGCCGAGGTCGGACCATACGGAGACCTTGTTCTTGCTCTCGTCCACAGGTTTTACCCGTTCCTTGGTCCATTTGAAGCACAGGAAGAAGAGGATTGCGCATAGGACCCCGATTATCGCGACCGAGATCGTCCAGGCTGCCGGTACCGTTGAAATCCTGTCGGCATTCGACGCTGCCGCCCCAACGTCGGTCCTCCATCCAAGTTTTCCACCGAAAAAGTCCACTAACGGCTGCAACAACAGGAAAGTGAGGAAACTGCCGCCATACGCGAAAAACATCCTGAAGGATGAGAGCACGTTGCGATCCTTCGGGGAAGGGGACATTACTCCGAGAAGAGAGGCGTAAGGTACGTTGATCAGGGTGTAGACCATCATCATCAGCGTATAGGTGATGTACGCGTAAGCCAGTTTGCCGCCGTGGTTGAAGTTCGGGGTAACGAAGGTGAGAACCCCTATAAGTGCGAACGGAATCGCACCCCAAAGCAGATATGGACGGTACTTGCCCCATCGGGAGTTTGTACGGTCGCTGATCAGTCCCATGATAGGGTCGTTGACGGCGTCCCAGATTCGCGTTACAAGGAACATGGTGCCGGCTTCTGCGGGAGTCAATCCGAAAACGTCGGTGTAGAAGAAAAGAAGATACATTCCGAATATCTTCCAGAACATCGAGGAGGACATGTCCCCGAACCCGTAACCCACTTTTTCGCGGAAACTTATGAGGGGTCTCTTTTTTTCGGCCATAAACGTTCTGCCTGTTTTTCGTTACATCCGCCTAAAGCCCTTGGTTGGCACTTATGAGCCGGTTTATGTTCTCGACCGAAGATCCCGTGTGCAGGCCGTCGGACGGAGCATTGAAGCAATAATCGAGCAACCGTCCGACTGTGGAGGTTGCGATATGCATCCTGGTGTCGCAGGACCCGTAGTAGATGCGGATATTCCTGTCGGCTTCGGCCGTCCCGGGCTTTTCGGGATCGCATATCCAGCCGTTGCAGAAGAGAACGTTCGAAACATCCCCGACGCGTTCCTCACCTCTTGGTGCCAGGAAGTATCCGGCCGGTTCGGCTATCACTTCCCACGGCTTGTCCAAAGCCGTCATATACAAATATAGCACATATCTCAATCCTGCAGCACAGTTCCTTACCCCGTGTGCGAGATGAAGCCATCCTCTCGATGTCCTTATAGGCGCCGGACCTTCGCCGTTCTTCGCCTCCTTTATGGTGTGATACAGGCGCGGGTCTATGACCGTTTCCTTTTTTGCCTTGGCATGGGTGATGTCGTCTACGAGCGTCCAGCATATTCCGCCTCCGCTTCCGGTTTCGATGAATCCGTCTTGAGGACGTGTATAAAGGGCGTATTTGCCGTCGAAAAATTCCGGATGGAGAACCACGTTCCTTTGCTGGGTCCTGCTGACCAAATCGGGGAGTCGTTCCCAATTGTCCAGATCCTTGGTACGCGCGATTCCAGCACATGCAACGGCCGAAGACAGATCGTCTTCGTGAGCCTTGGGGTCTTTCCTTTCGACGCAGAATATTCCGTAGATCCAACCATCCTCGTGGGCGGTGATTCGCATGTCGTAGATGTTTGTAGCAGGTTCCCCGTATTCGGGCATAGTTATCGGACGGCTGCGGAATCTGAAGCCGTCGATGCCGTTCGGACTTTCGGCTATCGCGAAATATGACTTGCGGTCGGTCCCCTCGATCCTTACGGCTATGACATATTTGCCGTTCAGGTATATTGCTCCGGCATTGAAAGCCGCGTTCACCCCGATCCTTTCCTGAAGATAGGGATTGCGTTCAGGCGAAAAGTCGTAACGCCATTCCAGCGGGATATGTGCGGCTGTGATTATGGGATGTTCGTAACGGGTAACTATGCCGTTGTCCGGCAATACAGGAACGTTCTTCCTGTTTATTAGTCCGTCGTATGATGCTTTTAGTTCTTTTAGTCTTTCTTCGAAATTCATGAGGAGGTATGTTTTATTTTTCAAGGTCGCCTGCGAAAACCGTCTCGGGCAAATTGTAGAAATCGATGAAATCGCTTGCCGACTTCTCTCCGGCGAAGGTGGAGAAATAATGTTCCGGCTTGTTCCAGGCATTCCTCCATGTCAGCACATAGCTTGCTCCGGTACCCTTGATTGCTGGGGCGAGGGTTCCGGTCCACCAATTTGGATCCGGTATGGATTCGTATCCGGTCTCGGAAATTGCGAACGGCTTGCCGTGTTTTCCGGCCATATCCCTTATGATGCCCAATTCCTTTCTGACCATGGAGATAAATTCCTCCTTCGTTCCGTACATGTAGGCGTCGAATGCAAGGACGTCGACGTAATCGTCGCCCGGATAACGGCTTTCGTAATCTTCCGGTTCGAATCCCTGGCTCGGGGAATAGACGAACAGTATATTGTCCAACCCCTTTGAACGGAAACGGTCGACGGTCTTGCGGTAAAGAGCCACGTATTCCGAATCGGAGCAAAACTTCTCGCCCCACCAGAACCAGTCGTAGTTCATCTCGTGCCATGGACGGAAAAGTATCGGTACGGGCGTTCCTTCCTTGGTCCTTATCGATGAGAGGAATTTAGCCGCTATGTCGAGATTAGCGTCCAATGCCGCTTCGCAGGCGGAGTCGTTCAGTATTTTATGAACTGTCGAAGAGTCGCTTGTGTCCCATGCATTGCCTCCTGTGACCGGATTGTCCATGTGCCAGCTTATAGTGACGACTCCTCCTCTCCCATATTGTTCTATTGCTTTCTTGCGTATGAGGTCGAACGGGACGCTGTCGATCGATATCGGCTTTCCGAGTTCTATTCCGCCTATTTCGGCTCCAAGAAGCGCCGGATAGTCGCCGCAGACGGCTTTTGTATCGCTGCTGTCCTTGAAGCTCCAGTTTTTGCCGTAAAACAGGTCATCCTGGTGGCCGTACATGTACCGGCCCGTATCGCCCAGCGTGTCGAGCAATTCCAGAAGACGTTTTGCCTCCTGGGAGTGGCGTCCGGAGACCTTATTTTCTCCCGTACATGAGACAAGTGCGGCAAAAGGCACTATGGCGAGCAGGGGGATCAATATGCTTTTTTTCATTTCGCAGAAAATATGTGATGTGTTCAATTTAGGTTTTATTTTAATGATGGCAGTTCGTCCCGCGTTATTATGTCGTCGCTCGAGAACGATGTGCCCCAGTAGTCGGCGTTGTATTCTTCCGATTTAGTGTAGTCCCCGTACCATGGCATATACCAGAGCCAGACGTCGCCGTTCCCTTGCATATCTTCGGCAGACGGTATGAAGGCGGTTTCGGCCAGGGTAACCATTTTGTCGCAGTCGCCGACGAATGCGGTTTTCTTGAAAAAATCGAGATGGGAACCGTGTCCGACACCCGAGTCGTCGTATATGTCTATTCCGACTATGTCGACGACGTCGTCCCCAGGATACCATTTCTTCGCATCGTCATACCAAAGGTAGTCATAATCGTCGATCGAAACCGTCCAGACCCATATGATGTTGTTAAGGCCGTTGTGGTTGACCATGCGGTCATACATGAGGCGGTAGAGTTTCCTGCAGCTTGCCGCCCGTACGTCGTCCTCTCCGCTCGCATCTCCCTGGCCGTTGCCCCACCAGAACCATGCGCCCCAGCGGTAGGAACCTTCGGCTTCGTGGAGGGGGCGGAAGATTACCGGTACGCCGGCTTTCTGAAGGTCGCCGATATATCTGGAAACCGTATCGATGTCGGCTGTTATGTTGTGGTAATCCGTCGAAGATGTGTCGGCGAGAGCTGCGGTAAGGTCGAAGGAGGTCGCATCGCTGCCGCCGCTGCAATAAAAGTTGTCGACGCTTCTCGAGGGATCGTGCCAGTGCCACATAAGAGCCACTATCCCGCCGCTGTTCCACCACTCCTTTGCATTATTCACGAGGGCGTCGTAATCTACCCAGGAATTATAGCTGGAGGAGTATATGTCGGAACGGTGGGTATAGAAGATGAAATCG
The DNA here is from genome assembly GCA_022653675.1 of Bacteroidales bacterium. Lineage (GTDB taxonomy): Bacteria > Bacteroidota > Bacteroidia > Bacteroidales > UBA932 > JALCST01. The sequence continues at coordinate 158,232 of JALCST010000003.1, read as the reverse complement.
TAGCAGGTCAGGGCGCTCCATTTCCCCGTCTTGTCATGGACCCATTCCGCCATGCCGTCGTCGTAAGCTACGTTGGCCATCGTGCCGGAAATGGTCTTGCTGCCGAAAACCGACTTCAGATAGGAGTATAGGTTTCTGGTTTCCGCAGTGGCGTTGGAATTTACCGGCGCATCGCTTATACCGTCGAAATTCAGTTGGTCGGGCAGTTCGGGATTCTCCGGTTCTTTCTCTCCGGTCGAAAAGTCGAGTGAAAACTCCGCCGCGGGAGCGCCGTCATTCTTGTTGACGACGGCTCCCGATGCGAGTTTCAAAGTGTAGGAAGACGAATAGCCGAGATTCCCTAAGGTCACGGTCATGTTCAGATTCTGAACTACGGCTGCGACCTTGTTTCCGTTCAGCGTGATTCCCGTCGAATCCTTGATCGAAACCGGCACCGACCAGAGGATGGTGATTTTGGACACCGTAATTTCCACTTCGGCCCCTTCATCTATCGATACGCTTGTGATTTCAGGCGTTACCGGTTCGGTTTCGGGCCCTTCGGAATTCGGGCATCCGGTCAGGACGGCCATTGCGATCAGGGTTGCGGCAATCAGCGGGAATCTCGTTTTCATCTTTTTTCAAATAATCCCGTCAGGTCAATCTTTCGGCTCGAAACGCATGTTGTCAACGCAAGTGCCCGCAGGAAGCACTACCCCGGATGTCGAAGAACCGTCTATGAACAGTCCGTTGGTTCCGCTCGTACCGTCTCCGGTACATGTCCAGCCGAAGTCGGCAGGGTCGATCGTGATGGTGATCCATCCTCCGTGTGTCGTAACTCCCCCTTCGGTATTCGGGAAAAGCGCATCCCCGATCCAATACCACCCGTCGCCGTATACGAACTGGAACTGGAGTCCTGTAGGGTAAGCGATGTCGTTGGGGATCAGCACGTCGAGCTTTATTACATAACCGTTGAAGTCGTTGAGGGTAGGCGCAAGGGCGCCGTTTGCCTGATGGTTGCAGTTCATAATCCAGCAACCTCCTCCGAGATCGCTGGTAAGGCGTTCGTATGTTCCGTTTTCGTCGGTAATCATTTCCGTACCGCCGCTCCAGCCGGTATCCCACGATGCATCGTGGCTCCCGTGAGGTTCGTAGTCCTGGATCATTATGGCATCGCTGCTGACGGATTCGCGTTTCCATGTGGTGCAACTTGAGTACATGCGTGTGAGTGTACAACCGTATCCACTGAGAACCATGCCGTTGGCCTTTATGTCGACGAGGTCTGCGTAGTTGATCGTGAATGTATAGCTCGTGGCACCTGCAGTCATTTCGATGCAATCCCAATCGTTCCTGTTTTCCGTAGGGGAGGTCAGAGGAGTCCAGCTTCCGTCCATGAATTTGACTTGCCAGTAGGTCGCGTCGCTGTTCTCCGAGAATTCCATTGTAACATTGTCGCCCGGATGGATGTCGGCGAAGTTTTCCGCAGGGATTGAAGCCGAGACACCCCAGCTGGTGCCCAGGTCGAGAGTGCCGGACCAGAGTTCGGTTATGACGACCTTGCCCGTTATTTTTATAGCCTTTGCACAGGTCTCCGAATCGCCGGAGAAGAGCACGAACCTCATATTGTAGGTTCCGCTTTCCACGTCCGGAATACGGAATGTCATTTCGGTGTCGGTACGCGAAACATAGGAAGTCACGCGAGTATCCCCGAAGTAGATTTCGTCCACCATGTTGAAGTTGGAGCCTGTTACGGTGATCTCGTCATCGACTCCGGCCGATTCCGGCATCGAGCTTATTATGACGTACGAGTTGTATGTGACCGTCATCTGGTCCGCGGATTCGACCTCGTCGCCGTTGGCTGCCGTTATTTCAATGGTTCCGGAAGCCGAAGTGGCTGTGGTGTGGACGGTAAGGGTGGAATTGTCGATCAATTCGAAGTCCAGCTTTTCGCCGTCGAGTTTTACCGTCGAAACAAGGTCCAGGTCGGTTCCGTAGAGGGTGAAATCATTCCCTGCGACAACCGATACCGGATCGAAAGATATTATCGTCGGTTCCAGCAGGTTTATCGCGTCCGTATCTATGGTTTTGGTAGATGCACAAGTAAGGGTTATGGCTCCGTCTACGGCATCGGAAGGAATTTTTGCGGTTATTACGCCGTCGGCATAATTGAAATCGGCCTCCTTGCCGTTGCTGAATGTCACTCCTGTGACGAGGTCCAGATCGGTACCGCTTATCCTAACATCGGTTCCCGCCTTGAAAGAGGCAGAGGATTCGACGCCGCTTACGGTAGGGAGAAGCATGGTAAGGGATCCGGTGGAAGGAATCTCGATCCCGGCATACGAAGTGGCGGTTATTATGCCGTCCTGTGCATCATCGGGAATGATCAGTTTGATAGCTGAGGTGGTTACTTCTGCGAAATCTTCCGCATTTACTACACTTCCTCCCACGAACGTGACCGAAGCCACCAGGTCGACGTTTGTCCCGGGAATGGTAAGAAGGGTCCCGGCCTTGACGGTCTGGTCTTCCATGGTAATTGCAGGTTGGGCTATCGTCAGTTCCTGATCGGAGTAAAGTTCGTTCTCCGATGCGTCAACTACTTTTATCTTGCCGTTTTGCGCCTCCTTAGGCACTGCGAGGGTGATCTCGGAACGGGACTGCGATATGAAATCCGCGGAATCCACCTTCGCGCTGCTCATGAATACTACGGCTACTATGTTGTTCAGGTAGTCTCCGTCGATGGTCACTACGTCTCCCTCGCGTATTGTATTGTCGGTAGGTGAGATCGAAGAGATGGAATAGGGTTCCGAATAGCTTATGTTCGAAACTGATGTAATGCTTCCTCCTTCGTAGTTTAGGGTCATTTTTCCAACTGCGGCTTCCTGGGGAACGGTTGCGGAAAGTTTGGTAGTACCCTCTTTCGTGAGGTCGCTGACTTCGATCCCGTCCGGGAACGTGACGCTGGTAACCTTGTCAAGGTTCTCTCCAATAAAGGTTATCGAAGTCCCGCGCAGTATTGGGCAAGGTCCGAATGCTTCCAGCATGGGAACGGTATTTTTTTCCTTCTGACAACCTCCCGTCATGCCGATACATAGGATTGCTCCTGCAAGAAGAATGATGTGCTTGAAATTCTTTCTCATTTCATTGTCCTCCATTATTAAAGCTTGATGATGCGTAAATCGTCTATCTTCAGGCTTATGGCTTTGTCTGTATCGCTTTCTGCAGCGCCGAAGAAGATTCCGTTGATGTTTACCAGTTCGTTGACCGATTTTATCTTGCGGGTTTCGCTCTCGTCCTTGCTGGTATTGAAATCGGTGAGAGGGACGATCATGGTTTTCCATTCGCCGTTCGTGGTGAAAGTGCTGTAGACCCCGTCGTTGACGTAAGGTTCCCAATGCCATTGTGCATTGTCGCTATCGACATCGAAGGAATTGTCGGTTGCGGTGAAGATCAGGCAGAAAGGAGTGTCGGACCAATAATCGCATTCGTATTCGAAGGCGAGCGCGTAGTCTGCGACATCTCCTCCGTCGACCAGACATGTCTGGGTAGGGTTGTGATAGTAGAAACAGAGGTTGCTGTTAGGCCATGCCCAACTGCCTCCTGTTCCCACGAAGTTCATGTATGAGCCGCTGATTCCTCCCTCGGTTTCAAAGTCGCTGTAACTCCATGTATTCCAAGTTGATGTATTCTCGAAATCTAGGAACCATACTCCGGAATCGCGGAATGTGAATTCGCTGCGGCCCTTTCCGTAAAGCGATGTCACGAAGATCGTTCCGGCGAGTGCTCCTTCCGGAACGACGCAGGTTATCGAAGTTGTGCTTACGTCGGTAACTTCCGCATAGACGTTACCCGGGAAAAGGACTTTGACCTCGGAAGCGTCGCCGAAGAAATAGTTGCCCGTTATGGTTACGGTCGAACCGTCGGCAGCCCACTCGCAGTCGATGCTTGTGACTTTCGGTGAAGGGATTATGACTGAAAAGCCGTATGTGCAGCTCTTGCCCGCCTTTGTCTTTGCCGTTATGGTGTTCGTGATTTCGCTCGGCATGGAACCGGGAACCTGGCAGACTATGGAGGTGTTGGTGACGTAAACGGGATTAAGTTTGGCTTCCCGGTCATTGAACCAGACTTCGTCGACTCCCGAAAGATTCTCGCCTATTATGGCTACCGTCGCTCCCATGGAAGCTTCGCTGAGGAGTGAATCGCTTGCCGCCGCCACAGTGGGTCTTACGTACTTGATCACCGGGACGGCCGTGTTTTCGGTAGGGTCGGTCTCGAATATGCTGCACGAGGCGAAAGCCAACAGGGAAACGGCTGCTATTATAAAATATTTTGTGTATTTCATATCCGTATGATGTGTTAGATTATTTATTGTCATCTGTTTTTGCGTAATAGTCCACCGCGTCCTGGCTCAGCAGAGGGTCGGAAGTCGTTACGGCGGTAGGGATAGGCAAATACATCGAAGCGCTGGTGAATACTATGTTGTCCACCCTCGAATCGGGATCGTCGGAGTCAGAAAGGGTCTGCCAGGTAAGATGGTAATTGCTCTTTTTGTTTTCGTAAACGGATTTGTCCGCATCGGTCATGTTGTTGTATTCCGTGGTGTAGGTCAAGGCATATATCTGGTCGCGTTTCATATCGTTGAGATATTGAAGTGCCGCTACGGAATCTCTGTAGTAATAACGCTTGACATCTAACCAGTTGATGCCTTCGAAAGCGAATTCCTTGCGGCGTTCGGTGATAAGGTCCTCGAAGCTTATACTGGTATAGTCGTTTTCAAGCCCCGCACGCGAAAGCACCTTGCCCATCAGTTCGATGGCCTTGGCATCGCTCGTGGATGAACCTGAAGCTATGCAGTCTTCTATGTAAAGCATGTATACGTCTGTCAGTCGCAGGATGTAGATATTGTTGCCCGCATCCTGGTTTTGTCCCACTTCGCCGTCGCAGTCGTCGGCCTTGCCGATTATGTACTTCTTGATATGGGCGAGAATCGGGTCGGCTGCTTCGACTACCGTGGAGAGATCGTTGGGATCGCGGTAAACGTAATTGTAGGTGTAGCCGCCCTCGTCCTTGTCGAGGTTGGAATAATAATCCCCGTTGGTCATGAATATCCATTTTCTTCTCAGATCGTTGGAAGAATAGAGGTTCTGCAGCGAGAGCGTTGGGCCTTTGCCCGCGCCCCAAGTCTGGTCGGCTATTCTCGAACTGCGTGACCATTCCACGTTGCGGGTGTTGCCGTCGCCGTAATTTCCGACCATGCATTGGATGGAAAACAGAGACTCCTCGCAATTGTTGGCTCCCACGTCGAACATCGTGCTGTAGTCGGGCCACATCGAGAGTCCGCTTTCATCTATGACCTTGAGGGCGTAGCTCTTTGCTGTCGCGTAATAGTCGTCGTTCTTCTCGTATGCAGCGCGTGTGGTGTAAACCTTGCACAGCATGCCGTATGCGCTCCATACCGTCGGGCGTCCCGCATCGTCGGAAGCGGGCAGTATGCTTGCGGCATATTCGAGATCTTCGCAGGCGAACCTGTAAAGGTTGCTCTGGGTATTCCTGTAAGCTAAAATATCCTTAGGGTCACTGGAGGTTATCATTTCTGTGGAATTGGAGATGATGGGAGCTTCGCCCCAATATTCGGCTATGAGGTAGTAGCATGTCCCGCGGACGAAACGTGCCTCGGCCAGGGCCTGGTTTATGTCGGCTTCGGCGACCCCGTTGGCTTTGGCCGACGCAGGCATGTCGTTGATGATGGAATTGGCGAACGATATAACGCGATAGAGCCCTACCCAGCCAGTGTTGTTGTACGTATTGCCGGCACTTACGGCATTATAGTAGAAGTGGCCTTCCTGTTCGTAGGTATAATACAGATCACCCGAGAGCATGTCTCCGGTCTGGTACATGAACCTGCCGAAATAATTGAACCATGCCCGGCCGTAAAGCGATGCCGTATTGGCTCTCAGGGCTTCGGCGCTTGTATAGTAGTTGTCTGACACGAGAGAGTCCACGGGAGTCACCGTCAGGAATTGCTGGCAGGATGCCGCCGAGATCAGGAGGACTGTAACGGCCAATATTTTAAATATATTTTTCATTGCATTTCAGTATTGATGGTTAGAAACCTATGTTTACGCCCAACGTTATACTGCGAGGGGTAGGATAACGGCCCCGGTCTATATTCTGCAGCGAAGCATTCTGGTTGTAGGCCCCTATTTCGGGATCATATCCGGAATATTTCGTAAAAGTATATAGGTTCTGGCCGTTGAGGTAAACCTTCAGGTTACGCAATCCGATCCTTTCGCAGATTTTCACCGGGATTTTATATCCGATGGACAGGTTCTGGATACGCAGATAGGAACCGTCCTCTATGAATCTGGTGGACATTCTGTTGTTGCGGTTGAAATCGTTCGTGGAAGTGCGGGGGATGGAGGTGTCGGTATTGATGAGATATGCGTTTCCGTTCGCATCCGTTCCGACCTTTGCGCGGTTGACCACTGCGGCCGACTGGTTATCCCAGATTGAAGTCATGTTTTCAGTGCAATATCGTGTGAAATTCAGGATGTCGTCGCCGTAAACTCCCGAAAGGCCCAATACGACTTCGAAATTGTAAAAATCGAAGGTATTGGTCAATCCGAATGTGAAATCAGGGTTCGGATCGCCTATTTCGGTCTGGTCATCATCGTCTATTACGCCATCGTTGTTGAGATCCTTGAACTTTATATCTCCCACATAAACGCCAGTTGTCTTGTTATATAGGTTCTTCCCCGGATTTGACGGGTCTTCCACCTGCACGGCGCTGTTCAGTATGTCTTCTTCGGAAGTGAAAAGCCTGTCTACGACGTATCCGTAAAATACTCCGATAGGCTGGCCAACCTTGATCTCTGTCGCGTTCTGGTATTCGGAGTACCAGTCCACGGCTCCGTATATGACCTGTGAATCGTCGTTCATGGCTATTACCATGTTGCGGTTGAGAGAAAAGACGAGATTGCTGGACCACTGGAAGTTCTTGTTGTCGATGTTGACGGTGTTGAGGGTTATGTCGACGCCGCGGTTGCGGGTCTTGCCGATATTGACCATAGGTGTGGCGATATCGTCATATGTGGTGGTGCCTCCCAGATAGGAAGGTACGGTAATCTGCATTAGCAGATCCTTCGTCTGTTTCTGATAAGCGTCGACGGTTAATGAAATGCGGTTGTTGAACAGTCCCAGGTCGACACCGAGGTTCCAGCTTTCGGTCGCCTCCCACTTGAGGTTTGGATTGGCGATGTTGCTCATGAAATAGGCCGTTCCCATCGGTGTGGTTATCGAATTCATAGTCGCTCCGTACAGGTATGGGTCGATGTTGGAGTTTCCGACCTGTCCGTAGCCGATACGCAACTTCAGGTTGGAGATGTCGGTAATGTCCTCCATGAAATCTTCCTGATTGATTCTCCATGCGAAAGATGCGGAAGGGAATATGCCGAATTTGTTGTTTGCACCGAATTTGGATGAGCCGTCTGCTCTTAAGGTAGCGGTCAACAGGTATCTTTCATCGAAGTTGTAGTTAATGCGTCCGAAGAATGAAGCCGTGGTTGAGGCATCTTTCCATCCGCTGTTCGAAACGAAATCTCCGTCGGTGGTGACAACTTTTATTTCATCGGTGGAAAGGCCCTGCTTGTTTATGGTATTGCCGCTCCATGAGTTTCTGGACAGTTCCGTGCCGGCCATAACTACGAACTTGTGCTTGCCGAAGCTTCTGTCCCAGGTTGCATAATTCTTCCAAATCCAATAATTCGAGTGATCGTCCCGACGGTATATCTTGTTGGTGTTGTTGGTTATGACACCGAATGAGTAAGTCGGGACAAAACACATGGAGTTGTTGTCGGACAGGTTGTAGCCGTATTCCGAACGGAAGTTCAGATGTGGGGTGATGTCGGCGGTCAGGTAGAAGTTGCCCATTACCTTGTGGCTGGTAAAATCGTTGGTTTTCATAAGAGCCAGCCATACTGGATTGTACTGGGACGCTCCGTTGACGTTGTTGGGGCCTGCGTAGTTACCGTCGAAATCGTAGACCGGAATCGATGGCTGCATTGTCAGCGCCTGCATTATTACGCCGTCAGCGCCGTCATTGTTGGTAATTGTCTCGTTTGTGGATGTGAAGGCGAGCGAGGCTCCTCCATGTAGCCACGTGCGTATGTTTGCATCGGCGTTGAGACGTGCGTTGAAGCGTTTGAAGTTGGATCCTATCACGACACCGTCCTGTTTCGTCCAGCCGCCGCTTGCGGCGAATGTGCCGGCGTCGGATCCGCCGCTGACCGATACCTGATGGCTTTGCATGTACGCCGTGCGGAAGATTTCCTTCTGCCAATCCGTGCCTTCGCCGAGTATGGAAGGATCTCCGTAGGATGCGTCAACGTCCTGTGATGTGAATGCACCCATTTCGTTCTCGTATTGGGCATATTCCTGCAAGTTCATCATGTCAAGATACTTGCCTATCTTTTGTTGGGTTACGTATCCGTCGTATGTTATGACCGCCTTGCCTTTCTTGCCTCTGCGGGTGGTGACTAGAATGACGCCGTTGGCGCCATTCGCTCCGTATATTGCGGTTGCGGATGCATCCTTCAGTATGTCGATGGAAATTATGTCGCTCGGGGCGATGCTCGACAGAGGGTTGATGGTGTTCTGGCCGTTGGTCCCGCCGGCCCAGTCGAACCCTATGATTTTATCCCCGCTTCCCGACATCGGGATCCCGTCTATGATGTAGAGCGGTTCGTTTGAGTTGTTGATGGAATTCGCACCGCGTATTCGGATGGAGGTAGCTGCTCCGGGGGCGCCTGAATTCTGTGTTATTTGCACTCCCGACACCTTGCCCTGAAGCATCTGGTCGACATTGGTCGCGATGCTTTGTTGCAGTTTATCACTTGAAACGGAAGCGATGGACCCGGTCAGGTCGGATTTTTTCATTGAACCGTATCCGACGATTACTACCTGGTCGAGTTCGGTCAGTTCGGATTTCATCGCCACGTCGATCCTGGCTTTGCCTTGTCCTGGCAGTTCAACTGTGGTGTAGCCCAAAAGACTGAATACCAAGACGGAATTGGATTTTACGCCGTTCAGGACGTAACTTCCGTCGGTGTCTGTGGTAGTTCCGACAGTCGTGTTTCCCTTTATTCCTACGAATACTCCCGTCAGAGGTTCATTGTTGGCGGCGTCGGTAACGATGCCGGTGACAGTCTGGGCCGAGATAGAAATGCCGAAGAGAAACAAAGACATCAGTAACAATAGTCCTTTTCTTTTCATTTTGGTTTTTTTTGAGTTAGTTTATCTTTTATTGCAGTTATTGTCCGATGAATCTGGAATAAAACTTCATCTTCCTTTCGTTCCATGTGGGATCGCGCCATACGTCATGGCCTGCATGCGGGTAGCAGACCCATTCCTTGTCCGTGGAACCGATGTTGTTGAATGCGGCGAAATTGGTATGTGGAGGGCATACTCCGTCCTGGAGGCCGAATGCCATCAGTACGGGGCATTTGATCCTCGAGGTGAAATTCTTCACGTCAAAGTATGACAGGATGGAGTAAAGTTTTTCTTCCGGCATGTCCAGCTTGCTGGCGGCTTCCAGGACCGGAGTGGCCGGCCACTTTACGATCTTGAAGTAATCCCTGAAGTCGCTCATGAACGGTACGCCGGGGCATACGGCCCTGAGCCTGCCGTCGAGGGAGGCGGCTATGAGGGTGAAGGCGCCCCCCTGGCTGTCGCCTTCGGCGAAGATTTCCTTCTTGTTCGCTTCAGGCAATGTGCAAACGAAGTCGATCGCCCTTATGACATCCATGTATCCGCCCCTGTAATAATATGTGTCCTTGTCGTCGATTCCGTAGGCGACCCAGTCGCCGTAGGTGTTCGTAGACTTGAAAACGCCCTGTCCCCTGCCCGAGAGCACGAAATCTATCCAATTTGTGTCGGAAGAGGTATCCGGATACCATGGGTCGCTGTTGTAACCCATGTAGGATATGCGGACCGGACAGCTTCCGGCTTTGGCGTCCTTAGGGACGGCGAGGAATCCGCCGATTTCCGCACCTCCGTAGGAGGTCATCCTGACTACGTAAAGGTCCCTTCCCTCGCCCGATTTGCAATCGTCCCTTATCATGCTGTAATTCGGAGCGGTGTTCTCCAGTTCGGATATCGTACTTTTCCAGAAGGAGTCGAAGTCCGGCTGTGCATCCGTAGCCGAGACGACATCCTCGGGAGAACAGCCTATGTTGAACTCCCTCACAAGGGCGTTATGCTTCGCCGTACCCTTGTAAAATCGTATGTCGTAGAATCCTGGCTCGAGTCCGAAGGATACGCTGAAGCTTTCGGTAGCACCGGGCCCGACATTGACCTTTCCTGTAATGGTCTTGTATTCCTCGTGTTTGTCCGTGAATACCTTTACCATGTAATTGCCCCTGACACTCTTTCGGGCGGCATTGTATGCCGTAAAGCTTACCGTGGCATTTTCGCCTTTCGTGTACAGGGAGTCGTTTCCGGCACCTGCTGCGAATACCAGTCCTCCGCGGGCCGTAGGATGCAGCCTGTATGCCACCACATCGTGTCCCGGTATGGTGACGGTGACATCGCTTTCCGTGTTGGTGCTTGCGGTCGCATCCCAGAGGTTTTCGGCATCGTATATTATCTGGCTGAAATCCGTGGAACGACCGGCCATCGGGTCATGAAATTCCATTTTGTCCCAGTCGATGGTACAGGTGCCCTCTTCCTTGTTCCTGTTGAGGACGACGAATGCCCAATCCCCTCCGCTGAGAGGCTTGAGCCAGTATTCCATGCCGTTTCCCTTGCCGATCCTCAGCCCCTGTATCCCGAGGGTGTCCTGGTCGACGGCTATCATCTTTTTGTTAAGGATTATGGCTTTTGTGCCTTCGGTCATGTCCGTCAGGTCGTTTCCAAGGATCAAAGGAGCGGCAAGCATGCACCACATTGTGAAGTGGGCACGGTCTTCGTTGACACTCATTCCATTGCCTACTTCGAGCATGTCCGGGTCGTTCCAGTGCCCGGGGCCGGCGAACTCGCGCAGGCCGTCCTGCTTGTCGAGGATCCCGAGAACCGAGTGTGAATAACCCTCGTCTTCATCGAACGAGGCGCGGATGTCGCCTGTCGTGCGCCACGAGTTGCCTATGTCTTTAGCCCATGTCCAGGGATGGTTGGATCCCCATTCGCATATCGAGAAGAAAATGGGCCGTCCGGCGGCGTATAGGGCATCGCGCATCAGTGTATAGGCTTTCTTGGCATCTAAGCCGTTGGTATTGCACCAATCGTATTTCAGATAATCGAACCCCCAGCGTGCATATTGCAGGGCATCCTGGTATTCGTGCCCGAGGCTGCCAGCTCTTCCCGCGCAGGTCCTTGTCCCGGCGTCGGAATAGATTCCGATCTTGAGTCCCTTTGAATGCACATAGTCGCAAAGGGCCTTCATCCCGCTCGGGAAACGTTCGGGATCGCATTGGATGAAGCCGTTCGAATCACGGTCTCCATGCCAGCAATCGTCCAGGTTCAGGTAGATGTAACCGGCGTCGCGAAGCCCGCTGGAGACCATTTCGTCGGCTGTCTTGCGGATGAGTTCTTCGTCTATGTTGCAGCCGAATTTGTTCCAGCTGTTCCATCCCATCTGGGGAGTGCGGCCCAGTCCCTCGAATTTCTGTGCGTATGCCGGAAGGATCGCCAGGGCGGTGGCCAGGACGGCAATAAGAAGAGTACGTGTATTCTTGGATTCTATCATAGTTTACTGTTTGTTTCGTTTATCGTTTGCTGAAGCCTGGAACAGGCTCTCCTGATGACGTCCAAAGTGGAAGTATCCGTAGCGAAGACGGAATTCAGTCCCTGCTGTTCCTGGGCCGGATCGCCTGTGTAGTCGTCCCCTTTCTCCCAGAAAGTGTGCCTTGCCTTGGCGAGGCCGCCCCATCCCCAGAAGTTGCATCCGGCGAAATAACCACCCTCCTTGCCGGATTTCACGATATGCCCGAACATGTTGGAATAATAGGCGTCCCTTGCGGCCGTCGCGGATCCGGGAGAGAAGGAGAATCCGTCGCGCGGATATCCGAATTCCTCGCAAACCAGGGGCTTCTTGACCCTGGCGGCTATTTCCAGATGTTTTTCCATGTATGCATTGGTGCTGTCGATTGATTTTGCATCGTCTTCTGTAACGCCTGCCGCCGGGTCTGTCCTGTCTATCCATCCCCAATTGTATGGCCAGATGTGCATGTTTATATAATCTATTTCGGGGATCGAGCAGCAGGATTCGTAAAGGTTCCAGTCGTCTTCGCACCCGTGGTAGCCTTCGCTGCCGATGGAGACCATGTGATTCCCGTCAATGCCCTTGATCAGCTTCGCGGTAGACCGGAGCCAGTCTACGAACTCAGCCTTGCTTGCGCTGTCGGTGTTGAATACGCGTGGCTCGTTGCCGATCTGCCAGGAGAAAATCGCCGGGTCTTCGCTGTAGGGCTTGCCCGTGATCCCGTTCTTCCTTCCCACGATGTATTTCACGTAATTCGAGAAAAGCGCCTTCGCGCTGTCCGAACGAATGAACTGACTGACGTAATCATGGTATTTGTCCCAGCCGTCAATGTTCGGTATGGGGGCCTTCCCGTAGCCGGCCCATTCGAGGTACTGTCCGTAGCCTCCGGTCCATTCCCATGCGTTGTTCAGGAACAGGACAGCACTCATGCCGCGCTTGCCGAGTTCGCACATCATATAGTCCAACCCTCTTAGAAGTGTGTCATTATAGTTTCCCGGACTTTTTTGAAGGGTGGGCTCGACTTTGCTGGGAACCCCGTTCTCTCCGTCGCTTCCGACCATTATGCGGAGGTTAGTCAGACCGATGGATTTCAATGTGTCGAGTTCTGCCGAGAGCCGGGCCCTGTCTCCGCCTTCGCCGTCGGAAGCTAGTATGGAGCCGTACCAGAAGTTGGTACCTATGAAATAATAAGGGGATCCGTCATGAATGAACTGCCCGTCGACGACTTTGTAATAATCGGGTTTTTCAGTACAGGAAAATGAAAGAATCGCCAAAAGCGATAAGGAAAAGATGATTTTAAGCCGTTTTTTCATTTCAGTTCGTAATTTCATTCGTACAAAAATATCTGGATTGCACAGGTCAATCAAGTATGATTTTATCAAAAAGATGTACTTATTTGAGGACTCCTTTGGGTCTGGATAGCACTGTTTCACCCGGTTTCCGGGGGAATGAATAGGCCACAGGTATCGGCATTTCATTATTATATGTTAAAAAAATGTCGAAAAAATCGCATGCTGGCTCAAATTTAACAGGAATATCGTAGAGACCAAACTTTCCTTATTTGGAGCAATAAGTGACTTGTATAGCTTTCTGGAGTGGATCAGATGACTACTTTGCTTTTTTTGTAAAGTTGTCTGAATTCCTTCGGAGTCATACTTTTTTTCTTCTTGAAAATCCTGTTGAAATTCGAAATGTTGTTGAAGCCGCATTCGTAGCATATTTCGGCTATAGTGTCGGTGGAATCCACGAGAAGGCGCGATGCGTGTCCGAGTCTTATGTCGATTATGTAATTGCTTAGATTCTTTCCGGTGCGAAGCTTGAAGAAACGGCTGAAGGATGCCGGGGACATGTCGGCGATCGCGGCCATTTCCGAGAGCGTTATCTCGTCCCTGTAGTTTGCGTTTATGAATTCCTTCACTTTCAATACGCGGCGGCTCTCGGTATTCCTTTCGGCCTTTGCAAAGCTGCTTGTGGCGAGCTGCCTCGCGCCTTCGCTTACCGAAAGTTCGTGGAGCAGTTTCAGCAATTTCAGGAACTGGATGAAAGGATCGGTTTCACGCGGTATGGAGTCGATGAGCGAGTATTCCCTGATTATGGTATCAAGAGAGAAAGCAAGTCCGTGCTGGGCAAGCGTGAACATTTTTCTTATGCTGTCGAACTGGTTTTTCTCCAAAAGGTTGTTCGACAACAGCTCCGGAGAGAATTGAATGGTGATTTCACGTATCATCGGGGATTTGCACGAACCCTGTTCCCACACGTGCTCGAGGTTCTCCCCACTTACCAGTACCAGCTCGTAGTCTCCTATGGTCTCGATACTGTCTCCTATTACGCGGACCACCCCGGCTCCGTGCTGGATGAAATTCAACTCGTATTCCCTGTGCCTGTGAAGCGGGAATGTGAATTCCGTCTTGAACCTCTCGGTTACGAAAAAACAGTCCTTTTCGGACAGGGGGGGTATCTCGTTTATTATGTGCTGTTCCATTCTGTGCGAAAATACGAATTTTTCCACAAAATGATACAATTTTGCTTATATAAAAATTGATTACCGGAGTACGAATTTGTAAATGGCCTTGCTGATCCCGTCCCCGTCGACAGAATCGGTGACATAATCGGCTGCCTCCTTGGCCGAATCGTTCCCGTTGGCCATTGCTATACCTAGGGCGGCGTGCTTCAGAATAGGAATGTCGTTTCCACCATCCCCGAAGGCGATGGAATCTTTCAGGGGGATCCCGTAATGCTCCAGGATTTTGTCCATTCCGAAACTCTTGGAAATGCCGCGCTGGTTGACATCCATGAAATAGGGATTCCACCTCGAAATGTCGCAGCCGGCGAACATGGCGTCCACGATTTCGCTTTCGCGTTTCGGAGGGACGAATGCGCAGAACTGGCGTACCGGATACCTCACGCGTTCCCTGGCATCCATTATCCTGATTTTGCCTGCGTCTATGTTTACCAGTTTGTTGAACTCGATGACATTGTCATCTATATAATTCATGGTCACAAGCTTCTCTGACATGAAAAGTATTGGGAACCTCTCAGGCCCTTCGGCGTTTTCCGCTATGCGTTCCGCAGTATCCTGGGGGAAAGCACTGCTGAAAATAGTCTCGGAATAGTCTCCGGTACATTCGAACGCTCCGTTCATCGTAATGTAACCGTCGAAGGGTATATCCTCGAGATAAGGAAACTGGGGTATGGTTCTGCCCGTGGAGATGAATATCCTGTTTCCTGCCAACCGAACCGCCAGAAGGGCATCGACGGCAGACTTGGGGATCCTGTGTTTTACCGTTGAAACGAGTGTCCCGTCGATATCAAAGAATATGGCTTTCATTGTTGCAGCAAAGATAACCCGAAAATGCATTTGGTCAAAACGGCAAAAACGCTTACATTCGTAAACTTTATTGGCATAAGGAAGATTGAAATGATTTACAGAAGTAAAGCCCCTTTCAGACTCGGCATTGCGGGTGGAGGCACCGATCTCTCCCCTTATTGCGACATATACGGGGGAGCGGTTTTGAACGTTACAATTAATCTTTACGCTAAGGCATCCATAAGACCTTTGAATAACGGCAAGATAAGGTTCGTCCATATCAACGACGGCATCGTAGAGGAATTCGATTCCGTGAGCGTGATTCCGGAGAGCGATCCCCTTATCCTGCAGAAAGGAGTCTATAACTCCATCGTCAAGAGGTATAACAACGGAATTCCGCTCAGTTTCGAGCTGACCACGCAAATGGATGTCCCGAGCGGTTCCGGTTTGGGAACCTCTTCCACTATGGTGGTCGCCATAATCGGCGCCTTCAACGAATGGCTTAAACTTCCTCTCGGAAGGTATGACATAGCTCATTACGCCTATGAGATCGAGCGTGTGGATTTGAAAATGGCCGGAGGCAAGCAGGACCAGTATGCTGCAACTTTCGGCGGGGTGAATTTCATGGAGTTCCGCGATTGCGACAGGGTAATAGTGAATCCCCTGGATATTCCGGACGACGAACTCCAGGAACTTGCGATAAATACGGTACTGCTTTACACCAACAAGCAACGCCAAAGCGCCAAGATCATAGAGGAGCAGATAAACAATGTGAACAGGAAAAACGCTCCTAGCATAGATGCCATGCACAGGGTCAAGAAAGAAGCGTTCAGAATAAAGGACTGTCTGCTTAAGAATGAACTTCGTGAAGTTGGCAAGGCTTTGAACGTCAGCTGGACGAGCAAGAAGAAGATGGCTTCTGCCATTTCTAACGGCCTGATAGATTCGATTTACGACGAAGCCATGAAGGCCGGAGCCATAGGCGGCAAGATTTCCGGGGCCGGTGGTGGCGGTTTCATGTTTTTCTACTGTCCCGGGAATGCTTCCTATGATGTAATAAAGGCTCTGGAAGATATGAACGTTGGAACCATTTATAATTTTGAGTTCTGCAAGAAAGGTCTGGATACCTGGACAGCGGAAGAATAAAGGAGGTAAATGATGGAAATCGATGCAACAATATGCGCCAGGCTTGAAGCACACCGGCTCGTTATAGAGCATATCATTGCGGACGGGGATATGCGGGCAAGAATAGGAAAGGCTGCGAACGTGATAGCCGGCTGTTTCAGGAACGGAGGAAAGGTTTACTTTTGCGGCAATGGCGGAAGCGCCGCCGATGCCCAGCACCTTGCCGCCGAATTCTCCGGAAAGTTTTATATCGACAGGGGTGTGCTCCCGAGCGAAGCTTTACATTGCAACACCTCTTACGTTACTGCCGTAGCCAATGACTACGGTTATGATCTCATCTATTCCCGTTTGATGGAAGGACTGGGGAAAAAAGGCGACGTACTGGTGGGACTCTCCACCTCTGGCAACTCGGCCAACATAGTGAATGCTTTCGAGACCTGCCGTCGGAAAGGCGTCACGACCATCGGCTTTACCGGTTCTACCGGGGGAAAGTTGAAGGAATTGAGCGACATCCTGCTTAACGTTCCTTCCGGAGATACCCCTCGCATCCAGGAATGCCACATAACGATGGGACACGTAATTTGCGAACTCGTTGAAGCGGATATTTTCGGAGAGAAGGGAAAATGAAATGCGTAATCCTTGCAGGCGGACTCGGTACAAGGCTGCGCAGCGTAGTTTCCGACGTGCCGAAATGTATGGCCCCGATTGCGGGCAAACCTTTTCTGCAGTATGTGATAAATGACTTGCAGGCCAAGGGGTTCGATCGCATAATACTTTCTTTGGGATACAAGCATGAAATGGTGGAGAAGTGGCTGTCGACCCTGAACTTTTCTGCAAATATTTCGCTTATCGTAGAAAACACCCCCTTGGGAACCGGCGGAGCCGTCAAGCTTGCTCTGGCGCGCATGTCAGCCGAAAAGCGGGTAGGCAAGAATGTTACGGACGCCGAGGAAAACGAGGTGTTCATCCTGAACGGGGACACTTTTTTCTCGGTCGATTTCAATGCAATGCTTGCCCTGCACCGCAAAACCGGCGCACAGGTTACCATAGCCTTGAAGGAAATGATGGATTTCGACAGGTTCGGAGCCGTAGGCTACGATTACGGAACCTGCCGCATCCTGAGTTTCGAGGAGAAGAAATATTGCAAGTACGGACTAATAAATGCCGGAATCTATCTGTTGAACCAGGATGCGTTGACGGATTATCCGGAATCGTTCTCCCTGGAGCACGATTATTTCGAAAAGATTGTACCTCTGGGGAAAGTTAGCGGTTATGTCGGGGATGCGAACAAGTATTTCATAGACATAGGCATACCTGAGGATTATGTCAAGGCCCAGGCCGATTTTTCGGATCCTGACACCACACCCTTCCTCAATATGGTTCAGGCTTCGAACGTCATGGGACAGCGAAAGGGAACAGCCCCTTCCCATCCGATCTTCGATGCCTTGTTCCTTGATCGTGATGGAGTTATCAACAAACAGATAATCGGGGACTATGTGCGGAATGCGGGCCAGTTCGAGTTCCTGAACGGGGTGTTGGAGGCTATCCGGGTGATTACTCCTTTTTTTCGTCGCATAATCATAATCACGAATCAGAGGGGAGTTGGCAAGGGATTGATGACTCGTGTCGCCCTTAACTGCGTCAATTCATATATGGTCGAAAAAATAAAAGATGCCGGAGGACGCATAGACAAAATATACTCCTGTACCGACATGGACGAGAACAGTCCCAACCGCAAACCAAATACGGGAATGGCCTTGATGGCGAGGCGCGATTTCCCGGATATCGACTTCAAGAAGAGCATAATGGTGGGGGATTCCGTTTCGGATGTTGATTTCGCAAACAACGCCGGCATTCCCGCGATTCTGGTTGGAGGCAAATACAGTCGTGAAGAGATGTCCGGAATGCAGATACTTGCGCATTACGATTCACTGAAGGAAATGTCGGTCCGACTGTTCGCATCATTGAAATAATAATTATGAAAATCTGTTTCCTTTCAACATTCTATCCTTTCAGAGGAGGTATAGCACAGTTCAATGCGAATTTGTGTATGGCGCTCGAATCCGAGGGCCATACGGTGGTCCCGTTCACTTTCACTAGACAGTACGTGTCATGGCTGTTTCCGGGAAAGACCCAATATGTTACCGAGAAGGACAAGGCTATGAAAGTAGACAGCATCCCCGTACTCGACCCTGCGAATCCGTTTACCTATCGCCATGCAGCCAGGGCCGTTCTGAAGGAAAAACCGGATATGCTTTTCATACGCTACTGGATGTCTTATTTCGCCCCTTCCCTGGGCCGCGTAGCCAGGATCGTGCACAGACATGGGGTAAAGGTGGTTTGTCTGGTGGACAACGCAATTTCCCACGAACCAAAACCTTTCGAGCGGAATTTCGCCGGTTGGCTTATCAAGGGTTGCGATGAAATTATGGTAATGAGCGATAAGGAAAAGAAAGACGTGCTTTCGCTCGTGCCCAAGGCATCAGTTCATCTCGTTCGCCATCCGCTTTATACGAATTTCGGCAACATAATCAGGCGAGACGATGCCGTAAGGAAGCTAGGCCTGGATTCCAGAAAGCGTATCCTGCTTTTTTTCGGCCTGATTCGCGAATATAAAGGTCTGGACATACTGATAGATGCGATGAATCACCTCGATATGTCGTACCAGCTCGTCATAGCAGGCGAGACTTATGGCAGTTTCGACAAGTATGCGGAACAGATAGAGCAGGTCAATGCAGCCTATTCCGACAGGATCAAGGTCTTCAACCGCTATATAGGGGATGAAGAGGTCGCGCTGTTCTTCTCGTCATCCGACCTTTGCGTGCTGCCATACCGTTCCGCGACCCAGAGCGGCATAGTAGCCGTTTCCGAATTTTTCGATGTTCCCGTCGTCACCACACCGGTAGGTTCCCTGCCCGATGACATAAACAGATCCGGAATCGGTTTGGTGGCTGATGAAATAAGCTCCGAGGCTGTCGCCGCAGCCATAAGGCGTTTCTTCAAATTGCCGAGGGAACAGTTCGTGAATGCGATTCACAATGAAAAGGAACTCCTGACCTGGTCGCATTTCTGCGATGTATTGCTGGAATGCGGAAAAATGAGGAACTTAAAGAATAAGGAAATATGAAAAAAACACATCTGATTCCGCTGTTTGTCCTGATTCTGTTCTCGCTGCAGGGTTATGCGCAGCAGATTTCCAAACCCGATCCGGATGCCGTGGTAATGGCCGGCAAGGATGTCCGTTTCACCATTCTTACAGCAGGTACTATCAGAATGGAATGGGCTCCGGACGGGAAATTCATTGACAAT
Organism: Bacteroidales bacterium; assembly: GCA_022653675.1. GTDB lineage: Bacteria > Bacteroidota > Bacteroidia > Bacteroidales > UBA932 > JALCST01. The sequence goes on along the minus strand of JALCST010000003.1, from coordinate 138,763 downwards.
TCATCCTTCGTGGCAGTCGACCGCCATTTGCCCGTACCGGAATATAGAGTCAGGCGTTTCGGGAAACGTCTTGCCATAACGACTTCCCGCATGGAAGTCACCTATATAGTAGGATCGGGCAAGTTCACCAACAAAAACCTGAAGATAGTCTCCGCCAAGGGACTTTCGGGCGCATCTTTCGAATGGAAGCCTGGCATGAAGCAGAAGGACAACCTCAAGGGGACTTACAGGACACTGGACGGTTATGACGGCAACATGAGGGATGGGAAGGAGATGCCCATCGAAGACGGACTCGTAGCCCGCGACGGCTGGACGCTTATCGATGACAGCAACTCCCTGTTGTTCGACGGTGCCGGTGACTGGTCATGGGTTACGACCCGCGAGGATGTAAGGGGGGATTCCGATGACAAGGGAGCCCAGGATTGGTACTTCATGGCGTACGGAGACGATTACAAACAGGCGCTCGGAGATTTTTCCAAATTCGCGGGCAAGGTTCCGCTACCTCCGAGGTTCGCATTCGGATATTGGTGGTCCCGCTATTGGAGTTATTCGGATACCGAAGTCCGTGATGTGATAAATAATTTCAAACGTTTCGATGTCCCGCTCGACGTGATGGTCATCGACATGGACTGGCATCCGACCTATTACCAGGCGGGTAAGGATGAATTCGGGCAGCGTCTCGGCTGGACCGGCTGGTCGTGGAACCTGGGACTGTTCCCGGATCCCGATGCCCTCCTCGAGTGGATGGGAGACAACCATATAAAGACCACATTGAACCTTCATCCCGCAAGCGGTTTTGCGCCATGGGAGGACAAATACGCAGAGATGGCGAAGGCCATGGATTTCGACACGACGGGCGGCCGTTATATTCCATGGCAAGGTTCGAACAAGAAGTTCATCAAGAACTTTTTCGACATAGAGATACATCCGCTGGAGAAGGCTGGCGTGGATTTCTGGTGGCTCGACTGGCAGCAGTGGCTGTATGACAAACAAGTTAAGGGATTGAGCAATACATGGTGGCTGAATTACGTGTTCTTTACGGAGAAAGAACATCACGGACACACGCGCCCCATGCTGTATCATCGCTGGGGAGGGCTAGGCAACCACAGGTATCAGATCGGTTTTTCCGGCGATGCCGTAATCGACTGGCCGTCCCTCGATTTCCAGCCCTATTTCACTGCCTGTGCCTCCAATGTGCTGTACGGATATTGGAGCCACGACATAGGGGGCCACTATTTCAGGGGGGTTAAGAACAAGAAGCTGAATCCCGAAATGTATGCGCGCTGGATGCAGTTCGGCACGTTCTCTCCCATATTCCGAACCCATTCCTCGAAGGATGCCAACATCAAGAAGGAGATATGGAACTTCAGGGGCGACTATTACGATGCCCTTTACGGTGCGATACGCCTGCGTTACGAACTCGTTCCTTACATTTATACGACGGCCCGCGAGTTTTATGACACCGGGATCGCTTTGTGCAGGCCCATGTATTATGATTATCCGGACAAAGAGACCGCATATGATGTAAAGGACGAATACATGTTCGGCGACGACATGCTCATCATGCCGATCACGGCGCCGATGGACAGTGCGAGGGGACTTTCCGAAGTGAGCGTATGGCTTCCCGAAGGCAACGACTGGTACGAATGGCAGACAGGTACCATGTTGAAGGGGGGACGGACGGTGGAACGCAGCTTTGCGATAAATGAGTATCCGGTATACGTAAAGGCCGGCGCCATAATCCCGATGTACGACAAAACGGTCAATAACCTTGAAAACGAACCTGCGAACATAGTGGTTGCTGTCTTCCCCGGCGCAACGGGCGAAGGTTCGCTTTACGAAGATGCCGGCGATGACAAGGATTATGCCGACCATTATGCCGAGACCTCGTTCAGTACCTTTTTCGACGATCCCAACACGCTCCGGCTTATAGTATCTCAAAGGAAGGGATCCTACGAGGGGATGAAAGGCGTACGGAACTTGGAATTCAAGTTTTTCGGCTATCCTCAACCTGAACAGGTCACGGTAAACGGCGTTCCCGTTAAGCACGGCTACGATGGCGACAACTTGTGCATCACCGTCGATACGATTTCGGTCGCAAACGGGAGCGGATGTTCCGTCGTCCTGAAATTCAAGGATCTCACGGAAGTCGAAATCAACGACGGGCTTGTCTCCGAATTCAGGAAGATGAGCCGTTTGCTGAAAGAGGAGAAATACCGTAACGATCATGTGATTTTCCCTGAAGACATGTCTTCCGCTGCTGAAACACCCAGGAAACTGGAATATTACCCTGAAGATTTCGCCAAAAACATATTCCTGTTCCGCGACCAGTATGCCAAAACCGTCGAAAATCCGAATTTCGAGGCCGACCTGAAGCATGCCAACGAAGTTCACAACATGAAAGTAAAGGAATAATTGATATGAAAGACGACAAGATAACCCGGAGGGACGCCATCAGATATATCGGCGCCGGAGCATTAGGACTGGTTGCCGCATCGTCCAGGTTGGAAACACTGGCCAACGGCCGTGTACAGGCGGATGGAGGTGACGGCGAATGTGTGGTCGACAGGCGCAGGGACCCGTTTACAGGAGTCGAGAACTCTCTTCTCGGTTTCGGCTGCATGCGTCTCCCGCTGGCCGGCGATGGTAAGATAGATGAACAAATTGCAGAAAAGATGATTGATTACGCGTATGCTCACGGAGTCAATTATTATGATACCGCATGGACCTACCACGGAGGGGAATCGGAGATCTTTATCGGCAAGGTGCTGAAAAAATATCCTCGTGGATCGTTCCATCTGACGACCAAGATGCCGACGCCGGTGGTCAAGGATCTTGCGGATGCCAAGAATATTTTCGAGACCCAGCTCCGGAAATGCCAGGTTGATTATTTCGACTATTATCTGCTGCATGCGTTGTTGGACGAAGAGAAATTCCAGAAGCTTTACATCGAAGACGGCATATTGGATTATCTGAACGAACAGAAGGCGGCCGGCAGAATCCGCAGGCTGGGTTTCTCGTTCCACGGCAGCGTCGGATTCCTTCAGAAGCTACTCGACAATTATCCCTGGGATGTGATTCAGATACAATGCAACTACCTCGATTGGAAGGGAGACGAGAAGGCCGAGATCAAGTACCGCATGGTTACGGCTAAGGGGATTCCGGTAATCGTCATGGAGCCTATCCGCGGCGGGATGCTGGCCCATCCAAACGCAGATGCGAAGGAAATCCTTCATAAGACCAATCCTAAACTTACTCCGGCCGCCTGGGCATTGCGTTTCGTGGCCACACAGCCTAATGTCATGGTCATTCTCAGTGGAATGAGTGCAATGGAACACGTCAGGGAGAACGTATGTACCTTGTCGGATGCGAAACCTCTTGGCGGGGAAGAAATAGATGCGCTTATGCAGGCCGCCAAGTATATAAGGGATGCTCCGACCATAGGATGTACTGCCTGCCGGTATTGCATGCCATGTCCGTTCGGAGTGGATATCCCGGGCAACTTCAGGATTTATAACGAACTCGTGGAAAGCAAAAGGATACCTTATCTCGGTGACAAGGGAACGCACGATTTCGAACGCCGTAAGAGGGCTTTTTTCAACGCCTTTTCCCATATAGAAGAAAAAGCGACGTTCGAACATTGCGTCAAGTGCGGCAGATGCATCCGCAAATGTCCGCAACACATACGTATACCTTCGGAACTTCAACGCATACGCGATCTGAGCGATGCCCTGAAATCCGAAGGTGCGCAATAAGCCTATCTTACATCGAAAAGGTAACGGGTGTGTTGGGTATAGGTTTCGCCGGGACGCAGGACCGCCGACGGAAAATTGTCGTGGTTCGGTGCATCCGGAAAATTCTGTGTCTCGAAAGCGAATCCGGTTCGGGTGAGATGTTTCTCTCCCCGTTTTCCTATATCTGTGCAATTCATGGAATCGCCGCTGTAGAACTGAAGTCCGGGCTGGTCGGTGTAGACTTTCATCTCTATGCCAGTCGACGGTTCGTAAACCGTTGCTGCATATTCCGGCGTGCTGCTGAAACCCCATGACGCGGTAGTATCCGCGACCACGGAACCCTTGGGCTTGCGAAGTACGAAATTGTCGTCGTAAATGCGGCTTCCGAGCCGGGTTGGGTTGCGGAAATCCATCTTGGTGCCTTCTACGGAGGCTATCTCCCCCGTAGGGATCAGATCCGGAGTGGTTACCGTGTAATAGTCCGAAGCGACTGTGAATGTGTGGTTGTCTATTCTCGAATCCGTCGTGCCGCAGAGGTTGAAGTATGCGTGCAGCGTAGGATTCAGTATGGTAGGGGCATCTGTGGTGGCTTCGTAGTCTATGCAAAGCTCGTCGTCGTAATCGAGGGAGTAGGTGACGGAAACGGTAAGGGTGCCCGGGTAACCGCATTCTCCGGCCGGCGAGACGTACGAGAAACGGACGCCCCTTTGGCCGTTTGCGGCGGTGCAATATTCTCCCTTCCATACGCGGCATCCGAAGCCTTTCTTCCCGCCTCCGTGCAGGTGGTTCTCTCCTTCGTTGGCTACGACATGGTATTCGGTACCGTCGATGCTGAATTCAGATTTTCCTATGCGGTTGCCGTAACGGCCGACGATCGGTCCCGAATAAATGTCCTTGGCGTCGAGATATCCCTTTATATTCGGGAATCCCCATACAACGTCGCGGAAAACGCCGTCCTTCGCCGGTACCCAAAGCGATACGAGACGGGCGCCGTATGAGGTGAATTGGGCTGTCATGCCACGGAAGTTCCTGAGTACGAAAATTTCCGTCTTTTCCGTCCCCTTGGCGCTATCCTTGATATCCATTTCAAAATCGCGTTCTGGAAAAACAGTCAGTTCCGAGTTTACCCTGCGGATTATCGAAACTTCGTTGGTGTCGAAAGGCGTATGGTCCTGACGGTAGATATCGTGGAACCATGGGTTAGGTTCCTCCCCTTTCGGATGGGGGTCGCCCCATGCGTAGATCGTATTGGTCTTGCCTGAAACGAATCCCCAATTTATGGCGGAGACGTCATAGGCATGCAGCATCGGCAGGATATTGGTGAATTTGCTGTCGAATTTTCGAGCCATATATTCCGTGCATATCATGGGACGTCCGAACATCGAGAGATAATCTATTTCATGGCGATGGTTGCCGGGGTTTGAATAGTTGTGGTATGATATTACATCGGAATTCTCTACCAGAAACCTGTTAAGTGCTGGCAAATCCTCGGTCCACAATCCTACAGTCACCGGTTGCGAGGGGTTGACTTCACGTGCCCATTCCACCGTATGTCGGAGAAGGGGAAACGTGGTCATGCCGTGTCCGCTGTTGCCTGGCTCGTTATAGAGGTCCCAGCAATAGATGCGCTTGTCGTTCTTGAATGTGGCCAGTATGTCTTTCACATATTTTCCCATCTCCGCAAACATTTTCGTGCTGTCCGCGCGCACTTCCTCCGAAGGATCCTGGACCCATCCCGAATTGTGCACCCCGACTTTCGGCTCGCGTTGCCTTCCGTACGCGGAATGAGGATCCCAGCAATCGTCGAAGAAAACGAACATGGGGGAAATTCCGTGCCTGCCTGCAATAGTCAGAAAATCGCCTATATGGCCCTTGAACGCTTCGGGTTCATTTTCCCATACCACGCTGCTCAGGAAAACGCGCATAGTGGTGAATCCCAAATCCTGGGCCCAACCGAGTTCCTTGTCGACCGTCTCAGGGTCGAACGTTGAATCGGACCACATTTCTATCTGGTTTATGGCATTGGCGGGAATGTAGTCGCAACCGCTTTTCCAGCCGGTCTCGGCCTTCCATTTTGCTGCTTTGGCAACTGTCCAGCGGCCATTTGGTTCGTAATCTGCGGAATTCCTTCGGTTCGAGGTCCCGCCTCCTCCGTTGCAGCCCGTAAGAAATGCCGCCGCTGCAATAAGGCAAAGAATAAGGTTGTTTCTCATTATGATGTGGATTTGTTCGCGTAAATATACTCAAATTCATAACGAGTGCCTAAATTTGTCCCTACAGGAAATTTATTCATGCCGAAAACAGTGAAATTTGAGACAACACCACTTGACTGGTTCAATTATACGGCCCAGGAATACAACTCGAACGCATTGATAAGATATGTGTTGCGATTCGATTCCCGGCTGGATTACAGGCTGCTGGAACATGCCGTCGGATGCTGCATGGTCGCGGAACCATTGCTTGGTTTTCTTTTTAAACCCGAGGACGATGTCCCCGAATGGGTACCTGCAGGACGGTCTGCGGCGGATATGTGCAGTCATGTGACCGGTGATAATGAGGACATGGAGGCTATTCTCGCAGAAAGGACATATGCCGACAGGGAATGTCCTTTCAGAGTAGCCCTGATTTCGGAAAAGGAAGGGGATATTCTCGTCGTTACACTTCATCATGCCCTATGTGATGGTAGAGGAGCTTTGAACATAGTACGCTTGCTGGCGGAAATGTATACCGCATTGGAACAGGACGCCTGCTTCATGCCGGTTCCGCAGGTTCACAGACGAAGTACCGATGCGTTTTACGAATATTTCGGCTTCGGGGAGAGTATGCCGGTTTTCGATCCTTCTGAATTGGATATGGAATCGACATGGGGAATACCCGTTGGAAATGCGGAGGTACCCCAGTCTTTCCGATTCAGCATTCTGCGGCTGGGAAATCAAAGGCTGGAAGCCATAAGGACATTCGCAAAAAGAAACGGAGGTTCGGTAAATGCTACTTTGACTGCAGCCTACCACAGGGCTTTGGTGCAATTGCTGAATCCTGCGGAGGATGCAAAGGAAATACAGTTCACGGTCGATTTGCGAAAATATTCCAAGAAAGGCAACATGAACTCGGCATGCAATCTGTCCACGATACTCAATGCAAACTTACCTGTTTCCGGAAACATGGAGTTCCTGGTACATGCCGCGAAAACAGCTATTGATAAGGTACTTCGTCCCGAGCATCTCGTACAAAGCCTTTTGTCTTGCGAAATGATGCGACCTTTGGGGTTCAAGGCTTCGGCCGGTTTCTACGAAAGCGATTGGGAAAAGGTGAAATCGACCGGTCTGTGTACCCCGATGATCTCCAACATGGGACGGCTGGATGGGGATGGAATTTGTTTCGGACGGATCGCACCTGCCGATATGTATCTGGTCCCGCCTGCTTTCGTAGGGCCTTCCTTCATGATGGGAGCCAGCACTTTTGATGATGTGCTCACATTATGCTCGTCTTATTATGATCCATCTACGGACAGCGGGTTCGTGTCGTCTCTCCTCGAAAGGGTAAGCCGGATCCTATGCGGGTTATGAACATGTTTTGTCCGGCATGAAGTCAATTCAGGGAGTTTCCGATCCTTATCCCGAAATAGACTGTGCGTGGCAGGCTGGGACCGTAGATGTATCCGGAATCTCGATCCATTCCTTCGTCGAAATCCTTTTGGTAAGAGTCTAATATGTTCTTGACCCCCGTGAAAACCTGTAGGGTAAGGTTATCTAACCTTATATTGTAACGCACCTTTATGCCAAGGTCGAAGAAGGGGTCCGATTCCCGCAATTCCCCTTCGTCGGGATCCGCCAGTGTCGGACCGAAGTACGGCACGAGCATCTTTCCGGTATAGTCGGCCGAGGATGATATCCCGAGAGATGGTACAGGTTTCCAGTCCATATTCCAGTATCCGTAGTTGTTTGGGGTGCGGAAGAACCGTTTCTCGTCGAATTCCTGTGCATCCCTGTAACTGCTTGATTGCATGGTTAAACCGGATTTGAAGGAGAATTTCTTGCCGGGGATTACGTTGAGTTCCAGGTTTACTCCCTTGACGATTGCTCCCCCTGCGGCATTAGTACGGGTGTAAATGACTACCCCGTCCTCATCGGGAGTGCCGTAATCGTTGACGAAAGCATTGTTCAACTGCGTATAAAATCCTTCGGCAAGCAGCCCTACCGCCGTATGCCCTATTTTCCGGTTGAAGTCCAGGGACGCCATCAGACTGTGGCTGGTTTCAGGCTTCAGGTCGGGATCGTTCCTGTGTATTACCTGTCTTACGCCGGAGGATTCCACGTGGAGGTCCTCGTCGTATATCTGAGGCGCTCGGTAGCCGTGCGAATAGCTGAGGCGTGCCTGGAGGCAATCGAACAGGTCGTATTTCAACGTTACACGGGGGCTGAACACGTTGCCGCTTTTATCCGAGCCGTCTCCGGAATTGTCGGTTATCCCGTAATGGTCGAAACGTCCTCCTACGGAAGCATCCAGCTTCCCGAATTTCGCCTCGTACTGGGCGAAGGCTCCGAGGATATCGCTCTTCTGATTTGCTATCACCACGTTGTCCGTATGTGGAATATCCGTTATTTCAACGCCTTCGATCACCGCATTCGCGATATCGGGATATCCGAGCTTCATGTCCTTGAGCCACTCCTCCCTGTCCTCGATGCCGAAGGTAAGATCGGAACGCTCGAATTTCATGTTGTACTGGCTACCTGCCACGCAGGTGAATCCGTGGGTCTTGCCGTAATCCTCCAGTGATTGGTCGGCTCCGTAATACGAATCACGCGATATGTTCTGCCCGGAGAAGTAGATCGACCATACGTCGGATGTTCTCAGGAACTGTTCGTAGGTGACGGCACCCGTGGTTACGTCATGGCTCACGGCTTCGGCTATATCCGCCTCGTGTACCGTATAATCGAATTTGTCACCTCCGCGACGATCCTCCTTTATGTTGAAGAAATCCACGGTGAGCTTGTTTCTCATTCCGAAACGGTGGAACAGGCGCGTACCGAAGGTCGTATTGTCGATTTTGACGAGTTCGGAATACCCGTCTCCGTTTGCATCGAACGGCTGGCGGTTACGGTGGAAACCGTATATGGACATGCCGGTCCTGTCATCCGGGGAGACAACCGTGGCATTGGCATCGACGCTGTAATCGTTCCTGATACCTCCGGAACCTTTCAACCCCGTCCCAATGAGGTTGTCGTTGGTTCCGATTTCGTAGGAATTATACGCCGGATCCTTCAGTATCAGGTTTATGGTTCCCGCTATGGCATTGCTGCCATAGAGTGCCGAACCTCCGCCGCGGACCACTTCTATCCTCTCGAGCATGTTGGAAGGGATCATCTCCAGTCCGTAAACCCCGGCCAAGCCGCTGAAGATGGCGCGGCCGTTTATCAGTATCTGGGAATAGGGTCCCTCCATGCCATCCATCCTGACCTGGGTGAAGCCGCAGTTCTCACAGTTGTCTTCCATCCTCACCCCGGGGGTGAAATTCAGTCCGTCGCTCAGGGTGACCGCATTGACGGTATTGAATATCTTCGGAGTAACCGTATTGACTATGACGGAGGAACTCCGGCGATTCTTTTCGTTGCGGTCGCCGGTTACTACCACCGCCTCCAGACCCAGGGTGTCTTCCTCCAGGTTGAACTTCACCTCTATGGTCTTTCCTTTCCGGATTTCTACCGTTTTTTCCTGTGGTTTGTAACCCATCATCTGGGCTTCCAGTATGAAATCCCCGACCGGCAGGTTGGTCAACAGGAAGTGGCCTGTCTCATCGGTGGAGGTTCCCGTGGTAGTCCCTTTGAGGAATACCGTTGCGAAAGGCAGGTGTTTGCCACCGGACAGCACGTGCCCCATTATGTTGGCGTCGGTTTTCGAATTCTGCGCATTCATGACCTGAACGCATAGCATGAAAATCAAAAACAAAATTCTTTTTTTCATTTTGATATCGTTAATAATTAATATTTATATGGTTCTCAATGAAATCCATTGACGAGATCTTGCCGTTGCATGACAATGGACTTGAATGGCTTAAGATGCATCACGGTGTTGAAACACCGCATTTATTTGGCATTTATTACGTTAAAAAGAAAATGAAGGGGATGCGCGGGATGATTTTACCAGAAGGAAGCGCTGAACCGGCTTTTTCGGATTCAGCAAATGCAAGACCGTTCTCTTCCTTGCGGTAAGGGCCTTCAGAATGGCCGTCTCCGGTTTGTCGCTTGTGGAAAACTGGAATTCGCATAGCGGACATGAGAAATGGTCTTCTTCCGCAGCCCATTCGCTGGTGCCAGCCTTTAAGGGGACACGGGCGGTGATGTATTCGTAGCCTGATACGGAGTGGTGCCAAAGAATGTGCAGAGGCTGGAAAAGCGTCGGCATTGAAAAAACCGCCAGCAGGAAAACGGCTGTCATGCGCCTAATTTTCAGCATCGTCTTCTCCTTTTTCCCTGCATCTCGGGCATATGCCTTTTATTAACACATCGGTTTCATTGTACGAGAAACCGTCGGGTAAGTCATATTTAAGATTCGGAACGTCTTCCAGGCAGATAACGGTATGGCATTTGTTGCAATAGAAATGTACGTGTCCTGGATTTTCGGGCCCGGTGTCTCCGAGTGCATATTTCACCGTTTGGCCGTCGACGACTATCTTGTGAAGGATATGACTGGATTCCAGGGTTTTGAAAGAACGGTAAAGGGTAGTGCGATCATAGTCGCCGGCCATTCTCTTTCTGATCTCGTCGGTCGAGAGAGCTACGTCGCTGCCCATGATGGCTTTGATTATGTCTTCGCGGCAACTTGTCCGCTTCAGGTTATGGTCACCTAATATTTCCGCTGCTTTCACGAATGCAAATGTATGGCAAATGCAACGATGTTGCAAATATTTTTTATATTTAATGGAAAGATATCATGAAAAATAACTTCGCCGTTTACCGAAGTATTTTAGGCCCGCTGCTTATGGAATATGAAGAGGGTAAGATAACTCTGCTTAGGAAATCCGGTTCCGATACGGTCGGTGCCGGCAATCCTACTTCGTTGACGGATGATGTTTTCATACAATTGGAAGAGTATTTTGCCGGGCAACGCAGGATATTTTCCGTTCCGTTAGAGCTTCATGGCACGGATTTTCAGATGGAAGTATGGAAAGCGCTGCTTGACATACCTTATGGACATACGAAGACTTACGGGGAGATAGCCTGCGCTGTCGGGAATTCGAAGGCTTGCCGTGCGGTCGGCATGGCATGCAACAGGAATCCGATTGCCATAATCGTTCCATGTCACCGGGTGATAGGTTTTGACGGGGAGCTGACTGGATATGCGGGCGGCATTATGATGAAGCGTATGCTGTTGGACATCGAAAGAAGGGAGACGGAGAACAGCGTTACTTAATATTTGGTATCTTTACGCAACTGAATTATTATAGTATTTCAGGTTAAATTTTTAAGAAAAGCGATTATGAATAAGAAACAGTTTGAACAGATGAAATCCGCAAAAGGATTCATCGCTGCATTGGACCAGAGTGGCGGAAGCACTCCGAAAGCATTGAAGGCATACGGTATAGACGAGAATGCCTACGGCAATGATACTGAAATGTTCGACATCGTTCACAAGATGAGGACGAGAATCATAAAGAGCCCGGCATTCAAGGGTGACAGCATCATAGGCGCCATCTTGTTCGAGAATACCATGGACCGCAAGATCGACGACCAGTACACTGCGGATTACCTTTGGAACGAGAAGGGTGTGGTTCCTTTTCTGAAAGTGGACAAGGGATTGGCCCCTTTGAACGACGGCGTACAGGTAATGAAAGATATACCGAATCTCGACGACCTGCTGAAGAAGGCCGTGGCCAGAAACATATTCGGTACCAAGATGCGTTCGGTGATAAAGGAAGCCGACGAGAAGGGAATCAAGGAGATCGTTGACCAGCAGTATGCGATCGCGAAGAGGATCGTCGCCTATGGCCTCGTTCCTATAATGGAACCCGAAGTCGATATCCACAGTCCCGAAAAGGAAAAATGCGAAGAGTATCTCAAGAAGTGTATCCTGGAAAACCTCAAGACCCTCGGGGAAGAGGACAAGGTAATGTTCAAGGTGACTATTCCTACCAGGGATAACTTCTATGCCGACCTGATGGAAGACAAGCATGTCGTCAGGGTGGTGGCATTGTCCGGTGGCTACACCAGGGCCGAAGCTGTCGAAAAGCTTGCGAAAAACCACGGTCTCATAGCAAGTTTTTCCCGTGCATTGGCCGAAGGGCTGAATGCCCGCCAAACCGACGGGGAATTTAACAAAATGCTGACCGATTCCATAAAAGAGATTTACGGCGCCTCCATCAAGTAAAGAGGCTTGACGAACCTGACATAAAGAGGATCCTGAAAAAAAGATTTTTCAGAATCCTCTTTTTTGCAGGTTCATTTCAAGGTGAAGCGGGCGGTGGCGGGAACCGATGCCGAAGACGTACCGATCAACACGTCGAAATCGCCAGGCTCCGAATGCCACCCGCGTACTTCACCGGTTTTTTCGGAAACGGAAGTATCGTAGAAACGAAGCATTCCTTCATTTATTTCGAACGATACTTTTTTTGTTTCTCCCGGTTCGAGCGAAATCTTGGAAAATCCCTTAAGTTCCTTATATGGACGGTCGGTCGAACTCTTGCAGTCATGTATGTACATCTGGACGACCTCGCTGCCTTCGCGGGAACCGGTGTTGGTGACCGGAACTGTGACTTTTATCTTTCCGCCAGCCTTCATGGAAGAACTGGAAATCTTAGCCTTACCATATTCGAATGAGGTATATGAAAGTCCGTATCCGAACGGGAAAAGGGGTTTTATGCCTTTGGCTTCGTTCCACCTGTATCCGACATAGATGCCTTCGCGGTAATTTTCTCTGACGGTATCGGCAGGGGAGGGAGTATAGCCGGAGGCCCTGCCGGGAACGATTCCCGGATAGACGGATGGATCCCTGAAAGAAAGGGGTCCGTAGTCTTCGAGGCGGGCGTCGATCGTGAACGGCAGTTTGCCGGACGGGTCGACGTCGCCGAATATGACGGCTGCGAGGGCATGTCCTGCTTCGGAACCGCAGTACCAACCCTCCATCAGGGCCGGTACGGAATCCAGCCAAGGCATCGCGACGGCATTGCCGCTGATCAGTACCACTACGAGATTGGGATTGGCTTCGGCCAAACCGTAAATCAGCTTGTCCTGGCCGTAAGGCAGTTCGTATTGCAGCCGGTCGTCGCCTTCGGAATCCTGGTTGGGATTCTTGTTCAATCCTCCGAAATAAAGCACTATGTCCGCATTCCTTGCTGCCTCCACGGCCTCGGCGCGTAACCGTTCGGGAGAGAGGTGGTTGACATTGACGTCGTAGACCGTTCCCATCGGATCTTCGTACGTCGGCATCCCGTTGCTGTAGCCGGGCATGTAGGTGACGTCGGCATCCGCTCCGGCGCGCTCCTTGATGCCTTCCAGTGGTGATATCTCGTACCTTGCCTTGAGGGAGGAGCTGCCTCCTCCGATCGTCATCCGTTTCGTGGCGTTTTCACCGACGACGAGGATCTTCTTTACCTTGGACAGGTCGACGGGAAGCAAATCGCCGTCGTTTTTGAGCAGGACGATGCCGCTCTCGGCTATTTTCAGGCCGGCTGCACTGTGTTCGGGCGAATCGAAGCTGCCGAAGCCGCGCTTTCGGTTCATTGAGGTCCTGAATATGAGGCGCAGAATGTTGCGCACCTTGGAATCCACTACGGAAACCGGAATTTCGCCCGACTTTAGCTTTGACAGGAAGGGAGCTGCGAAGTAATATTTGTCATATGCCCCGCTTTCGCCTTCGGTCATGCCGTCGGTCCATGTGCCGAATTCCATGTCCAGTCCCGCCAGGGCCGTCGAGTCGGTGGACGAGACCCCGCCCCAGTCGGAAATCGAGACCCCGTCGAATTTCCACCTGTCGCGCAATACGCCGCTCAGGAGGAATCCGTTCTCGCATAGATGGGAACCGCGGTAAAGGTTGTAGGAAGGCATTATCGCCCAAACTCCCCCTTCGACAGCGGCCTTGAACGGCGCGAGGTATATCTCATTCAATGCGCGGTCGTCCACATAGACATCCACCTGGTGGCGGTATTTTTCCTGATCGTTGAGCACGAAATGCTTTGCGCAAGCCGCAACACCGTTGCTTTGGACTCCCTGGATATAGGGAACGGCCATGGAAGAGATAAGGAACGGATCCTCGCCCATATATTCGAAGTTGCGTCCCCCGAGAGGTGTCCTGCAAATGTTGACGCCCGGAGCGAGTAGAACGTCCTTGTTGCGGTATCTGGCCTCTTCGCCTATGCTTTTCCCGTACAGGCGGGCCATGGAAGTATCCCAGGAGGCGGCAAGGCAGGTCAGGGCGGGGAATGCCATGCATGAGTCGTCCGTCCATCCGGCCTGGTCCCAGCGGTCCCAGTAGACTTGTGCCCTTATGCCGTGAGGGCCGTCGTCGCACCATACTTCCGGAATACCCAGGCGTGGAACTCCGGGGGAGGAGAATTTGCTTTGTGCATGGCACATCGCGACCTTCTCTTCCAGGGTCATCCTGGCGAGTGCGTCTTCGACGCGTTCTTCAAGGGGTTTGCTGTCGTCCAGATATGCGGGTTTTGATCCGGCATTGCCGCCGCCCCTCCCCGGATTGCATCCGGGGAGCAAAAGCGCCGACAGTAAAATGGTTGAAAGTATCAGTACACGTGACTTCATCTGTCGCTATTCGGCTTTGGCCATGGTCATCTTCAGCGGCGTTGATGTCGCATCGATGGTGACGGTGTAAAACGTATCGTTTGCCAGTGGGTTCGGGTCGAGGGTGCAGTCGAAGTTGCCGGAATCCGTCAGGGTTACCAGGTCGCTCTGGTAGGAGGAGTAGCTGTCGGTGGAGCCGAATTCGCCGCCCCATCCTCTCTGATAAAAGAACTTGAGACTTGTATCATCGACCAGGTAGACCTGGAAAGTGACCCGGAATATGCCCTTTTGCCATTGTGCCATGCAGAGCCCGTAGGATGGATCCCAATTTATGTTGTAATCGGTGGCATTCGGCTTGCCGACGTGCCCGCCGATCATCCAGATGGCGTTCTGGTCGGTATCCCACTGGGATAGCGCATCCCCGTTCAGATGCTCGACACGGAAAAACTTGTTTTCGTACAACGTGATCCGGTAATCCCCGTCGATCGCGAGGAACTTGAGGTCGGTGCCGTCATAGGAGAACCAGTCGGGGTCTATCCATAGGGACGAGAGGTCTATGTTGGAAGTGGATATCGTTTCGTTCTGGGAAAGGCTGGTGTCCAGCGTGTAGACACTGTCGGAAGATTCGGTCATGGCTTCGCCGTTGAATTTCGGGATCGGATTGACTACGGTCTCCTGATATTTTTCCATGGTCATCTTCAGCGGTGTGGATGTCGCATCGATGGTGACCCGGTAGAACTGGTCGTCTTCGAGAGGGTTTGGATCGAGGTTGCAGTCGAAGTTACCGGCGTCGGTCAGGTTCACCAAGTCGCTCTGGTAGGACGAATAACTGTCGGTAGAGCCGAATTCGCCGCCCCATCCTCTCTGATAGAAGAACTTGAAACTTGCGCCGTTGTCAGCCAGGTTTATCTTGAATGTGATCTGGAAAACCTTTTCGCTGATTTCGGCCATACAGAGTCCGGATGATTCGTTCCAGTCGATGTCATAATCCGTAGCATTCGGTTTGCCGACTTGCCCGCCGATCATCCAGATGGAATGCTGGTCGGTATCCCACTGGGATAGCGCATCCCCGTTCAGGCGCTCAACGCGGAAGAACTTGCCAGGGTAGAGCGTTACGCGATAATCCCCGGTCAGAGGGAGGAACGTAAGCTGGTCGCCGTCGTAGGAGAACCAGTCGGGATCGATCCAGAGATTCGTGAAGTCGATGGCTGTCGTCTTGATTTTGGCACCCTGGGTCAGGGTTACGTCGGCGACATATGTCTCTCCTCCGTCATCTGAGGTCATTTCGACACCGCCGAAACGCACCACGTTCGGATCTTCCTCCGCGGCGCCGTACTCCTTCATAGTCATTACGGCGGCGTCGACTCCGTTCGTCAGGTCGATGGTGATCGTGTAGCTTTTCGTATAATCGTAATCCATGCCTTCGATCGGCTGGAAGTTACCGGAATCGGTAAGGGTGACGAAATCACTTTGGTAAGAGGAGTAGTTGGCTCCGTCGAGTTCCTGGTTATCTCCCCATCCTTTCTGATAGAAGAATTTGAAGTCGAATCCGGCTTCTAGCTTCGTTGTGACTGAAAATACGTTGTCGGATACCTTGTTCATACAGATGCCATTGTCGGTATTCCAATTGACGTTGTTGACCGTCGGATCCGGTTTGCCGACACCCCAACCTATGAGCCAGAAGGAATTTCCGTCGTCATATGTGGACAGGTCGTCCCCGTTCATCCTCTCCACGATGAAATAATCCAGGTCGGTGTCAAGGGTTATGCGGTATTTGCCGGTATCCCCGAGGAATGTCATGGAAGTGGTATTGTTCTGCGTGAACCAGTCTGGATCTATCCAAAAATCGTCCAGGGAGATTCCCGTGACCTTTATGGTCTGTCCTTCGGTAAGTTCGACCTCGCAGTCGGACCTGCTGTCCGAGATGGCCTCCAGCGAATTGCCGGCGAACGTTATCGGGTCTGCGAAAGGTGCCGCAGCGTAAGTCTTGGTATTGAAGGAAATCGTATATACGCCGGCGACCGAGTTGGCGAAGTTTATGGTACTGGTGCCACCCAGCGTTATCTTGCCCAGTGTCGTGCCCCATACCAGCTGGTTCTTGCCCTCGGCGATCTCCTCGTCGGTTACATCGGGCGAGTAGATGTAACAGGAAACCGTCTGAGGCAGGTCACCGGTATATTCGTAATAGTAATTGCTGTCGCGGTCCATCCTGTAGGTCGTTCCGTCTTCCGACACCAGGGTAAGGTAATCCCAGTTTGGACGCTTCAAAGCCACCGTCTTCTCTTCGGTGACGAGTCCGAATTCTATATTCTGTGCGACCAGGTCGACCGTGATGTCGCCATTGTAGAGATCCGCATAATAAGGTGCGTAAACCTTACCGGTATATGTGCCGTTGGTTTTGGTGCGGATAACGGTTTCGTCCATAAGGTCCTCGCCGTAATAAAGGCGGGCCTTCAGGGTCGAAAGGGCGGTCTCGTCGGTTACGGTAGCGGAGAACACCAGACTGTCGCCCATTTCGATTTCGTCGGGGATGGAAATGTCGGTCAGTACCGGAGTCGTGGTTTCCTTGACATCCTTTACGCAGGATGCGAGTCCGAACGAAAGGATGGAGGCAAGGAAGAAAAGTCCGATTGTTTTAAGATTTTTCATATCATGAAATTTTAGATGTCGATTAATTGTCTTTCCATCTGAAAGATGCGATTGATTTTTCCGGCATGGAATAAGAAAAGCTCTTTATCCCGTCGTCTACGACTATTTTGGTGACTTCGTCATTGTCGTTTTGCGCGACGAAACCGTAGCTGCCGTCAGGATTCAGGAACGCCGCATAGCTCAGCCCGTCTTTCGTGTATCCGCTGCTCGCTATCCTGTAGGCTCCCGGGCGTATGACCTTGGCGAGATGTCCCATGGTATAGTAATGTGAATTATATGTCAATGTCTTGTAGTTGCTTGAAGACACCACTATCGCGCCATAGCAGGTGCTGCATCCGTTGGGACGGTAAGGTCCCCCGTTGTCATCCAGAAGAAGGTTCCACATTATCGAGGCGGAGCCTCCGTAGTTTATCACTCCGAGTCCGCAGTTCTCCATGTTCCACATCAGGTCGCCGTCGAAGGAGTACCCCCATGATCCTATTGATTGTTCGGTGAAGTAGATCCCCTTGTCGGGATAGGCTGCGTGGATGTTGTAAAGCGTGGATACGTCGCCTGAATAGGCATGCCAGGCGCTTCCGGAAACCCACTTCGACGCCTCTTCGTCGGCATAAATGGTCAACGGATAGTCGGGAACGTCGTAATTGTGGTCATAGCACCATATTTCCGTATTAAGGCCGGCATCTTTCAATTTGGGGCCCAATACCTTTATGAAGTCGCGCTCCTCTGTCGCCGTGAAGACGGTAGATGCGGAATTGCCGGCGTTCAACGGTTCGTTCTGAGGGGAAATGCTTGTGATCGTGATTCCCTCGGCCGCCATGGCCTCTATGAACTTGACGAAGTATGTGGCGTAATCGTCGTAGTATTTGGGATCGACGTGGCCGCCCGTCCAGTAGGGATAGGATGTAAGGTCTGCAATGTTGTTCACCTTCATCCATCTCGGGGCAGTCCAAGGCGACGCCATGATGCCTATGTCGGGATTTATGGCCAGAATTTCCTTGAGTACCGGAACGAGGTCGCGCTTGTCGTACTTGTTCAGTCCGAAGTTATCTATGCCTTCCTTGTCGCAGCATGTGTATTCGTCGAGAGAGAAGTCGCTGCAACCTATTGAAATACGGATGTAGCTGTATCCCATTCCGCTGTCCGGGTCGAAAATCCTTTCCAGCAGGGCAGAACGGTCTTCCTCAGTCATCTTGAGCAGGTTGTATGCCGTAGAACCAGTTATCGCGGCTCCGAATCCCTTCATTTTCTGATATTCAGTATTTTTGTCCACTTTTATCGTATAAGGCGAAAGGTTCGGTTTGGTGTTGAAGTTCTTGTCTACTTTGGTGAATAGAAAGGATTTATTGGAACTCGTCACGTACAGCTCCACATCGCTCGCCGTTACGGCGGTGGTGTCGCTTCCGTCGCCTCCGTTGTCGGGATTGTTGTTGTCCTTGCACGAAGAGGCAGAAAAGAACAGCGCCGCCGTGACGATAAGCGTTGCAGTAATGGAAAAACTTTTTTCTATAATCATAACCTATTAATATCCCGGGTTCTGGGTGAGGTTCAGGTTGTTCTCGATCTGTGTCTGCGGAACCGGCATGAGCAGGCCGTTTTCGTCGATGTTGCCGACGTATGCTTTCTCGGAATCGTAATATTCCGAACTTTTATTGCCGAAGTTGTTTACGCATTCTATCGCTTTGTCGTTCCTGATGAGGTCGAACCAGCGGAACCCTTCGAAGCAGAGTTCGAGGCGGCGTTCCTTCAGTACGGCGTCGATCATGTTTTCCTCGGATGATGAGGCGGAAGCTGGCAAATCGGCCAGTTTGACGCGTTCGCGTACCTTATCGACATATTTTGCGGCCTCTTCGAGTTTATCGAGATGTGCATCGGCTTCGGCGTGCATCAGATAGATCTCTGCGAGACGCATCTTGATTATACTGGCCGCATTGTCGCGGGTCTTGTACATGAACGGGTAGTTGTCCCCGCTCATGTTGTAGGTGGCCCAGCCGCACTGGTCGTAAACGATGGATTGTGCATAGCGTATGCTGTCGCCCTCTTCTTCGAATGTGTTGATAAGGTTCTTGGAAGGGGTGACCCATTTGGCCCAGGTGAAACTGTCGTCCAAATTGCTGCTCAATCCCTGTCTCCAGAACATCATCCATACCCAGTTGCCGGAAGAAGGGGTATAAGGTACCTCGAAAATAGATTCCGAAGAGTTACGCAGCTTGACATCGGTCCGGTCGTCGTTCCATGACCACAGGTCGGCGTAATTCGGAACCAGCGAGAGGTTCATGGCCTCCACCTTGCCGCAGTATTCCGCAACCTTGGACCAGTCCTGTTTCGGTTTTTCCGAATATACCCTCGCGAGAAGACCGTAGCCCATGGCCTTAGAGCATACGAACTTGTCGCTCTCGTCAAGGTCGGGCGCATACTGCACGGCTTCTTCGAGATCGGCTATTATTTGTGTGTAGACTTCGTCAACCGGAGTGCGGGAAGGATAATAGAGTGGATATGTCTCGATAAGGTTATCGGCGGTAATTGAAGGGGGAATGGAAGTGACCATCGGAATGGCGCCGTAAAGGCGGCAGAAATCGAACCACATGTAGGCCCTCCATATCTTGGCCTCCGCAACCCATTGGTGACGCTCCCCGTCCGTAAGGGTGCTGTCGGTTATGTCGTCCATGTATGTTATTACCTGGTTGGCGTTGCTTACCTGGTCGAGATAGAATGTCCAGTCGCGTACGGTATTTTTATTGGTGGCATCCTGAGTGTGAGCTTCCAGGGCCATGATCTCGCCGGTGGTGGTACTACCCGCATAGGCATTGTCGGCAAGTGCCTCGGTATAGATCAGAAAGTCGGCATATCCGCTTTCCTGTATGCCGTCTTTTATGCCCGAGTACATCGCATCGAGCTGTCCCTTGATATCTTCGCGGGTCGTGTAAGGATGGTCGGTGTCTTCGATGTCTGCGGTGGACTTCGTATTTCCGTAGTATTTGACGTCAAGCGAGCACGACGTCGCAATTGTAGCGGCGGCAGTCAGAACTGATATAATATAAATTATCTTTTTCATATTCTTTCAGGCTTTAATTTATTAGAAGTCGATGTTGATTCCGAATACTGCGGTCTTCACGTGAGGGTAAGTACCCCAGTCGATGCCCATCTCTGTGGCGCTGCTGTATTGGCTGACCTCGGGGTCGTATCCGCTGTATTTTGTGAAAGTAAAGAAATTCTGCAGGGAGATGTAAGGCTCTATCTTGCTGATGTTCCATTTTGCGAGCTTCTGGGTCTCGAACGAGTAGGAAAGATTTATGTTTTTGATTTTAAGGAACGAACCGTCTTCTATGAACCTGCTCGAACATTTAAGGTTGTAAAGCTCGTTCGATTTCGGTATGTCCGTTATCTGTCCCGGGATTTTCCAACGGCGAAGTACGTCGGTGATCTGGTTCGCCCCGGTGTACATGCCTTCCATTTCGATCTTGGATGCGTTGTATATGTCGTTGCCATAGGATCCGGTCATCAGAATGCTCAGAGTGAAGTTTTTCCATCCTATAGTATTGGTCATGCCGGCGGTGAAGACAGGGTTGGCATCACCGATATACTGGCGGTCGGAAGAGTTGATCTTGCCGTTCCCGTCCAGGTCCTTATAGATACAGAGTCCTGTTTCCGGATCGACGCCTTCGTATACGTAGCCGTAGAATTTGGAAAGCGATTCTCCAGGCGCCATCCTGATGCAGTATTCGCTGGTGGCTTCGGAAGTCACCGCATAGTAATATACGTTCTGGAGGTCTATGCTTACCAACTTGTTCTTGTTGAACGATATGTTGAAGTCGGTGTTCCAGTAGAAGTCCTTCTTGGAAATATTGCGGGAAGACAGGGTGAATTCGAGTCCCTTGTTGGTCATTTCTCCGCTGTTCCACTGGATGTCCGGGTTTGGATCCGGGAGGTCGATGTCCATAAGCATATTGGTGGTCACCTTATAATAAAGGTCGAGCCCGAGGGTCAGCCTGTTTTTCAGTACGGTCATATCGATGCCGAGGTTTGTCTGTGTAGTGGTCTCCCATGTAAGGTTGTCGTTCTTTATGTTGGTACGGCTTCCTATTACCGGGGTCGCTTGGGCGTAATCGGAATCTGTCCAGTCGTAATAGATCGTTTCGTATTTCTGGAGATATGCGTAGTCGTCGAGGCCCGACTGGTTTCCGGTCTGCCCCCATCCCGCACGTATCTTCAGGTCGTTAAGCCAGTCGATGTCCTTCATGAACTCTTCGTTTGAGAGTCTCCATGCCGCCGAGAATGAAGGGAAATAGCCCCATCTGTGTCCCTTCGAGAGCTTTGAGGAGCCGTCGGCACGTATGTTTGCGGTTACCAGGTAGCGTTCGTCGAAGTTATAGCTCAGACGCGAAAGGTAAGACATTATGGTCCATTCCGATGTGCTCTGGGACTGCCCGCGGAGCCCGCCGTTGTTTCCGCCGTTCAGGCTTATGTCGGCATTGTCGTACTGGTCTGAGAAGTATGTCCTCTCGCCGTACAGTTTTTCCCAGTGGGAAACGGTTGCTGACGTGCCTCCCATAAATTCGAAGTGGTTCTTTCCGAGGTCTAATTTATAAGTCAGGATGTTGTCGTATACCATTCTTCGGTCGTCCGTTCGGGTTGCCGTGGCTTGCCCGTGTTGCGTGCGGCCGTATGAGGTTGCGATCGGATCGAGGAAGGTGGTACCGGAGTACCAGTTGCGGTCCATCGTTGCGGTAGACTTGAATGTGAGATTCTTTGCCAGAGTGATTGTAGCTCCCAACGTCCCGATAAGACGGTCGTTGTTGTTGGTGTCGTATTTCGTGCGTCCTATGTCTTCTGCGGGAGTGGTTATGTTTGCCCCATAGAACTGCGTCCAGTACCAGTCGGGATTGTCCTCGTCCCATACTTTTGCATAGGTGGGAGTATTTATGACAGCGAGAACAGTGCCTGCGCGACCGCTGCCGGTACCTTCTATTATTCCATCATAATCGGTGTGTACGTAATTTATGTTTGTGGAAAAGTTGATCCAGTCGCGGATTTGGGTGTCCATGTTGATCTTGAAATTGTAGCGTTCGTCATAGGTGGTTCTGATTACGCCATCTTCGCGTGTCCATCCTCCTCCTACGTAGTAGTTGGTGCGGTTGTTGCTGCCTGAATAGGACAACTGGTAGTTTTGGTTGACTCCCGTACGATAGGTGTAATCGAACCAGTCCGTGTTGTCTGTAAGTCCGTCTGGAAGCGAGATTATTCCCATTTCATCCATGAGGTCCTTGTATTGTGCTACGTTGAGAACATTATAGGTCTTCGATACGTTGGATATGCCGACATAAGAATTGAATGATATGACCGGAGGACGGTTCTTGTCCCCGGCTTTTGTAGTGATTATGACGACTCCGTTGGCGGCACGTGAACCATATATGGCTGCACTGGATGCGTCCTTCAGAACCTGCATCGTCTCTATGTCGTTTGGCGAAAGGAACGATATGGCATCGCTGCCCGTTCCTACCGGAACCCCGTCGACAACGAACAGAGGATCGTTGCTTGATGATATGGACGATGCGCCGCGGACACGTACTATCATTCCGTTGCCAGGCATGCCGCTTGGCTGGACGACTTGTACGCCCGCTGCGCGTCCCTGCAGGATGCCGGAAGCGGAGATTACGGGCTGGTGGTCTATGTCCTTTGTGGAAACGACCGAAACGGCTGTCGTAATGTCGGCTTTTTTCTGGGTTCCGTATCCGATTACGACGACGTCTTCGAGCGTCTGGATATCATCCATCATCGTAACGTCAAGTTTCCTGCTGCCGGTGACCGTAATGTTCTCATCCTTGTATCCGATGGCGGTGAAGGTTATGGTGGCCTTGCCGTTTACGGGACGCACGTTCAGCGTGTATGTCCCGTTTTCCACCGTTGAAGTGCCGTTTCCGGTCCCAAGAACGTAAACCACGACTCCAGGAAGGGCATTGCCCTGAGCATCGGTCACCTTGCCGTTCACCTGGTATGACTCTTGGGCGAAGGCGGATGTCCCGAAAAGCGTCAGGATCAAAGAAAGCATCAGAATTTTGCTTTTCATAAGACTTGGTTTTAATTTAGTTTTAGAATGTAACTTGATATATGTGTTCCAACTTCAGTTTTTACAAAATTATGCTTAATAAATCGATAAATTAAACTTTAGTAAAAACGGAGTAGATGTTTGCAGAGAATTGTTAAAGACAATTATTTGATAAATAATTGTTTAATATATCAAAAGAGTATTAGTTGGTGTAGATTTATTGTAATCGCCTCTGAGGGCTAAATCTACTTTCCCGCCTATTTCAGTCCGATTTTCCTGACGTCCTCGTCGAAGCTGTCCCTGTTGATGGCCTGGGCCTTTACGGCTGAGCGATAGTTGTAAATCGTCTGCGGTGAGTAGCGTAGCAGTTTAGCTATTTGTGCGCTGTTGTCTATGCCTATGCGGATCAGTGCGAAGATCCTAAGGTCGGGGGTAAGTTCCCCCTCTTTTTTGGGGAATATGCGCGCAACCGGTTTCAGAAGGGCATTGAAATCCTTGACGAAATCGGGATAGATGTGAAGGAACGTACTGTCAAAATTCTGGTAGAAATTGCGCAGTTCCTGGGAAATGACGTCAGGAGTGTTGACGATCTGTTTCAGGTCCTCGAACTGACCGTTTATCACTTTTGCCTTTATGAGCCTCCTGTAACTCGAAAGCTTGTCGATGTATTCAGAACACATGCCGAGGAAAAAACCGATGTATTCCTCCTTTATTTTGCCGGCTTCGGTTATTTCGCTGTTCATCCTGGACATCTTTTCATTGGCTTCGACCAGATCCCTGTTCAGTTTTTCAAGTCTCCTGTTTATTATTTCGAGTTCGTTTCGGGAATTGGCCATGGACTGCCTTTGCTTTGCCAGGATTATGACTGCCACTGTCAGTCCCGCGAGCAGGAACAATGCGGCTATAGCACTGAAAAGCACCAGCTTGTTTTGCCGGCGGCTCTTCAAATCGTAAGCCTGTTCTATTATCGGCTGCGTATTCGAGACCTGCGAATAGCGCAGCTTCGCATTGTAAAATGCGGCATCCTCCATCGCTATGCGGGTGTATCTTATGGCGCGGTCAACGTCGCCTTTATTGAATACCAGAATCGCGATTTCGTTCAGTGAGGCGTTGTCCTTGGTGGCGGTGACTATGTCGGAGATGGCCGACTTCACGAGGTAGCGAAGATTGTTGACGCTGTCCTTTTCCATTCCGTAGATCAGGGCGCGCTGGAATGTGACGACGGAATAAGCTGGAGTGTTTTCCGTGCAAAGATTCAGACGCAATTTATTGAAAGCTAGAGCTTTCTTATAGTCTCCATTCCATTTTGCATCCTCTTCGCGGTAATATATGGCACGGTTCGAATCCGGGTCCAGGAGGGACCTCAGCGAATCGAGGTAATTGTTGTATATGGAATTGTATCTGCTTACATTCGCTTTTTCCTGCGTATAGAGATACATTTCCTTGTAGAGGTTCACATAGTCGTAGTAATATTCCTCTAACAGTGCCTTGTTACCTGAAAGTGAGCTTCTCTCTATCTTGTCGAGCTGCTCCTTTGATTCGAGGTACATCCCGCTTGACGCGCATACGAAACTCAGATGCAGCCTTGACTCGTTAACATGGCTGATTTTACCCATTTCATTGGCGAGTTTCAGGTTTTCGTTTAGATAATACAGCACACTGTCACACCGATAGCCGTAATACTCATGGTAAAGCCTGTCGTTCAACGAATAACGTAATTCGCCGTTCGTGTTGGGATCCGAAAGCATCGCGCTGATTTCCCTGATCCTGCGATCCCTCTGAATTACGTAAGAGGTTCTTTTGCCAAGTTCCGCATCAAGCGAATCCAGCATCGGCACTGCCCACCGCATTCCTTCCGCCATTGCATCTATCGGAAGGAGAATGGCGACAAGAATGGTGGTTATGCCGGATGCGAATTTCATTCGTGTTTATCAGAACCCGTTTTCGGTCAGGACAACCTGGCATCTGTCCACATAAGTTGGACGGATCACTATCTCGGCGCTGTTTCCCGTATCTCCTTTTGCGAATGCATACATGTATTCGATGAATATGCCCTTCGCGGCCAGGATTTCCATCACTTTCGAAAGAGCTCCAGGCATGTTGGGAATGCTCAACGATATCACATCGTTCACGCTGACTGCGAATTTGCCGGCGCGGAGGGCTTCCACGGCCTTGTCGTTGTCGGATACTATCATCCTAAGTATGCCGAAATCGGGATTTTCGGCCATACTGAATGCTATCATGTTGATGCCGTTGGCACCGAGGATTTTTGTGACCTCGTTGATTCTTCCTGAACGGTTTTCCAGAAAGACAGATACCTGTTTTATTATCATAGCCTACTGAAGTTTTCTATTGTCCTGTACCCTGTTTGATTTGCCGACGCTGCGCTCCAGGGAGCCGGGCTCCATGAGGCGTATCTTGGCTTTGATTGAAATGACGCTTTTAAGCTTTTCCTCGAGTTTCTTCTGTATGGCGAGCATTCTGCCCATCTCGTCGGAATAATACTCGGGGCGGACTTCCACCTGTACTTCCATGGTATCGAGGTTTGCGACCCTGTCGATCACGAGCCTGTATTGCGGCTCGAATTCTTTCAGGGACAGGATTACGCTTTCCACTTGCGAAGGAAATACGTTTATGCCTCGTATTATCAGCATGTCGTCGCTGCGACCGAGGATGCGTGTCATCCTTACCGCCGTACGCCCGCATGAACATGGCTTGTCTATGAGCGAGCAGATGTCATGGGTACGGTAACGGATCAGCGGCATGCCCTCCTTCGTAAGGGTGGTGAAGACGAGTTCACCGCGCGTACCGTCATTGGGCAATCGTTTAGTGGTTTCCGGGTCGATTATTTCGGGATATATGTGGTCCTCCCATATGTGCGAGCCGTCTTTGGCCTCACATTCGCAGGATACGCCCGGACCCATGATTTCGGAAAGACCGTATATGTTGTAGGCATCGAGGCCTAGATTCCTTTCGATCTCCTTGCGCATGTTTTCCGTCCAAGGCTCTCCTCCGAAAGCTCCTATCCGCAGATGGATCTCCGATCTGTCTATGCCCTCCTTTTTCATGGTTTCCGCAAGATAAAGGGCGTAGGATGGGGTGCAGGCTATACCGGTGGTCTGGCAGTCATGGATAAGTCTGATATGTTTTTCCGTATTGCCGGTAGACATGGGGATAACGGTGGCGCCAAGGTTTTCGACCCCGTAATGCATTCCCAACCCTCCGGTGAACAGTCCGTAGCCGTAAGCGACGGTGAATATGTCGTTTCGATCGGCTCCCATTGCCGTAAGGCAGCGGGCGATCATTTCCGACCACATTTCGATGTCGCGTCTGGTGTACCCGACTATGGTCGGCTTTCCGGTGGTGCCGGAAGATGCGTGGATGCGGACCATCTCTGACATAGGTGCTGAAAACATTCCGAATGGATAGTTGTCGCGAAGATCCTGTTTCGTGGTGAACGGCAGTTTTACGATATCGCCTATTTCCCGGATATCGTCGGGTAGTACTCCGGCCGCCTGCAGTTTGTTGCGGTAGAAACCTGAGTTATGGTAAACGTATTCTACGAGCTTGTGAAGCCGTTTCCCTTGGAGAAACGTCATCTCGTCGCGGCTCATGCACTCTTTTGTCTGGTTCCAGAAAGTCATTTGGAAATATTATTCGGTTAGTTATTTAATGTTCGCTTTTGCGCGGCCAAGTTCCATCGCCATGATATTGGCTGCTACGACCTCTTCACCCTTGGAACCGAATATTTTCGTAACGGCTTCCTTTATTTTTTCGTATTCTATGCCGAGCGTATCCAGTGAAGCACCCAGCAGTACCATGTTCGCACTGCGCGGAATCTTGTTTTCCTTAGCAATGGTGTCGATGTCGATCAATACCGAATGCGGCAGCGAATCAATGCATTGAACCAATTTTTCCGGGTCAGGGTAATTCGGAATGTTAATGAACGGTACCGAAGAGCTTATGACCCATCCGTCCTTTCCGAGGAACGGAAGGTATCTGAGAGCTTCCATTGGTTCCATTGAAATTATGAGGTCGGCCTTGCCTTCCGGAATAAGGTCCGAGTTTATCGGTCCGTCGCTTATGCGCAGGTTCGACTGTACGTCTCCGCCGCGCTGGCTCATGCCGTGTACTTCAGCCTGTTTTATGTGTAATCCGTTGGCCATCGCTGCTTCCCCGATGACCGTGGCGATGGAGAGGATCCCTTGTCCCCCGACACCGCAAAGTATTATATCTTTTTTCATTTCCCTTTTCATTTGTTTTTGGCCTTGCGTTTAGCCGTTTGTATGCATTCGCGGCGTGGAATTATTACCGAAACGCCTTTGTAGTTTATCTCGTCGCGAATTATCCCGGTTATTTCCGGCATGTTCTTGGGAAGCGGTACGACGACGCGTACGTGTTCCTGCTCTACCCCGATTCCCTTGCATATGCTTTCCAGCCTGCCGGTTCCGGCGCTGTCCTGGCCTCCCGTCATTGCGGTGGTCAGGTTATCTGAAATGATTATGACGATATTCGATTTGCTGTTCACCGCATCCAGCAGCCCGGTGATCCCGGAATGGGTGAAGGTGGAATCCCCTATGACCGCAACGGATGGGAACTGTCCCGCATCGGCTGCGCCTTTGGCCATGGTTACGGATGCTCCCATATCAACGCAGCTGCTTATGGCCCTGTATGGTGGCAGAGCTCCGAGAGTATAGCAACCTATGTCACCGAATACCTTTGCATTCGGATATTCCTTGAGAACTTCGTTCAATGCGGCGTAAACATCCCTGTGCCCGCATCCCTGGCATAGCGCAGGCGGGCGTCCGACCACAAGTTCGCATTTGTCGTATATTTCGGCCGGCTTGAGCCCCAGAGCAACGCGTACGTTATCTGGATTGAGTTCCCCGGTCCGCGGAAGTTCTCCGCTGAGTCTTCCCTTTATCCTGGTTTTTATCGGCAGAATACCCCGAAGTTGCTCTTCAACGAAAGGCTGGCCGTCCTCGATTACGGTTATTTCATCCGAGAGTTCTGCAAGACGTCTGACGGCATGGACAGGAACCGGGTATTGTGAAAGTTTCAGGACCGGAAACGGAAATCCTTCGGGGTAGGCTTCACTGAGGTAATTGAAAGCTATGCCGCAGGCTATCACTCCCTTTTCCCAGTGGCGGTTTTCACCGGCCTGGGCCATATCGACCGGATCCGGCATCCTGTTGAATCCGGAATGTTCGGCTTCCTCGCAAATAGTCGCCTGCAGGTCGCAGAGCGTAGCGTAACGGCGTTTTGCGATAGCCGGTAACAGAACGAAATCCATGGGGTTCTTCGGGTAGTGCAGGGGATTCTGTCCGCGTCTGTCGCTTAATTCCACTACTGAACGGGAATGGGCCAGGCGTGTGACAAGGCGTATGAGCACGGGTTCTCCGAGCCGTTCGGAAAAATCGAATGCGTAGCGCATCATATCGTATGCTTCCTGTTGGGTGGAAGGCTCGAGTGTCGGAATCAATGCGAATTTTCCATAAAACCGTGAATCCTGCTCGTTTTGGGAGGAATGCATACTCGGATCATCGGCTACTAGGACGACAAGCCCTCCGTTTACGCCGGTTACCGCAGAATTGACGAAAGCATCGGCGCATACGTTGAGTCCGACATGCTTCATACAGACCAGGGCCCGCTTCCCGGCGAACGAAGAACCAAGGGCAGCTTCCATGGCTGTCTTTTCGTTCGTGCACCAGCGGCAGAAGATCTTCCCCCCCTCGGCCCCGCTGTTCTCGGCAGCTTCGCTGGAGCGAGCCGATCCCTTCGAACGGGCATTCTGGGAGTCCTGGATATATTCGGTAATTTCCGTCGAAGGCGTCCCCGGGTAGGCGTAAACACCGCTTATCCCGGCATCAATCGCACCTTGTGCGATTGCTTGGTCGCCTAAAAAGAGCTTTTTTTTCACTTTTCCCATTTTATGCATTTTAGTTTCAGCAAATATACTGATAAAAATCATGGATGCACCAAAGAAATTTTGTGCTATGGTTACGGTAAATCGGTCCAGGAAGTCGTTCAGACCTGTATTGTTATCCGTTTTTGAAGGGAATTACAGTACTAACGATCTGTCTTACCGTGTGTCTGACATTTGCTGCAGCGGTTTCGGGTTCCATCGCTTCGCGTAGGTCGATGGATTCCGGGGCTATGGGAAACACGGCTGCGAATTCCCCGGATTCCTTTGCTTCATCGGAAATAGAACCGCAGATCGCAACTACGGGTATATGCTGTTTCTTCGCATGCTTCAGCACCACTATCGGAATCTTTCCCATTGCCGTTTGGCCGTCTATCCTTCCTTCCCCCGTAATTACTAGATCACTCCCGGAAATAATAGAATCGAAGTCCATGGCATCAAGTATCATGTCCGCGCCCGGACGGAGTGTCGACTTCAGAAAGGCCTTGAAAGCACCGCCCAGACCTCCTGCAGCTCCGGCACCAGGCAGATCCTTGACATCTGTTCCCGTAGCGGATTTGATTACTTCCGAAAACGAACGCATTCCGTTGTCGAGCCTTATGACCGTTTCCTGGTCGGCTCCCTTTTGCGGGGCGAATATGAATGCCGCCCCTCCGGGACCGCAGAAGGGGGTATCTACATCGCAGGCAACCGTAAATTCCGATTCGAGTACGGAATCTGCTACTCCCGATGCATCCACGCCGGAAATGCTTTCGAGAGATTCTCCATTGCCTTCGAGCATGTTTCCTCCGTTGTCAGTGAAACGGAATCCGAGAGCCGAAAGCATTCCTGTACCCCCGTCGTTGGTCGCACTTCCCCCTATCCCGATGAAGAAGCGGTCGCATCCCCTTGAAATGGCGTCCATTATAAGTTGTCCTGTGCCGAAAGTAGAGGCCTTGAGAGGGTCGTATTCACCCGGGGACAACAGGGGAAGCCCGCTGGCGGCCGACATCTCGATTACCGCCGTGTGCCCGTTCCCCAATATTCCGTAACAGGCCATTAACGGCCGCATAAAGGGATCGCAGACCTCCGTTTCGACCGTCTTGCCTCCGAGTGTGCCGATGAGGGCGGAGACGGTCCCCTCGCCGCCGTCCGCAACGTTAACCTTTATTATATCGCAATCGGGCATGACGGACCTTATGCCTTCGGCGGCATTGTCGGCCACTTCTCCGGAGGAAAGGGAACCCTTGAAGGAATCGGATGCGATCACGATTTTCATTTAGCAAAGTTAATTTGTGCAATGCAAAATTATTCTCTGTCGCGGATTTTATTACCTTTGAAACATGCCATTCTAAATGGCTTTTGCGGAGAGAAACGAAAAAATGATGAAAAGACAAATCTTACTTATCGTTGCGGGATTGACGGCCGGCTTTTCGCTGTCGGCCCAACCTTCCATGAAGAGGAATTCCGATATCGAGGTTATAAAAACCATGAAGCTGATCGAAAAAGCCTCTATGGTTTGCGGAACGGGATGGAATGATTCTTCCCAAATGGTAACCGGAGTCGCCGGAACCACATTCGGATTGCCGGAATACGGTATAACGAATGCATTGCTTACAGATGGTCCCGCCGGTGTTCGTATTAACGTTGACCAGTTCGGGACAAAAGTCCACACCACCGCCTTCCCCGTCAATACCGCGATGGCCGCTACCTGGGACCTTGCCCTCGAGGAAGCTGTCGGTGCTGCCGTAGGGGAGGAGATTAAGGATCTCAATATGGACGCCATACTGGCGCCTGCCATAAATATCCAGCGCAATCCCCTTTGCGGACGGAACTTCGAGTATTATTCCGAGGATCCCCTGCTCGCCGGCAAGATGGCTGCTTCCTATATTCGCGGAGTGCAATCGGAAGGCGTAGGGGCCACCTTGAAACATTTCGTTGCGAACAACAGCGAAACGAACCGTTTTACCGTGAATTGCGTAGTTTCCCAAAGAGCCCTGCGTGAAATCTATCTTCGCGCTTTCGAAATAGCAGTGCGTGAAGGAAGACCATGGGCCGTCATGACTTCGTACAACAGGCTCAACGGGTTTTATACCTCCCAGAACCATGAACTTCTAAAAGATGTTCTGAGAGGCGACTGGAATTATAATGGAATGGTCATGACCGACTGGGGCGGCGGGAACGACCCGGTGGCCCAGATGAAAGCCGGAAATGATTTGTTAATGCCAGGCAATTACGATCAGATCAAAGGTATAGTGGAAGCAGTCAAAGATAAGGTTCTGGACGAAGCTACCCTCGACGAAAACATCGGACATATTTTGACGTTCGTAAGGAAGACTCCGCGTTACCGGGGATACCAGCCTACCTTGGCTCCCGATTTCGCAGCGCACAGGAAGCTTGTGCGTAAGGCCGGAGCCGAGGGAATGGTACTTTTGAAAAATTCCGGTTCCATGCTGCCCGTCGCTTCCAGAAAGAAAGTCGCATTATTCGGCAAGGGTTCCTATGCTACGGCAGGTTGCGGGACCGGCAGCGGTTATGTCAATGCCGAACATTTCGTAACGCTCGAAGAGGGGATGGCGAATTCGGGCTACAGGGTGGATGAGACCCTGAAGTCGGCTTATGGTGCATACATAAAAAAGGCTTTCGCCGACTGGAAGGAGACCGAATGGTATTTTCCGAAGGAAGCTGCGGCGATTTATGCTACGGAAATGGAAATCGACGAAGCCTCCGTCCGGGCGGCTGCAGTACGGGACAATTTCGCGGTAATAACCATACAGCGTTGCTCCGGAGAGGGTTGGGACAGAAAAGAGAAGGATTATTTCGAATTGTCCCCGGCCGAAAGCGATTTGATAAGCGAAGTCACTGCGGCATTCCATGCACGCAGGAAAAAGGTCGTTGTCGTATTGAATGTCAGCAGTGCCATAGAAACCGTCTCCTGGCGCGACAAGGTCGATGCCATCCTTGTTTCATGGCTGCCCGGGGAAGAGGCTGGCAACTCAATAGCCGATGTTTTGACCGGTAAGGTTTCTCCTTGCGGCAGGTTGCCAATGACTTTCCCTGAAAAGTATTCCGACGAACCGAGTACCGGCAATTTTCCCGGGGAACCTGCCGATAATCCGGCTAACGTATTTTATAGTGAAGGCATATATGTAGGTTACCGTTACTTTGCCACTGTCGGTGTGAAGGCGGCGTATCCATTCGGTTACGGTCTGTCTTACGCTACTTTCAAATACAGCAACATGTGGGTGGATCCGAAATTCTTCCCCGAAGGCGGAAAGGTCACGGTTTCATTCTCGGTTACGAACGTCGGCAAAAAAGCCGGACGCGAAGTTTGCGAGCTTTATGTCGAGGCTCCCAACGGAACGATAGACAAACCAGTCTACGAACTGAAAGGTTTTGCAAAGACGCGCCTTCTCCAGCCCGGAGAGTTTGAAAATGTCTCTATCGAAATAAATTCCAAGGAGATCGCTTCATATTGGAGCGGAATGCATGCCTGGGTTGCCGATGAAGGTGAATACAAAGTGTCCGTCGGGAGTTCTCCGACCAGTCTTCCACTTGAGTCCATATTTACAGTCCGGAATCGTATAGTCGTGGAAACAACTTCCGACGTCCTCTATCCGAACCTTCCGGTCGAAGATATGGAACCGCGGGTACAAGAATGATTGCCGCTATTATAAATTATTTTTCTTCGGCACCCTTCTTTTGTGTCCCCTTTCTCTTGATCTTTTTAGTGGTGATCATGCCGTTGACATTCTCAATTTGAGGATGTCCGCTGTCGATTTTTACGGTACTGGTAGTGTTCTGGTACTCTTTAACCCATACCTGACGCTCTATAGCCTGGTCGAGAGAAATCCATGTTTCAGTTTGTTCGACTCCTGGAATTTTTTGTATGGTATTGATAAGCACCTCCATAAGATGATCATGGTTGAAACAGTATATCTTGATGAGGAGAGCGTGTTCCCCCGTTATGAAGTGACATTCTACGACTTCCGATATTTTACGCAGTGCATCGATAACTTCGGGATAACGATTTGCCTGTGAAAGTGTAATTCCTACGAATGCGCAGACATTCAATCCGAGTGCCTGTGGTTTGACCAGCAGTCTGGAACCAGTTATGATTCCCATTTGCTCCATTTTCTTAACTCTCTGATGAATAGCAGCACCTGAAACGCCGCATTCCCGAGCTATTTCCAAAAATGGCATTCTTGCATTCTTAACGAGAAAAGAAAGAATTTTCTGATCAATGAAATCAATTTGATAATTTGCCATTGTTTTGATTAATTATTTATCCGCTGCAAAAGTAAGAAAAAAAGGTCGGAATCTCGCTCTCCCGACCAAATATTTTCAAAAAAGTATCAAATTGAAACCTGAATTACTTCTTTTTTGTTACTGTTTCCGATTCAGCTTTAGCTATTATGTCCTTGCACGCGTCTAGAGAAAGGTTTTCTACCTTTGTGCCACGCGGAATCTTATAATTTTTCTTATCTTTTTTTATGTATGGGCCATAACGCCCGTTGATAACCGTTATGCCCTCTTCAGGGTAGGATTTTAATATGCTTGCCGCAAGCTTGGCCGCATCTGCATCGATTATTTCCCTGCATTTTTCGAGTGTGACCGTGTAAGGGCTGACATCCTTTCCGAGCGACACGAATTTGGTGCCTGTCTTTATGTAGGGGCCGAACCTTCCTATGTTGACCACGATATCCTGGCCGTTGTATTCCCCGAGATTTCTCGGAAGTTGGAGCAAGGACATAGCTTCGTCGAGCTTTATCGTCTCTATCAGCTGTCCCTTGGGAAGGCTCGCATATTTCTTCTCCTTGTCGTCCGATTCACCGAGCTGGACGTATGCTCCATAGCGTCCCATTTTCGCATATACGCTCTTGCCGCTGGCCGGGTCCTTGCCGAGCAGACGCTCGACTTTGGAAGTGGTCGTCTTGGAAGACGCGACTTCGTCTACCTTCTTGTGGAACGGACCGTAAAAATCCCTGAGCACGTTGTACCATACTTTTTTGCCTTCCGCTATGGAGTCGAGGTTCTGTTCCATGTTGGCCGTAAATCCGTAATCTATGATTGCGGGGAAATGGTCTTTTAAGTAATCGACAACCTCTATCCCTATGTTCTCCGGAAAGAGTTTGGCCCTTTCTCCACCTACTACTTCGCTTATATCCTTTTCCTCGATGGATTCTCCCTTAAGGGACAACAGTGCAAATTCCCTTGGTTTCCCGTCCCGGTTCCCCTTGACTGTATAGCCTCTTTCGAACAGTGTCGAAATTGTTGGTGCGTAGGTGGAAGGACGCCCGATCTCGAGCTCCTCCATCTTCTTTACCAAACTGGCCTCGGTGTACCGCTGGGGATGTGAAGTAAAACGCTCCAGGGCGTCGATTTCTATCCTGTCCATCGCCTGGCCCGTCTTGAGTGCCGGCAGGACAATATTCTGTCCCTTGTCTTCCCGATCTTCTTCGTCCCGCCCCTCCATGTAAACTTTCAGGAATCCGTCGAACAAAACGTTTTCCGCATCGATGGAAAAGTTTTCGGGGAATTTGTCCGATGCTATGGTGATAGCAGTTTTCTCCATCACGGCATCTGCCATCTGCGACGCTATGGTGCGTTTCCAGATCAGGTTGTAAAGTTTCTTCTCGGTCGCGGTTCCCTCTATGTCCTGGTTCGCCATGTAGGTGGGACGTATGGCTTCGTGGGCTTCCTGTGCCCCGCGGACCTTGGTCTTGTACTGGCGCGGACGGGAATATTTTTCGCCGTAAAGTTCCGTTATTTTGGCTTTGGCGGTATTTATGGCCAACGAAGACAGGTTTGTGGAGTCGGTACGCATGTACGTTATTAGTCCCGATTCGTACATTTTCTGTGCTATGGCCATGGTCTGCTTGACGGAAAAACCGAGTCGCCTTCCCGCTTCCTGCTGAAGGGTGGATGTGGTGAAAGGTGCGGCGGGGGTGCGGTTAAGTTTCTTTTTTTCAATGCCGGAAACGGAAAAATGCGATTCCCTGCATTGTCCCAGGAATGTCCGGACCTCGTTCGCGTCGGAAAATTTCCCGTTGCACAGTGCATTGAATTTCGTTTTCTTTCCTTCGGGGCTGAAGATTCCAGTGACCTTGAAATATCTTGCCGGTTTGAATGCTATTATTTCCCTTTCCCTGTCGACCACGAGTCTCAATGCTACTGACTGTACCCTTCCAGCGGATAGTTTAGGCTGGATCTTGCGCCATAGAAGGGGAGAAAGCTCGAATCCCACAAGACGGTCGAGTACCCTGCGTGCCTGTTGGGCCATTACGAGATCCATATCGATGTCGCGCGGATTTTCCAGGGCGTGGAGTATGGCGTCCTTCGTGATCTCGTGGAATGCTATCCTCTTGGTCTTTCCCTTGTCCAGGCCAAGCGTCTGGCTGAGATGCCATGAAATGGCCTCGCCTTCCCGGTCTTCATCGGAAGCCAGGTAAACGGTGTCGGCTTTGTTTGCTGCCGCCTTCAGTTCGCTCACGACTGCTTTCTTGTCAGCAGGAACTTCGTATATCGGCTCAAAGTTCTTGTCGATCTCTATCCCCAGTTTTTTCTTCGAGAGGTCGCGTATGTGGCCTTTGCTGGACTTCACTACGTAATCTTTTCCGAGGAATTTCCCTATTGTCTTCGCTTTAGCCGGAGACTCGACTATTATCAGATTCTCACCCATATCCTTTGTTATTTAGGGTGCAAAGTAAAGTATAATTGAAGGATAAATCCAAATTTTAATAGTAACTTTGTTCCCGTATCCTCGTTTTTTAAGGCCAAATAATTAGTTGATAATGAGCATTAAGGCAAAAAAAATAATTATAAGAATCTGGTGGATACTGATCCTGGCCCCGATAGCGTTGCTGCTTCTGGCGCTGCTTTTGGTCGGTGTTTTCACCAAGATTCCATCCTTCGAGGAGCTAGAGGATCCGAGGACGAATCTCTCCACCCAGCTTATTTCCGAAGACGGAGTCATATTCAATACGTTCCACATAGAAAACAGAACTTACGTGAAATATGACGATCTGCCTCCGGCTCTCGTAGAGGCTGCCGTAGCTACAGAGGATGCGAGATTCTATCGTCACTCCGGCATCGATTTCAGAAGCCTTGGGCGCGTTTTGGTCAAGACCTTCATGATGCGTCGCTCCGCTTCCGGAGGTGGAAGCACCATAACCCAGCAGCTCGCGAAGACCCTTTATCCGAGGGAAGACACCAGAAGTTCATTTTTCGTCGCAAGGTTCGTCAAGTTGTTGGTCAACAAGCTCCGCGAATGGATAACGGCCGTTAAGCTCGAGAGGAACTATACGAAGGCGGAGATAATAACCATGTATATGAACAACGTCTTCTTCGGCAGCAACGCCTACGGAATACGTACGGCAGCCAACACCTTTTTCAATAAGGAGCCCAGGGACCTGACGACCGAAGAATGCGCCCTCCTTGTCGGTATGGTGAACAAGCCGACCAAATACAATCCTGTCATGAATCCCGAAAATTCATTGCACCGCCGCGAGCACGTGCTCAGACAGATGAGAAAATACGGTTACATTTCGAAAGCTTCCTTCGACTCCCTCAATACCATTCCGCTGAATCTCGATTATGAACAGCAGGACAATAATGCCGGAATCGGATCATATTTCCGCGACATGCTGCGCCGTACCATGGCTTCTAAGAAACCCAAGAGGTCGGATTACCAGTTCGAGGAGGATTATTCAGCAGATTCCCTGCGTTGGGTAAACGATCCGCTCTACGGCTGGATAGGCAAGAACCCGAAGCCCGACGGATCCCTTTACAATCTCGATAAGGATGGCCTCCGCATCTATACTACCATAAATTCCAAGATGCAGCAATTCGCCGAGGAGGCGGTCGACGAGTATCTTGGAAAGACCCTTCAGAGAGCATTCTTCAACGATATGAAATGGAAGGCCAACAAGCCTTTCGCCAGGGGCGTTCCGAAGCCTTTGTGCGATAATCTCATACGCCAGGCCCAACGTTGGAGTGACAGGTACAGGGCCGACAGGAAATCGGGCATGTCCGATTCAGAAATCCAGAAGGATTTCACGAAACCGGCCAAAATGAGGGTCTTCTCATGGAGCGATAAGGGTTACATCGACACTACCATGACGCCCAACGATTCCATCCGTTACTACAAGTCTTTCCTGCGGGCCGCTTTCGTGGCTATGGAACCTCAGACGGGTCATGTGCTGGCTTATGTCGGGGGTCCGGATTACCGCTATTTCAAATATGACAACGCCAGCCAGGGCAAAAGACAGGTGGGTTCCACGATAAAACCTTTTCTCTATACGCTGGCCATGCAGGAGGGCTATACGCCTTGCGACAAGGTCGTGAACGTCCCATATACCTTCGAAGTCGGCGACAGTACCTGGACGCCGCGAAGCACCGACAAGGAGATATGGATCGGTAAGACAGTTACGTTGAAATGGGGTTTGACTCACTCTTCCAACAATATTTCCGCATATCTCATGAAGCAGTTCGGCCCCGAGGCGATGGTGGAAATGTGCAGGAAACTGGGAATCAGCTCGCATATCGACGTCGTTCCATCTCTATGCGTAGGTTCGTGCGATCTAAAGCTTTACGAAATGGTAGCGGCCTTCAATACTTTCCCTTCCCGCGGCGTACATATCAATCCGTTGATCGTTACCCGCATTGAAGACAAACAGGGAAATGTTCTCGCCAATTTCTCCGCAAACAAGCGCGAATCCATAAGCGAACGTACTGCTTACCTCATGGTAAATCTTATGGAGGGAGTGGTCAACGAAGGCACTGCAGCAAGGCTTAGGTCGGTATATGACATACAGGGGGAAGTCGCCGGCAAAACCGGAACCACCAACGACCAGGCCGACGGATGGTTCATAGGTTACACCCCGAAGGTGACAGCCGGTATTTGGGTTGGAGCCGAGGACAGACAGGTGCATTTCGAAAGCCTGGCTTTGGGGAGCGGTTCCAATATGGCTCTCCCGATATGGGGCCTGTTCATGCAGAAATGCCAGAAGGACGGAACCAGGGGAATATCCAAGGACGATGCTTTTATAGCCCCTCCGGGGTTCAACATATCGCTTGACTGCTCGGGTTCGGATTCGGATATCTCCGGGCATGGGAAAGATAACACGGCAAGCGAGGAATCTTTTTTTGATTAAATTTTGAATATGACAGAATTGGCTTTGATTTACGGAGGCGATACGTCGGAACACGACATCTCCGTATTGAGCGGTAAGAATTGCGCATCCTTGATCGATATGACCAGGTACCGCGTGCACGAAGTGGAACTGAGAGGTTCGGACTGGAAAGTCGTGGCCTGTGACGGAGAGTCCCTACCTGGCATTCAGGTCAACAAGGACGATTTTTCCTATGTGATGCCTGACGGAATCAGGATAAAGTTCGAAAAGGTATTTATGATGATACACGGAGCTCCCGGAGAGAACGGGCTTTTTCAGGCGTATCTCGAGATGCTTCATATCCCATGCACTTCATGTTCGTCGTTGTCGTGCGCGCTTACGTTCGACAAATATGCGAGCAAGCAGTATTTGCTCGGTACCGGCGTCCATTTACCTAAGGACGTATTCATACAGAAGGGCGATTTCATAGATCCCGAAGCCATAATCGGCGAACTGGGACTTCCCCTTTTCGTAAAGCCTACGGATAACGGCAGCAGTTTCGGCGTCACCAAGGTCAAGAATGTCGGGGCCCTGAACAAGGCTATCCGAGATGCTTTCGGCGAAGGCTCTTCCATTCTTGCGGAAGAATACATATGCGGCCGGGAATTAACCCAGGGAGTGATAGCTTACAGGGGAGAGATAATCCCATTGCCCGTTACCGAGATCAGGACCGACCACGAATTCTTCGATTACGATGCCAAGTATCTGGGAGAAAGCGACGAGATCTGCCCTGCGGAAATTTCCGACGAAGAGTTCGACGCGCTCTCCAGGCAGTCCAGGATAATTTACGACCGTTTCGCATGCAAGGGCATGATTCGCGTGGATTACATGATGCGAGGAAACATACCTTACTTCATCGAGGTCAACTCCATCCCGGGCATGACTAAGATGAGTCTGGTACCGAAGCAGCTTTCAGTAGCAGGAATAGATGCTACCGCTTTCTTTACTGATATGATAGAAAACGCTTAGGTCAGAACAGCCACTCCGTATTTACGTCGACCGTAACGGCTTTGTCGTTGTCCTGGGTATTCAGCGCATGCCCGAGTTCCAGGCATACGATGAAGTTCCTGTTCAGTATGATCCTGAATCCGCCTCCGGCCGAGATATGGAATTTGTCCCTGTCCAAGGTATTTATGTATTTCGAATAGAGCTCGGCATCGGCCCCAGTCTGGTTGGAGAGGTCGAAGCGGTCGGCGATGTAGGCGCCGTCGCAGTAACCGCTGACGGCAAGGCCGAAATTCTGTTTAAGGAAATGAAAATCTATGAACCTGTAACGGATTTCGGCATTGTAGAATCCCATTCCCTTGCCGAGCACTCTGTTGGCCATCAGTCCGCGCACCGTCCTGTAGCCGCCTATCGCATCCTTGTCATAACTCGGGCCTATTACCGAGAGGTAAGGGATCGCATACCAGGGGGCATTGCCTAGGAACTGCTGATAATTAAGCCTGTATGCGAAGACTAGTTTGTCTGAAACAAGGGGGAAATATTGTCTCCATGTCGCATTCAGGGAACAGAAGTTCACGGAACTTCCGAGGAACTTAGGTGATGCCGTGACGTGCGTTTCGGCCCATATGCCGCGGGAAGGGTTGTTCTCGTAGTCGCGCGTATCGTACATTATGCCTGCACGGATTTCGGATGTGGTGCCTCCTTCGGCTTCGTCATCCGGGATTATGCCACATTCCTTGTACAATCCCCACAGTGTCGGTCCGTCGTAGGAATCGTTGCCCGTCCCGGTGTAGTCGGCTCCCATGGTGTAGGAGAAGTGGTATCCGGCGATCCAGTACAGGTTATTCCCAAGGTTCCCGGTAAAGTCAGCCTTGAAATTTACGACTTTGCGGTACATGTCGTAGAAACGTATGTCGTCCGTAGCGTCGTAATAGGTCTGGTATCCGTTATATCCGTAGAATTTCAGCATGTTGTCGATCGTCATGGTAAGTCCGAAATCGGATCTCACCCCTGGGATCAGGTATTTATCGTCATAAGTTATTGCAAAATACTTTCTTCCCTTCGTATATAGCGTGGCGTTGAAATTCCAGGTCGACTTCGGATTCGGGTAATAGGACCCGTCCCCGAAATTATAGATGTTGAGCAGGCCTCCGTAGCAGAAGCCCCGCTCCGCGTCCACCGATATGAAGGGAAGGGGTCCGAATGAGAGTCCTTCCTTTACGATGTCGTTCCCTATGGTGGAAACCTTTTCTTGTGCCGCCGCATTCAGGCATGCCAATGCCGCCGCAGCGATGATGAGGAGTTGTCTTTTCATAGCGTATAGATTATTTCCATTTCAATATTTCGGAATATATGTTGCGCAATTCCATATCATGCAGCCATCTGCAGTCCGATGCGGCTATTCTGGCCTCTTCTAGCCAATCATAATAGAAAGACCTGGAGAACAGTATCATGATTGCTCCTATCGATGCTACCCACCATGGCGTGAATACGAACAGAAGCACCGTCCACAAAATGAAAAGGGGCGTGGAGAGGAGGAATCCTCCCCCGAACCTTACCGTATTTGAAAACGCTTTGTCCTTCAATCTCTTCACGAGTATGGGAACTATAATGACCGTGGGAAAGTTTGCGATTGCCGAGAAAACGAAATAGGGAGCTGTCAGGGCTATCGACATCCATTTCAATGCCGCGCGCGCAGCAGTGTTGCGCCTTGAGGAAGACTTGACGGAAATGCGTTTTTTATGCCGCAAATTTTTGAAATCCTCGACCTTTGTCATAAGCCCCGAGAAACTTTCCGGAAAATCCCTTCTCATCTTTTCCATTTCGGCTGCTACGGACCTGCGGTCTTTCTTGCGCATCTGAGGTGAGCCCTGGCTGTCGGTGGTGCATATTTTCACATATTCCCAGATGTTCTCATACTGGCCGTCATCGGGAATGTAAGTGATAAGTTCCCTTATGGCATTGGAAAGCATGCTCCTGAAGAGGGCATACTGCCTTTCCGCGGTAATACCGGAATTTTTTGCAAGAAAGTCGGTGACATCCA
Source organism: Bacteroidales bacterium (assembly GCA_022653675.1). Taxonomy (GTDB): domain Bacteria; phylum Bacteroidota; class Bacteroidia; order Bacteroidales; family UBA932; genus JALCST01. Next base: position 97,543 of record JALCST010000003.1, on the reverse strand, counting down.
GTGGTTTCCCGAACTCGATACATAAATCGGAGCGGTACCTGAAGTAATCTTCGTATTCGATACCGACCGGAACGACCCGGATATGCTTTTTCCCACCGAAGCGTTCCGAAGCGAGGAACGCGATGCGCCCGACCCCTTTCCCTATCGGAAGCAGGGAATGCATCGGCCTGTGCCTTCCTTCCGGGAACAGAAAGAGATTCGTGTTCCCCTTGAGGATGTCTGCGGCGTCCGATATGATCCCGTTGTCCCTCGCTACTTCCCTGAGTCCGTCCCTGATCCTGAAAATAGGCATGATCTTGAGGAAATGCAGGATATCGGCGATTTTCTTCTTACTGAATATGTCTCCGCGGGAGATGAAAACCTTTTCGCTTCGGTTTGCCAGGGTCAATACCAGGGCATCCATCAAAGTGTTCGTGTGATTCGAAGCGAAGATGGCTCCGGTATTCCACGGAGCATCGGCGGCATTCACGTACTGGTGTCTCCTGTAGGATTGCAGAGTGAAGATATCCGCCCAACAGCGCAGAAGATCGTATCGCAAGTCCCTGTCCTGTATTTGCGTCGACATACATACAAATATAGTAAAAAAGCCGGACATTGAGTACCTTTGACATCTTCAAGGCTGATTATGAAAGGCGATAACGGTTTGGTCAGGTCTCCTTTGCTTGCGGTTCTGGTTCTTGCATTGTGTTTAGGCATGCAGTTCGTCCCGGATCGCCTGTGGCCACATCATGTCTTCGGTAAACCCCTGAAACGTCCCGACATGACTTCCATATTCGTACCGCGGGCAAAATCAGATACTTCCGATGCTGAAGAGCCGGGAAGCGGATCTTCCTTCGAAGGAACGCCGATAGAGGATTACAGCCGGCACCACGATGCCCTTGCCCGTTTTTTCGGTAAATTACGGGATACGGAATCCTTGGGCAGGCCCGTACATGTGGCGTTCATGGGGGATTCATTTATCGAAGGAGATATCCTCGTCGCCGATTTCCGCACATACATGCAAGGCAAATACGGCGGGGGCGGAGTCGGTTTCGTTCCTGTTTCCAGCAATGTCGACCAGTATCGTTCCACCGTAAGGATGAAGAGCGAAGGGTGGAAGACTTGGTCGGTTCTCAGCGACCGTACCCACCGGTATACGCTTCCATTCACCATGTTCGAAGCCGAAAAGTCCGATCCGGCCATAAGGGTCTCCACGACTAAGCGCTACCGCGATCTTTGGAGCAGTTCCGTGGTCAGCCTTATCTCGGAGGGAGGCCTTGGATCCAGCGTAACCCTCGAAACGGGGGGAAAGGACTCCCTTACCGTGCATTTGGGATCGGAAAGCACCATGGTTTCCACACGGATAGCGGACAACCTGGGGAAATTCAGGTTAAGGTTCGCCGATGCAGAAGGTATCAAGGTACTGGGCTTGACTTTGGATGATGTGGCAGGCGTCTCTGTGGACAACTTTTCGCTGAGGGGGAATTCCGGACTCATACTCCAGGCAATGGACAGTGCCGAATGTTCCGCATTCAACCAGATACGCCCTTACGATCTCATTATTCTGGAATACGGGCTCAACGTGGCCAGCGACAGCGTGCGCGACTACGATTGGTATGCCAAGGGAATGGAAAATTCTGTTGAACATGTAAGAAAATGTTTCCCGGATGCCGATATCCTGCTGCTAGGAATTTCCGACAGGGGACACATGACCGGCGAAGGCATAGCAACCATGCCTGCAGTCCCGGCCCTTGTCGCAGCACAGAAGAAATGTGCCCGTGCTACAGGCATAGCATTCTGGGATACATACCGTGCCATGGGCGGCAGGAACAGCATGGTGAAATGGGTAAAATGGAAGTGGGCTGCCGAAGATTATACCCATATAGGCTTCAAGGGGGGCAGAATCCTTGCCGGGAAGCTTTCCGATGCCTTTGACCATGAATATGAATATTACGAATCGGGCGTGAGGAAATGATGCCGTTTTCTTCCATAACCGACATCCTCTCCTACCATCAGGAAGCTCCGATGCTGTTCAACAGCGAGCTGTTCCTTATTCTTTTCGCGCTGATGCTGCTCTTTTACGTATTGCTCAGGAAACGCAATACGGCGCGAATCATTTACGTCATCCTGTTTTCGCTCTATTTCTATTACAAGAGCAGCGGCATATATTTCCTTCTTCTCGTCCTTGTATCCGTGACGGATTTCTGCATCGCCAGGTGGATTTCACGTTCCCGGTCGAAAGGTGCCAGGACGGCGTTGCTCGTCCTTTCGCTTTCGATAGATTTGGGAATATTGGGGTATTTCAAATATTATAATTTTTTCCTTTCCGTATTTCCGGGGTTCAAGCCGGCCGACATATTCCTTCCAGTCGGCATATCGTTCTTCACCTTCCAGACGATAAGCTATGTCGTGGACGTATACCGCGGCAGCATCAGGCCGGAAGGAAGATGGATCGACTATCTTTTTTACGTCTCTTTCTTCCCCCAACTGGTTGCGGGACCTATAGTCAGGGCTTCGGATTTCCTGCCGCAGATCCGCAGGCAACCTGAGGTTTCAAGGGAGGATTTCGGAAAGGCGGTGACGTTGATAATCTTCGGGCTTCTGAAGAAGGCCGTCATATCCGATTACATTTCCGTGAATTTCGTTGACAGGGTTTTCGCCGCCCCGGCCTTGTACACCGGGATCGAGAACCTGCTCGGAGTATACGGTTATACCTTACAGATATATTGCGATTTCAGCGGATACTCGGATATGGCGATAGGCATAGCCTTGCTTATGGGATTCCATTTCAAGAACAACTTCGATTTCCCTTACCGGAGCGCGACCGTCACAGAATTCTGGCGCAGATGGCACATTTCCCTCTCGACATGGCTCAGGGACTATCTTTATATCCCGCTTGGAGGCAACAGGAAGGGTAAGGCCCGCACATATGTGAACCTTATGGCCACTATGCTGCTCGGCGGATTGTGGCATGGTGCGGCATTGAAGTTCGTTGCGTGGGGAGGATTGCACGGTCTCGCATTGTGTCTGAACAGGTTCCTGACCCGGAAATGGAAATGGTTCAAAAGATTCGGAAGCGAGATGAAACCTTTCCAGCGATTTCTCGGCATATTTGTGACGTTCCACTTCGTCTGTTTCTGCTGGATCCTTTTCAGGGCAGGTTCGCTGGAAACGGCAAGGCAAATGTTGACGCAAATATTTACGGATTTCCATCCGGAAGTTTTCCCGCAGTTCGTAAGCGGTTACAGGACGGTCTTCATCCTTATGGTGGCAGGTTATATGCTTCACTTCCTGCCGAGGCGCACCTATGACGGAATACGCGGTTTCATAACACGTTCGCCGTTGCTATTGCAGGCCTTATATACGGCTTTGGCTGTTTTGCTGGCGGTACAGTTCGCCGGGGCGGGGGTACAGCCTTTCATATACTTCAGGTTTTAGTTTCCGGAACTGCCGCCTTTCCCGGAGGTTATGCCGTAATTTTCATCTTCGTCGGCGGGAAGTTTCTTGAGCCTGAAGATCGTAGCTATGGTCAATCCTGCTATTATGTGCCATATGCCCCACCATGCCGTGACGAACAGCATCCCCCCGTTCATGAGGGTGGGCGGAAATATCTTCGGGTTGAAGAGCAGCACGAGGCCCAGGCCGGAGTTTTGTATTCCGGATTCGATCGTGATGGTTCGACGGTCCCTGCGATTCGTATGCATGATGGATGCTGCTGCAAACCCTGTGGACAGGGCGAGGGCGTTATGCATCATGACGATTAGGAATATCCATTTAATGTACTTCAGGAAGAGTCCCAGGTTCTGGCTGAAGGATAATATGACCATCGCTATGAAGAATATTATCGACAGATATTGTAGCGGCTTTTTCAGGAAATCCGCCACCTTCGGCAGGAAGCGGGTACAAAGCATGCCGAGGATCAGGGGAATTCCGAGAAGTATGAAAACGGTCACGAACATATCCTTGAGCGGAATTTGCAAAGGTACGAGTGCGTTGAGGGCATGCTTGTTAAGATAGTGGACATAGAATCCTCCCCAGATGGTGAAGTTGGCTGGCGTGCTTATCGGGGAAAACAGCGTCGAAAAGGCTGTCAGGGAGACCGACAACTCCCGGTTCCCGTTCGAAAGAGATGTTATGAAATTCGAAATGTTCCCTCCCGGGCATGAAGCGACGAGAATCATTCCCATGGCTACCATCGGAGTAATGTGTTTGTTCAGGATTATTACCAGCAGATAGGTGACTGCAGGAAGGAGGACCCATTGGCTTACTACGCCCGTGATGAATGCCTTGGGTTTCGTGAATACCTGTTTGAACATCGAGGGTCTTATACCCAGGGCGACCCCGAACATTACGAAGGCGAGAACGATATTGATTATATCCATCCCTCCCTTGTTGAAATTGATTTTTACGGGATCGAGTTGGAGAAGTTGGTCATACATAGGAAATTGGTTTTCACATTGCAAGTTATCAATTATTGACCAGATTTTGTGGAAATTGTTTATTATATTTGCAAAGCCTAGTTGAATTCATCATCAAAATCAATATTTATAATCATGAAACTTAACCGTTTAACAAACATCTTGGCTTTGGCGTGCGCAGCCCTTGTCCTATGGGGCTGTCCTAAGAACGTCGAACAGGAGGATCCCAAGATCGATGTGAGCCCCAAAAACGTTATCCTGGAAAACACTGCGGGCACCCAAACCGTTACCGTAGCATCCAATCGTGCCTGGACCGTCGATTTTGGAGGTGCAGACTGGATTACGGCCACTCCTTCCTCCGTTTCTTCGGATGAGACTAAAACTACCGAGGTCACGCTTACGGTAACCGCGAATGACGGTGCCGCACGCGAGACAACCGTGAATTTCAAAACTTCAACCGTTTATTCATCGGTAAAGATCACGCAAAAGGGTGCGTCCGGCGGTGAAACGACCATAACCCCGATTTCCGACCTGTGGTCTACTTACGGGGACCAGGTCTCCACAAGCGGTGCTTCAGTCACCCTCGGGGTAGACATCACGGTCAAGGGGCGTGTCTTATCCAACATAGACCCTGATACGGGCGGAAACGTGAACAACAAATCCATGTACATAGAGGACGGCACGGATTCTTACAGCGGCATCTGCGTGCGTTATGCCTCTTCCGGCAACAATGTCCTGGCCCAGGGCGACGAAGTCGAGATAACGATGGACGGCGGTACGATTTCCAACTACAGCGGAACGATCCAGCTCACCCCGCTCAGCGACGACGACATAGTCAAGACATCGAGTGCGAACGAAGTACAGGCTCCTGTCGCGGTGGCTTACGCCGATATGATGAAATACCAGTCGATGTATATCGCCACCCCTAAGGTACAGGTGGTCGACAGCGACCTTTCCGGCACGATGTCGGGCGCCGTTTCCGTCCAAACGGAGAACGGCGATTACATAACCATGTATTCCGGTACCTCTTCTTCCCAGACCGCGGCATGGACCGGCGATAATGTTCCACAGGGAGCCGGCATCCTTTACGGCATTTTCACCCCTTATGGAAGCAGCATCGAAGTGCTTCCGCAGACGCGGTCAGACTTCGCCGGTCTCACGGGAGAGCGCTTCACCGTCGGCGGAGGGGAAGCTACCCTCACTTCCATTGCCGCTGTCAGGGACGGGGGCTACAACGGTTCGATCGACGACGATATAAAGATCAGCGGCACCGTTACTTCCAACGCAGCTTTGAAAGTCAATTCATACAGCACCGTTTTCATGCAGGACGGCACTTCGGAGAACAGCGGCATAATGCTGTATCTTAAGAAATCGGCCGACAACACGTTCAGTGTCGGAGATGAAATAGAGGTCAAGCTGAAGGGCTCTAAGTTCACCGTCTATAACGGATCGGATGAAATCGCACTCTCCGACGATGCGAACATTACCGTTACTTCCTCCACTCCGGCTCCGGTCGATCCCGTAATCATTACGGCTGACCAGCTCAGGAGCGAGAATGCGAAATGGCAGTCGATGTACGTCAAGATAGGGGGAGTCCAGGTCGTCAGCGATTCCCTTGGGAAGAATATGACGGGCAATACGCCTGTGGAAAACACCGACGGTACCCAATTCACCATGTATACCCGCGCGGGTTCCGTCTGGGCCGACATTCAGGTTCCGCAGGGTTCCGGCGATCTTTGCGGCGTGGCGAGCATCTATAAGGGCAGTACGGGCGATCCGGTTTACCAGGTCATCCCTCAGAACGAAACCGACTGGAACGGCCTCACCGGTGAACGTTTCACTCCGGGAAGCCCGGTCGAGCCTCAGCGGAAGAGCATCGCCGAAGTACGTGCGATGAAGCCTTCTTCCACGTCCGAGACCGTAACGATATCAGATGACATCTACGTCGTCGGTACGGTCGTCACGGATAATTCCAACAATTTTTCCGCATACGGCATCTGTATCGAAGACGGGGAAGAGGCCAACTGCGGGATGTATATTTATCCCAAGTCGAAGATTTCCGGTTATGCCATAGGAGACGAAGTGAAGGTGAATCTGAAGGATGCTACCATCTCCTATTACAAGGGCCTGGTGGAATTCACGGTTTCTTCGACGGATGCTATAAGCAAAACCGAGACGGCGAATTCGCCTAAATCGCCGGTCAAGATAGATTACAGCCAGTACATAAGCGGCGATTACGAAGGGATGTACGTGGAGATCGACGGGGTTCAGGTCATAGACGAAGATCTCACCAAGACGATGTATACCTCCAGCAGTTACGGTAATGTCAATTGCGTCACCAGTGCGAACGATACGCTTGTAATGTTCAATAACAAGGGTGCGTCGTGGAAGGACGAGACGGTTCCACAGGGTTCCGGCAATCTCTGCGGCGTCATTTCAAAATATAACGTCGCCGAGATCGTACCCCAGATAGTTTCCGACTGGAACGGCCTCACCGGGGAGCGCTTCACTCCGGGGAGCCCGGCCGAGCCTCAGCGGAAGAGCATCGCCGAAGTACGTGCGATGAAGCCTTCTTCCACGTCCGAGACCGTAACGATATCGGATGACATCTACGTCGTCGGTACGGTCGTCACGGATAATTCCAACAATTTTTCCGCATACGGCATCTGTATCGAAGACGGGGAAGAGGCCAACTGCGGGATGTATATTTATCCCAAGTCGAAGATTTCCGGTTATGCCATAGGAGACGAAGTGAAGGTGAATCTGAAGGATGCTACCATCTCCTATTACAAGGGCCTGGTGGAATTCACGGTTTCTTCGACGGATGCTATAAGCAAAACCGAGACGGCGAATTCGCCTAAATCGCCGGTCAAGATAGATTACAGCCAGTACATAAGCGGCGATTACGAAGGGATGTACGTGGAGATCGACGGGGTTCAGGTCATAGACGAAGATCTCACCAAGACGATGTATACCTCCAGCAGTTACGGTAATGTCAATTGCGTCACCAGTGCGAACGATACGCTTGTAATGTTCAATAACAAGGGTGCGTCGTGGAAGGACGAGACGGTTCCACAGGGTTCCGGCAATCTCTGCGGCGTCATTTCAAAATATAACGTCGCCGAGATCGTACCCCAGATAGTTTCCGACTGGAACGGCCTCACCGGTGAACGTTTCACTCCTGCGACCAAATCGAGGTATCATCCGCTTGGTGAATAATTTGAAATTGTAAATGAAAATCAGGCTCCTAAAGGACTTTGGTCTTACGGCACTTGTGATTTTTTCCCTCGCCGGGTGCAAGTCTCCCGGCGGAGGGAAAATTAAGGTCGAGAACAAAGTTACTCTCCAGAACGATTCTGTCCCGTACAATACGACGGGACAGTTTCTGTCTATCGAGAGTTCCTGCGAATGGAGCGCAAATGTGTCGGCCGGCTGGTGTACTTTGTTGAATTCTTCCGGCTCCGGCGAGGCATCCGATGTAATAACCATGACCGTGAATCCTCTCTACGAATCCAGGAAAGTAGACGTAACGGTGACTTTCGGTGACGGGGAGGTCATAACGGTGACGTTGACCCAGGGACCTGCCCCTGTTCCGGGACCTCCGGTCCAGGATCCCGATACGCTTGTCAGCGACCCGGTCAGGAACTGGATGGAGTTGCCTGCTTTCAAACAGGAGAAGGATGTGGCCCTTATAGAACATTTTTGTACCTTGAACGGTTCTGAAGTGAGGAATTTCTCCTGTTGCTACGATGCTGTCCACAGGATCTCCACATGGGTTGCATATCCGCTTTACGACGCATTCCTGGGATCAGCAAGCCGTACGAACGACTGGGGGTACGATCCTGAAGTCCCGGAATCGCTCCAACCGGTATTGTTTAAGGGTATCCGCGGTTACGACAGGGGACATCAGATGCCTTCCGCCGACCGTACCTGCTCGGAGGCGATAAACAGGACCACCTTTTATTTCACGAACATGACGCCCCAGAATTCCTCTCTGAACCAGGGGGTGTGGATGAACCTCGAGATAATGGTGCGCGATTGGTCAGCCACATGCGATACGCTTTACGTCGTTTCCGGATGCGTGCTCGCTACCAAGGACGACAGTGCTATCACTTATGTGCAGGACAACGAAGGGGACAGCATGGCAGTGCCGAAGGCGTATTACAAAGTCCTGCTCAGATACAGGATTTCGTCCGGGAGTTATTCCGCCATAGGTTTCTGGTACGAAAACAAAAGCGGTTACGACGAAATCCCCTCCGTCGACCAGTCCTATTCCGTCAGGGAGATAGAGGATAGGACCGGAGTCGACTTTTTCCCAAACCTTCCGGACGACATCGAGGATTCGGTGGAGACGGAGTATAAACCGGCTAACTGGCTGTAATCTATGATATGAAAAGATTTAAAATGATCCTTGCGGTTTCGCTCCTTTTCTGGACGGCCGCTTCCTTCGGACAAAACGGCTCCGGAAGATATTGCGTCATGTTTTATAATCAGGAAAACCTGTTCGATACCGTCGACGACCCGAACGTGAACGACGAGGAATTCCTGCCTGACGGCATAAAGAAATGGACTCCCGAGAAATACCATAAGAAGCTTCACAACATGGCCAGGGTCTTCGCAGCCATAGCAAGGGGCAACGGTGCGTTCCCGACCATCATAGGGGTATCCGAAGTGGAGAACAGACATGTGTTGGAGGACCTTTTTTCCCAGCCGGCAGTACTGGATGCCAATTACCAGATAGTTCATTACGATTCGCCGGATCTGCGCGGCATAGACGTGGCATTGATGTACAGGCCGGATCAGTTCAAGATGGTCGGCAGCGGTTCGTACAGGGTGCACGTTCCCGGTTATGAGAATTTCAGGACGAGGGACGTGCTTTGCGTGTGGGGTACGATAGAGGGTGAAATGTTCTGCTTTATCGTGGATCACATGCCTTCCCGCCGCGGCGGGAGCCTTTCTTCAGCTCCGCTTCGCGAAGCTGCCGCCCGCTGCATAAGGGAACACGCCGATTCCCTCGCCGGGGTCTATCCCGGCATAAAGATCGCCATAATGGGCGACATGAACGACAATCCGACCGACCGTTCGCTTCACGACATTATAGGTGCCGAAAAGATGAAGCCTGGAGAAGTACGGCCCGGAGGATACTTCAATCCTTTCCTGTCTATGTACAAGTCCGGGTACGGGACTTGTGCCTATTATGACGAATGGTCTATATTCGACAACATAATAGTCAATTACGATTTTATCAATTCCGGCAAGTTGCGTCTCAGAAGGTCCAATTCGAACAAAAAGTATTACGGAAGCATATTCAAGCGCCCGTTTATGATCGAACAGAGTGGAAAATACAAGAATTATCCGCTCAGGACCTATTCGGGCAATAATTTCCAGAACGGCTTCAGCGACCATCTTCCGGTTTACGTTTTATTTGGAAAATAACTTATGAAGAGACTATTGCTATTTTTCCTGCTGCTTGCAGGATGCCTTGCGGCTAATCCGGATCGTGCCGTAGCACAGACCGGCTATTCGGGCGGAGTGAAAGGGACCATAGTCGGGAGAGTGGGACGTGCGCCAATAAAGAATGCGCTCGTTACGATCGTCGCCGACAAGATCCATACGGTTTATACCGGCGACGACGGGGCTTTCGAAGTGGACGGCCTTCCTGACGGTATGTTCAAGATGACTGTCGAGGCTGCCAATTACTATACTGTAGAGGTCAACCTGAAGGTCGAGAACGGGCTCGTGAACAATGTCTATTCCATCACGCTTTCCCCGCAGTCGGTGGTCAGGCCTGAGATAGACGATTCCTACTTCATGGAACAGGATACGGACAATGAGAGGGGCTACCAGGATGTGCCTTCCATCCTTTCGTCCACTGCCGACGTTTACGACAATATAGCTGGATACACATTCTCGGCAATCCGTTTCCATAACCGTGGCTATGAAAGCGCCTCTGAAGATATTTATCTGAACGGCATCAGAATGAACGATGCGATGAGCGGCTATACCCCCTGGTCCCTGTGGAGTGGCCTGAACGAAGCCACGAGAAGCAAGGAAAATGCACACGGCATCACTCCTATGGATTATGGAATAGGTAGGTACAACGGAATGACCGGAATTTTCGCCCGTGCCTCGTCGGTTCGCAAGGGATACCGCTTCAGCGTGTTGAATTCTTCGGGACAATACCGTTTCCGGGTAATGGGAACTTATGCTTCCGGCATCCGCGACGACGGATGGTCGTATGCGGTTTCGGCATCGACACGCCAGGGAGGGAACGCTTATGTGACTGGCGTTTATTACAATTCCCTTTCCTATTATGCCGGTGTGGAGAAGAGGTTCGGCGGCGACAGGCACGTCCTCTCGCTTTCTTTTCTCGGGGCACCTGTGGAGCGGGGGGCGCAGAATGCTTCCACACAAGAGGTATACGACATCATGGGCAGTAACTATTACAATTCCAACTGGGGCTATCAAAGAGGCAAGGTGCGTAATGCCAGGGTGCGCAGGAATCATGAGCCGGTGGCGGTATTGAATTACGATTTCAAGCCTTCCGAAAAATTCCAGCTTTCCTCGGCCGTTTCGTTCCGCTTCGGGAAGAACGGTTACTCTGCCCTCGACTGGTATGACACACAGGATCCGCGGCCCGACTATTACAGAAACCTTCCGAGTTATTTTCCCGACAATGAGTCAAAGGCCGCATGGTGCCTCGAGGGGTGGAAGACTAATACCGATATCTCGCATATCAACTGGGACCGCCTCTACAACGTTAATTACCTCTCGTACGACGGACGGTCGAAATATGCGGTGGAAGAGAGACGCACGGACCAGCGGGACCTGAATGCGCAGGCCGGTTTCATCTGGAACATAGATGCATTCGTAAAGCTGACTGGCGGTTATGCCTTCAGGACAAACCGTACCGAGTATTTCAAGGTTATGCGGGATCTTCTCGGAGGCTCCTATTGGCTCGACGTCGACCAGTTCGCGGAGCGGGACTACGGTTCGGGGGATGCCATACAGAACGACCTGAACAATCCTGACAGAAAAGTGACCGAAGGTGAGAAATACGGTTACGACTATTATGCACATTTCATGGAAAACCGTGCGTGGGCGAAGTTTTCATTCGAGAAAGGGGGCTTCGAAGGATTCGTGGCCGGGCAGGGAGGTTATACGACCTTCAATCGCGAAGGCCTTTACAAAAAGGGGCTTTTCCCGGACGATTCATACGGGGCCGGCGAAACCCAGGCGTTCCCCACTTTCACGTTTAAGGGAGGGTTGATGTATAAGATCGGTACCCAACACGTTTTCAGTGCTAATGCCGGCTATTTCACGGATGCGCCCGATTTCAAGCAGTCGTACGTATCGCCGCGTACCAGGAACGACGTGGTTCCGGACCTCGGCGTATCTAAGACCGTTAGCGCCGACCTGAACTATACCATGAAAATAGGGGAATGGTTTTTTCGCATCACCGGGTTTTATACGGTCATAAGTGACCAGACAAAGACGATCAGTTTCTATGACGACATAAACCGTACTTACACCAATTTTTCCATGACGGGCATAGATCAGGCGAACTGCGGCCTCGAAATGGGAGCTAGCATTCCTTTGAAATCCGGCTTCTCGCTGCAGGCTGCGGCCAGCGTAGGCGACTACCGGTATACCAGCAACCCGGAATTCACGGAGACGGTGGACAACAGTGCCAAGGTCATAGTTTCCGGCGAGAAGGTCTACTGGAAGGGAAGCTATGTGGCTTCGACTCCTCAGACCGCTCTTGACATAGGCTTGAAATACCGTTCCGACGACTACTGGTTCGCCGGAATTGACTGCAGCTACTTCGACAGGATGTACCTCGACATGAATCCCCTGGCCCGTACCGATGCTGCGAAGGCGGAATACTATACCGTTTATTACGACGAAGACGAACGTACTGCAGCAATCGCGAAGTACCTTACAAGCCAGGAGGAGTTTTCCCCGGCCTTCCTGGTCAATGCAAACGTCGGCAAGAGTTGGTATGTCTTCCACAACTACAACCTCGGCTTCTCGCTGCAGGTCAACAATATCCTTAATAACTGCAACATAAAGACCGGCGGATATGAACAGATGCGTCTGAAGACGCAGGACGACGGCACCTACGCCCGTTTCGATTCCCGCTATTTCTACATGTTCGGGACGACATACATGGTCAACATTTATCTGAGATTCTAAATTAGGAGCGTTTCATGAAGAAAATATTAATTTTATCAATGCTTTCGGCCGCAGTTTTCCAGTTGTCTGGATGCTATTCTTCCTTTAATGAACCGGATAATTATACTCCGGTAGATATGGAAGCTAATACCACTATCAAGGCGCTCAAGACTTATTACAAAGGGACCCCTGTGGAAATCAACGATTCCCTCGTGATTTCCGGTATCGTGATTTCTTCCGACAGGGAGGGCAATCTTTACAGAACGCTCTATATCGAGGATTCGACGGGCGGCATCGAGGTGAAAATAGGCAAGACCGGTCTTTACAACGATTATCCGGTCGGGATGAGGCTTTATGTGCTTTGCCATGGACTGACCCTCGGCTCCTACGGTAAAATGGTGAACCTGGGTTGGTCCGACGAAACGGGAAATTACGAAACGGCATATCTTGATGTACAGTACATTATCAACAGGCATATATTCCGCGGAGAGGTGGAGGATTCCCCGACCCCAGTCGAAATTACTTCATCGAGCCAGATATCGTCCGCTAACCTCGGGAAGCTTGTTGCCATAAGGGGTGCCTTAGCGACTACCGGGGGAACTGTTTATATCGACGGAGTCACATATCCCATAACCACATGGGCCGTATCCTCTTCCTCTGAAACGGGAGACGGTTCTGCCTATTCAGGCAACCAGAATTTTTCCCTCGGTTCGCGCAAGTTCGTAGTCCGGACTTCCGGTTATGCCAAATTCGCCGACGAAGAGGCTCCAGCCATAGGCTCGACTGTAGACATGACAGGAATACTTACCATTTACAACAGTACATATCAGCTGGTCCTGAATTCCAGCGACGATGTAACTGTTCTTTGATCCACGGTTATGGACTGGCTTAATTTCTTCCACAAGCATCAGGTCCCCGACAGGACCCTTTCTCCGGAATCCGTATATATAATGTTCTACAATCTGGAGAATCTTTACGATTGCAAGGATGATCCGAAGACGAATGACGACGACTTCACCCCTGACGGCAAGATGAAATGGACCACCCCGAAGTATTACAGGAAACTTTCCAACATAGCGGAGGTGATATCGCAGGTAAGGAATGAATTCGGGCAGTTCCCGGCTCTCGTGGGGGTTTCGGAGATAGAGAACGACAAGGTTCTGGCCGACCTGATTTCCCAAAACGGCATCCGTCGCGCAGGTTACCGTTTCAAGCATTACGAAAGCGGGGACGAAAGGGGTGTCGATGTGGGATTGCTGTATGATCCTTCCCGTTTCAAGATGGAAGGGAGCGACCATATCAAACTACGGTTGCGAAACCACAGGGAATTTCTGGGGCGGGATATCCTGGTCGTCTGGGGAATGCTCGAAGGGGAAAGATTCATTTTCTATGTTTGTCATTGGCCTTCCCGTCGTGGAGATGTCGCAAAGCATATAGGGTTCAGACGTGCCGGTGCGGAAACCGTGCGCGACCATTCGAAGGAATTGCAGGCCGAAATAGGTCCTGCAAAGGTGGTTGTAATGGGGGACATGAACGACGAACCGGGAGACGATTCCCTGAAACTGCTTCTCGGAGCCTGCGAGGATATGAACGAAGTCCGCGAAGGTGGATTCTATAATCCTTTCTTCCGTCCGTGGAAATTCGGTTACGGCAGTAGCCTGTATAGGGGTAAATGGAAGATGTTCGACAACATAATAGTGAATGACGCCATAGTGCGTGCTCCGGAATCGGAACTGGGGATATCAATGATAGGAGGCCATCACTCCTACGGAATGGTTTACAGCCGCCGCTTCCTGTTACATAAGAACGGAACCCCTAAACGCAGCTTCGACGGTGTCCACTTCAATCAGAACGGATTCAGCGATCACCTTCCTGTCCTTATAAGGTTGGACAGGCATTGATCTGTCGCCGTTTTGGTGTCAATTGCCTTCCCTGAGTCTCTTGGTGGATTCCGCAGCATTCGCACGTCTTTTGGCCCTTTCGCGTGCGGCTTTAGCCGCACCGGTCTTCTGATATCTCTTCCACTGCTCTCCATTGAAGATCTTCATGTAGGCGCTGTCTATCCTCTCCGCCCATTTATCGGAGATCGTGTAATAGGAAAACTCGTTTTGGGCACCGGCAGTCTTCAGTCCTTCCATATCCTTCTTGTATCCTTCTAGATTTGTGTTAAGGAGTGAGTCCACTTTGAATACCTGCCAATCTTCCAGTTTCAAAAGCGATTGCAGGCGTATCGACTCTTTTTCGGCCTGTTCGGGGACGTTGAGTTCCTTATTTTGGGTGTTGTTCTGCTGTTGTGCATGGCATGGAATAGCCATAAGAACTAATGCGATAGATAATGCAAAAAGGTCAAGTGCTCTTTTCATTGGAAATATAATGTATTACTTTTGTACAAATATATAAAAACCTTTAAGAATATGAGAAAAGCGTACGCAGCACTGTTATGCATAACTGTCCTGTCTTTTTCGGTCGTTTCCGTCTCCGATGCCTGTACCAATGTATTGATTACTAAGGGAGCTTCGGCCGACGGTTCGACCATGGTTTCGTATGCCGCCGATTCGCACACGATGTATGGCGAGCTTTATTTCCATCCTGCCGGAATCTTTCCCAAAGGGTCGATGCTCGATATCTACGAATGGGACAGCGGAAAATATATGGGGCAAATAGAACAGGTGCCGCGCACTTTCCAGACGGTAGGCAACATGAACGACCATCAGGTGGCCTTTACGGAGACCACTTTCGGCGGCCGTGAGGAACTGCCGAACAAAAACGGTATCATGGATTACGGCTCCCTGATTTTCGTCACCCTGCAGAGGGCAGCTACGGCTCGCGATGCCATAAGTATAATGGCCGGCCTGGTAAAGAAGTACGGATATGCTTCGGAAGGGGAATCGTTCTCCATTTCTGATCCTAACGAAGTGTGGATAGTGGAAATACTCGGGAAAGGGGAAGAGCTCGGCGCAGTTTGGGCGGCTGTCAGGATACCGGACGGATATATCAGCGGTCATGCGAACCAATGCCGTATAAACAAAATCTTCAAGGAATATCCTAAGGAGGACGTACTTTATTCCCCGGACATAGTCTCTTTCGCCCGCAAAATGGGATGGTATTCCGGAAAAGACGAGGATTTCAGTTTCTGCGATGCCTATTGCCCCGTAGATTTTTCCACCATACGCGCCTGTGATGCGAGGGTATGGTCCGCCTTCAACATACTCGGGGGAGGCACGTTCAATCTGGCCGACGGCACTTCCGTTCCGGCCGATACGTATCTGGACTATGCTATGGGCTATAATCCAGCCCACAAGTTGCCACTGTACATACGTCCTGACAAGAAGGTGACAGTAAAGGCTTTGGCTAACGTGATGCGCGACCATTTCGAAGGGACCCCTATGGACATGACTACCGATATTGGAGCCGGGGAACACAAACGCCCTTATCGTTGGCGTCCGATGGCGTTCGAACTCGATGGTAAAAAATATGTATGCGAAAGGGCGATCTGCACGCAGCAGACCGGTTATTGGATGGTAGGCCAATGCAGGAGCTGGCTTCCGGACGAGGTGGGCGGCATCCTTTGGTTCGGCGTCGACGATGCCGGGACATCTTGCCTTACGCCGATTTATACAAATGTGACCAGGGTTCCCGAATGTTTCCGCGAAGGCAACGGCTCGCTGATCGAATATTCGCCTACTTCGGCGTTTTGGGAATTCAACCGCGTCGCCCAGTTTGCGTACCTGTTCTACGACAGGGTGGCGCCTGAAGTCCGTGCGCATGCGGACAAACACGAGAACGGATGTATCGCAGAAGTGTCCGGCATCGATTCAAATGCCGTGGCATTGCTTGGAAAAGGAAAGAAAAAGGAAGCTTTGGCCTGCCTGACCGATTATTCGGTTAATACTGCACAATCGATGTTCAAGGAGTGGCAGTCTCTCGACATTTACTTGTTGATGAAATACAAGGACGGCAATATCCTGCGCCAGAACGCCGACGGAAGTTTCAAGGACAACGGGTATTCCAAACGCATCCCGATCATGCCGATGCAGCCGCAACATCCTGAACATTGGCGCCGCGCCATCGTGAACAGCAACGGCAGCATACTCAAGGTACCGGACGGCAGGTAGGGATAAGAACCGGAATCATTCGTTCCCTTCCCCGGCCGCATCGGGATTCGGCGCCTGGATGATGGTTATGGTATGCCTTATGGTTTCGGTGGTTATCGCCAGAACCGTATCGCGTTCGTTGGCGGTGGAATTTTTCGCGCAGATAATCGTCACTTCCCCATCGCCGTCCCCTTCCAGCGGAGTCATAGTGACAGTCGAAGGATAGGTGTAAATCCACCATTCCACGTTACTTTTTACAGATATTTTTGCCGAATCCTCCTCATAGCCGAAGTTCAGGGTGTCCTTCGAAAGAGTGAAATACGGGTATACTCCCTTTTCGCAGGACGAACTTGCGAAGAACAGGAATCCTACTGATGCCAGGATCGCCAGAAATGGGAAAAGTCTCTTCATATCTTTTGTTTGCATGGGCAAAAATAGCAAAAACTACCGAATTAAACCTATCTTTGCGAATACAACATCGTCTTGAAAATGAAATCGAAATTATCGTCACACAGGCTTTTCTTGATCCTTTTTCTGGCATTATCGCCATCCCTGATCTCATTCCACTCTTCGGCGGATGAAGGGATGTGGCTCGTCAACGCCATAAGTCGCAGCCTAGAACTTAAGATGCAGCATAAGGGATTGCATCTGGGGGCAAATGTCATTTACAATGAAGACAGCACTTCGCTGGCGGATGCCATCGTCTCATTGGATTTCAGCTGTACCGGCAGCATCATATCCGGGAAGGGGCTTCTGATAACCAATCACCATTGTGCGTATTCCGACCTCAACGCACTGTCTACACCCGATCGCAACCTTCTGGAAGACGGCTATTGGGCCATGAACGCATCCGATGAAATTCCCATAAAGGGGAAGGGCGCCTGGTTTCTGCATATGGTGGTCGATGTGACGGAGGAATATGACGGGTTGGTGGATTCCCTGCAAAAGGCCGGGCAAAACAGCGGCGGAAGAAGATGCAATTTTCTGATAGAAAAACGTTATAAGAAGAAATACCCGGGCTACGAAGCTTCCGTCTCCTCCTTTTGGGCGGGAGCAAAGAGATACATGGCCCTTTACAAGGTATACAGGGATGTGCGTCTGGTAGGTGCCCCGCCCGTCAGCGTGGCTGCCTTCGGAGGTGCCATCGACAATTGGGAATGGCCGCAGCAAAAGGGCGATTTCGCCCTTTACAGGGTATATACCGCTCCCGACGGTTCTCCTGCAGGATATTCCGTCGACAATGTACCTATGGTCAGTTCCTCTTCACTGACCATAAGCCTCAATGGCTTGCATGAAGGCGATTTTACAATGGTCATGGGTTACCCGGGCTTGACTGACAGGTATTCGTCTTCGTTCGAAGTCGACCGCTCCGATGATATCCAAAGTCCGATCATCGCCGGGGAGAGAAAGCAAATGATGAAAATCATAGACGAAGCTATGGACAAAGATCCTCTCGTAAGGCTTAAATATTCGGATTATTATTTCGAATTGAGCAATTTCCAGGAACTTTACGAAGACCAGTCGGCTTGTTGCAAACGTTTTGGGGTCTCGGACGAGAAGAGAGGGGAAGAGATGAGGATGAGAAAACACATGTCCGGAGAGAAAGAGGGTTGCGGCTTCGGGGCACTCCTGGACAGTATGCGCCTTTTTTATTCCAGGACCGATTCCATCGAGAGGGAAGTACAGTATTACAGAGAGACCATCGTACGCGGAACGCGCATAATGTATTTGGTGTATAATGTGGAACAATGCTACCCGTACAGGGATACGGGCGACAGCGCAATCGTCGTCGAAGATGTGCCGGGCCGCAGGGACATCGCGGCAAAGGCTGATGCGACTTACGACCTTCCGCTTGAAAAAAAGCTCCTGACATTGGCCCTTAAGAATTTCTATGCCAATGTAGAGCCGTCTCTTTGGGGCAATTTCCTCTACTCCGAATATTATAAGTGCGGTGAGAACCCCGATTCCGTAGCCAACGGCATATGGAAAAGGTCGGTATTCACCGACAAGGGGAGGTTCGCAGATGCAGTCGGCACTCCGCATCCGAGGGCATTTTATGCGGAAGATCCCCTTACCCGTACTTTCAGAAGTCCGCAAATGATGAGTTTCAACAGGAGAATGCAGCGCGATGCCCGTGGAGGGAACGAATTTGATCTGACGAGAAAATACAAAAGGGCACGCTACAGGATGTTCCGTTCTACGGGGAATGATCTTTATCCGGATGCCAATTCCACCATGAGACTCTCTTACGGGGCCGTTTCCGAAGTGCGTCCGAAGGATGCGGTGATATGTGCGGATCATACCACCTCCGCTGGCCTGCTGCAGAAATACGATCCGGCTAAGTACGAATATGCGATAAAGCCTGATTTTCTGGAACTTGTTGAGAAGGACGATTGGGGGCGTTACCTGGACGGTGACGGAACCATGCATATAGATTTCCTTACCGACAACGACATAACCGGCGGCAATTCCGGTTCTCCGGTATTGGACGGTTATGGCAGGCTGGTTGGGCTGGCATTCGACGGCAACAGGGAATCCATGGCTTCCCGTTACAGCTATACCGAAGGCTATAACAGGTGTGTCTGCGTCGATATCCGTTACGTCGTCTGGATAATCGACCGCTATGCGCATTTGAAACGCATAATGGACGAACTGGCTTTCGATCAGGAGGAGGCGTTATGAGTGAAATACGTGATTCATCCCTTTGGCGGTCCGGAAAGACCAAGATAGACTGGGTCATCGGCCATATGCCGATACTCAATTCAATAGAGAAGGAATTCGTCGCCGAAAAGCCCCTTAAAGGGGTGAAGGTGGCGTTGTCGGTACATCTCGAGGCCAAGACGGCATATCTCTGCGAGGTATTCGCCGCAGGAGGGGCCGAAATGTACGTTACCGGAAGCAATGTGCTTTCCACCCAGGACGATGTCGCCGCCGCGCTCGTACACGACGGCTTGAACGTCTTCGCATGGCACGGGGCCACAAAGGATGAGTATGAACATCATCTTTCATCCGTTCTGGAAGCCGGACCCAACGTCATCGTCGATGACGGTGGCGATCTGGTGCATCTCATGCATACCGCATATGTCCCTTTGATCCCTTCCGTTTACGGGGGATGCGAGGAGACGACCACCGGAGTTTTGCGCCTTATCGGGATGGCCAGGGAAAACACCTTGAAGTTCCCGATGGTCCTAGTGAATAATGCCGACTGCAAGCATCTGTTCGATAACCGTTACGGTACCGGGCAGTCGGTTTGGGACGGCATAAACCGGACGACCAACCTTATAGTCGCCGGCAAGAACGTGGTGGTAGCCGGTTACGGCTGGTGCGGCAAGGGAGTCGCAATGCGTGCCAAGGGTCTCGGGGCCGATGTTATCGTGACAGAAGTAAATCCGATCCGTGCCATGGAGGCCGTAATGGACGGTTTCAAAGTCATGGCAATGGACATGGCGGCTCCTCTCGGAGATATTTTCGTCACAGTCACCGGTTGTTGCCAGGTTATCTGCGAGCGCCATTTCCTCGCAATGAAGGAGGGAGCGATCTGCTGTAATGCGGGTCATTTCGACGTTGAGGTTTCAATGAAGGACCTGGACAGAATCGCACTCTCGTCGTATGAAGCACGCAATAATATCCGCGGATACCGGCTTCCGAACGGACGTACGGTATTCGTTCTCGGCGAAGGGAAACTGGTTAACCTGGCTTGCGGCGACGGGCACCCTGCCGAAATCATGGATATGAGCTTCGGGATCCAGGCTTTGTCCGTGCGTTACATAGTCCGTAACAGGGGCAAGTTGCCGGCCACCGTCCTTAATGTGCCGGAAGAGATAGATCTGGATGTCGCCCACCGTCGTCTTGCGGCTTGGGGAATCGAAATAGACGATCTTACGGACGAACAGGCCGGTTACCTGGGAATGTGACGTCCGGCGACGGTTCGGGTTTGATGGGGGAAAGGTGGATATGGATGGGAAGACGGATAGTATAAGGTATGTTTTCGAAGCTCTTGCTGCACTTGTTTTCGGGCACAGATGCGTCGTATGCGGCCTTGATATGGAGCCCGGAGAAAAATATGTTTGTCGGAAGTGTCTGGAGGACATGCCCCTTACCCGTTTCTGGCAATGGGACGGGAATCCGGCCGAGAAGAGGATGGAAATATTGGCTGGGGTGGAACATGCCTGTTCCCTTTTCTTTTATCGCGAGGGATCGCCGTACAGGAATCTTATAAAAAGCATAAAATATCATGGCAATACCGGTCTTGCAGGGTACCTGGGCCTAATGCTCGGCAGTGCTATGTCATACTCTGGAAAGTATTCGGATATTTGTGCGGTGATTCCGGTTCCCTTGCATCGCAGGAGACGTCGCAAGCGCGGATACAACCAGGCGGAACTTGTCGCGTGCGGCATTGCTGAAGCTCTTTCAGAAAGTCGCGGCGTAAAGGTGCCGGTCTTGCCCCGTGCTCTCAAGCGCATACGCCATACAAAAACCCAGACCAGGCTTTCGGGGAACGAGAAAGCCGCGAACGTACGTGGTGCGTTTTCCCTACCGCGCATAATCGAATTCCCTCCTGGTTCCGCATCTCCCGCGGATGGCCTTTTCCATGTGTTGCTGGTAGACGACGTCCTGACCACCGGGGCCACCCTGGCTTCCTGCATCGGCCCGCTTTTCACACAGCGCAACATAGCGGTATCGGTGGCTACCTTGGGCTATACTGAGTGATAAACCGTTGGCTGTCGAACCAAAAGGAAATATCTTTATATTTGCGCAAATGTTCGATTTCCTTCATATAGGAGTGGCTGACATCATTGACATCCTCCTGGTGGCACTGATGATTTATTACCTGTTCAGGCTTATCAAGGGAACGGCCGCTTTGAAGATCGTTTCGGCGATCATCTCGCTTTATGTGTTATGGATCGTGCTTCGCGCCCTGAACATGAAGCTGACCTCTTCTATCCTCGGGCAGGTGCTGGGAGTCGGCGTAGTCGCATTGATAGTGATATTCCAGCCGGAAATCCGGCGTTTCCTTCTTCATATAGGCGATAATTATCTTTCCGGCAAGGGAAACTCTTTTCTCAGGAGGCTGAGAAACAACCGTGCCGTAAATTCGATTTCAAGCGAAACGTTGGAAGAGATCACTTCCGCATGCCGGGAGATGTCCGATTCCGGAACCGGTGCTCTGATAGTGCTAAGACACGACGGCGGGTTGGAAGATTTCATCGAGACCGGCGACAGGATAGACGCCGCCATAAAGAAACGCCTGATAGAGAATATTTTTTTCAAGAATTCCCCGCTTCATGACGGGGCTCTCATAATGGATGCCGGCCGTATGATAGCCGCAAGGTGTACACTCCCGATGAGCAATACCCATATTCCGGCGAATTTCGGTATGCGCCATCGTGCTGCCGTCGGGGTGACGGAAGAGACCGATGCCGATGCCATAGTTGTTTCGGAAGAGACGGGAGACATACATTTCGTAAGCAACGGCCACATGCAGAAGATAGAGAGCATTACGGAACTGAGGCTTCTCATCCAGGATTCATATACGCGTTAGGAAATGGACATTGAGCGGAAAATAGGGTTTGACAAGGTGCGAGAGATGATATCTGCGGAATGTGTTACGGGATATGCATCCTGCAGGTGCCGGGAGGAACAAATATCGACGAACAGGGAAGAAATAGCCCGCCGTCTGAAGCTTACTGACGAAATGCGTCTGGTCTGCCTTTTCGAAGATTCGTTTCCGAGCGACTATACGGATACCAAGCCTTTTTTGCTTCCGTTGAAGATGCCTTCCTCCTGTATTGCGAAAGAGGACTTGGTCAAGCTTCGCACATCACTCGAAAGCGTACGTAAAATCCTCAATTTCTTTCAGAACTCTCAGAAGGACCTTTACCCGAATCTGCGCAGGATGACCGAGGGAATTTCCTATTTTCCCGAAATAAGCCGCCGCATCGACGTTATTCTCGACAAATTCGGAGAGGTGAAGGATAATGCGAGCCCTGATTTGCAAACGATACGGCGTTCCATACGCGATAAGGAGGGCAGTGTATCCCGCAGGATGATGGCAATCCTGAAACAGGCCCAGGCCGACGGGATCGTAGGTGAAGATGCCATGATTTCCATTCACGGCGGCCGGGGACTGATTCCGGTAAGTTCCGCCGACAAAAAGAAAATCCCCGGTCTGGTGCTTGACGAATCCGCAAGCGGAAAGACATCATTCATAGAACCGATGGAGGTTGTCGAACTCAACAACAAGGTTCGCGAACTGCATTTCGAGGAGCAGAGGGAGATTCTTCGCATACTTGCGGAGTTCTCCGATTTCCTTCGCCCATACCTTCCGGAACTGATCGAGTGTTCCGATTACATGGGGGAAATGGATTTTCTCAATGCCAAGGCAAAGGTGGGGATAGGAATGAAGGCTTCCCTTCCGACGGTGAACGACGAAGGGCGGATCGTATTGCGTCAGGCGCGCCATCCTCTTCTTGAAAAAACTTTGGAAAGGGAAGACAAGCAGATAGTTCCGCTTGACCTTCAGCTTTCGAGGGAAAAACACATCCTTGTCATCTCCGGACCGAATGCAGGCGGCAAGTCGGTTTGCCTCAAAACGGTAGGCCTGTTGCAATACATGTTCCAGTGGGGTCTCCTAATACCTACCTCCGAAATATCGGAAATGACGGTATTCGACGGGATGTTCGTGGACATAGGCGACGACCAGTCCATAGAAAACGATCTCAGCACTTACTCGAGCCATCTGGTCAACATGAAGGATATTGTGGAGCATTGCACCTCTTCCAGCCTTGTTTTGATAGACGAATTCGGCAGCGGAACCGAACCTGCGGCCGGAGGTGCCATAGCGGAATCCGTACTTCGTGAGATAGACCGTATTGGGGCATATGCCGTAATTACCACGCACTATACGAACCTGAAGCTGTATGCGAATTCCGCAGATGGAGCGGTAAACGGCGCCATGCAATTCGATGTGAAGAACATAAAGCCTTTGTTCAAGCTCGAGATAGGCTTGCCGGGCAACTCCTTTGCATTTGAACTTGCGAGAAA
This sequence comes from Bacteroidales bacterium, assembly GCA_022653675.1. Taxonomy (GTDB): domain Bacteria; phylum Bacteroidota; class Bacteroidia; order Bacteroidales; family UBA932; genus JALCST01. Next base: position 73,833 of record JALCST010000003.1, on the reverse strand, counting down.
GACTGGACTGTCGGAACCGATCGTAAAGCAGGCGGAGGAACTCGCCGGGGCGGACTTCGTCAGCATAGAGCGTCAGCTGAGGAAAATCAACCGGAACCGCCGGGCGCTCGACGAGAAACTTGCAAGAATCAGGACCACCGACAAGACGCTCGAAGGGATCATCGACAAGTATCAGAAGGAGCTTGACGGTATAAAGGCGACGAAGAAGCAGATTCTCGACGATGCCAGGTCGGAAGCCGCCGACATATTAAAGGAGGCCAACCGTAAGGTCGAAGCCACCATAAAGGAGATCAGGGAATCGCAGGCCGACAAGGAGCGCACGCGGGAAATCCGCAAGGATCTGGGAGATTTCTCGAAGAAGATCGAATCGGATACTTCCGATGAAATCGACCGGCAGATCGAGGCTAAAATGACTCAGATCGTCGAACGTAAAAAGCGCGAAGCGGAGAGAAAAAAGAAACGCGCCGGTGCCGCAGTACGTGCTGCAGGCCGGCAGTCCGAATGCGAACCGGGGCCCGTGCCTGTCTCGGCAACACCGGACGACTCTCCTCTCTCACCCGGAGACAAAGTACGTGTCAAGGAAAGCGACCTGGCCGGCGAGATCACAATGGTCTCCGGGAAAAAGGTTTACATTGCCATCGGCAGCATGATCAGTATCATGAAGACGGATAACGTGGAACGTATTTCGAACAACGAGTTCAAGGAGGCCCACAGGAACGATGCCCCGGTCAGGAGCAATTTCGACAATTACGCGCTGAACGAACGCCGCATGAATTTCCGGCCGGAGATCGATATTCGCGGAATGAGACTTAACGAAGCCCTCCCTGCCGTACAAAGCTTCATGGACGATGCTCTCGTAATAGGTATCGGAAAGGTGCGTATCCTGCACGGCAAGGGTACCGGCGTCCTGCGCGAAGATGTCCGCAAATATGTAATAACGATCCCCGGTGTGGCTAAGGTCGAGGACGAAAGCTATGAGCAGGGAGGCGCCGGCGTCACGGTGGTGACATTTACAGAATAAGATTGAACAGCCATCCGCTCAGGATTATGAATACGGTTACGGTCCCGAAGAATATTCCTATTAGTTTCCATGACATCACCTTTTTCAGCAACGTGGCCTCGGGAATCGAAAGGCCGACGACCCCCATCATGAATGCGATAGCGGTACCGAGCGACACCCCTTTCTGTACGAACACTTCTATGACGGGAACTATGCCTGCCGCATTGGAGTACATCGGAACCGCGAGCAGCGTTGCCAAAGGTACACTGTACCAGTTGTTTGCCGAAAGGTATTTCTCGAAGAAGCCGTCGGGAACATATCCGTGCATGGCCGCCCCGATGCCAATGCCGATCAGGATATAGACCAGCACCCCGCGTACTACGTCCCATGCATCGTGCACTATGACAGGCAGGCGTTTCATGAACGGTACCTTTTCGGCTTCCCATTCCCCAGTTTCCGCTATGCTGTTGCGCTGTATCTGTAACACCCACGGGCTGAGCAAACGTTCCAGCTTGAACCTTCCTAGCACCATGCCGCCTACAGTGCCGAGCACGATGCCGCTCGCCACATAGATCAGTGTGGTCTTGAGTCCGAATGTGCCTAGGAACATCGCCACCGCCACTTCGTTCACGAGAGGGGAGGTGATTAGGAAGGAAAAGGTCACGCCGAGTGGAATGCCACCTTTAACGAAGCCTATGAACAACGGAATTGAAGAACACGAGCAGAAGGGGGTGATCGCCCCGAAAATGGATGCGAAAAGGTACTGCAATCCGAACAACTTGTGGGTGGTCAGGTATCTTTTAAGGCGGTCGATAGGGAAGTATGCGTTAATTACTCCCATTATGGAGCTGATCAGGAACAGCAGGATTACTATCTTTACCGTATCATAAAGAAAAAAATTTACCGCAGCTCCCAGACGGCTTCCAGACGAAAGGCCCATAACGCCGTAAACCAGCCAATCCGCCAATTTCTGTAACAAGGCCGTTTATTTTTTTATGTCCGTCAATATTTCCTTCACCTGCTGCAGGGAAAGTACTCCTTTCCCTGCCACTTTCCCGTCCACCACGAGGGCCGGTAGCTGCAGGACTTCGTAGTTCATGATTTTCTGAAGGTCTTCTTCCTTGACAACATCGGCGTCGATTCCCAATTCCTCCACTGCCTGTTGTACTGTTTTGAAAAGTGCGATGCATTTGGAACATCCAGTTCCGAGAATTTCAATTTTCATCTTGATATTATTTATTGTTAGTATTTCGCAAAACTACGAACATAATGGGTTGGGAAAAAGCTATTTGCAGCAATTTCCCCCTTTGCAGACCGACTGACTGAAGAATTCGGCGAACAACGCCTTCGCTTCTTCCCAATTTTCACGGTTGATGCAATACTTGACTTTCGGGGCCATTATCTCGCCCTGGATAAGCCCGGCATCCTTCAGTTCGCTCAGATGCTGCGAAGTCGTTGCCTTTGCTATAGGAAGAATTTCTTGGATGTCTCCGAAGAAACATGTTTTCTGGCTTGCAAGAAAATTCATTATTGCAATTCTCGTCGGATTGCCCAGGGCCTTGGCATAACGTGCCAGCCTTATTTGTTTTTCGCTATAATTCCTTACTTCCATGTATTCCGTATTTGTTCGCAAAATTACGAATTATTTTTTCATTCGCCAAATTTGATTCGCATCCAAATTGTTTAACTTTGTCGAAACAAAATGGACTTACTTATGATTCGCATCTTTAAAATATTATCAATCAGTGTGTTGATGTTTTCATGTGCATCTTGCGGAAATAACGGGAAACTTGGTCCGGAAGCTGTTGCCGGAGATTTCCTCAAGGCCTATTTTGCAGGCGAATATGAAAATGCCGTCACATTTTGTACCGATACCCTCTCGTCAGCCCTGAGATCGGCGATAGATTCACAGGAATATGAAAGCGACGAAATCCGGGAAGCTGCGATGGAGATGTCCCGGAATACCGGGATAACCGTCGTCAAGGCCGTCAAAGGCAAGGACGCGTGCTCGGTTTCTTACGAACTATCCCTTCCGGACAGCACCAAAGTCCTTAAGGACATGGTCCTTGAAAAGATCGGCGGAGTCTGGAAGGTGTCGTCGATAAATTAGAGCAGGTCTTCCCTGATCCGGTCCGCCGTATCGAGCTCTTCCCACGAATAGAATCTTACGGTCTGCATTTCGGCAGGACGTTTGCGCCCTATGACCATTCTTTCACTGTAAGGGGTGCATCCGAAATGTCCGTAACGGGCGGTCTGCAAATAGATAGGATTGCATAGCCCGTATTTCCCTATGATGCCTGAAGGGGTGAGCGGAAATGTTTCCGGATTGTCCCATATGTAATTCGCTATCTCAGCATCGCTGAATTTGGTATGGTTAGTGCCGTTTGTGGTGACGAAAATGCTGACGGGCCGGGCAACCCCTATGGCATATGCGAGTTGCAGGGTCATCTCGTCTGCAACTCCGGCAGCGACCATATTTTTTGCAATGTGGCGGGCCGCATAAGTAGCAGAACGGTCCACCTTGCTCGGATCCTTGCCCGAGAACGAACCGCCTCCGTGAGGGGCGCGTCCGCCATAAGTATCCACTATTATCTTGCGTCCTGTCAGACCGGTATCGCCGGCCGGACCTCCGATGACGAATTTACCGGTAGGATTGACCAAAATCCTTATGCCATCGCCGAACAGCTCTCTGGTTTTTTCAGGCAGGGATCCGACGAGGCGTTCGATCACGATGGATTTGACGTCGTTTTCGATCTTGTCGTGCATCGCCTTTTCGTCTGCGTCGAAGTCGTCGTGTTGCGTAGAAAGCACTATCGTATCGACACGTACCGGCCTGTTCGTGGTTCCGTCGTATTCAACGGTGAACTGGCATTTGGAATCGGGACGCAGGTAAGGCATGAGGGAGCTCTTTTTTCGGACTTCGGTAAGTATGTCCATCGCCTTTCTTGCAAGGGAAACGGGAAGAGGCATATACTCTTCGGTTTCGTTGCAGGCATAACCGAACATCATTCCCTGGTCGCCGGCACCCTGTTCTGAGGGATCCTTGCGGCTTACCCCCTGGTTGATGTCCGGAGACTGTGCGTGTATCAGGGAAACTACTCCGCATGAGTTGTAGTCGAACCCATATTCGCCCTTCGTGTATCCTATCTCCCTTATGGTCCGGCGGGCCACTTCGGGCACGTCCACATAAGCCTTTGTAGTTATTTCGCCGCCAACGAGTACGAAGCCGGTACTGACGAAGGTCTCGCACGCTACGTGCGAAGCTGGATCGTATTTGAGGCATTCGTCGAGAATTGCGTCTGAAATCTGGTCGGCCACTTTATCCGGATGGCCTTCGGATACTGATTCGGATGAAAACAGGTAATTGTTCCTTTTCATTTTTAATTCGATATTTATAAATAAAAAAACCAATCTTCGATTTGAGGATTGATTTGAACGGAACGCTTTCCGCAGGGCGCGGAACTCATTTTAGCATTTTTTTAAGTGGTTGCAAGCAAGTTCAAATCTATCCACCAAATCCATGACAAAGATAATGAAAGATATCAACAATACAAACCAATCTTCTGTTGATAACTTAATTGTTCCCCTTCCATAAAGAGTGTTAATTTTGTGTTGATAATACCTAATTCATTATGAAAAAAACTATTAGCTTCCTTTGTATTCTTTTTTCCCTGACTTTTTTGTCGCTGAATGTTTCTGCTCAAGTCACCACTTCCTCTATGAGCGGAAAAATAACCGACGAAAATGGCCCGTTGGCCGGTGCCTCGATTGTTGCGACCCACGTTCCTTCCGGAACGGTATACTATTCAGCTGCAGACAATTCGGGAAATTTCAGAATTCCAAACATTCAGGCCGGAGGGCCGTATAGCGTAAAAATAACCATGCTGGGTTTCAGGGACTATGAAGTGACCGACATAAATGTGGCCCTCGGGGACAATTATGTTCTGAAAGTCTTGATGCAGGAGGAAACGGTGAGCCTCAACGCGATAGTCGTTTCGGCGGAGTCCTCTTCAAGTAGTATGAGAAGCGACAGGGCCGGGGCCGTGACTTCCGTAGGGGTGAGGGAGATAAGCGATATCCCGACTGTCAGCCGCAGCGTGAATGATATCCTCAAGCTTACTCCCCAGGCGTCCTCGTCAGGTAAAGAAATAGGCGGCGGAAACTACCGCCAGTCTTTCGTAACCGTTGACGGGGCGGCATTCAACAATGCATTCGGCATAGGTCAGAACATTCCTGCAAACGGTTCGCCGATATCTATTGACGCAGTAGAACAAATTTCGGTCAATATCGCCCCTTACGACGTACGCCAGAGCGGATTCATCGGGGCGTCGATAAATGCGATAACCCGTTCCGGCTCGAACCGGTTCGAAGGTTCCGCCTACACGTATTTTAACAACCAGGATATGAAGGGAGTCAGGATTGGCAAAGATTATACCCTGACCCGCAGCGATTCCCAATATCTGATGTACGGAGGCAGGGTAGGGGGGCCGATAATAAAGGACAAGCTCTTCTTTTTCCTCAACGTTGAAATAGAGAAGTCGGTGGAACCGGGTCCTTCGCGTGTCCCTAGCGGATACGACGGAAAGGTTTACAGCGACGGCAGCGACGGCGTGGCCCGTCCGACCCAGGCCATACTGGATAAAGTTTCAAATTATCTGAAAAGCAATTACAACTACGACCCCGGTGCATACATGGGATATTCCGCCGATTCCCCCGGATTCAAGATCCTCGGAAGGATCGACTGGAACATAAACCGCGACAACAAGCTCAGCGTACGCTACAGCAATACCAAGAGCAAATATCCGAGCGGCCCTTCCACTTCGACCAGCGGCCTTGCAGACAGGGGTTTCACTACGAACAGCCGCACGTCGATGACGGCGGTCTATTTCCAGAACGCACGCTACTTCCAGGAGCAGAACTTCTCGTCGATGGCGGCTGAGCTAAATTCCCGTCTGTTGGAGGGCAGGCTGAACAATGTGTTGCGATTGTCCTATTCCCATCAGTACGAACCGCGTTCCACGCAGGGAGGGGAATTCCCTTTCGTGGACATAGTGGTGGGCGGCAACACGTATACGAGCTTCGGTACCGAACTTTTCTCCTATGGTAACCTTCGCGACGTACGCACTTATAACGTGACCGACGAGCTTTCGTTTTCGAAGGGTATCCATAATTTTCTGGCCGGGGCCTCCTTCGAATTCGACAATACGAGAAACGGGTTCCAGAGATTCGGAAGGGGTTATTATACTTTTACTTTCGACACCGAGGAAGAGTTGGATGCTGCACTCGATAATGGCACGGTCTTCGACAGTCCTTACCAGTTCGCCATAACCCACTCCAACAGGTCCGACTTCAGCCAGGTCTTTCCTTCCTTCGATTACGAACAGCTCTCGTTTTATGCCCAGGATGAGATGTCAATAAGCGACAATTTCAGGTTGACCGCCGGCCTTCGCATCGAACTGCCCATGTATCCCGAACTCACCGGATGGAACGAACGGCTCGCTGCGATTTCCTTCGCATCCGTGGATGCCTCGGAAAGGGCCGAGGGAATCACGAGGAACTATTCCACTACCCAGCTTCCGAGCACGAAGGTGATGTGGTCCCCGAGGATAGGTTTCAACTGGGACATAAGCGGTGACCGTTCGGTAGTCATGCGCGGCGGTACAGGTCTCTTCACCGGACGCGTCCCGTTCGTCTGGATAGTTTCGCTCGCGGGCGATTCCGGCACGCTCCAGACCACAGTGGCAAAGACTTCTGACATTCCGAAATTCCCTTCCGACGAATCGGAAAATACCAGGAAATATCTGCTCGACCAGCTCTATCCCGACGGTTTTACCGAGGGATCCTCGACGATAGGATCTTCCTGCACATTCATAGACAAGGACTTCAAGATGCCACAGACATGGAAGACCTCCCTCGCGATCGATTTTAAGCTGCCTTGGAATATGACCGCAAGCATAGAAGGGATATACAACAAGGATATCAATCCCGCCTACGTATTCAACGCCGATCTCAAGAATCCTGTTTCCACGAACAACCTCACTTCCGACAACCGTTTGATCTACGGTGGAAAATATCTTTCCAGCGGGGACGGTGGGGCGACGTTCTACGGAGCTTACGTGCTGACTAACGCCGACATCGCCGGGTATTATTATTCCCTGACCTGTAAACTCGAGAAGAAATTCTCCAAGGGATTCAGCGGAATGGTAGCGTTCACGCATTCGAGGGCGAAGAGCCTGAACGACGGCATAGGCGACCAGATCTCCTCGGCCTGGAGCACTTTGGCGACAGTGAACGGAGCCAACCATCAGGAACTAGGATATGCCGGATACGTGACCCCCGAACGCCTTATATCCTCGCTGAGTTATTCGTTCGACTGGCTGAGGCATTTCGGTACGGGCGTCAGCATCTTCTACGAAGGTGGGCCGCAGGGCAGGTTCTCTTATACATATACTGCTGCCGTACTCGGCGACGGGGGCAGTTCCAGCGGAACACTGATCTATGTGCCGCATAATAAAGACGAGCTTCAATTCAAGGATTATACCCCTTCCGGCTGGAGCGAGGTCTATACAGCAGAGGAACAGGCCGACGACTTCTGGAACTATATAAACCAGGATGCATACCTTCGCACGAGAAAGGGACAGTTTGCGGAACGCAACGGAGGCGTTTATCCGTGGATTAACCAGATCGACGTTAAAATCCATCAGAATTTCTATTTGAATGTTGCACAGCGCCGAAATACCATCCAACTCGGCTTCGACATCCTGAATCTCGGTAACTTGCTTAACAGCAGTTGGGGCAACTACTATTATGTTCAAAAGACGAATATCCTGAAAGTGGTCAGCGGGTACTCGCAGGGTTCTACGGAAGCGCCTGCCTACCAGTTCCAGGCCAACGGCACTGAAATTCTCAAAAAAACGTTCACGACATCAAAGAGCTTCAGTTCAACGTGGTCGATGCAGGTCAGCCTAAGATACATATTCTAATTTTTGGCGTTTTACCGGAGTTTGCTATCTTTGCGCCGGCTGAAAAACAGCTCAGATACTTGGAAAACCTTAATAATCACAAGTTATATGAATCAAACTATTAGACGATTTGCACTTATGCTCATCGGTCTCGTCGCCATCCTGCCGGTCGCGTTCGGCCAGGTCACGACTTCGTCCATGAGCGGCAGAATCACCGATGACGAAGGCCCTCTCGCAGGCGCCACCGTCATTGCCTCCTACACTCCAGCCGGGACACAGTATTACGCCGTGACCGACAAGTCAGGTAACTTCAATCTCCTGAACGTGCGCGCCGGTGGACCTTACACCATCAAGGTTTCGATGCTCGGATATCGTGACTATGAAGTTACGGGTGTCAATGTGGCACTTTCCGATAACTATGTCCTCAACATCGAAATGAAACAGGAGTCTATCGGTCTCGAAGCCATAGTGGTCTCCGCAGATGCACTCAGTTCCAATATGCGCAGCGACCGCGCCGGAGCCATAACTACGGCCGATACACGTACGATAGAGACATTGCCTACTGTCAGTCGCAGCCTCAACGACGTGCTTCGCCTCACTCCTCAGGCTGTCGTCACGAGCAACGGCCTCGCGGTCGGCGGCGGCACTTACCGCGGTTCCTATGTTACCGTCGACGGAGCCGCATTCAACAATGCGTTCGGCATCGGCAGCAACCTGCCTGCAGGCGGCTCGCCTATTTCCCTCGATGCATTGGATCAGCTTTCCGTAAGCATCACCCCTTACGACGTACGCCAGAGCGGATTCACGGGAGGTTCCATCCAGGCCGTGACGAAGAGTGGTACCAACGAATTCCATATGAGCGCTTATGACTATTATACTTCGAATGTTTTCGAAGGCAAGAAATACGGGAAGAGCGACGGTACTGTTGGTACACTTACCGACGTATCCGACATGCTGAAGAATACCGTCGGCGTAACGGTCGGTGGCCCAATCATCAAGGATAAGCTCTTCTTCTTCTTCAACTTCGAATACGATACCGACATAGTTCCCGGCCAGACGCGCCTCGCACGTAAAAGCGAAAGCGATGAATGGGGCGGCGAAACGCAATACAACCGTCCGACCGTCGACCAGATGGACAACATGCTCAAGTATCTGGAGGATACCTATAAGTACAATCCCGGAAGGTACCAGAACTACTCCGCTTCCACCCCGGACTACAAACTCCTTGCACGCATAGACTGGAACATCGACAGGAACAACCATTTCAACATACGTTACAGCCAGACGAAGAACAAGTATTCGTCTTCTCCTTCGAGTTCTGTAAATCCTATAAGCCCCAACCCTTACAACCGCAATATCTACGGACGTACTTCCGATTGTGCCCTCTATTTCGAAAGTTCCCGATATTTCCAGGAGCAGAACTTCTCGTCCATCGCCGCCGAACTCAGTTCGCGTCTTATGGACGGCAAGCTTAACAACATTCTCCGCGCTACCTATTCCCATCAGTACGAACCGCGTTCGTTCGTGGGAGACGTTTTCCCTACCGTGGATATACTCGAGAACGAAGGGGATACCAAGGAAGTGCTGACCACATTCGGTCCGGACCCGTTCACTTACGGCAACCTCCGCGACGTGCATACCGCAGTGGCGACCGACGAGATTTCCGGCCAGTTCGGAATTCACAATCTCCTCGCGGGCGTATCGTTCGAATATGACAAGGCCGTCAACGGCTTCATGCAGGGCGGTGCAGGTTACTACGTTTACGACAGTTGGAACGACTTCGTAAACGACGAGCTTCCTGCCGCATTCGCGATCACCTACGGGAACAACAACGAGCTTTCACAGGTTTATCCTACCTTCAAGACGCTCCAGTATTCCGCATATCTCCAGGACGAGATGTCGATAAGCGACCGCTTCAAGCTGACGGCGGGCGTCCGATTCGAACTTCCGGTATATCCATCGATGGCATTCAACGAAAATACCGAATTCACCACCCTCATGGCCAGCCTTCCGACTTCGGATCCTCTCTACGGGACCAAGACCTGCGACATTCCTGCGACACGCCTGAATGTCTCCCCGAGAGTTGGCTTCAACTGGGACGTTACCGGCGACCGTTCGGTAGTACTGCGCGGCGGAACCGGCGTTTACACCGGCCGTCTTCCTATGGTATGGCTCGTCTCGTCGGTCGGCAACAGCAACGTACTGCAGAACCAGTACGTCTGTACTACTTCGGAAGGCACCCCTCATTTCCACACAAGCGTATCAGAAATACTTAAAGATATAAAGTCCAGCTATCCCGATGCCACTCTCGTCGGCGACCTGACCGCTCCTACGAGAACTACGGTAATAGACAAGACACTGAAGCTTCCGATGACATGGAAGACTTCCCTCGCAGTCGACGTCAAATTGCCTTGGGGCGTCAAGGGAACAATCGAAGGAATATATAACAAGGACCTCTCTTCAGTATGCGTTTACAAGGGAGGACAGAAACTTACCGGCAACTTCATCCAGATAGTACCCGGTGATGCCAGCACGGCCATACCTACATGGACTTCGCAGGGCATAAAGAACTCCTTGAATCAATCTGTTACACCTTATCTGATCACTAATTCCGACGTGAACGGTTGGTACTATTCGTTGACCGCCAAACTCGAAAAGAGCTTTGATCACGGTTTCAGCGCGATGGTGGCTTATACCCGTTCCGAGAACCAGGCCGTCAACGATGCGGTCGGCGACCAAGTAACTTCGGCTTACAACACTACGACATATAATTCCTTGGGATCCAATACCCCGGAACTCGGGTACGGTACTTATGTCACCCCGGATCATCTCGTCGCCAACGTCAACTACCGTATAGATTACGGCAAGCACTTCGCTTCCACATTCGGACTTACTTACGAAGGGTACGAATACGGTTACATAGGAAGTTACTCCTATACGAGAAACTCTTATGTGATGGGCAATTCGAGTTCATATTCCATCTCCAACGACGGCGGCGCACAGACCCTGCTCTACGTCCCGACCGCAGCCCAACTCGAAAAGATGGTATTCACAACCGACGAGAACAAGACAGCCTTCTGGAATTTCATAGAGGGCAACAAGTACCTCAAGTCCTGCGAAGGTTCGTTCACGAAACGTGGCGGAGAGGCGATGCCTTGGTACAACCGTTTGAATTTCAAGTTCATGGAGGACTTCTACTTCACCGCGGCCGGAAAGAAGCATGACATACAGGTCGGCGTCGATATCAATAATGTCGCCAACCTTCTCAACCCGAAATGGGGCAATATGAAGCAGATGGATTCCAACTATATACTTTCCCGTGCAAATGACGGTACTTACACATATAATACTAAAGGTGGTATTTGGCATGTTTACGTAAGTACTTATTCCACTTGGTCCGCATTGTTCTCGATCCGCTACTCGTTCTGATCCGGACAAGAATATTAAAATCTTTAAAGGAAGCCGTCCTTTTGGGCGGCTTCCTTTTTTTGCATATATTTGTTAAAAATAGAGGGGATGTGGCACAATGCTGCGACAGGCAGAAGGGGAGAGGATGCGGCACAGGAGTATCTGCTGAGGCGCGGTCTGGTGCTCAGGGAACGCAACTGGCGTTGCGGCAGGCTGGAAGTGGACCTTATAATGGAAAGCCCGGCGAGGCTACACATCGTGGAGGTGAAAACGTTGGTGGGGAGGGATGGCCGTTCGGCGTTCGACAGGGTCGATGGAAAAAAACAGGGCAATCTGGTGAATGCCGCCAGAAGATACATCGCATTGAAGTCCGTGGCTAAAGAGGTGCAGTTCGACATAGTGTCCGTCTCTTTTGCTGCAGGGGAACCTGAGATCGAGTACGTTCCGGACGCATTCTTCCCGATGGGCCGTTAAACGAAATGAATAAGAACTATTATTGCATCATCATGGCCGGCGGCATAGGAACACGCTTCTGGCCCGTCAGCAGGAATTCCCGCCCGAAGCAGTTTCTCGACATACTCGGTACGGGCAAATCATTTTTACAGACAACTTACGATCGCTTCACGCAGATCGTTCCGAAGGGAAACATCATCATCGTCACTTCAAAGCCCTATGTGGAACTCGTGAAGCAGCAGCTTCCCGATGTCGCCGGCGACAACATCCTCGGAGAGCCTTACAGGCGCAATACGGCCCCATGCATAGCTTATGCAGCATACAAGATATACTCGCGCCATCCCGAGGCCACGGTAGTAGTTTCGCCTTCGGACCATCTAATAATCGGCGAGCAGATTTTCGCAGACACGGTCAGGAACGCACTGGAATATGCCGAAAAGAACGACGTCCTGTTGACCATAGGCGTAAAGCCTACCCGTCCGGATACGAATTACGGGTACATACAGGCCAATATGGGCAAATTGACGAATGTCAACGGCCATTCGGCCTTCCCGGTAAAGAGCTTCACCGAAAAGCCGAACGAGGATCTTGCGAAGGTTTTCCTCGAGAGCGGGGAGTTCCTTTGGAATTCGGGCATTTTCATCTGGAATCTCAGGAGCATAATAACCGAAATGGAGAAATACCTCCCGGAGGTTACGGATCTGTTTAAGGGGGGAAAGGATTACTTCTATACGGACCGGGAAGACGATTTCGTGCTTTCGGCTTACGAGGATTGCACGAATATCTCCATCGATTATGGAGTGATGGAGAAAACCTCCAAGGCGTGGGTTTTCCAGGCCTCTTTCGGATGGTCCGATATGGGAACATGGACAGCCTTTTACAACCAGGCGGAGGACAAGGATGCCGCCGGCAATGTGGTGCGTTGTCCCGCTTCCCTGATCGACAAGAAACTCGAACATACGCTCGTGGTTTCCGATGAGAAGGATAAGTTGGTCGTTGTGAAAGGACTTAAGGATTATCTGGTCGTGAATACCGATGACGTCCTTCTCGTCTGCCCCCTCCAGGACTCTTCGGTAAAGAACGTCCTTACGGACCTCGCATTGAGAAACGATACCAAATACGTTTAGAAGGATATGGCAAAGACAAGATTGAAGCTTGACGTACAGTCCGAAATAGGGGAACTCGAAGCCGTGATACTTCATACCCCTGGTGCGGAAGTCGAGAATATGACCCCTAAAATGGCTCAGCGTGCACTTTACAGCGACATACTCAATCTTTCGATCGCCCGTGAAGAGTACAAGCAGATCTCAGGCGTACTCGGGAAAGTCTGCCGCGTTTACCAGGTAAGGGACCTTTTGAAGAGGGTCCTCGACGTAAAGGAGCAGCGTGAGATACTTCTCGGAAAGATTTGTGTTTCAGAAAACGCCACCGATTGTTTCCCGACACTAATGGACATGCAGTCGGAAGATTTGGCACGTGTTCTTATTGAAGGCCTTCCGGCAAAAATGGATACCCTTACCGCTTTCCTTAACGACGAGTATTATGCCCTTTTCCCGCTTTACAATTTCTATTTTACCCGCGACTCTTCGGTAACCATAGGGAATGACGCCCTGATATGCAGGATGGCCAATCGTGTAAGGATGCGCGAATCGTTGATTATGAATTCCATCTACAGCGGTTCCGGACTTTTCGACTGCTCGGTCATAAACGCGAACGATTTCCAGCCGGGGAACGAAAGTATATTCTGCGAAGGAGGTGACATACTGGTCGCCCGCGACGACATACTGGTCATAGGCAATGGCCTCAGAACATCTTCCCAAGGGATAGACATGCTGGTATCCAGGATTTGCAGGCAGCATCCAGAAGGACGCATGCACATCATAGTGCAGCAGTTGCCGAATACGCCGGAATCGTTCATACATCTCGATATGACGTTCACGTTCCTTGACCGCGACAGCGTTATGGTCTTCGAACCCCTGATTCTCGGTGACAACCAGTACCAGACGGTCCACATGGTAATAGAAGACGGACGCGTTTCCAAAATCCGTTCGGCCGGAAACATCGTTTCCGTGCTTCGCCGTCTCGGGATGGAAGTCAGCCCTATAATTTGCGGCGGTCAGGACGAATGGGACCAGGAAAGGGAGCAGTGGCACAGCGGCGCAAATTTCTTCGCCATAGCGCCGGGAAAGGTGATATCCTATGTCCGTAACGGCAAAACAATAGACCAGATGGACAAGGCCGGTTTCGAAATAATTCCTGCGTGGGACATAATCGAAGGGAAGAAGAATATTTCAGATTACGGCAGGCTATGCATCACTCTCGAGGGATCCGAACTCCCCCGCGGTGGTGGCGGTGCACGATGTATGACATGTCCGCTTGCCCGCAAGCCGGTTTAGTTTAGTGTGTCAATGATACGGCCGAAACGGCCAACACGGCTGCGGTCTCGGTTCTCAGACGCGCTTCGCCCAAAGTGACGCATCCGAATCCCGCCGAGACGGCGGCATCAGTTTCTGCTCGGGAGAAGTCACCTTCGGGTCCAATCATTATGATGATCTCTTCGGTTTTTTCGACTGCTTCGGTTATAAACTGTCGCGGATAGTTGTCATTGCAGCAGCATATCAGTCTTGCCGTATTTCCTGATGGGTTTTCGGCGATGAAGTCCCGTGTTTTCGTAATGCCGTCCAATTTGGGGACGAATGCCTTCAGCGATTGTTTAACGGCGGAGATCATTATCCTCTCCAGCCTGTCGCGATTGAAGTCCTTTCTTATGGAGAAGTCTCCCACCAGCGGAACGAAACGGTCGGTACCGAGTTCGGTCGCTTTTTCGACATACCATTCGTAGCGTTCCATGTTCTTCGTAAGCGCTACCGCCATGGTTAGCCTGTACGGGTGCGCTCCGAGTCCTCTTGTCGAAGACAATATGCTGCAAACTATGTTTTTCCCGCTTATGGAATCTATCCTGCATTCGTAGGAGATTCCCCTTCCGTCTATTACATCGACTATGTCCCCGATTTTGTTCCTCATCACCCGGACACAGTGAAGTGCTTCGTCACCTTCGATTATGCAGTCCCCTTCCCCTATTTTTTTGGAATAATAAAGTTCCATATAAATTCGCCTGTTTTCCTGTTCGACAAAAATAGCGAAAAAAGAGTACCTTTGATAGCTGATCTAAATATCATCCGATGGAAGCTGCAAAAAACAAGCGCTATGTCGCTTTGGATGTTCTAAGGGGAATGACGGTGGCAGGTATGATCCTGGTAAACAATCCGGGCACGTGGAGCCATATCTTCAAGCCCCTGGAGCATTCTCCGTGGATAGGTTGTACTCCGTGCGACCTGGTTTTCCCTTTCTTCCTGTTTTGTGTGGGGGTCTCGATGTTCTTCTCATATCAGAAATATGGGGAATCATTGTCGGGCAAGAGTTTATGGAAACTTGTGAGGAGGTCTCTGCTTATTTTCCTGATAGGGTTCCTTCTCAATTGCTTTCCTTTCTATCCGACTTCGCCGGATCCTAACCTGACGCTCGGACAGAATTACGCACACTGGCTTCATACCCGCCGCATATTCGGGGTATTGCAAAGAATCGCCATGTGTTACCTGATCGGCGGAGTCCTTGCCCTGTGGCTGAAGAAGCCGAAGAAGATAATAATTGCTATAGCCGCGGTGACCGTACTTCATTGGGCCCTGCTCTGGATTTTCGGGGACCGCGGAGTAAACGCGGCCGGCCAGCCGTTATGGAAGACGCTGGAAGGCAACATATCGGGAAAAATAGACATCGCACTTGTCGGGGAATCCCATGTTTACCACGGATATGGCATACCGTTCGATCCCGAAGGCGTGCTTGGTGCTATTTCCGGCGCGGGAACCGTCCTGCTCGGTTATCTGATGGGTTATTTCATCCGCAACTCCAAGAGCGAACTGGATGTGGTTTCCAAGCTCTATACTTCAGCATTGGTTTGCCTCGGCCTCGGCTGCATCTGGAGCATCTGGCTTCCTATCAGCAAGCCTTTATGGACCGGTTCTTACGTCCTGTATGCCGGCGGCTGGGCTACGATGATGCTCGCGTTCTTCATCTATCTAATAGACATCAAAGGGTACCAAAAGGCATTCACCCCTTTCCGCGCAATGGGCATGAATCCCTTGTTCGCATTCGTAATGTCAGGAGTCCTCGCCAGGATCATAATGAGCGTCGCGAAATGGAAAGTCACTGAGACTTTGGCCGACGGAACTGTCCGTACGGGAGTGATGACCGCCCAGTCCTGGTTTTACAGGAATTGTTGCGTTCCGGTTTTCGGAGACAACGTTTACGCTTCGCTGATGTATGCCGTCATATTCGTGCTGATTTTTCTTGGGATGGCCATGTGGTTGTACCGCAAGAAGATAATAATAAAGATTTAGCGGCTGATGTACATAGGTCTCATTTCCGATACGCACTGCGTATTCGACGATTCCCTCAGGGAGTTTCTGAAACCGGTCGACGAAATATGGCATGCCGGCGATTTCGGCAATCTCGCCACACGCGATATCATCGCAGATTTCAAGCCGCTCAAGGGTGTTTTCGGGAATTGCGACAGTTATTGCGTACGCCAGGTCCATCCGGAATACCTTTCCTTCGATGCCGACGGGGTCGGCGTGCTCATGATGCACATCGGAGGATACCCGGGTCATTACAGCCGGCGCGCCCTCCAGCTTGTCGGCCAATTCAAGCCACAGCTCTTCGTTTGCGGGCATTCGCACATACTTAAGGTATATTACGACAAGGCATACGGTATGATGACCATGAATCCGGGTGCCGCAGGTATTCTTGGGTTCCACCAGGTGCGGACCGCATTGCGGTTTCATATAGATACAGGAAAGATACACGATTTGGAAGTAGGGCAATGGCCCCGCACTTTCATAGAACCGATAGAAGATAAAATATAATTCAATATAGATGAAAAAAATACTGACTTTCGCTTTATCGTTGCTATTAGCATTGACTTGTGCAGCGAAAAATACCCCCAAACCAAATTATGAGCTTGCGGCTCGCTTCTCCGAAAAGAAAATCGGCGAAGCCGTTTTTTCCACGTCCATCCGTCCGAACTGGTTCAAAAATTCCGACAGGTTCTGGTACAAATGGCAAACCCCTCAGGGTGCCGGCTATTACATAGTCGATCCCTTAGCCAGGACTAAGACGACGGTCTTCGATATGGACAGGCTCGCGATGGAGCTAACCGAAATAATCAAGGATCCGTTCGATGCACAACACATACCGATCCGCAATCTCGAACTTATCGACGACGATGCGAAATTCAGGTTCGAAATAGTAAGTACTTTGCCTGCTCCGAAGGACACAAGTAAAAAGAAAGAGAATGTGGAAGGCGAAGATCACGGTCGGACCGACGATTCGGAGGCAGACGACGGCACTTCGTTAGGAGGAAAAAAACTTTTCAGATTTACTTACGACATAGCATCTCATAAACTTACGGATATTACCGGGCCTAAAAAGGATAAGGATTATCCCGGGTGGGTCAATATGTCGCCTGACAGCACGGAAGTCGTCTACATGAAGGACTACAACCTTTGGATAATGGATTCCGTCAACCTTCATAAGATCATGAAGGACGACAAGGACTCGACCGTGGTCGAGAAGAAGATAACCACCGACGGGATCAGATACTTTTCCTATTATTACAGCGAATACGGCGAGGATTATATGAAGGATACCACGAAAAGGTACCAGGCTTCGGTTTACTGGTCGCCCGACTCCAGGCACTTCGCGGTCATGAAGGAGGATTCCCGCGGGATCAAGGACCTGTGGGTGATCAACTCTCTTTCCCAGCCGCGTCCTACACTGATGAAATACAAGTACCAAATGCCTGGGGAACCTTCCCCGAAGGTATCCCTCTATGTCTTCGATGTCGGCGACACGTCGGATGTCACTTCGAAATGCATAAATATTTCGGCTTTCAAGGACCAGTCGATAGATATCTGCCGTCCCGAAGTTTCCCAGAAGGATTCCTATGGGAAGACCTACGTCAGAAGATGGCTGGGTGACGATTCCAAGTTCTATTTCACGAGGACGAGCCGCGACCTGAAGCGCATAGATTTCTGTTCCGTTTCGGTCGGTTCCGATAGCGCGACGGTCGTAATTCAGGAACGTATGAACACGTATGTGGAGACGCGCGATCCGAAGCTCATAAAGGACGGTTCGCAGGTGATATGGTGGTCCGAAAGGAACGGCTGGGCCAACCTCTATCTCTACTCGACCGACGGAACGCTCGTACGCGACTTGACCGACGGGGCGTTCCACGTCGAGGATCTCCTCCGCGTGGACGAAAAGGCCGGGAAGGTCTATTTCGAAGCTGCGGGAGTTAACAAGGGCGAGGATCCCTATCATATACATCTTTATTCAGTCGGGCTCGACGGAAATGGAATGGCACAGATAGACAAAGGGGATTTTCACACCTCTTCGGATTGCCCGGACGACGGACATTACTTCGTGACCAATTATTCGCGCGTTGATTGCACCCCGGCTGTAGCCCTTTACAATGCCGCCGGAGGCAAGGTGATGGACCTCGAGACGGCCGACCTTTCCAGGCTTTTCGCCATGGGATACAAGTTCCCCGAAAGGTTCAAGGTCAAGGCGGCAGATGGCGTCACCGACCTTTACGGCGTAATGTACAAGCCGTTCGATTTCGATTCCACTTTGAGCTATCCAATTCTCGATTACGTTTACCCGGGTCCTCAGGTCGAAGCCAACAACATATTCTGGAGTTCGAGGATGACGAGGATCGACCGTCTCGCACAGGTCGGCTTCATAGTGGTCACCGTGGGCAACAGGGGAGGCCATCCTAACCGTTCGAAATGGTATCACAATTACGGCTACGGCAATCTGCGCGACTACGGCCTGGAAGACCAGAAGTATGCCGTCCAGGAACTTGCGGCGGAGCATTCATGGATCGACATAAACAGGGTGGGAATACACGGCCACAGCGGCGGCGGATTCATGTCGACCGCAGCCATCCTGACTTATCCGGATTTCTTCAAGTGCGCCGTCTCGTGTTCGGGCAACCACGATAACAGCATCTACAACCGCTGGTGGGGCGAACAGCACAACGGTGTAGAGGAGGATGTTTCGGCCAAAGGCGACACGACCTTCAAGTTCAGCGTCAAGACCAACGAGGAACTCGCCGGCAATCTGAAGGGGGCCCTGATGCTCGTGACGGGGGACATAGACGACAATGTCAGTCCTGCAAATACCATACGCGTCGTCAATGCCCTGATACGTGCCAACAAGCGCTTCGAAATGCTCGTCATGCCGGGGCAGCACCACGGTTACGGGAACATGAACGAATACTTCTTCTGGAGGATGGTCGATTTCTACAGCGAGAACCTGCTCGGCACCTCTCATAATAAGGAAGTGGATATCAAAGAGTTGAATAACGACTGACGTGAAAAGGCATATTACCTTGTCGAGTGCTGCGGTAGCCTTCGCCTGCATGATGCTGGCGGGTGCCGCGGCGCTTTCAGGTTGCTCTGGGCCGCGTGCGACCGCGCGCCGCATCGAACCGGGGGCCTGCCAGGTGGAGGAATATATGCCCCTGCTGGCCGGCAAACGGGTCTGTGTCCTCTCGAACCAGACCGGTATGGTAACGCCGACGACGCATGTGCTCGACACATTGCTGTCGCGCGGAATCGACGTGGTCTGCATAATGTCGCCGGAACACGGTTTCCGCGGCGATGCCGACGCAGGCGAAAAAGTGGGTTCGGGAGTTGACCAAAAGACGGGGATTCCGATAAGGTCGCTCTACGACGGTACCGGAGGGTCCCCTTCGGAGGAGACCATGGAATCCTTCGACGTTCTGGTCTTCGATCTCCAGGATGTGGGATGCAGGTTTTATACCTATCTGACCACGATGGCCAAGGTCATGGCGAGCTGTGCCCGCTACGGCCGGAAGATGGTCATACTCGACAGGCCGAATCCGTGGGGTTGCCGCGTGGACGGGCCGATCCTCGATACCGCTTCGTTGAGGAGCGGCGTGGGCTGGCTTCCGGTCCCTGTCCTTTACGGGATGACCCTCGGGGAGATGGCCGGGATGATAAACGGCGAGCACTGGCTGCCGGATTCGTTGCAGGCCGACATAACGGTCATCAAATGCAGGAACTATACCCACGATTCGCTTTACCGTCTGCCGGTGAAGCCTTCGCCGAACCTTCCGGACATGCGCTCGATCTATCTTTACCCTTCCTTATGTTATTTCGAAGGGACGGTAGTCAGCCTCGGGCGCGGGACAACCGATCCGTTCCAGATGTACGGCCATCCCGACATGAAGGGATGCGATTACGGCTTCACTCCACATAGCATGCCGGGAGCCAAGACCCCTCCGCTCCAGGACAGGCTTTGCCATGGAGTGGACTTGCGCACGTCGCCTCCTGACGACACCCTCATAGCAAGAGGCGTGGACCTGAGTTATGTCATCGACGCCTACCGCCGGATGATGCCTGATTCCACAGGAATGAAGTTCTTCACGCATTTCTTCGACCTTCTTATTGGCCGGACCTATGTGCGGGAGATGATAGAGGCCGGTGCTTCGGCCGATGATATCCGCGCCCGCTGGAAACAGGACGTCGCGGACTTCGAAGCCCGCCGAGCCAAATATCTGCTTTATTAGGTTTTGCCCGCTATCTTGTCAGGGATGTCGGGATAGGATAATGGAACAGCTTTTCCAACTTTTTCTTCATAGTGCACATCAAAATTTCAAGGTGCGGCTTTCGTCGGGATTGACCGCGATATGGACCCGCAGGGTTTCGTCGGGGAGAAGCTCCTCGACTATTTCGGGCCACTCGATGACGCAGATGCCGTCGGTGTCGTAGAGGTATTCCTCGAATCCTATGTCCTGGGCCTCACTGATTTTGTTGATCCGGTAGAAATCGAAGTGGTAGACGCTCCGTCCCTTGTCGGTACGGTATTCGTTGACGATGGTGAAAGTGGGGCTGTTAACGACATCCTTGACGCCGAGTGCCTTGCAAAAGGCCGTGATGAAGGTGGTCTTGCCGGCTCCCATGGAGCCGTAGAAAGCGATGATGCGGTTGTTCCCGATCTTTCCCATGAATTCCTTCGCCGCACGGTCGAGGTCTTCCAGATTTCTTATAACTGTTTCAGCCATATATCTTGTCGTTTCTGTCCATTTCGCGGAATCGCACCGCTTCGGAAATGTGTTCCAAAGATATGAAATTTGCGCCGTCGAGGTCCGCGATCGTGCGGGATAATTTCAATATCCTTCCGTACGAACGGGCGGAGAGCCTGAGCTTCCGGATTATGTCTTCGAGGTATTTGCGCTTCACGGCGTCCAGGGGGCAGTATTTCCGGATCAACGCAGCATCCATCTGCGAATTCGTGAATATGCCCTCCTCCCCAAACCTTTCCCGCTGGACCGCACGGGCCTTCGCGACCCGAGATGCGATTGCGGAACTCGGCTCGCTTTCAGTGTCGTCGACGAGCCTCGCGCTTTCCACCGGATGCACCATTATGTGCATGTCTATCCGGTCCATCATCGGGCCGGAAATCCTGGCGAAGTACCGCATCCGTTCCGCAGGAGTGCAACGGCACCTGTCGTCGACCCCGAAGTATCCGCACGGGCAGGGGTTCATCGATGCGATCAGCATGAACGAGGCCGGGTAAGTGATCCTGTACCTCGATCTGGAGATCGTGATCTTTCCATCTTCCAGCGGTTGCCGCAGCACCTCGAGCGAACTTCTCGGGAACTCCGCCATCTCGTCGAGGTAGAGGACCCCGTTGTGCGCCAGCGAGATCTCCCCCGGCATAGCGTTCGATCCCCCTCCTATGAGCGCTACGGTGCTCGCCGTATGGTGCGGCGTCCTGAACGGCCGCTCCCGCATCAGCCCGCCGGTCCCGGCGCTTTTACCGGCTATGGAGTATATCTTGCTGGTCTCCAACGATTCCTCGCGGCTCATTGGCGGCAGGATGGACGGTATGCATGCGGCCATCATTGACTTGCCCGATCCGGGGCTGCCGACCATCAGCAGGTTGTGGCCGCCGGCCGCCGCGATCTCGAGCCCCCTTTTGGCTGCCGCCTGTCCCCGCACCTCCCGGAAATCGTGCCGGTCCGGTGCGGCCGCACGCCTGCAGTGATTCCCGTCGGGTGAAGGGAATGACCCCGGTCCCGGGCCGCCCGCCGGATCGCAGTTGCAGACGAGATACCTGGAGGAATCGACGTTGTCGTCGAGGATATCCAGCACGTCCGCGAGCTTCCCGACCGCATATATCTCGATCCCGTCGATTTCCCGCGCCTCGAAGGCGGATCCGTACGGGAAGATGCATCCGGCGAAGCCCTTCTCGAGCGCGTGTATGGCGACCGGCAACGCTCCGGTAACAGGCCTGATCTCCCCGTTCAGGGCGAGTTCCCCCATTATTATGAACCGCTCCTTCAACGGTACGTAGGCCTGTCCGGAACTTGCCATTATTCCGATCGCGATGGCCAGGTCGAAGCTGGATCCCTCCTTTCTGATGTCGGCCGGGGCGAGGTTTACCACGATCTTCCTGCCCGGCATGCGGAACCCGTATGTCTGGAGCGCAGTTCCTACCCTGAGCAGGCTCTCCCTCACGGCACTATCCGGAAGCCCCACCAAGTGTATCCCTATCCCCACCGAAATGTCCACCTCCACGGTTACCGTCACGACCTCGAGTCCGAGCATCGTGGCGCAGAAGGTCTTGCTCTCCATCGCTTTTTTATTTCAAAGTAAGCGGGAATGAAAAACACCTCCAAGAGTGAAGGTGCACAAATATCCGATTTTAAAAAAAATAGTCGATTTCGCTTTTCCACCGATTTTGATTCCGGATGGAATCCAGGCTCCCGTCCGTTTTAAACTACGGTCTGGAACTCCTTCAGGAACCTTACGTCGTTTTCGAAGTACATCCTGAGGTCCTTGACCTGCCATTTGAGCATGGCGATCCGTTCTATTCCCATGCCGAAGGCGAAACCTGTATAGACGTCCGGGTCGATGCCGCTTGCGGACAATACGTTGGGATCGACCATGCCGCATCCGAGTATTTCGAGCCAGCCGGTACCCTTGCAGATGTTGCAACCCTTTCCGTGGCAGATGTTGCAGCTTACGTCGACTTCGGAGGAAGGTTCGGTGAACGGGAAGTACGAAGGCCTCATCCTGATCCTTACGTCCGGGCCGAACATCTCGCGGCAGAATAGAAGGATGGCCTGCCTGAGGTCCGCGAACGTCACGTTCCTGTCTATGTAAAGCCCTTCGACCTGATGGAATATGCAGTGCGCGCGCGCCGATATGGCTTCGTTCCTGAATACGCGCCCGGGACAGATTACGCGGATCGGAGGTGTCTTCATCCTCTCCATCGTGCGTACCTGCACGGATGACGTGTGCGTACGCAGAAGTATCTTGTCATCGGTGTCGGTAGCTATGAAGAACGTATCCTGCATGTCGCGGGCCGGATGTTCCGGAGGGAAATTCAGTGCGCTGAAGACATGCCAGTCGTCCTCTATTTCCGGCCCTTCGGCCACGTTGTAGCCGAATTTCCTGAAAATGCCTATTATTTCCTCCCGTGCGAGCGAAATGGGGTGGCGCGAACCGAGTTCGAAATCGTCGCCGGGACGTGTCAGGTCGTTGTCGACCGTCGTGGCGGTCTGTTCTTCCTCCACTGCTTCGCGCAGTTCTTCTATCTTTGCCTGGGCTTGCTGTTTCAATTGGTTCAGCTTCTGCCCGAATTCGCGTTTCTGCTCCGGCGCCACGGTACGGAACTCCTCGAAAAGCCTCGTTATTTCGCCTTTCTTTCCGAGCATGCCTACCCGGAACTCTTCCACGTCCTGGAGCTTTTTGGCTCCAGAAGCTGCGATTCTGGCTTTCAGTTCCTCAATGGATTCACTATTCATGACTTGTCGTTTTACACTGCAAAGATAAGAAATTACCTTATGACCGTGACTTCATTGTCGAGTCCGACCTTGATTATCTGCGAAGGCTTGCCGGCGGGAGTGCCTTCCAGGTACTTCGGTGCAACCCAATCGACGCCTGCCATTATTTCGGGGGAAATCTCCTTGAAATTGTGCGGGGCAGGCTCGCCGGATATGTTTGCGGAAGTAGATACGATGGCACGGTTGAATTTGAAAATCATCCTACGGCAGAATTCGTGGTCGGGTACCCTGATGCCTATCGTGCCGTCTTCTGCCACAACGTTGCGGGCCAATCCCATTGCGCCGGGATATATTATGGTCATCGGGGCGTCGTTAACTTCCAAGAGGTCTATGGCCATCGAAGGGATCACACGTACGTAACGTCCCAGCATATCCATGTCCGCAACGAGCGTCACTAGGCTTTTGCTTTCGGCACGCCGCTTGAGCGCGAACACCTTGGCCACCGCCTCTTCCGAGGTGGCGTCGCAACCGATCCCCCATACCGTATCGGTCGGGTAAAGTATCAGGCCGCCATTTTCGAGTACGGCTATGCATTCCGCGATATCTTTCCTCATCCGGTCGGATATCCTTATTTCATTGTGTTTTCCCATGTCAGTAATAGAGGCGTCCCCTCTTTTTCCAGTATGTTATCAGCAGGAACCCGAACAACATGCCTCCGAGATGTGCGAAGTGGGCCACGTTGTCCCCGTTGTTGAAGAATGCGGTGAGCAGTTCGATCACGAAGAAGATCACTACCCACCAGATGGCTTTCAAAGATATCGGAGGGAATATGAGCATTATCCTGTTGTTCGGATAGAGCATACCGTAACCGAGCAGGACTCCGTAGATGGCACCCGAAGCCCCAATGCAAGGCGTGCTGAGCAGTTGGGTGATCTTGGCTCCGGCGGTATAGCTTCCCAACGCGACCTGGTTTTGAAGCACATGCAGTTCGATGGCGGTGACGCCATTTTGGCAGAGCGCCGCCCCGATGCCGGTGACGAAGTAGAAGAACAGGAATTTCCTGCTGCCCCACTGCATTTCCAGCATGGTGCCGAATATCCACAGCGTGTACATGTTGAAGAAAATGTGCCAGAACCCGCCGTGCATGAACATGTGCGTTACGAGTTGCCACCACTTGAAGAAAGGCGACGCGAACGGGAACAGGGCAAAGGTGCGATACATCCAGTCGACTTTGATCTGGGTCGCTATCAGCATCAGGATGTTCAACAGTATGATATTAGTGACCGCCGGTGTCCGGCGTATTATGTCGCCTATAGAATTATTTCCAAAATAGCTCATATCATGGAGTCCAGTTTGTCAGTTGAAATGATTGTCATGCAGTTTTTTCCGTCAGGTGTCATCTGAGGCTGCCTGCATTCGAGGAGTTGTTCCACCAATAATTGTGCCTCCGTATCGTTAAAATCGGATTTCCCGTATGCGGCGGCTCTCGCCAACTTGTCGGCAAGGCCGGAAGATGATGAGTTGGATCCTCCGGGAACAGTTTCTTCGAGCGAAGCTAGGATATCATCTATGTAATCCCTGACCGATTTTTCGTCCGTTGCGAATCCGTCCGGCACCGCGTCCACCTCTAGCGCATTATTTGCAATCATCCTCGCTTCGAATCCGAGTTCCGCAAATCTGCCGATATGGGCCGAAACTTCCATTTCGGTTTCAGGGGTCAGTTCCAACGTGACGGGAACGAGCATTTTCTGCATCGCCGGTCCGGCATTTCCCAGGGAGTCGAGGTAATGCTCGAACATCACGCGGTATCTTGCGCGCGAAGCATTGATTGCCAGCAATCCGCTTGAAACAGGGGTAAAGATGTATTTCCCTTTGAAAACCAGGATTCTTCTCTCCATATCCTTATTTTCGAAGAGTTCGCCGCCTCCGTCGGCAAGGACTTCTGCTTTTCCGGCCCCGGTTTTGTTTCCGTCCTCGAATCCGGTACCGGAAAGGAACGGATTGAACAATGGATCGTAGTTTATTTTCGGCTCCCGGCGGTACTTTCCCTGGTCGGAATTGCGCATCAGCGGGATTTCGGGTACGTTGCCGAGACTGAAATCTATACTTGGCACGAACGCGTTCTTTCCTAGGGCTTCCCTTACGGCGGCGTTCAGTATCTCGAAAATCATCGAATCGTCCTCGAATTTTATTTCGGTCTTGGAAGGATGTATGTTAACGTCCACTTTGCCGGTGTCCACATCTAGATATATGAAATACGGCGGGGTATAGCCATCCTGTACGAGATGCTCGTAGGCTCTGCAGACGGCGCGGTGGAGATAGGGGCTGCGGAAATAACGCCCGTTGACGAAGAAATACTGGTTTTGCGCCTGTTTTCTCGCCGCCGACGGAATTCCTACGAATCCGCTTACCTTGACGATGCTGGTGTTTGTCCTTATGTCGATCAGCTGCTTGTTCAGATCGTTGCCTGCAATGCTTACTATCCTCTGTTTGAGTAGCTGCCGGGCCGGGAGCGAGTATATGTTTTTACCGTTGTGGCTAATGCGGAACCCCGTTTCGGTCCTCGTTAGTGCGACCCGGCAGAACTCTTCTATGATATGCTGCATTTCCGCGCGGTCGCTTTTCAGGAACTTCCTTCGGGCCGGGATGTTGTAGAAGATGCTGCGTATCTCGAAGTTACAGCCTGCAGGGCAGGAGATCTCCTTTTCCGAAACTAAGCGCGAATCGGACAGTTGCAGTTCCATGCCGGTCTCTTCCTCCGATGTACGTGTTTTCAACGTTACTTCGGCAACTGCGGCTATGGAAGCAAGGGCTTCGCCCCTGAACCCGTAGGTCGAAATCCGTCCCAAGTCGTCGGCGGTCGCTATCTTGCTTGTCGCGTGGCGTTCGAAGCTGATCCTCGCGTTTTCCGGAGTCATGCCGCAACCGTCGTCTATAACCTGTATGAGAGTCTTCCCGGAATCGGAAATGATTACCGAGATGTTTTTCGCCCCGGCGTCAACGGAATTTTCCATCAGTTCCTTCACTACCGAAGCGGGTCGCTGCACTACTTCACCTGCGGCTATCAGATTGGCTATCTTGCCGGGCAATACTTTAATCTGGCGATCCATCATTTGGTCAGATACGGCACGAACTTGTCGAAAATGATGTAGACTATCAGGAACGCAAGTATGAGCGAACAAATCCATGCGATGCTGCGTATGCCTTTATTGGAAACATGGCTTGTCTTCTGTTCGAACTTCGGGCTGTCGTATGCACCGTGTATGTATTCTCCCGGCTTGTATTCGTCTTTTCCGGTTTCAGGTAAAGCTTCGCCTTGCTTTTCGGCTTTGAGGCGTTTTTTCGCATAGGCCTGTTTTATCTTTTCCTTGTCCGGATCGTAAAACCTCGGTTTATACGTGAATACCTTATGTTCCGGCGTATCGAAGAAACTTATCATTCCCATAGCGTGTATGCTTTTGTTTCGTACAAAGGTAATTATTTTTTACTTTTGTAACGTACAAGCTGACGTTCCTTTGAAACGCGGCGTTTATTTCGTCTTATTGATAGATAATGGAATACAGGATAGGCAACGGCTATGACGTCCATCCTCTCGAGGATGGGCTGCCGTTTGTTCTGGGAGGGGTAAGGATTCCCTTCCGCAAGGGGTCTGTAGCGCATTCCGATGGTGATGCGCTGATCCACGCGCTTTGCGATGCGCTTTTGGGGGCCTTGGCATTGGGAGACATAGGCAGGCTTTTCCCGGAATCTTCCGATCTTTACAAGGGGATCGACAGCCGGATACTGCTTCGCGAATCTTATCGGATGGTAGTCCAGAAGGGTTACACGCTTTGCAATGCGGACATAACCGTATTGCTTCAGGAACCCAAGATCTTCCCTTATGAAGAAAGGATGCGGACTACGCTTGCCAAGGACTTGCAATGCAGGAAGGATATGATTTCCATAAAGGCTACCACTACCGAAAAACTCGGATATGTGGGTAGGGGGGAAGGAGTTTCGGCTTATGCCACCGTCCTTTTGAAAACCAAAGAGTAATCAGATATTATGAAGAAAAATCTTTTGTTGATCACTGCTGCCATAGTAGTTTTGCTGGCAGGGTGCACGCCGCGCGTACTTACGCCCGAGCAAAATGCCGAAGGTGTCGTAAGGCGGACTTTCGGCTCGATGCCTGGGAACGTTGTCTTTGCTCAAATTCCCGCCGAGGACAGCCTCGACGTTTATCTCCTTGAAGTTAAGGACGGGTGCCTGAAGGTCTCCGGAAGCACTCCCGTGGCGATGTGCAGGGGGTTCTACGATTATATAGAAAGCAACGGTTACGGAATGGCCACGTGGAGCGGAAACCGTCTGGCCCTTCCGGATTCGTTGCCTGACATGGCGGCGAAAAAAGTCGTTTCCCCCTTCAGGGACCATCTTTATTACAATGTTTGCACGTACGGCTATACAACTCCTTTCTGGGGTTGGGAACAGTGGCAGAAGGAGATCGACTGGATGGCGCTGCACGGCATAGACATGCCGCTCGCCCCGATAGGCGGCGAATCCGTCTTCCGTCGCGTATGGCTTTCCATGGGTCTTTCCCGCGATCAGATTGGGGAGTATTTTACTGGTCCAGCACACTTCCCGTGGATGAGGATGGGGAACATGAGCAAACTCGACGGCAACGAATCGGAGAAGTGGTTCAAGGCCCAGATCAAGCTCGAACACAAGATTCTCGGCCGCATGAGGGGGCTCGGCATGAAACCCCTGTGCCAGGGCTTCGCCGGATTCGTCCCTGAGGCCATGAAGGAGGTTTACCCGAACGTGGATATAACCGAAACTCACTGGGCCGGTTTCAGGAACTATATGCTTTCCCCGAAGGATTCACTTTTCGCGGAGATAGAGAAGCGTTACATCACGGAATGGGAAAAGGAGTTCGGCAAATGCAAGTACTATCTTATAGACTCTTTCAACGAGATGGATATCCCTTTCGGGGACAAAGGTACCCCGGAAAGGTCGGCCCTGCTTGCCGAATACGGGAAGGTGATCTGGTCGTCACTTTCCGCAGCCGATTCCGATGCGGTATGGGTGATGCAGGGATGGATGTTCGGTTACCAGCGCGACATATGGGATCCGGGAAGCGTCAGGGACCTGCTCTCAGAAGTCCCTGACGACAAGATGATGATAATCGACCTGGCGGTCGACTTCAACCAGTATGTATGGCGTTCTTCCAAGAACTGGGATCGCCTCGACGGGTTTTATGGCAAGAAATGGATCTACAGCACCGTACCTAATTTCGGCGGCCGTTCGGCGCTTACCGGGGCGTTGGATTTCTATGCGAATGCCCATCTTAATGCGTTGAAGTCCCCTAACAGGGGCAATCTGACCGGATACGGCACCTCCCCGGAAGGCGTAGAGCAGAACGAACCCGTTTACGAATTGATAGCGGCCGCCGGTTGGAGTTCCTCGGAGATAGACGTACGCGAATTCCTTCACGAATATTCGGTTGCCCGCTACGGAGCCTGTCCTCCCCAGATCGATTCCTTCTGGAACAACATGCTGCGGTCGGTTTACGGAACCTGCACGAACAATGCACGTTTCAAATGGCAGTTGCGTCCTTACGAACAGTTCTCCCCGACGATGGATGACAATGCCGATTATTACAGGGGCATAGAATATTTCCTTTCGGCAGCCGACAGCCTTTCCGGCAGTCAGCTGTACCGTACAGACGCGGCGCTTTACGGCGCGATGTATCTGGCTGCGAAGGCCGACGAGGCTCTTTCGGCCGTAAATTGGGCTTATGTCTCTGGAGACACCACGGATGTAGAGAAGTACCGCAATGCGACCCTCGGAATGTTGACCGGTGCCGACCGCCTTCTCGAATCGCATCCGGTATTGAGAATGGCGCGCTGGCTGGATTTCGCACAGGCTGCCGGTCGTACCGAGGCCGAGCGCCACAAGTTCGTCACCGAAGCGCGCCGTATAGTCACCATCTGGGGTCCCCCTGTAAACGATTATTCCGCTCGCATATGGTCCGGACTGATCCGTGATTATTATATTCCGCGCATAAGACAATATTTTGAATGCAAGGCTGCCGGGACAGGGATGGATTGGGCTCCGTTCGATTCGGCCTATGTCTTTTCCAACGGAATATCCCCAGTATCGCCATATTCCGATCCGATTGCCGCAGCAGACAGCCTTGTAGCGAAGTACGGCGTATTCGGCGAATCGGATATAGCCGCTCCGGCCAATGCGGTCGCATTCTGGTCACCTTACGAATTCGACAGGGACAAGATGGACCTTTCCTTCTCCATCCCCGCCGAAAGTCTGGTTTCCATGAAGGGATTCAGGCTTACTTATATCCATGGCTCCGTTCCGGTGAAACTTACGCGCGTAAGGGTATCGGCCTCCGGTTACACCCTTTCCGATGTGAAAAACCTGGATGTCACGTTGCAACCTGCGGGTTCGACTGTTTCTTCTTCTGCATCGTCGGCTACCGTGCCACTGCAACGCAACGAAACGATAGCGTTCCTTTATGCGAATTCGTTGAAAAACGGTCGTTGGGATAATTCGGCGGCAAAGGAAGAATCTCTCCCGCGCCTGGTCAGCGTCCATGTGACCCTGCAAGGGGCCGCCGGATGCGATTCCTACGGGGCTATAACGACATATTGATTCTTCTTATCATTTTACGCCATATGCCCGAAACCGGAAACGGCTTCGGGCTTTTTTTATGGAAATCGTAATTTTTTTTGCCATTTATAAATCAATTCGTATATTTGTCCGACAATTTAATTTGTCCGACAAATAATGGCATACATAAAACAAAAAAATAGAGTAAAATGAACGAACATTTTAGAATCAACGGACTGATATGTGCCGTATTCACGCCTTTTGGCCCGGAAGGGAAACTGAACCTGAAAATGATAAGGCCTTATGCCGCAAAACTTCTGAAAGAAAATGTCTCCGGCATTTTCGTTTGCGGTTCGACGGGTGAATGCCGTTACATGAGCGTCGAGGAGCGCGAAGCCGTTCTGGACGCATGGCTGGCCGAAGTTAAAGGCAAGATGCTGGTCATTTCGCATATCGGTGGATGCTCCAGGGAGGATTCGATTACCTTGGGAAAATATGCGGCTTCCAGAGGTGTTGATGCCGTAGGTTCCATAGCTCCGTACGACACGCCGTTCAGGGATGCCGCGGAACTTGCGGACTATTTCGTTCCGATCGCCGCTTCCGCATCGCCGGTTCCGTTCTATTATTATCACATACCTGCAATAACCGGTCTGAAAGTCTCCATGATGGATTTCCTGGAAGCGGGATCGAAGCTTATTCCTAACCTCAACGGGATAAAGTTCACTTCGAACGATTTCATGGAGATGATGAACTGCATACGTTATGACGGAGGTCGTTTCAATATACTGAACGGTTATGACGAAATGCTCCTGTGCGGCCTTGCGGTTGGTGCGCAAGGGGGAGTGGGGAGTACCTACAATTATATTTACGGGACTTATGCCGCATTGAAGAGGGCTTTTGAAGAAGGCGACATCGCCAGGGCGCGTGATCTGCAATATGAATCCGTAAAGATGGTCAACGTCATAATCCGCCATGGCGGCGGCATAAGAGGGGGAAAGGGTGTGATGAAATTTGCCGGACTCGACTGCGGCGACTGCCGTGGCCCGGTTGCACCTTATTCCAAAAAGGAACTCGCCGCTTTGGAAAAAGAACTTAAAGAGATAGGGTTCATTTAAACAATATAATTTAAACTTTGTGATATGAAAGGATATCTTGCAAGGATCATGATCATCGCCGCCATTATGGTTGCGGTTCCCGTTGGCATGGCGAATGCCCAGGAGACCGTTTCCGTCAGTGGTGTCGTCATCGATTCGAAGGGATTGCCGGTAATGAATGCCGGAATTCTCATAAAAGGTACGTCCCATGGCGTCACGACCGATCTGGACGGAAAGTTCTCGATCCGGGTTTCAAAAAACGAAACACTTCAGTTCGTCAGCATGGGATATGCCACCAAGGAGTTGGCGGTCGCAAACATGCATTCTCCCGTTACCGTAGTCCTGGAGAGTGAGGCGATAAATCTCGACGAAGTGGTATTCGTAGGCTACGGTGAATTTTCCCGCAGGAAAATAACCGCTTCCATTTCCAAGGTCGACGGAGAGACGATCCACGACACCCCGATTTCGAATCCGCTCGAAGGGTTGAAGGGAAAAGTGGCCGGTCTCAATATCGTGCAGACCAACAATACGCCTGGCGGCAGTTTCTCTATGAAAATACGCGGCGGCAGTTCGATAACGAATTCCAACGAACCGCTGGTTTATATCGACGGTGTCGAACGCAGCATGTCGACGGTGGATCCTAACGACATCGCAAGCATTGATGTGCTCAAAGATGCTGCTTCCACTGCGATTTACGGCGCACGCGGTTCCAATGGCGTAATTTTGATCACCACCAATAGGGGAAACTACAATCGCGCCCCGGAAATAACTTTCGAGGCTGCCTTGGCGTATCAGGAACCGGAAACGCTGCGCAAATTTCTTGACGCTGAAGATTATATAAACATACTGCGTCCCGCCGTTTCAGTCAGTCCGAATGCGAGCTGGAACTATACTTCCGGATATTCGGTTTCGAGTGCCAACAGCGGAAGCAGTATTTATTCGACCCGCTATTACAATTCCGGAGACGTATTGCCCGAAGGATGGAAGACCATGGCCGATCCTCTCGATCAGACGAAGACATTGATGTTTTGCGATACTGACTGGCAAAGCATAATGTTTCGTCCGTCCATGTGGCAGAACTATAGGGTCGGGATCAACGGCGGCAGCCGGGACGTCCGCTATAATGCAGGCCTGAGTTATGTCGACGACGAGGGCATAGGATTGGCAACGGGATATAAACGCTTTAATTTCAAGAATTCGGCCGATGTAAAGATAAACAAGAAATTGACCGCATCCATAGGAGCGAATTTCCAACGCACCTCTTCCGAAGCATATGCCAACCAGAGAGATGCCATCTCCCGCGGCCTTTCCGCCGTTCCTACGCAGATAACGTACTACGACGACGGTACTCCAGCCGTTGGTTACAACGCGACCTCCGAGACCCCTCTTTATTACACCTATTATACAGACAATACCGATATAGGTACCAACCTTTCTCTCGATGGCTCGCTCAAATGGCAGGTATTCAAGGATCTTGTGGCAAACGTTTCGGGTTCCTACTATGACGTCGAGAGCAAGACAAGTTCCTTCGAACGTTCCAACCACTATTCGCAAGCGCGAGCGACGGATTCCTACTGGTCCAAGACCAACAGGATCAAGGCCGATGCCTATGCGCAGTATGAACACACTTTCGCCGGAAGGCACAATTTCAATGCGATGCTCGGATATTCGTACCAGAAACGCTACTACGAGAACCTCGAAGGTACCGGAACAGGTTCCAGTACAGACAAGATAACGACCTTGAATGCGGCTTCCGAAACCACTTCGTCCTCCTTGATAAGCGAAGATGCTCAGCTTGGCTTTTTCACCAGGCTCAATTACGACTATGCCGGGAAATACCTGTTAACCGGAGTCGCACGTTACGATGCTTCTTCTAAATTCGTGAAGAAGAACAGATGGGGCTTTTTCCCCGGAATGTCGGCCGGATGGGTGGTATCGGAAGAGGATTTCCTGAAGGATGTCAGCTGGCTCAGCTATTTGAAGACCCGCGTCAGCTATGGTCAGACAGGGAACAACGGCATAGGCGTCAACGACGCACTCGGGAAGTATACCGCAAGCTACATATACGACGGTAATGCAGCAATCCGCGCGACTACCATGGCGAACGAGGACCTGAAATGGGAAACCACCACTCAGCTGGACCTCGGGATCGAGTTGGGACTTTGGGACAACAGGGTATATTTTTCCGGAGACTATTATGACAAGATGACGAAGAACATGCTTTTCGACACGAGCCTTCCGAATACGAGTGCATTTTCGTCGGTAACCACGAATTTGGCAACCGTGCGTTTCTGGGGGTGGGAATTCGAATTGACCACCAAGAACATACAACTCCCGGACTTCAGCTGGGAGACGAAACTTACCTTTTCGTACGACCGCAACGTAGTCGTGAAGCTTCCAGACAACGGCCTCGAAGGCAACCGTACGTCGACTTCCGAATACCCGATGTATTCTAACGGTGACGGAACCTATTTCGGCGGCCTGGCCGAAGGCGAACCGCTGTACCGCTTTTACGGATATGTCGCCAAGGGCATTTTCCAGACTGCGGATGAAGCGGCAAACGCACCTTACGACCAGCTTGCACGCGGATACGATCATACTACCGGCACTACAGTAAAAGGCAGGAAATTCGCCGGGGACTACAACTGGGCCGACCGCAACGGCGACGGCATAATAACCAAGAATCAGGACATCTTCTGTCTCGGCGTTACGGAAGCTCCCGTTCACGGGGGAATTTCCAATACTCTGTCATGGAAAAATCTCTCTCTCGACGTAGACCTGGATTATGCCCTCGGGAATTCTATATGCGATATAAGTTACGCCCGCTATTTCTATGCGACTTTCTCTACGAACTACGCATTGGCTGAGGCCGTAAAGGAGTGTTGGAAGGAGGAAGGCGACGAAACCAGATATGCCAAGTTCTGGGCGAACGATTCGGGTGCCGGGCAGGATAATTTCAACCGTACTTCCAATATTTTCACTTATAAAGGTGATTACCTATGCATCAGGCAAATCTCAATTTCCTATGCGATTCCAGAAAAGATAACCAAGATGATCGGATCGAAAGGCCTGACTGTAGGCATAGGGGGCAACAACCTTTACTATTTTACGGCCGTAAAGGGAATCTCGCCTGAAATAGGTACGTCTTCCACTTACAGTACTTCATATAACAATTATCCTCCGACGAGGAGAATTTCATTCAGCGTAAAACTCACCTTCTAAAATGAGGAATGTAAAATGAAAAGAAAAGGATACATAATGATTATTATCATGGCGATAACCCTTTCTGTTTCCGCCTGTGTCTCCGATCTCGATGTCGTGCAGAAAAGCTATATAAACAAAGAGAGCATGTGGAAAACCGAAAGCGATATGAGAGGCGCCATGTATGGCATATTCCAGCAGTTCCGGAACGCATACCGTGTGAATCTCAGCTATTGGGGCGATTTTCGCAGCGGAGTCATAGGCGCCGGGATGGGAAGTTTCAATGCTACCGATTTCGTAGACAACGACCTGAACAGTGCGGAAACGAAAGGTACCAACTGGGGTAGTCTCTACACTTGCATAAACGATTGTAATATGGTATTGAAATATGCTGACGGAGTTACCTACGGAAGCGATGCCACAAAGGACGAAGTAAAGGCCAACGCATATTTCATCAGGGCGTATTGCTATTACACCATCGCCCGCGTATGGGGAGACGCCCCGCTAATGCTGACCGGCATAGAGTCCGACAAGGACTCCCTTTATCCTGAACGCAGTCCTCAGGCCGAGGTATATGCAAGGGTCGAATCGGACATAGATTCTGCCGAGAATCTCATGCCGGCATCGGTTATATCCCGTACCACCGGTTCCCTAGCCGCAGTGCAGATGCTGAAGACCGATTTCTATTTGTGGAAATACCGTCGTTTGAACGGTACGAAGGCCGATCTCGACACGGCCGACGAAGCATGCAGCGCGGTTCTTGCCAACGGCAACTACTCCATGCTGGACAACTTCGCAGACGTATTTTCGCCTTCGAACAAGGACAACGACGAGGTAATATTTGCGATCCATCTTCAGATGACTACCGAGGAGGTGGCGAATTATGCCGACGATTATCTCATTCCCGACAGTAAATATACGGATGCGGAGAAGTACCGCGATGCCGACAGCGTGGCTACCGGCAGCCAGGACCAGTGGTATTCGTTCAGCAAGAGTTTCCAGTCGTTTCTCTATTCCGTCCCGGGCGATACGCGTGCGGAAACTTCTTTCAAGAGTTTCACGGTTCCCGAAACCGGCAATACGTATTCCTGGATAAACAAGTTTCCGGGGGAATGGGTGAGCAATACCCGTTACTTCACTTCCGATATTCCGATTTACCGTTACGATGAAGCCATACTTTTCAAGGCCGAAATAGAAAACCTCAAGGGAGGGGACCCTCTGAAATATTTGAACCGTATAGCGTACCGCGCATACGGTGTAGCCGACTATTATTCTTCGCTGTCTTCCGAGTCGGAAATCAACGAAGCCATCTACGACGAGCGTCTGAAGGAATTTGCCGCCGAGGGGAAAAGCTGGTGGGATGCCATACGCATGGGTTACGCTTTTACCAAGATAGAATCGCTCAGAGGGCGCCAGAATGAAACCAACATCCTTCTTTGGCCGATATCGAGCGCGTGCCTGGAAGATAATCCCAACATCCGCCAGACCGTCGGATACAATTAAAAAAGAAGAGATATAAAAGATAATAAGATGAAGAAAACATTCACTATCGTATCGTCCCTGCTTGCAATTTCAGTCCTGACACTTTCGTTTTCGTGTGACGACTGGAAATTCAAAGGCAGCGGCGAATCTAACGGAACTGACACCACATCTGTTACGAAAAAGGATACTGGTAAACTCGCTTTGCCGGACGATGGCAAACTAGTGGCATCCACTGCTTACGAATCGGGAACGGACGACCATGTCTACTATCGCATTCCCGCCTTGATAGAAACACCCAAGCATGCGCTGCTGGCTTTTTGCGAAGCCAGGAACACAAAGGCCGATTTTTATGAGGGCAACGAATCCCAGTTTACGGTAACGCCGGTCGGAAGTTCCAAGGACAGGGGCGACATAGACCTCGTCTTCAAAAGATCGGAAGATGGCGGAGCCACCTGGAGCAATATGCAGACCATAGTGGACGACAAACAGAACACTTGTGGCAATCCTGTTCCCGTAGTCGAACAATCGACGGGCAGGATATACCTCTTCTGGTGTTGGCAATCCTATCCGTCGTCTCCCGTAACCAGCGACCTGGTAAGTTCCGCAGACGGCAAGGCAAGGTCCCGACGTGTATTCTACTGTTATTCTGACGACGACGGAAAGACCTGGAGCAGTCAGGCGGATGCGAGCCCTGCTTTGGCGGCGACAGGTTGGAGCTGGATAGCCACCGGTCCCGGACACGGGATTCAGAAGAGCGAAGCCCCACATGCGGGTCGTCTCGTAATTCCCGCGAACCATCGCGAAAACGGCAATACCGACAACTATTCCCATTGCTACTATTCCGACGACAAGGGAAAAACCTGGCATATAAGCGGGAATACGGATCTGGGCGGAAACGAGTCGCAAATCGCCGAGCTGGAAAACGGCGATCTGTTGATAAACATGAGACTTGCCGACTACGATGCGGACATGAGGGCTTCGAGCTTGAGTACCGACGGTGGTACGACCTGGGAAACAATGAAACTGAACAGCGATCTTCCCGATCCCGGATGCCAGGGCTCCGTATCGAACTACCTTTCTGATGGAAAACCTTCCGAGACGTTGTTGCTCAGTAATGTTAAAAGTGCCAACGTGAGGTCCAACCTGTGCATATCCAAAAGTACCGACTGCGGTACAACGTGGACCAAAGCCTATACCGTTTACAGTTCCCGTGCCGCATATTCCGATTTGATCGTGCTCAGCGACGGTTCGGTAGCCGTACTTTACGAGTACGGCAACGGCAAATACGGCAAGGCGAACCCGAACGAATACATCGGTTTCATACGCATACCGAAATCATTGACAGGAACCCTGCTGGGAATAAAATGATAAAAAATGAAAAAGATACATTTGCTTTTAGCCGCTGCCGCCGCGTTTTCGCTTACGGCTTGCAGCATTGACTACCGGGACAACAACAGCGGAACGGTGGCAGTCACGGACAGCACTGCCGTAATGACTCTTGACGTCCGTGTTTCAGGAAATTTCGTACCATCCGGATCGCAGGCTTCGCAAAGCGAGATGGAGGTCTCGTCATA
This sequence comes from Bacteroidales bacterium, assembly GCA_022653675.1. GTDB lineage: Bacteria > Bacteroidota > Bacteroidia > Bacteroidales > UBA932 > JALCST01. The sequence goes on along the minus strand of JALCST010000003.1, from coordinate 36,178 downwards.
TGACCTGTTCGTCTTCAACTCCACCTCCGGCGGTTGTTTCCTCGAATATATGGAAAAAGGGGTGACCGCTTCCTCTCCGGCCGGGATATCTGGTTCTTCCGACGTGACCGTAGGAAGCGAAGATGTAACGCTCCCTTCGGGAGGGTTGAAGTATGTGGTGGCCGTAGGAAATCCTTCATCGGGCGTTTCATATCCCGAACTTACCGTAGGTACCACTACTTTCGACGCATTCAAGAAAGGGCTCAAGGTCTCCCTCGAAAGTACCTCGAATCCTTCAGCTCCCTTCGCTATGGTGGGTGAGAGTACCGTCGCCGATGCCGGAGGTACCAAAGCTTTCGTAACGTTGCACAGGCCTTTTACGAAAATGCAGTTCGGGATACCTGAAAGCCTGGTGTCTGCACAGGTGCGACTCTGCAACGTGCCTGCCGAGAGCTGGCCTCTGGTAGACGATTTCGGCGATGAAAAACCGTCGTTCGTCGATTATGATGCGGCGGATGCATCCGGTCAATTTTATGTCCTGTATACCCCCGGGACAAAGGACCAGGACGAGGATTACCGTGTACGCATCGAACTTTCCGGTACCATGGGCGGAGAGCCTTTGACCAAGGAATATTATTCCGCGAACCCTATGTATGAAGATTACCTGTACCTGTTTTCCTTTTCCGGCGACATGTCCGTATCGGTTTCCCCCGATTTCAGCGGCGATACCTTCTATGTCGAAGGGGTGCGTCTTTCAGGTTCCACTCTTACGTTTCCGTTCACTGCGGACGGGAACTACGGTTATATGATGAACATAGTCACGAATATTTCAGGCGATGTTTCCGTAGCGGTCGCCGACGACTGGTGCGAAGCTTCCGTAGACGGGAAGGTGCTGAGCGTCCGTTGCATTCAGGACAACCTGACCGGAACCGAACGCTCCACCACCGCGAAGGTTACCCTTGGAACCAATGTCATCGGACTTACCATAATACAGCAGGCACAACCGTCGGGCGACGTTCAGTTCTGCGGAATGGATTGGATGGACCGCAACCTCGGTGCTACGGCCGCCTCGGATGCGGACCATGTCCTCTCTTCCGATGCATACGGTTACTATTACCAGTGGGGCAGGAACGTTCCTTTCCCTACTTTCGGCGATATAGAACTGACCGATCCCTCGTCTTCCTATACCTCCTCCGTTGCGGAAAGCATGAAGGAGTTCATCACCGGCAGTCCTGACGCCTCTTATGACTGGTGGATAGCAGGTACGGAAGTAAATGACAAGACAACTACGTGGCGTGACCGTACCGGTGGCACGGACCCGTGCCCTGAAGGCTACCACGTCCCGTCATATCGCGAATACCAGAGGATTCTGCCTTACACGAACGGTTCGGGTATCGGACGGTTGTATGATGATGTGCGTTCGGCCGTCAAGAGCGGGGAAATCCTGGATGATACAGGCAACGGATACGACGCCCTTTATGTCTGCTCCAACCAGGAGGACGGAACCATATGGGCGATAAAGAAATACAAGACGGACGGTGCGTATATGATCAGATGGCAGAGGATAAATTCTTCCTCCGGCACCTATCTGAAGATCACCTATATCCCGGCGGATGCTTCCGCAGATTTCAGCGGCGATGCCGCGACGGACAAGATGGCTTCGGCCATTTCCGCCTTCTCGGCGGCCGAATCGTCAGGAACCGGTGTGGAAACGCTTTATTTCCCGGCTGCCGGACACAGGGACCGCCTTACCGGTGAAAGCAGCGATCAGGGAACCACCATGTACCTTTGGGCTTCCACATGCTGGGGTGCCAGCAGTTCATCGCCTTATATGGATCCCGTTTCCTCCACTACGCAAAGGATTTACAACAGGGCCAACAGCCGTTCGCACGCTCTGCCGGTCCGCTGCATTAAGGATTAAGTCATGAGATCGTTCATATCGACGCTCGTCGTCGCCGCGGTTCTCTTTTTAGGCTCTTTTGTACCTGCGGCTGGCCAGAATGTAGTAGGGAAGGTAACCTGCGACGGACATGGAGTAAAGGGAGTGGTAGTCAGCGACGGCGTGGCGGTAACGGCCACCGATAGGTACGGCCGTTATTCCATGGAATCCGACAAGTATTTCGGAACGATATTCATATCGGTTCCCGGTGGGTATGACGTCCCGTCGCACGGGCTCATACCGTGCCATTTCGCCAGGCTTACGAAACCGGCAGGCAAATGCGATACGGCCGATTTCACCCTGTCCAAGGCTGTCGGGAACCGTTTCAAGCTGTTCGTATTCGCCGACCTGCACCTTACGGGCAATGCGGCGGTCGGGGACATCCGGCAAATGGACAGTACGTTTCTCCCTGATATAGTCGAAAACATGAAGGATACCAAAGGGAGGAAATATGCGATCTGCCTGGGCGACATGACCACCGATAACAAATGGTATGTCGACAAGTTCGCCCTTCCTGAATACCTCGATGCCATGAAAAGCCTGCCACTGCCGGTTTACCATATAATGGGGAACCACGACAACGACATGAGGCCAGGCTATGACTGGAGCTCCGTTTCCGATCCCGACGCTTTCGCCTCCGAGGCTTACCGCAAGTACATAGGCCCTTCCTATTATTCATTCAATATCGGCAAATTCCATTTCCTTATGCTTGACGATATCATAGCACAGGGCCCTTCCGAAGATGAAAACGGGAAAGTCACGTATCATTTCCATTACGGGCTAGATTCCCTCCAGCTCAAATGGGTGGAAAGGGACATGGCTTTCGTCTCCCACGGCACGCCGGTAATAGTGTGCCTGCATGTACCGATGCACGTGAATTCCGATGTCATCGACGGGTCTGTAAGGGTTTGCAGGTCGCAGGCCGAATTTGTCAAGAGCGGGGAAAAACCTTCGGGACGTATGGCTAAACATGAAGCCGATATGTCTTTCGACAGGCTTTTCGAGATCCTTAAGCCTTACGGAAAAGTCTCCATACTGTCAGGACACAGGCACAAGACGGACAATATAGTCTATGAGGGAACGATCGAACATAACGTTGCTTCGGTTTCGGCGGTTTCCTGGATGCTGAACGGTCCGGAAAGCCGCATCGTATGCGAAGACGGCACTCCCGGCGGATATCAGATTTTCGAAGCCGACGGGAAGAACCTCAAGTGGGTCTTCAAGGCTTGCGGGGAGGATGTGCCCGATTCCCAGATGCGCGTGTACGACATGAATTCGGTACCCTCCGAATACGGAGGTACTTCCGGAAACAGGATACTGGTAAATGTTTTCAACTGGGATCCCCAATGGACCGTAAGGGTTTTCGAAAAGGGAAAGGAATTGAAAACGAAGCAGGTCTATGCGAAAGATCCCCTCTATTCCCTTATAAGGAAACCCCGGCTTCCGCAAAGGCCCAAAGCGTTCCTTCCGACCAAAAGCGTACACATGTTCGAGGCTTTCGCAACCACGCCGGACGGGGAGGTGGAAGTAGTCGTGACCGACCGTTTCGGGAACGTCTACAGGCAGGAACTCGCGAGGCCTGCTGCATTTTCCTGGGACATGAAGTAACGTGAGGGAAAAAAGAGTAAATTTGTTTCAAAGGAATATTCGCGGTAATATGGAAAAAGTGGATAAGACGCCGAACCATAAGTTTTCACTTGTCGATCAGGTGGAGAACCAACTCATATCGTATTTCAAATCCATGGGACTTAAGCCCGGGGACAGCATTCCGAACGAATTGCAGCTTTCCAAGGATCTGGGGGTGGCCAGAAGTGTCGTACGCGAGGCATTGAGCCGCTTCAAGATGGTAGGGATGATCGAAAGCCATACGAAACGGGGGATGGTGATGACTCCCATATCCCTGTTCGGCGCCATGAGGGATTTCCTCATTCCCGGAATGCTCGATGAAGATACCATTCTCGACCTGCTCGAATTCCGCGTCGTCCTGGAAATAGGCATAAGCGGCATGGTTTTCAGGAACTGCAACGGCAGGAACCTGGAGGAGCTGAAGAATATAGTGGGATCCGGCGGAGCGATAAATTCGAACCGGTACGCATCGGACAGCGAATATGCCTTTCACAGCAAACTTTACGAAATCTCGGGAAACAACTCGATAATAGAATTCCAGAAGGTCATACACCCGGTCCTGGAATTTGTCGAGAAAAAGTACAACTCTTACTTCGAACCTATCCAGAAGGATCTGGATAGCAGGGGACTGCACGTTACGCACAAGGATCTCGTCGATCTTTTGGAGAGGCGCGACCTGTACGGTTACAAACAGGCCGTCGAAGATCACTTCAAGGTTTATACAATTTATCTGAATTCGAGAAAACACATTGAATAAGTCGTTTTATCCTTTAAGGATACTTTTCCTGCTTGCACTGTTCCTTATTTCCGATGATGTGCTGCAGGCGGCTTCCAGGGAGGGCAACATCGCCGTATCGCAGATTACCCGCAGCGAAAGCGTCGAGTGGGATGATACTCTCCTGCTGCCTTCCAAGGAAGGTACTGGAAAGCCAAACATCGGAGTGGCGGGAGTATTCTCCGGCATCATCGATAACCGTCTAGTCGTGCTTGGCGGTGCCAACTTCCCAGACGGACTTCCTTCGGAAGGGGGGCATAAGAAGTGGCACGGAGATATTTACGTTTACGATAAGGCCGGCGGCACATTCGAAGTTCTGCCGGACGCAATGCCGCACCCTTTGGCTTACGGCGTATCGGTAACTTTGCGTGACGGATTGCTCTGCATAGGCGGATGCGATTCGGCGCAATGCTACAGCGATGTGCTCCTGTTCTCCCTCGATACGTCGGGCAAGCCGAGGTTCGAGAGGTATCCGTCCCTGCCGCACCCGCTTGCCGATGCTGCCGGGTGCAGGATGGGTAATAAGATATATATATCGGGAGGTATCGAATCGATGAACAATCCAGTCGCTACCAAGGATTTCTTCGTACTCGACCTTGACGACCTCAACCGTGGCTGGAGGGAGCTGCCTGCATGGGATGGCCCGCCCCGGGCGTTCGCCGTATCCGCCGCCCAGAGCGACGGCGTGGACGATTGCGTCTATCTTTTCAGCGGCAGGGATTTTCACGGGGACTCCCCTTGGAACGTCCTTTACGACGGCTACAGCTACAATACGAGGCTCGGTACATGGAAGAAACTCGAGGGCCGGTTTCCCGTGATGGCGGGCAGCGCAGCCCCGTTCGGCGCCAACCACATACTCCTTTTCGGCGGCCGGTCGGAGTGCGATACCATCCCGAACGACGTGCTGAGGCTCTATCACACCGTGACCGGAACTCTGGTGGAAGCCGGGATACCCTCCGGGATAGACGTGCCGGTCACCACCAATGTTGTCGTGTCCGGGGAGGACGTTTACCTGACTTCCGGGGAAATCCGTCCGGGAGTCCGTACCCCAGTCGTATTGCATGGCCGGTTGCATTCTTCCGTGCGTCATATCAATTGGCTGGACATAAGTGTGATAGTGCTGTACTTTATCGTGCTTTTCCTAATAGGGTGGCATTTCTCGAAACGGCAGAAGAATACTTCCGACTATTTCAAGGGAGGTGGTCGCGTGCCTTGGTTCGTGGCCGGGCTGAGCATTTTCGGTACGGCCCTTTCGGCGATCACGTTCATGTCCGTTCCAGCCAAGGCTTATGCTTCGGACTGGTCGTACATGCCATTCAACCTCGGCATCGTCCTGGTCGTGCCGCTAATCGCGATGCTGTTCATACCGTATTACAGGAAACTAGACGTGACTACGGCTTACGAATACCTGGAAATCAGGTTCAATTCCCTTGTGCGTGTGATTTGCAGTGTTTCGTTCATCTTGTTCCAGATAGGGAGGATGGCCGTCGTACTCCTGTTGCCGGCCATAGCGCTTAATGTGGCTACAGGTATGGACATATTCATGTGCATCGCCCTCATGGGGTTCCTTTCGTTGCTTTATACGATGATGGGAGGCATAGAAGCGGTGGTATGGACCGATGCGCTCCAGGTAGTGGTGCTTCTGGGTGCCGCAATATCGGTGATAGCGCTTGCCTGTTCCAAGATCCCAGGCGGAATCTCCGGATTCGTCGCCGCAGGCGAATCGGCCCACAAGTTTTCGCTCGGTTCGACCGCCTTCAACCTTCGGCAACCTACGCTCTGGACGGTCTTGATCGCCACGATTTTCACGAACATAACCACTTACGGTACCGACCAGACCATTGTGCAGCGGTATCTTACGACCTCCACGGAGAAAAAGGCGCGCAAGGGAGTGTATGCAAACGCCGCCTTGACGGTACCGGCCACATTGATATTCTTCACTCTGGGTACGGCCCTGTGGGCATTCTACAAGTTCTTCCCGCGTTCGCTTGGCATGACCGTCACCGACGGCGATGCCATATTGCCCTGGTTCATGAGTACCCAATTGCCAAACGGGGTGCTCGGCCTGGTGATAGCCGGCCTTTTCGCCGCAGCGATGTCCACCCTTTCCGCCTCCATGAATTCCTCGGCGACCGCATTCGTGACTGACATTTATCCGAAGATTTTCCGGTGCGGCGGCGATCGCTGCTCTTCGCGGCGCATGTTGAAGCTGGCCCGGATGGCCACTCTAGTCCTGGGGTTGATAGGCATAGGTTTCGCTTTCGTCATGGCTTCCCGGAATATCAAATCCCTGTGGGACGAGTTCAATACGTTACTCGGCATACTTCTCGGCGGTCTCGGCGGCCTCTTCCTTCTCGGCATGACCACGAAGCGGGCGAACTCGTTCGGCGCCGTCTGTGGTATAGTAGCTTCGGTGGCCGTCCAGATATTTGTCACTCGGACCCAGGCGGTGCACCTCCTGCTTTACTCCAGCACCGGTTTCATAGCATGTTATGTGGTCGGTTACCTTTGCAGCATACTCCACGATCTTTTCGTACGCCCGAAGAGATGACGGTCCCTTATTCGCACGTCATTTCGTAATGTTCAGGATCACTCCGGCATAAAGCATCGTTCCGAACATCGGCGCGTACATGAAAGCCGCATCGTCCAGATGTTTTTCCGGTTGGATGTACCCGAATATGTTCTTTGCTGCGGCGTATATCCTTACACATCCGATTTTTTTGGACACTTTTGCATTGAACAGCATGTACGGTTCGGTATGTTTGATCTTGCTCATCCCTCCGGTTTCGCTGTAGTAATCTATGTACATCCTGCCCTGATAATCGCCATCGATAGAGAATACCCAGGTTTTCGGGCTGTATTCCAGTCTTATGTCCCCGGTTACGGCAGGGAATCTCGATATGTATTTGCTGTCGTTTTCATATTCCGTCCCGACCCAGTCTTCCCTTGGGTTGTCGTATTTTCCCTGGTTGAAAGTCATGTCGATCCCGAGATTCAGATTTGAAAAAAGATTGGCGGCAAAGGATGTTTCGATCCCCTGGACGAAGGCGTCGTCTATATTTTCCCATTGGTAATCATATCCGAGCGAAGCTACTTCCGCGTCGGCATCGACGAAGGCGATCTTGTCCTTCAAGTCCGTTCTGAAAAGGTTTACGCTGAACCGGACCTTGCGTCCGTAATAATCTGCCGATAAATTGTAACTGATGGATCTTTCGGGCTTAAGGCTTGAAGATTTCCAGACACGGGGAGAACCGCTGCACAGGTGAAGGTCTTCGGAAAAACCGTATGGCGCCCTGAATCCGGTTCCGACGTTTGCACGAAGGGTTACCCTTCGGGATATTTCATATTTCAATGCGAGCCTCGGGTTGAAACTCGTTTTGTCGAATTTACTTTCCGGGAAAGCCGTCGCAAAGACCTCCTTGTCGGTCTTGTAGTTTTCTTCCGAATGGTGGTAGTCCAGGCGCACTCCGGGTACCGCCGTTATTTTCTTGGTTATGTTCCATTCGTCCTGTATGAAGAGGCCGAATTCATGGGCCGATTTGTTGCTTGTCGATTTGTACGAAGTTCCCAAATATTCGCTTTCCGGATCGACCACGACGTACATTCCCGATTCGGCTAATCCGTCGTTGAAACCCTGTGCCCCGACAAGCAGGTTATGGTTGCCTATTTTGCTGTCGTATGTCAGGGTTCCCGTGATCGAATTTTCCTTGGCCAGGTAAGGTCTCATGTTCCGTATGTCCGGAGTATCCCCGTCATGGGTATCCATATAGTCGCACAGGTAGGTGTCGTTCGTAGCAGTGCGTCCGTGGTTTGTATAAGCCATGCTGAAGTCGATTTCGGAAGAGTTGGCAAACGGTTTGCTGTACGACAGTTCCGCTTCGTAACGGTCGGTGGTAATGCTTTCCGTTCCATCGGTAAAGGGGTTCTTATAATAGTCGTCGGTCATTACTCCTCCTTCGCGTTTTTCGTATATGTATCTTCCACGGACTATAAGTTTGTCGTCCTTCCAAAACAGGTCGTTGACATACAACCCGAATCCACCGTTGTTCAGGTTTGAAGCGACGCGGTCCGAAATGCCGTCCTTGTTCTTTACCTCGCTGAGGGTCGAGCCTTCGGAAGTCTGGTCTATCGCATTTCCCTTTAACTTCTGTGCACTGATTGTCAATCCAATGTTACCCTTTTCATTTCTCAGGGAAGAAAATACGTCATAACTGTTTGTCCCGTAACTCCCGAACTGCATTCCCAACTTCGTTTCAGGCGTGAATCCCGGTTCCTTAGTTATTATGTTTATGGCGCCGGCGATGGCACCGCTTCCGTACAATGCCGAACCGGCTCCCTTGATTACTTCGATCCTGTCCACATCGTCCGTCCCTATCTGCTGCAATCCGTATACAGCAGCCAACCCGGAATATATGGGCTGACCGTTGATCAATACCTGGGTGTTTTCGGATCCGAGTCCCTGCATGCGGATCATCGTAAAATTGCAATATTGGCACTGCTGCTCGACCCTTATTCCGGGAGTGTTTTCCAACGCCTCGAACAGGTTGCTTGCATTTTTGTTTTCGATGGCTTTGGCGGTAATGACTTCGGTCCTTATTGGGACGTTTTTTATATAATGTTTGGTTCGGGTGGCGGTCACGACTACCTGGTCGAGTTCCATCGCATCCTTTTCCAATACTATGTACAGTTCGGTCGCTTGATTTTTCTTCATTACCACCTGCTGTTCCTTGGTTTTGTAACCTAAAGCGGATGCGACGATGGTGACCTTTCCCAAAGGCAGGTTTGCGAGTTTGAAATGTCCGCTTTCATCGGATGTGGTTCCAATCGAGGTGTTCTTTACTCCTATCGTTACATAGGGAACATGTTCCCCATCGCACTTGACGTCCCCGAAAAGCATCGCGTCTGTCTTACCTTGGGCAAAAGAGGGGAAAACAAGGCACAGGCTCATGATAATAAGCATTAGTTTCTTCATAAAGATTTTTTATTAAATTAAATTGGATACAAAGGAATGGGGAAATATGAGGTGCATCAATCCTCAAAAAGCGGTATTATTATCGTTTTCTCTCCCTAAAAGATGTTATTTAAGGAATCTTCATCGAATAGAAATATTTATTTAAGATCGGCTTAACGGCTGCTTAACCGCGTCGCAATACCTGCCGTTTACTTTTGCATAGTAAATGAAAGGTATGAGAGCAAGATTCATTTGGAGCACGTTGTTTGCGGCCGTCTTATCGATTTTTCTTTTTTCGGGGACGGCATATTCCCAATCGGAAGTTAAGATAGAGGGGATTGTCGTCGATTCGGTATCGAACGAACCGGTGACCGGCGTCATGGTCGTGGTTCCCGAAATATCGTCGGGATGCATTACGGGAATAGAAGGCAGGTTTTCTATCTCCGTCATGTCGGGGAACAAATATTCCCTTTTCGTCCAGATGCTGGGTTATGACAGCGTGACCGTCGATAATGTGTGGGGAGGGGGGAATCCCGTCGTGATAAGGATATCCCCTTCGAACGAGGCCATAACCGGCGCAGTCGTTAAGGCTGCAAAAAACATGAACAACGACATGACGGTCACAAGGGAGATAAGGGGATCCATGATGGTCGTGAGCGGGGTCTCCGGCAACACGATAGCGAGGACGCAGGACAGGGATGCCGGCGAGACGATACGGAGGCTGCCGGGGATATCGGTCATAGACGGCAGATACCTGGTGGCGAGAGGCCTTTCCCAACGGTACAACGACGTGTGGGTGGATGGGATTTCCGTCCCGAGCAGCGAAGCGGATACCCGTTCCTTCTCATTCGACATGATCCCGGCGGGCCAGGTAGGAAGCATAATGATCATAAAATCCCCGGTCCCGGAAGTGCCGGCCGATTTTGCCGGTGGATTCATAGAATTGAATACCAAGGATATACCTGATAAGAAACAGTTTGCTTTAAGTTATACGACCGGAATCAATTCCGCCACCTGCTTCAGCAGGTTTTCCTATAACCAAGGCGGTTCCACAGGCATTTCTGGATTCGATAACGACTGGAGCATAAAATCCAGGATTCCGTCTCCCGACCGGAAGTTCTCTTTTTCGTACGGGAAGAACTACAGCCTGCGGAATGAAATGAAACTTGATGTAAACGGGGCGATCAATTACAGTTATGCTTCCCGTACTTATTCGGATATGGAAAACTCGCGTTACGGGGTTTACAACAAGAGTGAAGACGAGCCGGAATACCTTTACAAGTATACGGACAACCAGTATGTAACTACGGTCAAGGCGGGTGTGATCCTTAACTTTTCGTTGTCGGACGGCGGCAGCAGGTACCACATGAGGAATCTTTTCAATCGGGTGGGGCAGGACAAGCTTACCGAGCGTGTCGGATGGCAGAACATATCGTCCCTGTACAACCAGGAAAAAACGGAGTATGACCATGTGTCCAGGATTACTTATAGCGGGCAATTTTCCGGAGAGCACGATCTGTCTGGAGGGGGTACCCTGGTATGGAGGGCCGGCTATTCCTATGCCGACAAGAACCAGCCGGACCGAAGGATAGTGAACCGTCAGGAGAACGACTTGCACGGAGACCGTTACTATGGCATGATGGGCATAGACCAGAATGACATCGAACGTGATCATATCGGATTGCACGAACATATGTGCTCGGCGGGAGCCGACTATGAGGGGCGTTTGTCGAAGATGGATTTCAAGTCCGGAGTGGATTTCAATTTCAGGAGCCGTAATTACCGGGCGAAAGCCTTCTATTACCGTTTCAACACAGCCAATCTTCCGGATGATTTTCGTTATTATGATATCGTGGATATTATGCAGGAGGACAATTTTTCTCCGGAAAAGCTCTACATATACGACAATACCGACAACCGTGATAGTTACAAGGGATACGATTTTTCCGGGGCGGCATACATGGGGCTGAACGTCCCTATGGGCAGGTGGAACATATATTCGGGCGCCAGATGCGAATATGACGACATGCGTCTGATAAGTTACACCAGGATAAGCGAATGGACGGCCAAAAGCCGGGATTACGTGCATTGCGACGTTTTCCCCTCCGTCAATGCGACATACAGGATGGACGGGCGTAACGTTCTGCGTTTCGCTTACGGCATGTCCACCAACCGTCCCGAATTCCGCGAAATCTCATCCTCCGTCTACTATGATTTCGACCTTTTCAGCGACGTGAAGGGTAACGAGGAGCTGGAGGCTGCCTATATACATAACATCGACGTGAGGTACGAATGGTATTCCCCTTCCGGAGAATCGTTCTCGCTGGCCTTGTTTTACAAACATTTCATAAATCCCATCGAAACCACCTTTCTCGATGCGGGTGGAAGCTACACCTATACTTTCGAGAACGCATCCGTCGCAAATGCCTATGGCATCGAGATGGATCTGAAGAAGAATTTCGGATTCGCAGGCATCCCGGAATTGACGCTCGACCTGAACGGGTCCCTGATAGCGAGCATGGTCGAGTTCGAAGAGGGCAGCCTGGAGCATGACAGGCCACTCCAGGGACAATCCCCGTATCTGATAAATTCCGGCCTGTTTTACGTAAAAAATGGTTGGTCGGCCGGCATACTTTACAACCGCATAGGGAAAAGGATCGTCGGGATAGGCAAGACGGATACGAGCGTCGGGGGCAGCATCGACAACGATATACCGGACATGTACGAAATGCCCCGTAATGCATTGGATTTCGTATTTGACCGGACTTTTCTCAAAAAATGGTATTTCAAGCTGAACGTTAAGGATTTGCTGGACGAGGACGTGGTCTTTTGCCAGTTTCCAAAGTACGTTTCCGCTGACGGGACCACGGAAAAGCGCGTACAGGTAACCAAAAGATATAAGCCAGGTACCGAAATATATTTTTCGTTAGGCGTCCGGTTCTGAACGGAATGACATATGAAAATCAAACACAAATGATACATTATGAAAGCAATTGAAAGAACTCTGATTGTACTTGTTGCAACAACTTCTCTTCTTGTCGCGGGTTGCGGCAAGGTAACGGAAAAGCAGGGGACGGACCTTTCCGATATCCTGTTCGAGAACGGGACACAACTCGGGAACGGCGACGCCGAATTCGAAATAAAGGATTCGTATATCTTGCCTGAAGGGACATATACGATGAAGGGATGGATATATATCTGCGACGGCGCTTCCCTGACCATCGAACCGGGTACCGTAATAAAGGGCGACAAGGCTACGAAAGCCGCACTCATAGTCGAACGCGGAGGTAAGCTGTATGCCCAGGGGACGGCTTCGGAACCCATAGTTTTCACTTCGGCCCAACCGGCCGGAAGCCGGCGTCCCGGGGATTGGGGCGGCTTGATAATGTGTGGGAAAGCGAGGAACAACCAGACCGAGATGATAATCGAGGGTGGCCCAAGAAGCAAGCACGGCGGCGACGACGACGCGGACGATTCTGGAGTCCTCAGCTATGTGCGCGTCGAATTCGCCGGATATCCTTTCGCGACGGACCAGGAGATAAACGGGGTGACGTTCGGATCGGTGGGAAGCGGCACTAAAGTGGACCATGTGCAGGTCTCCTATTCCAACGACGATTCCTACGAATGGTTCGGCGGGGATGTGGACTGCAAGTATCTAATCGCATACAGGGGGTGGGACGACGATTTCGATACGGACGACGGCTATTCCGGAAAGGTGCAGTTCGGGCTTTCCATAAGGGATCCGAAAATAGCAGACCAATCGGTTTCCAACGGATTCGAAAGCGACAACTGCGCCGATGGAACGGAGGTGGCTCCCGTTACTTCGTGCGTATTTTCCAATATGACCCTTGTTGGGCCGGTAGGCCAGGACTCCGGGTTCGAGAACAACTCCGAATATATCGACGGTGGCGATCTGAATCCTCAAAACGGTTCCAAGCTCGGCCAGTTCCAGGCAGCCTTCCATATTCGCAGGAACAGTAACATGTGTTGTTTCAATTCCGTTGTGATCGGATTCCCTGTCGGCATCATAATCGAAAACGACAAGGGTTCGGCTACGCAGGAGGCTGCTACGGACGGCTCGCTGGAGATCTCGAACGTGTTCATGGCCGGAATGACCATTATCGGCAGCGACAAGAACAAATCGTTCGTCGACGGCTATACCGACGATTCGGGGACTCCCGACGAAAATGTGGAGTCGTTCTCGGCAAGATATTTCAAATCCGTCGCAAGCGACAGTTGCATCGCCGTGTCCGATCTGAAGCTCAATTCGGCTTATGCCCCGATGACCGGCAGCCCTTTGATCGGTGCGGCATCGTTTACCGATTCCAAATTGTCATCAGGGTTCGATAAGGTATCTTATGCAGGTGCCTTCGCATCCGAAAGCGACGGCTGGATGTCCGGATGGACCGATTTCGATCCACAGAACACGGTTTATTAATTCACACTCAATAACACATTTGAAAAAAATATCTATATTTGCATCCGCAATTGAGATATGGTGTAATGGTAGCACAAGAGATTCTGGTCCTCTTAGTCGTGGTTCGAACCCGCGTATCTCAACATTAAAGAAGCCGTGCGGATGTTTCCCGAGCGGCGACTATCCAGACGAACCCTGTCTTGAGCATTGTCATCGGCATCCAGTAGCGTATTTCTATAGGGGAGGCGAATGCGGTTGTGCCATAAAAAACGAATCCGAACAACACTATCATCCAAAGGACTAGCCGGTCGGAACGGTCGAGAGGCCGCAGACGGCGTTTGCGCGTGAAAAGGCATACGGCCGCGGCGAGGAAGGCCAGCCATGTGAGGAGTTCGTAATACGATGCCGCAGGGGATATTTTTAGTATTCCGTCATGATCCGCCTTGCCGACTATGGTTGCGATCGAAGTTTTCGGGAAAAGGTAACCCAGAGCGTTCAGGAACCTCGTATCATATGCTATTGTCCCTTTTTCCATCGGGCCTCGATACTTCGGGAAGAAGACGCTTGCCATGTTCGGCAGCAGGTAATGCTTCATGAATTGTATCGGATGGCGGAGAATGACCTTTTTGCCGTATCTGGAATAAAGGCCTCCGAGATATACGTAAGAAACCGGATCGGTTACCCCATTGACAAGGTTAAATTCTTTCTGTATCCGTTTCAATGGACTTTTTTCATCCCACAGGAAAGCCGCGGTCGCATTCTTTCCGTTCCCCGTCTCCTCGAGTATATATTCCCTGTTCGCATATATGCTGTGGTGCAGCTGTTTCAGAATTGTATCCCGTTCCCCGTCGAGATCGGTGGTTTCCGTGTAAGGTACCACGTGCATAGCGTTGTTGGCGAGTTGCCAGCCGCTGAATCCAGTCGAATATTGGGACTTGTGCCCGACAGTGAATGATTTCATGTTCCCCGATACGTAGGAATAGTTCCAAACCACCACGGCCAGAATCGAGGCCACGGCCAGCCATTTGGATTTCTTTTTCACGAAGAGGAAAACGGGTATGAAGACGATGGGGAGAAAAATGGCCGAATAACGGGTGAAGAGAGCCATTGCGAATGCTGCCGTGAAGAGCAGTATCGGAAAGATGCCGGGCGAATCTGATTTCATGAATATGATGGCACAGGAGAGCATTATGAAAAGCATGCATGCGAATAGCATGTCGGACAGCATCGCATTGGTGAAAAACAGACATGTCGGGTTTGCCATGGCTACGAAGCAGATCAGATAACGTATCCAGGCCTTTTTTATCGGATAATAATATTTGAAGGTCAGAATGGTGAACGTTCCGGTCAGAAAATAGAGCAGCATCTGCATGGGAAAGATGGCATTGGCATTTCCGGAAATGTTCGACAGGAAGAACAGATACTTGGAATAGCCGTTTGGACGGTATAGCCCGAAGGAGTGCCGGGCAGCGGTAAACAGGTAATTGAAGGAATCCCCGGTGGTGACCAGGAACGGGAAACAGTACTTGAGAAGTACATAGCTTGCGGTGCATACCATGAAGCAGATGGCGATTTCAGGCAACTGCTTTTTGCTGAAGACGAATTTGAACAGAGCCATGACCTAGTTGTTTATACCGGCAAATTTACTTATTTTTGAAAGCTCTGAGCGGATGCTAATGAAAGAGATATGGAAATGACATTTAAAGAACTGTTAAACAAAGCATTCAAGGAAAATACCGACAATACTTTCATCCAGCTTTTTCGCTACGTTTTCGTAGGAGGAACGGCTTTCATAGTCGATTACGGTGTCTTGGCACTGCTTAACAAGGCGCTAGGAGTACAGTATCTGCTGGCAGCCGGCATCTCTTTCATCCTGGGCCTTATTGCCAACTACATGCTGAGCGTCACATGGGTTTTCAACAGCAAGACTCTCGACAACAGGTATGTCGAGTTTGCGGTATTCGCTGTGATAGGGATCGTCGGGCTTGGCCTGAACGAACTTATAATGTATCTCTTTACTGGCAAGTTGGGTCTCGATCCACTTGTCTCCAAGCTGATTTCCACGGCCATAGTCTTTTTCTGGAATTTCTTCGCACGCAAGATCGCGCTTTTCAGCCCGAGAAGGAAAGATATTACGGTGGAATCGCCTGACGGTTCTGATATTGAAAACAACGGGAAATGAATGATAAAGAGGTTAAAAATGCAGTCATAGCAGGGGCTGGGCCCGCGGGACTGACTGCGGCTTACGAATTCCTTAAACGCGGTGGGGTGCATCCGATAGTCATGGAGGCGTCAGGGGAAATAGGAGGCATTTCGCGTACCGCCAATTACAAGGGTAACCGGATGGACATAGGGGGCCATCGCTTCTTCTCGAAAAACGACGAGGTTATGCGGTGGTGGAACGACATAATGCCTTTCGAGGGGGATCCTGCTAAAACCGACCGTGTCATGCTCGAACGGCCGAGGGTCTCGAGAATCTATTTTTTGCGCAAGTTTTTCGATTATCCGATTTCGATGAAACCGCAGACTTTCCGGAACATGGGATTCCGCCGTACGGTCGAAGCCGGCTTCGGATACGTATGGAGTTCGATTTTCAAGCGCCGGGAGGATTCCCTGGAGGATTTTTATATAAACCGTTTCGGTAAGCCGTTGTACCGCATGTTTTTCGAAGCTTATACTGAAAAAGTGTGGGGCATACATCCCAGCAAACTGGGAGCCGACTGGGGTAGCCAGCGCGTAAGGGGGCTTTCCGTGGGTGCGATAATCAAGGACATGCTGGCAAAACCTTTCCGAAAGGACAAGGACATTTCCCAGAAAAATGTCGAGACCTCGCTCATAGAACAGTTCGTCTATCCCAAGTACGGCCCCGGGCAATTTTGGGAAGCCGTCGCAGACGATGTGGTGAAGATGGGCGGGGAGGTGCGCAAGGATTGTACCGTAGTCGGGGTGAATGTCGAATGCCGTGAGGGATCGGAAACTGATTCGGGAGGAGATGATATGAAAGTGGTTTCGGTGGAAATCCGGCATTCGGATGGTGTTCTGGAAACCGTTCCGTGCGATTATTTTCTTTCGAGCATGCCGATCAAGGACCTAGTGGAGGCGATAAGGGGAGTGCATGTTCCCGAAGAGGTGGCGAGAGTGGCTTCCACGTTGCCGTATCGCGATTTCATAACCGTGGGGTTGCTTGTGAAAAAGTTGAAGATAAAGGATGTAAAGGATACCTGGATTTACATACAGGAGCGTGACGTAAAGGCGGGTCGCCTGCAGGTATTCAATAACTGGTCGCCCTACATGGTAAAGGACAATGCCGGCACCGTTTTTATAGGGCTCGAATATTTCTGCAACGAAGGGGATGAACTCTGGAACATGGATGACGGCGAATTCATAAGCATGGCCATAGGGGAAATGGAGAAAATAGATATCCTGGATCCGGCCGACGTCCTCGATTCCACACGTATCAAGGTCAAAAAAGCTTACCCCGCCTATTACGGCAGTTATTACGAACTGGACAAGGTCAAGGCTTTCCTGAACAGGATAATCAACCTGTTTTGCATTGGCCGCAACGGGCAACACCGTTACAACAACATGGACCATTCCATGCTTACCGCTATGGCTGCCGTCGATGACATAGAGGAAGGCGTAACGGACAAAGTCAACGTCTGGTCGGTCAATACCGAAAAATCGTATCAGGAGACAAAATGAGTTTCAGTTTGGAGTTTGTTTGATTTTATTTAATTTTACATATCTGAAACTTAAATAATTCGACTATGGAGATCATTTCCGACAAAATCAAGTTTTCGCCCGCCATTTCCGGAGGGACGAAGCTGGGCTTCGAGAATTTCTGGCCCTTATTTCTTACAAGCATTGTTTATTTATTGACCTGCTGGATTCCGTATCTGAACATAGGTACGACGATAGCCTATACAAAACTTCCTGTAAAAATCGCACGGGGGGAAAAGATAACCCCGGAATACCTTTTCGAAAGCCACTGGTTCCATTTCATGGGGGACTATTTCATATTGATAGGGATCATGTTCGCCGCATTGGTAATGGGATTCTGCCTCTTCGTCGTCCCATGTATCGTGCTTTCCCTGGCTTGGGCTTTAGCCACTCTGCTACTCCTGGACAAACGCATGAATGCCATGGATGCCCTTCACGAAAGCAACCGGCTCACCGAAGGCAGCAAATGGCAGATGTTTCTCGTGATATTGGCTTATTGTGCCGTATTGGGAGTCTTGGTTTGGGCATTTTCGGCTATTTTCGGCGGTAATGCTATAGGGAAAATCCTGAGCATCGCTGTCGGTCTCGTAGCCATTCCAGTTTACGAAGGCATCCTGGCACAATTCTACAAGACATTGGTGCTGGCGAGGGATAATTACGGCGACGTTTCCTCCGAATAGGTTGAAAATTAAGCCGTTTTTTATTATATTTGTTATACAAATAATCATTAACGGTCTCTCTTATGAAAACGAGTTGTCTTAGAATTTTTTTGATTTCATTTTCCGCAATGTGCATTTTATCTTCATGCGCCTCGATCCCTAAGGGTGCGACGGCAGTTACCGGATTCGACAAGACTAAGTATCTTGGGAAATGGTATGAGATAGCAAGACTGGATTTCAAGTATGAACGCGGCTTGAACAACACCACAGCCCAGTATTCCTTAAACGGAGACGGAAGCATAAGGGTGGAGAACAGCGGCTACGACTATGCGAAAAAAGTATGGAAAAAAGCGGTGGGGAAAGCCAAATTCATCAAGGATGACAATGTTGCGCGGCTAAAGGTAGCTTTCTTCGGGCCTTTTTACGGCGGTTACAATGTCATAGCGATCGATCCCGAATACAAATATGCGCTTATAGCCGGGAACAACCTAAATTACCTGTGGATACTGTCGCGTGAAAACACAATTCCAGAAGAGGTGAAGGAGAATTACCTATTTGTTGCCGCCAATCTCGGTTACGACACTTCCAAGCTCGTCTGGCCGGAGCACGACTGATTTATACAGTCGCAGCTATTTTTGATGCAATACCTTGAAGGAATATTTCAAAGGGATCGATTCGAAATATGCCACCAGTCCGGCCGAAGGGCGTATACGCATTTTAGTGCTTACATAGTCCACTGAGATCTGCTGCCGGTTATTACTACCGTCGGCAGGAATATCTTCCACGACCTTTATTATTACGCTGGTATTGCCTTTCTCCTCGTGCCTGAGCCGTTTCACAAGGGATGTACGCATTGAAGGTTCCAATTTTGAAACCGGTAAGGTGACCGTCATCTCTTTCACCATGTCGTCGACTGCGTTGGCCAAGAGCGTCATATTTTTGATTTTCACTTCG
The DNA here is from genome assembly GCA_022653675.1 of Bacteroidales bacterium. Classification (GTDB taxonomy): domain Bacteria; phylum Bacteroidota; class Bacteroidia; order Bacteroidales; family UBA932; genus JALCST01. The sequence goes on along the minus strand of JALCST010000003.1, from coordinate 17,158 downwards.
TACACCGGCTTTTCATCGGTATTCGAGGCGTCTTTCCTGAAGTAGCGTGATTGGGTTGAACACTGGATCAGCAGTGCTTCGTTCTCTTTCATATAGCCGATATAGTTCTCGTAATCCTTTCCGAATAATGCGAAAGTGTAATCGCTGGTGTAATCTTCTATCGTGAAGCGGCACATCGGCTTGTTTGTGGTCTTGGTGTAGGAAGTTTTCACTTCGGTGACCAACCCGGCGACGAATAACTCCTTGTTTTGCAAACGGGGGTCCGAATTGCAGTTTTCGCTCACGGTGCGCAGGCGTTTTATGGAACAGTTGGCCAGATTCCTGAGCTCGAAGGAATAGCTGTCCAGCGGGTGGGCTGAAAGGTACATGCCGACAAGTTCCTTCTCTTTCTTGAGCATGTCGAGCTTGTTATATTCTACCGGAGGAGGTATCACGGGCCTGACGGGTTTCATCTCTTCCATCCCGCCGAACAGTGATGAAGCCGAGGATAAGGTGTCGTCCTGTATCTTCTGCCCGTAATGGAGCAGACTGTCTATGAACAGTTCGTCCTTGCCGCTCTGAAGGAAGAACTGACTGCGGTTCATATCCTTGAATCCGTCGAAAGTTCCGGCATTGATCAGGTTTTCCAGGTTCTTCCTGTTTACTATGTTCAGCGGCACCCTTTCTATGAAGTCGAATATGTCCGTGAAGGGTCCGTGGGCATCCCTTTCCTTTATTATGGCATCTACGGCATTGCTTCCTACTCCCTTGATTCCTCCGAGCCCGAAACGTATGTCCCCTTTCGCATTGGCCGTAAAACGGGTGTTGCTTTCGTTGATGTCGGGGCCGAGCACGTTTATCTTCAACCTCTTGCAATCGTTCATCAGGTTGGTTATCTCCCCGATGTCAGCCAGGCTCTTCGAAAGGTTGGCGGCCATGAATTCGGCCGGGTAATGGGCTTTCAGGTACCCCGTCTGATATCCAACCCACGCATAACATGTGGCGTGCGATTTGTTGAAGGCGTATTTGGCGAATTCCATCCAGTCGCTCCATATCTTTTCGAGTTTCTCCTTTTCGAATCCGTTAGCTAGTCCTCCTTCCATGAACTTGTTGTTCATGTCGGCCATCACGTCCTTCTTCTTTTTGCCCATCGCCTTCCGAAGGGTATCAGCCTGACTGAGAGAGAACTTGGATAGTTTCCTGGAAAGGAGCATGACCTGTTCCTGGTAGACGGTTATGCCGTACGTATCCTTGAGTACGCTTTCCATTTCCGGTAGGTCGTATTCTATCTTTTCGGTGCCTTTTTTCCTGGCTATGAAATCCGGTATGTAGGCCATTGGTCCGGGACGGTACAGCGCATTCATCGCAATAAGGTCCTCGAAGCGGTTGGGATGCAGGTCGCGCATGTATTTTTTCATCCCTTCGGATTCGAATTGGAACACTGCGGTGGTGTCTCCCCGGCAAAACAGGTCGAACGTTTCCCTGTCGTCCATCGGAATATGATCTATGTCAACTTCCACGTTACGCGACTTGCGGATGTTTTCCAGGGTTTCCTTTATTATGCTTAGTGTCTTTAAGCCAAGGAAGTCCATTTTAAGTAATCCGACGTGCTCGATCTTGGATCCGTCGTACTGCGAGACACGCATCTTCTTTTTCGTATCCTTGTCTTCCGCAACGCTGACCGGTACGATGTCCATTATGTCCTGCGGGCCTATTATGAAAGCGCACGCGTGTACGCCTACCTGTCTTATGGTGCCTTCTAGCTTTACTGCATATTTGATGGTATCCCTCAGTATCGGATTTTCGCTTTTGGACGCCTCCTCGAGTTCCGGTACGTGGATAAGACATTGCTTCAGAAGGGGCTCGGAATCATTGTAAATTGTTTTGTCGGGCTTGTCGGGAACCAGTTTGGCCAGGCGTTCCGCTTCAGGCAGGGGCAGCTGTTCTATCCTCGCTACGTCGCGTATGGCTCCCTTCGCGCCCATAGTACCGAACGTGATCACGTGGGATACATGGCTTGCCCCATATTTTCCCGTTACGTATTCGAACACCTTGTAACGGCCTTCGTCGTCGAAGTCCACGTCGATATCTGGCATGTTAATTCGGTCGGGATTGAGAAATCGTTCGAACAGCAAGTCGTATTTGAGGGGGTCGATCATGGTTATGTCAAGGCAATAGGCTACTACCGACCCGGCCGCCGAACCCCTTCCGGGCCCTACAGATACGCCCATTTCCCGGGCTGCATGGATATAATCCCTTACTATCAGAAAATAGCCCGGAAAACCCATCTTTTTTATAGTTCCGAGTTCGTAATCGATCCTGTCCGTTTCTTCCTTAGTAAGGGTTTCCCCGTATTTTCTGTGGGCACCTTCGTATGTCAGGTCCCTGAGATAATCGTCCGCATTCGAATAGCCGTCGGGTAGCGGAAAGACCGGAAGTATCGGTCTCCGATCTATGTCGTAGGTTTTTACCTTGTCGACGATTTCCATCGTGTTCAGGATCACTTCCGGATGGTCGGAAAAAAGTCCGGCCATCTCTTCCTGGCTTTTCAGGTATTCCTGTTGTGTATAACGCATGCGTTTCGGGTCGTCGATGCTGCAGTTCGTATTGAGACATATCAGCCTGTCGTGGGCCGGTCCGTCCTCCTTGTTCACGAAATGGACATCATTGGTAGCTATGACCTTTACGTTGCATTTTTCCGCAAGCTTGAAGATCCCTTCGGCGGCTATCATCTGCTTTTCGTATACCGTGATGTCTCCGCCTGGGATTTCGGTCCTGTGCCTCTGGATTTCCAGATAATAATCCTCTCCGAAAAGGTTATGGAACCATCTTACGGTCTCTTCGGCTCCGGCAAGGTCGCCGGCGACTATTTCGCGGTCCACCTGGCTTGCCAGGCAGGCTGAGGAGCATATCAACCCTTCGTGGTATTTTTCCAGAATTTCCCTGTCGATTCTCGGGCGGTAATAATAGCCTTCAGTGAATCCGATGGAAACCAGCCGGCATAGATTGTGGTATCCGGCTTCGTTCTTGGCTAGCAGAATCAGGTGGAACGAACTCTGCTCTTCCTTTCCGGAATGTTCCTTTCTTTTGTCACCGTGAGCCATGTAGACTTCACATCCCACGATCGGCTTGACATCAGGGAATTTCTTGGCCGTGTCCAGGAACTCGTACACTCCGTACATGTTGCCGTGGTCGGTGATCGCCAAGGCTTTCTGTCCGTCTTCGCTGGCTTTCCGGAAAAGTTCCCTAATTGACGAAAGACCGTCGAGTATCGAATATTGAGTATGGACGTGAAGATGTACGAATGGCATTTCGGTTACTATTTTAATGTGACCAGGCACTTCCCGGTCATTTCCGCAGGTTGTGGAACGCCCATAAGTTTCAGCATGGTAGGCGCGATGTCGGCGAGGCGTCCGTCTTTCACCTCCTTTACGTCGTCATCGACTACTATGAACTGGACTTTGTTCAGGGAATGTTGCGTGTTCGGCGTGTCGTCGTCGTTTACCGCATGGTCGGCATTTCCGTGGTCGGCGGTGATGATGACCGAATATCCGCTGCGGCGTGCTGCGTTGACCACCATCTGTACGCATCCGTCTATGCACCGTACCGCTTGCCGTATCGCCGCGTAGACTCCCGTATGCCCGACCATGTCGCCGTTTGCGAAGTTGAGGATGACCATGTCGTTTTCTTTCGTTTCCAAGGCTTCGATAAGTTTCTGGGTAACTTCCGGAGCCCTCATTTCGGGTTGCAGGTCGTATGTGGCCACTTTCGGGCTCGGAACCAGGATGCGACTTTCGCCTTCGAACGTCTCCTCGCGCCCGCCGGAGAAGAAGAATGTCACATGGGCGTACTTCTCGGTTTCGGCTATTCGGAGCTGGCGGAGGCCGGCCTTTGAAACCACTTCGCCGATCGTCTCGTTCACGTTTTCCTTGTCGAAGAGGATATGAAGCCCCTTGAACTGGTCGTCGTACGGGGTAAGACAGCAATAGTAGAGATTTGGTACGATATGCATTCCCATCTCTGGCATGTCGTTTTGCGTCAGGACGTTAGTGATCTCGCGTGCACGGTCGTTGCGGAAATTGAAGAAAATGACGGCATCGCCCTCACCAATCGTTCCGACCGGTTTCCCTTCGTTGTCTACGATGCAGATCGGTTTGATGAATTCGTCGGTTACGCCGGCGTCGTAGGATGCCTGTATGCCTTCCGCTGCTGAGGAGAAACCGGCTCCCGTGCCGTTCACGAGCAGGTCATATCCCTTCTTTATGCGTTCCCAGCGTTTGTCACGGTCCATCGTATAGAACCTGCCGCAGACTGAAGCTATCTTTCCTGTATATTCGGCGCACTTGCCTTCTATTTCTTCGACGAACCCCTTTCCGCTGTGGGGATCGGTGTCGCGGCCGTCCATGAGGCAATGTACATATACCTTGGACAGTCCCTCTTCCTTGGCCACCCTGAGGAATTCATAGAGGTGGTCGAGAGAACTGTGCACGCCACCGTGGGAAGCGAGTCCCATCAGATGCAGTGCTTTGCCGCTTGCCTTGACATATTTGTAGGCGTCTGCTATTTCCTTGTTCTCGAGGAATCCGTGAGCCGCCGCACAACGGTTTATCTTTACTAGGTCCTGATAGACTATGCGACCGGCGCCTATGTTGAGGTGGCCGACCTCTGAATTGCCCATCTGGCCTTCAGGGAGCCCCACGTCTTCGCCGCAGGCCTTGAGGTGCGAAAACGGGTATTTTGCCCTGAGCTTGTCAATATTTGTTTGGCCTTCAGTATAGATGGCATTGGTTTTGTCGTGCTTCCCCTCGCCCCATCCGTCGAGGATCATAAGCAATACCTTTTTATTCATAAAATTGAATATCTTTGTGCGATTATTGGACAACAAAGATAAATCATATTTGCCAAAGTTTCCAGTGGGAACTGTAAGGGATCTGAAACGGTCGTCTAAAAGTAATTGAAATCACAAAATGAGTAGAAAAGCAAGAAGCAAGAACGCCGGCAAGAGTTCCGGGCGCGATAATGGGGCACAAAAGCCCAGATTGAGAAAAGGCGCGCATCAGATCTACAGGAAGGCTAAGGAACAACATCAGGAAAAAAGAAAATTCGGGGAATTGGAAGGGAAGGTATCGATGATAAGGGACGGTTCCGCGTTCATCGTGATCCCGGACAGGGAGGAGGACGTTTACGTTCCGGCTTCCAGAATGAAGAGGGCTCTCGGCGGGGATACGGTCAAAATAGTGGTCAGGAAGAAAAAGACCCTGACCAGGAGTGCTGAAGGGGAGGTACTGGACATAATCGAACGTTCGTCCAACCCGCACGTCGGAATCCTCCAGATTTCCGGTGACGGCGCATGGGTCATAATAGAAAGCCGTTCCATGCCGTTTGACGTTATGATCCCGGGCGATGAGCTGAAGGCTGCAGATAAATTCGATATCAAACCCCAAAACGGAGTGAAGGTGGCGGTTCTCGTGACGGGATGGCCCCGTTCCTCCGAACAGCCCGTCGGTAAGATAGTCGATGTGCTCGGCAAACCTGGCGAAAACGACACCGAAATGCACGCGATACTTGCGGAATACAGTCTTCCATATCGCTTCGAGCCGGGGATCGAGGATGCCGCAGCGAAGATTCCGGTCAAGATCACCGGAGAGGAAATAAAAAACAGGCGCGATTTCCGGGATGCCCCGACATTCACGATCGACCCTGCCGACGCCAAGGACTTCGACGATGCTCTTTCCGTACGCCGCCTTAAGAACGGCAACTGGGAAATAGGGGTGCACATAGCGGACGTTTCGCATTACGTTAAGCCGGATTCGGTGCTGGACAAGGAGGCTTACTCGAGGGCAACATCCGTTTATCTGGTAGACCGTACGGTTCCCATGCTTCCGGAGGTGCTTTCGAACAATCTATGTTCCCTGCGCCCGAACGAGGAAAAACTGACGTTTTCTGCCGTTTTCGAACTAGACGACAATGCTAATGTAAAAAACCGCTGGTTCGGCCGGACCATAATAAGTTCGGACCGGCGCTTCAATTATGACGAGGCCCAGGCCATCATCGAAGGTGGTGAAGGACCCCTTAAGGAGGAGATACTCCAAGCATGGAAACTTGCCGAAATCCTTCGCAAGCGCCGTTTCGAACACGGCGCCATAAAGTTCGACCGGCCTGAAATGAAAGTTCTCGTCGACGACAAGGGTAAACCGGTTGATGTTTACGAAAAGGTCTCGAAAGAGGCCAATTTCCTGGTAGAGGAGTTCATGCTGCTGGCTAATCGCAGCGTGGCCGAGTTCGTTTCGTTGCATTGCGGAATAAAGAACCCTACGATGGTCTACCGTATTCACGAAGACCCGAATCCGGAAAAGGTTGAAAATCTGAGGGTTTTCTCAAAATCTTTCGGATACAAATTGGGGGATACCAGCGATGCCAAACATACCGCCAATTCCCTCAACGCCCTGATGGCTCAGGTTAAAGGCAAACCGGAGGAGGATGCATTGCAGATGATAGCGTTGCGCAGCATGGCTCGTGCCCGTTACAGTACGGACAACGTCGGGCACTACGGTCTTGCATTTCCTTATTATACGCACTTTACTTCGCCTATACGCCGCTATCCCGATATGATGGTGCACCGCCTCCTATCCATATATCTTGCCAAGGGAAAGTCCCAGGACAAGAACTTCTATGAAGAGCATTGCAAATGGTCTTCGGAAAAGGAGCAGATAGCTACCGAAGCCGAACGTGACAGCGTTAAATACAAGATGGTGGAATTCATGCAGGACAAGATAGGCATGGTTTACGAAGGCACGGTTTCCGGGGTTACGGCAACTGGAATGTATGTGGAGATAGAACCGACGAAGATCGAGGGCATGATTCCGTTGAGAGATATCAAATCCGACTATTTCATTTACGACGAGAAGAAATTCCGCCTTACCGGGAAGTCGACCCATAAAGTCTATACTCTCGGCACTCATGTCAGAATCAGGGTCGCGAAGACGAACCTCGAACAGAAGATCCTCGATTACGAACTTGTCGAAGAAAATGACATAAAATCAAAATAACAAGTATCATATATGGCACAAAAAATAGTTATCGGAGTACTTACCTCGGGAGGTGACGCTCCCGGGATGAATGCGGCCATAAGGGCCGTGACCCGTGCGGCGCTGAACAAAGGTTTGGAAGTCTGGGGTATCTACAGAGGGTACCAGGGCATGATAGAAGGAGATTGTAAAAAATTATGTTCCGAGGACGTCAGCGGAAAGATCCAGCATGGAGGGACTTTTCTCCAGTCCGCCCGTTCTGCCGAGTTTAAGACCGTAGAGGGGCGATCCAAAGCCCATGACTCGATCGTCAAGCACGGTATCAATTCGCTCGTAGTGATCGGAGGCGACGGTTCGTTTGCGGGAGCCACGCAATTCGCCTACGAATATCCCGACATTTCCGTAATAGGGATCCCTGGAACCATTGATAACGATATATACGGAACCGATTATACGATAGGGTATGATACCGCACTCAACACTGTCATAACGGCTGTCGACAAGATTCGCGATACGGCGTCGTCTTTCAACAGGATATTCTTGGTCGAAGTCATGGGACGCGAGGCAGGCTTCATCGCCGTCAACAGCGGCATCGCTTCGGGGGCCGAGGTGATCATGGTCCCTGAGAGAAAGAACCAGATCGAGAAGGTTCGCAAATTCCTCAAGCAGCGTGCCCGCAAGAACAAGTCTTCCATAATAATCGTTGCCGAAGGGCTCGAAGAGGGTTCCGCAATGGAAATAGCTGAAAAGATCCGTCCGGAATTCCCTCAGTTCGACATCAAGGTTTCCGTCCTCGGGTACATACAGCGCGGAGGTTCCCCTTCTTCCAAGGACCGTGTCATATCATCCCTGATGGGCGTGGCCGCAGTCGAGGCCCTTCTCGAAGGACAACGTTCGCTTATGATAGGCTACAAGAACGAGGAGATAGTCCATGTTCCGCTGAACAAGACCGTAAAGCTTCACAAGACGATTTCCGACGAACTCCTGAATGTTGCCGAACTCATCGGCACCTACGCTCCGCCGAAGGACCCAGTAGAGCCGAAACCGTAACCCGCCCGGCCGCGCCCGCCAGCCGCCACCGCTACCACCGCTGCCACACGCCCACGCCAGCCCACCCGCCGTGCAATACAAACCTCGGGTTTGGAGGCGAAAGTTGTGTTATATGCGCTGAGAGGCATTTTTGGTTACCAAACCTCGGGTTTGCAATTATAAAAAACATTCTTATCTTTGCGGAGAGTAACTATAAATATACTTTTATTTATCAATATAATTAATATATAAATTATATTATAGTTAAAGTTAAAAAGATAGGAACATGGGTGATTTCTACGAATACTCCGCTCCGGAGCTGGTGCACATACTCGGAAAACGTTTCCGGGATTACAGGCTTCGGGCAAACATGACCCAGAAGGACGTTGCAGACCAGACAGGCCTGACCATAACTACCATCCATAAGTTCGAAAGCGGCATGGCCAACAATCTGTCATTGGGAACTTTTATATTGCTGCTGAAAGCAGTGGGGAGTGTCGATGCCCTGGATCAACTGATGCCTGAACTGCCCGAATCACCTTACCTGATCCGGAACAAAAAACAAAAGGCGCAACGCATACGCCACAAGAAGCAATGAATAGATCATTGAAAGTGATGCTTTGGGGCAAGGAGATCGGCCGGCTTTCTTGGGACAATCGAAGACGCCTGTCCTACTTTACCTTCAATCCCGATCTTACCGATATGAATTGGGACATGGCACCACTGACGGCACCTGTTAAAGATGCCCAAGGAAATCACAGGCCCGTCATTTACGGCAGGAAAGGGGAGACTTACCAGAATCTTCCCCCGTTTCTTGCCGATTCTTTACCTGATACGTGGGGAAACCGGCTCTTTGAATGCTGGCGCATCGAGAACAAGATTCCGAACGCCGACATAACTCCACTGGATAAGCTTTCTTTCATCGGCAAACGCGGCATGGGAGCATTTGAATTCGAACCTTCAACAGGAATGGCCGCAACAACGGATGAAATCGATGTCCGATCCCTGGCTGATCTCGCTCAAAAGATTTTCGCCGAACGTGAGAACGTGCGTATACTGCCCGAAGAATCACTGACGTTACAGGCGCTGATTGCATTGGGCACGTCGGCTGGCGGCCGCCAACCAAAAGCCGTCATCGCCATCGATCCGGAAACAGGGGAAATACGTTCAGGCCAGATAGCCGGACTTAAGGGATTCGATTACTGCATACTAAAGTTCGGCGACGCCGAACGTTCGTCCGCCGAACTTGAGATGACATATTTCCGGATGGCCCGCATGGCAGGCATTCGCATGGACGATTCGCGACTGCTGAACGTCGAAGGGAAGAAGCATTTTCTTACCAAGCGATTCGACAGGATCGGCGACAAAAAACTGCACACTCAGACACTTGCTGCAATAGCCCCGGAGGCGGACAGTTACGAAAGCTTGCTGTCGGTATGCCGTAGGATGCATCTCCGGGAGGCGGACGCCGAAGAAGTATTCCGCCGCATGGTCTTCAACATATTGGCCAACAATACCGACGACCATAACAAGAACTTCTCGTTCATCATGGATCAGGATGGCCGCTGGAGACTCTCGCCCGCTTACGATGTGACATATATTTTCAATTCCGGAGGCTATCTCCCGGAGCAGGACCATTGCATCACGGTTCGCGGCAAGTCGCGCGACGTTACCGAAGAGGACGTGCTCGCATTCGCAGCCGACAACGGCATACGGAAAGCGGAATCAATAATACGCGAAGTCGTTCCGGCAATCGCTTCGTTCCGTACTCTCGCCCGGCAAAACGGCGTCGGAGAGCAATGGACAGGCAGGATCGAGAAGTGCCTGGCACAACACCTTGCGGATTGGAAAATCATACCTCCGGTGGAACAGGTCGCAATCTATACTGACGCATCGGGACACATCATATACGCCGCAAGAATCGAGGAAGCGTATCGCGGGAACTATCATCTCCTGGCCAACATCGATGGCAGACAGTACAAACATATCATCCGCTCCGGCACTCCCGAACATGACGCTATCGGCAGACTCGGCTCCATGAACATCCCGCCCGAAAAACTGCGGCAAATGGTGGAACGATACCTGGTCCCGAAAGCGGAGCGGTAACGCAATACAAACCTCGGGTTTGGAGGCGAAAGTTGCGTTATATGCGCTGAGAGGCATTTTTGGTTACCAAACCTCGGGTTTGAATAGGCGAAACGAGATCAGGAGAGTTAATGGAATAGATTTAAATAACGTAAGTGCTTATGTTAAAATCTATTTATATATATTTGCTAATATAAGTCAAGACACCAACAAGAAATGCCATGATGTTTATTAATCGAATCAAACAATTAAGAGAGGATAGTCAAATGCCGCAGCGGCAATTGGCAGCAGCGTTAGACATTGACACGGCGACCTATTGCAAGATCGAAAAAGGAATCCGTTGTGTCAAACGCGATCAGGTGATTACAATTGCAAAGATTCTTAATGCCGATCAGGATGAGTTTTTGAGCTTATGGCTTGCCGATCAGATTCTTAACATTGTAAAAAATGAAAAAGAGTTGGCGGAGAAAGCTTTAGCTATTGTAAAAGAAAAAATAAAACAGTAAACATATTAATGTCCAACGAGGTTGACATATTAGAGAACGATATACGCGACAAGTATCCGGAAGTATTGGAAATTCTTCTGCGCGATCACACTACGCAAAAAAATATTTTTTGGGCAACCGATAATTACCGAAACCTTGGCAAAGGTTACGAATATTCTTCACCCATTTTGCCGGAACTTATTACAGGCGGACATGGCAACGTTATAATGCCGCGCGTAAAGAAAGATAAGGACCTACAACAAACGAGGGTACGAGATATGGCCGAAGTCTTTACTCCTTCCTGGATATGTAATGCCCAAAATAATTTGGTTGATGATGCCTGGTTTGGTAAAAGGAATGTATTCAATACCGAAATCACAAAAGCAAAAGAATCACATTCCTGGAAGATCAATACCGGAAAAATAATATTTCCCGATGGTAAGACATGGAAACAATATGTACGTGATACCCGTCTTGAAATCGCTTGCGGAGAAGCTCCTTACATAACAAGCCGTTATGATACCACTACAGGGAAATATATTCCTGTAGAAAGCCGAATAGGATTACTTGACCGGAAATTACGTGTTATAAATGAGAATGTGGAAACTTCCGGAGATTGGCTTGAAGCTGTACAAACAGCATATAAAAACATCTATGCTTTCGAATGGCAAGGCGACAGCTTATTACTTGCCAGAGAGGCTATGCTGTATACATTCATTGACAATTATACTAAAAAGTTTGGCAAACAGCCTTTGCTAAAATCGATTAAATATATTGCTTACATAATCTCTTGGAATGTATGGCAAATGGATGGAATGAAAGGTGTTGTGCCTGACAGTTGCGGTGATAAAATTAGTAAGGAAACTAATTTGTTCGGTGAAACGGAAACAACTATTGTTTCGTGTGAAGGTTGTAAAAATGACGACATCAGCAAACACAATGGAATATATTGTTTCATTAAGGATTGGAGCAATCAAGATTCTGAAACAGGCAGAAAAGGACGGAGAATAAGATTTATTGACCTCATTAAAAATAATTGGATATGAAATTCACTTCTTCATTAAAACTTAAGCTGATTTATGTGTTCCGCATAAATGATGCGGCGCACGAAGGCTGTTTGAAAGTTGGTGAAGCAACTTCCGATAATGAAAACATTTGGGGACTTGCTCCCAACAGCAAGCCACTTAACAAAGCTGCCCGTAGTCGTATTAATCAATATACACAAACGGCAGGTATTCGTTATGATTTACTTTATACGGAAGTGTCCGTTTATTCTAAAAGAGGAGTGCTTCAAGCTTTTTCAGATACTGAAGTACATAACGTTCTTAAACGTTCCGGGATTAAAAGAAAAATTTTCGATACGAAAAACAAAGCCAATGAATGGTTCGTTACTGATCTCGAGACGATAAAAAATGCCATTACAGCAGTAAAGGAGGGTAGGGATTCTTTAAATGCCAGTCAAATAAGCATTGGCCGTAGTCCTATCGTCTTTCGTCCGGAACAACAAGAGGCCATTGAAAAAACGGAAAAACATTTTGGCAAAGGGAAAAGCAATGAGATGCTTTGGTATGCTAAAATGCGTTTTGGGAAAACGCTTTCAGCACTTCAGGTAGTGAAAGACATGAATTTCAAACGGACATTGATCCTGACACATCGCCCGGTGGTCAATGCCGGTTGGTTTGAAGATTTCGGTAAGATTTTCTACGATCGTCCTGATTTTACTTATGGCTCAAAAACAAACGGGGATGTTTTTGCTACGCTCGAAGAGCAAGCGCAAAAAGGTAAGGACAAATATGTATATTTTGCTTCAATGCAGGATCTGCGCGGTGCAGAATTGGTAGGAGGCAATTTCGATAAAGATAATGAAGTGTTTGCTACGCCTTGGGACTTGATTATCGTGGATGAAGCCCATGAAGGAACGCAAACAGAGCTTGGCAAAGCCGTAATGAATGAACTTATCAAACCTCAAACAAAAATATTACGACTTTCCGGCACACCATTTAATTTACTTGACGATTACAAAGAAGATGAAATCTATACGTGGGATTATGTAATGGAACAACGTGCAAAGGCCGATTGGGATAAGATTCACTTTGGTGATCCCAATCCTTACGCGGCATTGCCACGGCTCAACATTTTTACGTATGATCTCGGGAAATTGCTTAATGATTATATTGATGAGGATGTCGCTTTTAATTTTCATGAATTTTTCCGTGTGAATGAAGACGGAGCATTTATTCACAACCGGGATATACGCTCATTTCTCGACCTTATTACAAAATCTGATGATGAAAGTAATTATCCATACTCAACGGAGGAATATCGGAACAATTTTCGTCATTCACTTTGGATGGTTCCGGGAGTGAAAGAAGCACGTGCCCTAAGTGCAATGCTTCAAGTACATCCGGTCTTTAGTCAGTTCAAAGTTGTAAATGTGGCGGGTGATGGCGATGAAGAGGAAGCGAACGAGGATGCACTAAGAAAAGTGCAAGAGGCCATTGGCAAGAAACCCCAAGACACATATACTATTACTTTATCCTGCGGCAGGCTTACCACAGGCGTTTCCGTACCTGCATGGACTGCTGTGCTTATGCTTTCCGGTTCTTATAACACATCGGCTTCCAGTTATATGCAAACTATTTTTCGTGTACAAACGCCTGCCACAATTAACGGCCATGTAAAAGAAGACTGTTTCGTATTTGATTTCGCTCCGGATCGTACACTTAAAGTTATTGCCGAAACTGCAAAAATTTCTGCCAAAGCGGGAAAGACTACCGATAACGATCGTCAGACAATGGGAGAATTTCTTAACTTCTGTCCAATCATTGCCGTAGAGGGTTCGCGTATGAGTACATACAACGTTGATGGTATGCTTGAACAGCTCAAGAAAGTATATGTTGAACGTGTTGTGCGCCATGGCTTTGAAGATGGATACCTTTATGATAACGACAAATTGATGAAATTGGATGATGTTGAATTAAAGGATTTTGAAGGCCTCAAAAAAATAATCAGGAGCACCAAGGCTATGCCCAAAAGTGGTGATATCGATCTAAACAAGCAAGGTTTTACCAACGAAGAATACGAGCAATTAGAAGAAGCTGAAAAAAAGAAACGTAATCCATACGAACTTACCGAAGAGCAACAACATTTATTGGAAGAAAAGAAGGAGAAAAGGAAAAACCGTGATAGTGCCATTTCCATCCTTCGGGGTATTTCCATTCGCATGCCTCTTCTGATTTATGGTGCCGACATAAATGATGAAGATAAAGAAATTACCATCGATAATTTTACTCAATTGATTGATAATCAATCATGGGAAGAGTTTATGCCAAGAGGTGTAAGCAAACAATTATTCAACAGTTTCAAAAAATATTATGAACCCGACGTTTTTCGTGCAGCAGGTAAAAAAATCAGGGCAATGTCTCGTGCTGCCGATAATCTGCCGATAGAAGAACGCATAGGACGTATTACTACCATATTTAACACATTTCGTAATCCGGATAAAGAAACAGTGCTTACCCCTTGGCGTGTCGTGAATATGCATCTTGGAGATTGCCTTGGCGGCTACGTATTTTACGATGACAAGTATGAAAATATGATAGAGAAACCTCGCTATGTTGAGCGGGATGATGTAACTAAAAATGTATTTTCTGCTGACTCACGCATACTCGAAATCAATTCGAAATCCGGTCTTTATCCACTTTATATGGCGTATGGAATTTATCGTACACGACTTAAGGAGAAATATCCTGATGGTAATTTTGAATCGGAACAGCAACTCCAAATATGGGACAGCGTAGTTGCTGAAAACATCTTTGTTATATGTAAAACGCCTATGGCCAAAAGCATTACCCGCCGGACATTGGTAGGATTCCGTAATGCCAAGGTAAACACTCGCTATTTTGAAGATCTTATAAATCAAATCACCAACAAAACTGCCAATTTTGTAGAAAAGGTGCAACAGGGCAAATCTTATTGGAAATCAAATAATAACGATAATATGAAATTTAATGCAATAGTAGGGAATCCACCGTATCAGGTTATGGATGGAGGAAATAAGGCAAGTGCAAAACCTGTATATAATTATTTTGTAGAAATAGCTAAAAGGTTAATTCCTAATTATATTTCAATGATTATGCCTGCTAGATGGTATTCTGGAGGAAAAGGGTTGAATGATTTTAGAGATGAAATGTTGCATGACTTGAGAATTAAATTTTTGGTTGATCATTTTGATTCACAAGATTGTTTTCCTGGTGTTGATTTATCTGGTGGAGTTTGTTATTTTTTATGGGATGTTAATTATAACGGCGAATGTAAAATAAAAACTTATCATAATAATAGTAAATCTGAAATGGTTCGACCATTATTAGAATCAGGTAATGATTCTTTTATTCGTTTTAACGAAGCAATCTCAATTTTACATAAAATAAGGGGCTTTAAGGAAGAGAGCTTCTCAACTATTGTTAGTTCTCGTAAACCCTTTGGCTTAGCAACAAATGTTTGCATACAGAATACTAAGACAAAAGACTCTATTAAAATATTTGCTTATCCTCATAATGGATATATTAATAAAGATCTTGTTCTTTTGAATAATGAGTGGATTGGAAAATATAAGGTTTTAATTTCGTATGCATATGGAGAGAGAGGCAATTTTCCATATTTGGTTTTAGGTAAACCTTTTATAAGTGAACCTCAAACATGTTGTACAGAAACTTATTTGGTTTTAGGTATCTATAATGACAGGATTGTTGCAAATAATGTGATTATGTACATTGAAACAAAATTTTTCCGATTTTTAGTTCTATTGATGAAAAATACTCAACATGCGACAAGTAAGGTTTATGAATATGTTCCTATCCAAGATTTTACTTCCACTTCTGATATAGATTGGGACAAACCTTTAGTTGATATAGACCGGCAACTTTACGTTAAGTATGGCTTAACCGAAGAAGAAATTGCTTTTATTGAAAGAATGATAAAACCGATGGAATAAAGGAAAAAGCACAGAATTAATAACAAGCCTCTCAAGGCGTGGGCTTTCAAGATAAAATAAGATATGTGGTTAGATCATTAGTATTTGTGGATATAACTTTGATAGTATGTTAGCATATAAATACAGAAGCAATGATTATTTAGAAAGAGATCTTGCTACTCTTACTGAGAATTGTATCTATTTCGCACCGTTTAATACCCTTAATGATCCGAATGAGGGAATTTGCAATGATGCGATATCAAAGATGCTCAATGTAGTAGACCCTTTTTCTAAAGAGGACACTAAGCGAATAAGAGATTCTTTACAGAAAGTACTGTCTTTTAAAGACTCTATTGGAGTTTATTCTATGAGCAAAACTCCCTTTAATTTCAATATGTGGGTAAATTATGCTAATAACAATAAAGGTTTTTGTATTGAGTATGATTTTGACAAGTTATGTGAAGAAACGCAGTTTCCACTGAAAAGGGATATTAATGTAATTAATGTTGATTATAGAAAAAGGTTTCCGACAATAACAATAGATGATATTCAAGATGAAAATGTATTTCTAACAAAACTCTACGGAACAAAACTGTTAAAATGGAAGCAGGAGCAAGAAGTACGGATTATTAAAGATCATTATGGGAAGAAAACATATCATCCGTCAGCCCTAAAAGCGATATACTTTGGCGAAAAATGTGAGAAATCAGCACGAAATAGAATAATCACGGCGTTGAATGGATATGATGTGAAATTTTATCATATTTATATCAAAGGATCAGTTTTCGTTGCTAATTTTGTTGGGGAGGGAAAAAGAAATATTGAGAGATTAGACAAAGTAAAATTTGAATTAATTACTCGTCATAATCCTGTTGTTGAAAATTTTATTATAATATATAAGCCTATGAAATGGACAAAATCAGAAATTATTGACTTTATTAATCTATTCAAAGTAGAATATGCAACTAAACAAGCAAATATATGGATTTACGATAGTAAAGTTGATAAATCCATTTTAATGCGAGAACCAATGACTTTATCCGATGATGAATATAATGATACGGAAAAACATAAGATAGCTGAACAATGTTTTTCGAATGAAATAAATTTTGAAAAGCATTATAACTTGACCTCCTCCCAATAAATCTGATGGATTACTATAATACTACCGTAAAATGAGACAGGTGCAGAAGATAAAAAAATATTAAATTCGGCATCATGAAAAATACAAGACGGAAGTACGATGCAAAGTTCAAGACGCTGGTTGCAATTGAAGCCATCAAAGAACGCGAGACGCTGAATGGACTTGCAATCAAGTATGAGGTATCGCCGGTGATGATCAGCCGTTGGAAGAAGGAGTTCATAGAGAATTCGGCGGCGGCATTCGAAGCGCCGGGATCGGATGAAGCAACCATCGACAGGGAAAAGGCAAGGTATCTGAGCAAGATCGGAGGTAAGCCTCCGATTAAAGACGTCTTGATTTATTGATTTTCCTGATTTGCACCAAGTCGTGGCCGATTTTTCCAAGTTGTTGGCAAGTTGGCGCAAGTTGGTCAAAGATGACACGAGTTGGTGACTAG
>JALCST010000002.1 GCA_022653675.1 Bacteroidales bacterium | reverse complement strand
TACAAGAAACGGCGCACAGGCACGCTGTCAAGGCTATTGCCCAGAATATTGTGGCAGGTCGCATCGATTAAAAGACGAGCTTCAGGCCATAACCGCTCGGGGTGGGCCCGAGTGAAAGTTTCCTGATCGCTCCGGAATACGCCTTGACATCGTTGATTTCATCGTCTACTGCACGTTTATAAAGGATTATCCCGTCCCTGACGGCATCAGCGCCGTTTATCCACCCGGCCAAGGCAAGTCCCGCCCCTATTATGCCGACCCCTGCGCAGCAACTGACAGCAACAAAAGAGCCAACGCTCTCCGAAGGATGAATCGTAAGAGCCAGCGCGGTCGCCGTTCCGGCTCCAACCACGAACATACTTCCTCCTACAATGAGAAACCGCTTAGTCTGGCGTTCGCTATGAAGGATACCGCCGTAGATCTGGGGAGACTCCTCCTTAAAAAATTCCATGGCACCACTCTTGCCTTTTTCCTTGTAGACGTTCATGATCTCAACCTTCTTTGATTCGAGTTCCTTGGTGTAATGCAGCATGTCGACCATCGTCGGGTCGTTCGGAAGCGGTGGCGTCTTGATCAGTATTTTCTCTGTATTTTGTGCCATAAGGCCACAATTGAAAGCAGCCATCGCTAAAATAAGTGCCAGGAACCTTTTCATGATGATCTATTAATAATATTCTCAACAAAGATATAAAAAAACATTTTCATATATTTGCAGTCCGAAATCCATATGAGATATGGTGTAATGGTAGCACCCCAGATTTTGGTTCTGTCAGTCCCGGTTCGAATCCGGGTATCTCAACCACAAAAAAGCCCTGAAGCATATGTTTCAGGGCTTTTTTGCAGAGGGAAGGGGATTCGAACCCCTGAGACAAGTAACCTCGTCTGCCAGTTCTCCAAACTGGTTGATTAAACCACTCTCACATCCCTCTGTGAATTAGTTCAATCTTTTTGCGAATGCAAAAATATAAAAAAATCGGTTGATTCGACTATTTGATCTCTATAATCGCTTCGGAAACGTTTATCATGAAATCCCCTATCTTCTCGCATTCGGATATTATGTCCATATAATATACTCCCGTCAAATAGGAATAAGCCTTGTTCTCGAGATTCATGAGATGCTCTTCGCGCAGGTTGTCCCGATACTCGTTTATGCGCTGCTCGCAATTTATCGCATTGGAAATATCCTGTATCCTGTCATATCCTAGATCGCAGTTCGTCGCCATGGCATCGAAAGCATCGTCAAGCAGGTCCAGCATGTGCATCATCCTCTCCACCATCTGGGTGGTGAACTTAACGTTCCCTTGCGAACGCATTCTCTGGATGATATGGCCTATATTGTAACCGGAATCCCCGACAGACTCCAGTTCACCTATGATTTTGTACATCGATTGCATCCTGCGGCCTGCGGTCTCTGACAAGTTGTTTTCAGCCACTTTGTTCAAATATGTGGCTATTTCATATTCGATGTGGTCGGAAACTTCCTCGTAATGGTTCAGTTTTTCGAAATATTCGTCGAACTTATCCGAATCGCTTTCCCGTATCGCCGAACGGGCATACCCGTATTGCCGTTTCATGAGAACCGCGAAATTGACGATCTCCATTTTGGCCTGGGCTAGGGAGAGCTCCGGCGTATCCAATACTCCGCCCTGGATATATTTGAGTCGCATAGGCTCTTCCTCGTGGCGCGAAGGTACTACCCAACAGACGAATTTTACGATTTGCGGTATGAACCATACCAGAATAAGGGTATTGGTCACGTTGAACAAGGTGTGCACTATGGCCGAAGCATAAAGGTAGGTCTCATGGGCCTTTGCAGGATCCAGCGCCTGCAGTTCACTGTAAGGTCTCATGGGATCGAAAAATCCCATCCACATGGTGATCTGGGAAACGACCTTTAGCAAGGGCTTGAATAGGGCAAGGGCGAGCAAGACACCGAATACATTGAAAAAAGTATGCGCCACTGCGGCCCGTTTGGCATAAATATTCCCGACGGTGGCAGCAATGTTGGCCGTTATGGTGGTGCCGATGTTTTCGCCGAGCACCATAGCCGTAGCCATGCTGAACGGGATCCAGCCCATAGCCACCATGATCAACGTCACTGCCATCGTAGCGGAAGAAGATTGCATGATCAGGGTAAATATAACTCCTATCAACACGAAAATCATGACCGAACCGAATCCCCAATTGGTCCAATGTTCGATGAAAGCGAACGCTTGCGGATTCGCGCTAAGGTCCGGCACGGACTTTTGCATATAGGAAAGGCCCATGAAGAGAAGGGACAATCCCAGGATCATTTGCCCGAAATATTTGCTCTTCGACGATTTCGACATCATCAGGATGAACCCCAATGCTATGAACGGTATGGTAAATGCCGAAACGTTTGCCCGGAAGCCGAACAAGGCGATTATCCAAGCCGTAAGCGTAGTCCCTATGTTGGCTCCCATGATGAAGCCTACAGCCTGGGTCAATGTCAGCAGGCCGGCATTGACGAAACTTACCACCATTACGGTAGTCGCCGACGAAGATTGTATTATGGCCGTTATGCCCATTCCGGTCATAACTTCCCGGAACGGATTGGTAGTCATCGAGGAAATCATCCTTCGCAATCCTCCGCTGTTTACCTTCTGAAGGGAAGAACTCATGAGGGTCATGCCGTAAAGAAACATCGCTATCGAGCCCAACATCATCAATATGGAAGAGATCGCATTCATCTCTTTTCCTCCTTGATGTCCATGAGGGCTTCGGAAACGTTGATGATGAAATCCCCTACACGTTCGCACTCTGCGATTATATCGAAATAATAGGCCCCGACCTGGTAGCCGTAAACCCCGTTTTCGAGATTTTTCATATGCTCGTCACGTCTGGCGTCCCGATAATCGTTGATGGCCTGCTCCGTAACGGATGCGTTGTTTATGTCTTTGATGGATTCGTAACCCTGCGAACAATTGAAAATCATGGCATCGAAAGCCGCATCGAGAAGGTCCAGCATGTGAAAGAGCTTTCCCTGCATTTCAGGTGTGAATACCTCTTCGGCAAGATTCTTCCTTTGAAGTATACGCCCGATGTTGTAACCTGAATCGCCGACTGATTCCAGTTCCCCGATTATCTTGTACATGGACTGCATTCTGCGGCCTGCAAGTTCGCCGAGTTCCGACTCCGCTATCTTGTTAAGATATTCAGCTATCTCATATTCTACCCGGTCCGCAATCTGTTCGTAGTGGGACAGTTTCTTGAACAGGACGTCGAACTCCGGCGTTTCCGCCTTTATCAGCGCTTCCCTGACATAGCCGAATTGTTTCTTCTCCAATTGGCAAAAACGGACGATCTCCTGCCTGACCTGTGCCAGAGAGAGTTCAGGCGTAGCCAACAAACCTCCCTGCAAATATTTGAGATAATAGACTTCCTCTTCGTTCCCCGGTGGGACAAGCTTGACCACGATCTTCTCCAGTGAAGGGACCAGGAAAAACATCACTATGGTGTTGAACAGATTGAACAGCGTATGGAAAAGGGATATTCCACAGGTTATGCCGAGCATGGCACTGCCGGAACCGGCAGCGGCCGCGGCGGAACTAGTGAAAGGGTCGAGGCCTCCGCATATACGGACCGTCCAACTGATAAAATGCAGAAAAGGATAGAAGAACAACAACGTCAGGACCGCACCGAAAACATTGAAGAGAGTATGTGTAAGTGCCGCCCTTTTGGCCGAGACATTACCTCCGCGAGCCGCTATGTTCGCCGTTACCGTCGTCCCGATATTCTCTCCTATCACCATCGCGCAGGACATATCGAAAGGAAGCCATCCCGTTCCGGCAAACACCAGCGTAATTGCCAACGTCGCAGAAGACGAACGTGCGGCTATCGACAGGATACCTCCCAGAAGAATGAAAATCAAAATGGAACCATATCCCCATCCGGACCACTCGGTTATGAACCTTGCGAATCCGGGCCAGACTTCCTTCGACGGGACATACTGCTTGAGGAAGCATATGCCAAGAAGAATGAACGATATGCTTACTATAAGTTCCCCTATGCTCTTCTTCTTCGCCGATTTCATCATCATGAATATGAATCCCAGCGCGATCAGCGGAATTGCAAACGATTCCACCCCGGAACGCATGCCGAAAAGGGAGATGACCCATCCAGTCACAGTAGTACCTACATTGGCACCTAAAATGACTCCAATTGCCTGTGACAGAGAGAAGAGACCCGTATTGACGAAATTGACCGCCATTACGGTGGTCGCAGAAGAAGATTGTATTATGGCCGTGATTACGAGGCCCGTCAGGACAAGCTTGAACCGGTTAGACATCATAGATGTCATGAACCTTCTCATCCCAGCGCCAAAAATCTTTTGCACGGATTCGCTCAGCATCATCATCCCGTACAGGAAGAGAGCAAGCGAACCGAGCAACGCCAAGATTTGGTAAAGGACTCCCATCAGGAACACTTTTTGTGCTACAAATATATAGTTTTTTTAACTTTGTCAGAAATGTTGATATATGATTAACTGTCGCAGGATAGTTTTCATAGTGTGCTCCGCTTTAATTTTAGCAGCATTGCCTGTAAGAGCACAATATTATGTTCTTGGACAGGATCCGTCTTCATTGAAATGGAAACAGCTTCGTACCAAGAACTATCAGTTCATATACCCTGCAGGGACTGATTCGCTTGCAAGAATCTATGCATATCAGTTCGAGCTAAATCGCAGTAATACCATGAAGGGAATCAGAAGCGATCCGAAACCGCTGCCGATCATACTTCATCCCAACCTCTCCCGAAGCAACGGAATGGTTATATGGGCTCCCAAAAGGGTGGAACTCATGACAATGCCGCCTTATGACGGTTCATATCCACAGCCATGGGCGGAACAACTTGCCCTGCACGAAGGCAGGCATGTGGGGCAAATGGACCACTATACAAAAGGAATATTCAGACTTTTATACTACCTCATAGGAGAATCTTCAGTTGGAATAGGGATCGGGGTAACCCCCTCTTCCTGGATTTTCGAATCCGACGCGGTCATGAACGAGACAACCCTGAGTAATGCAGGGCGCGGAAGAAGCGGAACCTTTCTGCAGTACTACCGCGCATCCTGCCTGGAAGACGAGGGCCGGCTGTACGACCAGTGGCGTTACGGTTCATATGGCAGGTTCACTCCGAATTCGTATCCTTTCGGTTACATGATAAACAGTTATATGACTTCCACTTCGGATAACTTCTTCTCGACGGGGGACCTGCTGAATTCATTCGTCAAATACGCGCTGTATTTCAATTACTGGAGCAAGTCTTTCCGGAAAGCTACGGGAATGACGGACCGCGAAAGTTTCAACAAATCCATACTCTCTATGGGAGCCGAATGGAAGGAAGATGACGCTGAACGCGCACCGTTCACTCCTTTCACCCCGTTGTCCTCCAAATGCGAGCAAAACTATACTGTTTATTCACAAGTGATACCTACCGAAGACGGAATCTACTCCGTAAAGGCTGGATACGAACATCCCAGACATCTGATCAAGATCTATCCGAACGGAAGCGAGAAAGCGATAAGGCCTTTCCCGGACTATTCCTCCAAAATATCCCCTTCTTCCGAAGGATTTTACTGGTCGGAATCAATTATTAATCCGCGCTGGTCACTGGAGGACAAATCGGTCATAAACTTTTACGATTTCAAGACAGGCAAGACCGTCCGTCTCACCGACAGGGGACATCTTTTCAACCCAGCGGTATCCGGCGACGGCAAATTCCTCTCCGTAACCGAATATCCGGTTACCGGAGGTTCCAACCTGATACTGATGACTACCGAAGGAACGGTTACGGACACCGTGGCATCCCCCATGCATGGACAGATAACGGAGACGGCCTGGATCGGGGACAGGGTATATGCGCTGGAAATCGTCGAAAACGGAGAAGGAATCTGGTCCGTACTACAGAGGAACGGAAAAATCAGTTCCGGATGGAAAGAAGAGGTAGCCCCTCAATATCAGACTATGAAAAGTCTCGTCTCCGACGGGAAATCACTTATTTTCGAATTCGACTTAGACGGTATATCTAACATTTACCGCTACGATCCTAATTCTAAGGTTCTCACGCGTATCGTCGACTCCCGTTTCGGAGCTTTCGCACCTATGTTTGACGCCACAGGCAAAAACCTTTACTACTCCGTCTTCGATACCAAGGGATATCATCCCGTTTCAACTGCAGCTTGCTTCCTCGAAGAAAAGGCATCGGATTTCACCAAGCCTTACAAGCATATCGTAGCGGAACAAATCGCACAGCAGGCCTCAAAGTACATTGAAAAACCTTCAGAAGAGGGAAAAAAGCAACTGAAGGATTCCATTTCGAACCTCGAAGCCGTCCATTACAGCAAAGCCGGACATCTGTTCCACATACACTCTTGGGCGCCAGTCTATTACAATATGGATCGTTTTTCGGAATTCAGCCTTCCTGAATGGTATCGTGTCGCATCTCCCGGGGCGGTTGTCCTTTCCCAGAATTCGCTCGGCACGGCGACGGCCATGTTTGGATATTCATATCACAACCATTTCCACTCGGGACATTTTAACTTCAACTATACCGGTCTCTATCCGGCTTTCGATTTCACTTTCGACATAAACGACAGGAACAGGACCGCCGTAAGATATAACAGGTATTATGTTCCCGGCGGAACCGTGCAAAACACGGACGGAATGTTCACGATCGACACATTGGCACACAAGCCCTTGATAGAAGCCAACATGAAAGTTTACATTCCACTGGACCTGTCGTCTGGGGGAGTGAACCGTACTTTCGCCCCATATATTCAGTACAGCATAAGCAACGACACGTACTTTTACCATCCCGAAGATCCGGATTCGAAGGGGCTGCCGAAGCAAAGCCTGGAATACGGCATAGAATTCTCCTTAATGACCCCCAAGCCGAAATCCCTACTTTATCCCAAATGGGGCATAGGGGCCCGCCTGGCAGCCATAAGTTGTATCGGCGACCAGGAACACAACGGTAATATCGGATATGGGACCTTTTACCTTTACATGCCCGGATTATGGCATTCCCACGGATTCAAAGCCACGGGTACATTCCAGTTCCAGGACAACAAGTTGAGCTACGGATACATAGACAACCTTGCCAATATGCCGAGAGGCTACAGCACAAGCATGGCTTCCATTCGTTTCGCAAAGGTGACAGCCGATTATGCGATGCCAATCTATCTCAACGACGCATACATACTTTCCCAATATCTCATGAGGCTCCAGGTAATTCCGTTCGGAGACCTGGCATTGAACTCCAACCGCGATATAAACGACGAACTCCTTTACTCAATAGGAACGGACCTGCTGCTCGACGCACACATATTCCATATAGGGTGGCAATTCAAATTCGGGGTAAGGTGCTCATTTACGAAGGATTTCCTGACGGGAAAAGTCAAGACCCCATCTTTCCAGTTCCTCGTTGGAACCCCCATGTATTAAACCCGGACACGTAATGAAAATCAAAGGCAATATGTTCCTCGGCACCCTGAAACCGTTCGATTACATAATGATCGGAGGAGTCCTTATTTCCAGCTTGGTAATGAACATAGTAAGCGTAGTACGAGGCGGCAGCTTCGACTGGCTCGGCTTTTTTGCCGCGGTTACGGGCGTGATAGGGAACGTTCTCGTCGCGAGAGGCAACATCCTGAATTATTTCTTCGGTGCGGCAAACGTCTTGCTTTACGCGATAATAGCCTTCATAACCAAATATTACGGCAACGCCGCATTGAACCTCCTGTATTACCTCCCTATGCAGTTCATCGGATGGCATAGCTGGACAAACGCCAGAAAGAAGGATGATCCCGTCAAGGTCCAGGCGAGAAGGATGACATGGAAAGAAATCCTTTATACCACGCTTTCCATAGCCGCCGCAACGGCAGCCGCATGGGCCCTGCTCAGATATCTCAAGGACAGCAACCCCTTTATGGATGCAGTTACCACTATACTCTCGATGGCTGCCATGTTCATGATGATAAGGATATATGCCGAGCAGTGGTATCTTTGGATAACGATAAACGTCATAAGCATCGTCATGTGGATCGTACAAATAGGGAAGGTTCCATATGCGGGTATGATGATAATAATGTGGACATTTTATCTCATAAACTCCATTAACGGACTGGTATTATGGTTAAAGGATTCGAAAGCATGACGCCCAAGGAGAAAGTGGCATTCCTTCCAAACCAGCCCGGCGTATACAGGTTCCTGGATGCCGGAGGAAAAGTCATTTATGTAGGAAAGGCGAAAAACCTCAAAAAGAGGGTGTCATCGTATTTCCGGCCACCGGACCAGCTAAATGTCAAGACCAGGGTGATGGTAGCGAAGATCGCTGATCTGATGCACACCGTAGTGGACAGCGAGCAGGACGCCCTCCTTCTGGAAAACAACCTGATAAAGAAATACCAGCCCCGTTATAACATACTGCTCAAGGACGGAAAGACCTACCCTTGGATTTGCGTCTCAGCTGAGAGGTATCCGAGGATATTCGTTACAAGAAGGGTCGTGCACAACGGTTCGAAATATTTCGGGCCTTACGGGTCCGTTCTTCATGCCCGTGGACTTACTGAATTGATACATAATCTTTTCAGCCTGCGCGATTGCAAACACACATTCACGGACGAAACGATATCCTCGGGCAGGATACGTCCCTGCCTGGATTATCATATCGGCAGGTGCGCAGGCGTATGCAACGGTTCCATTTCGGAGAACGAATATGACTCGCGAATAGAAAAGGCCATTTCAATACTAAAGGGCGAAGTAGCTCCATTGATAAGGGAATTCGACGGCAAGATGAAGGAAGCGGCGGCAAACCTCGATTTCGAGACCGCGCAAAGCTACAAGGATAAGAAACGCCTGCTTGAAGAGCATTACGCCAAATCCCTGGTCGTCAACCCTTCCATAACCAAAGTCGACGTCTTCAGCCTTACGGGTGGGGAAGATGACCGTTTCGGCAATTTCATGAGAATACAGGACGGAGCGATAATCCAGTCCCTCAGCCTCGAATTGAAAGCCAAGATAGAAGAGGAACCCTCCGATATGCTATCGGCCTTCATAGGCGAAATTTTCTCCAAATATGGGGAGCTGTCGCGGGAGATACTTGTCCCGTTCATGCCGGGAGACGATCTAGAGGGACACGAGGTCCATGTTCCGGAGCGCGGGGACAAACTTAAGTTGCTTGAATTGAGCCTGAAGAATGCGGAGGCGATGAAGACGGATGCCATTAAGCAGGAAGCATACCTTAGACCGGACGAGCACCGGCGCAAAATCGTCGAAAGGTTGAAGGACGACCTCGGGATGAAAGAGGATCCGGTGCACATAGAGTGTTTCGACAACTCCAACATACAAGGGACCAACCCCGTCGCCTCATGCGTGGTCTTCAAGGATTGCAGGCCGGACAAAAAGGAATACCGCCACTTCAACATAAGGACGGTAACCGGAGCCAACGACTACGCTTCCATGACCGAAGTCGTCTACCGCCGTTATTCGCGTCTTCTCGAAGAGAAAAAGCCCCTTCCGCAGCTCGTTGTCATAGACGGAGGCCAGGGACAGCTCCATTCCGCGTTGATAGCCTTGGAAAAGCTCGGCCTGCAAGACAGGATATTCACCATCGGATTAGCGAAAAGGCTTGAAGAGGTAGTCATACCCGGGGATCCGCATCCGCTTTTCTTGGACAAAAATTCGTCGTCTCTCCGTATCCTAATGCAAATCAGGGATGAAGCCCACAGATTTGGAATCACCCATCACCGGAATCGCAGAAGCAGGGCGCAAATACATTCGGCTCTGACGGATATAAAGGGAATCGGCGACAAAACGGAAATCGCCCTTTTGAGAAAATTCAAATCTGTTTCCGGAGTCAAGTCCGCAACGGAAGAGCAGTTGGTAGCCACCGTAGGACGGCGGGCGGCCAACTGCATTCTTACATGGCGGAACAACGCCGTTTAAGTGCCTTCTCCGCCATATAACAATTTCCCTATGGATTTGGCGGCATCCGTCAAGCCATTTTTCTCAAATATATCCTTCAGGTAATAGAAATAAAGCATCGTGGACTGGTAATTGTCCGACGACAGTAACGCCCCCTTATAAGGGGAGCCGAATACCCTCAGCGCCTTTACCGACTCCGAGACGAATTCGTTGGCAAGTTTCATTCCTTCGGCCGTCTTCCCACATTTCAGATAAAGATCGATTATGTCAAGGATACAATACTCGTTCACTGACTGTAAGATGGAAAAGTTGTAAGGGAAATTCTTGGTAGGCATCACATCGATGCAACGGTCCAGAATCGCTACGGCCTTGACGGTATCTCCCTTGTCGAGAAGGCTCTGGGCTTCTATCTTGAACATGTTGCGAAGCGGCATGACGCCCATCCACGTGTAAAGGTTCTGGTAATCCCAGTCCACCGTGGTATCCTTCAGGTTATCGAGGCGGTATTCCTTCATCAGTTTATCGAACAGTATATCGGTATTGACCTGCTGCATGTTCATGAGCGCGGACTTGCTTCTTATAGGTACGAACTTGTATGCGAACCCATCGAACTGCAGGTAATTGCGCAGGCCTATCTTGGTATCGCCCCCGAGGGACAGGATATAGATCGGCCTGTTCCACTTGTAATGGGCAATCACGTCGAGAAGGATCAGGTCCGTCTTGCTTATGTAATCCGTACCTTCAGGTATTTCGAGGATCACGCTGTCGCAAACCTTGTCCAAGTCGCAATCCGGAACTATATGGTATTTTTTCACACTATCCTTGTTGACCGGGACGATAAACTTGCGCGCCGGAAGAAAGTCGTACGACTCTCCGTTTTCCATTCTTAGGACAAATCTCGGGTCCTTGAATATGTCTATTACATCATTGAGAGGAACAGGATTCTTGATCTTCTCGATTACAGGAACCCAGTCGTTCGTTCCATAGAGATATTGTTTGCGGTCGATGGTTATGGGCAGAGGGTCGGATTCGTAGGTTTTCCATTTCATCTGGTCGATATACCAGTCAGTGCCGAGAAGGGAGGTGTTGACCACCCTCACGTCCGTGCGGATACCTTCGACTTCCTGCGCATACCACAGAGGGAATGTATCGTTATCGCCATGTGTTATAAGTATCGCATCCTTGTCGCACGTATTCAGATAATTGTAAGCTATGTCACGTGCCGTATAACGGCCGGAACGGTCGTGGTCATTCCAGTTCTGGGCCCCCATGAGAGTAGGAACCCCCAGGCAAACGACCCCGACGATACAAGCCAAAGCCTTACGCCCTCCCGGGGAACGCACTATTCCTTCGAACCATTGGTAAATCGCAGTTACGCCGAGCCCTATCCAGATTGTGAAAACATAGAAAGACCCCGCATATGCATAATCCCTTTCACGTACCTGCAGAGGAGGCTGATTTAGATAAATCACTATAGCGATCCCCGTCAGGAAGAACAGGAGGAAAGTGATCCAGCTATTCCTGCCATCCTTGGAAATCTGATAGAAAAGCCCGATGAGCCCCAGCAGGAGAGGAAGGAAGAAATAATGGTTCTTCCCCTTGGCATGCACCATGTAATCCGGTCCATCGCTTTGGTCCCCGAGCCTGGCTTCGTCTATGAATTTGATTCCACTCTCCCAATTGCCCCTGAAAAGGTTAGGTGATTCGCCGTGATAATCGTTCTGGCGTCCGACGAAATTCCACATGAAATATCTCACGTACATCCAGTTCAACTGGAAATCGAAGAAGAATGTGAGGTTGTCCTTCTGATAAGGCCTTTTCACAACTTTTTCTTCCCCGTTTATCATACGCCTGGAAGTCTGGAATTTACCGTGCGTATACATATCGTAATATTTCACGTAGTTTTTGTCCGAAGAATTCCACATGCGTGGGAACAGCATCTTGCTCCCGGCATCGTAAACCGGGCTTGCAGGTCCCTTGGCCTTGATATACCTGTTACCCAGCGGGGTCCAGTACGAAGGCTCCTTAAGCGAATATGTGGAAACATAAGACTGTCCGTAAATTATAGGATAACTTCCGTATTGTTCCCGGCCGAGATAACGGCAAAGGGTGAATGGGTTGTCGGGCTGGTACTCGTTTGTAGGAGTCTTCGCGGATGCGCGGATGACGCACATCGCAAACGCCGAGTAGCCGATAACTATCATGGTGAAGCAGAGCAGCACCGTATTCCAGAAGGAGGAATGCCTTTTTGCAGTATTGTAAATGCCGAAAATACAGGCTGCAAGTAACAGGACTACGAACACAACCGCTCCGACATTGAAATGCGTATGAAATACGTTGACAAAAAGCAAGTCAACGTAAGCTGCGATCTTGGGGATGTAAGGGATTACGATGAACAGCAAAAATGCCAGCAACAGGAACGAGAGAATCAGGACCCCGAAGCCGCGCCAGAATGTTACAGGTTTCTTGGTCTTCTTGTAATAGTAGATGAAGACCATCGGAGGTATGGTCAGGAGGTTCAGAAGATGCACCCCTATGGACAATCCCATAAGCAGTGCTATCAGGACGATCCACCTGTTCGCATATTTAGGGTTATCTTCCTCCTCCCATTTCAGCATGCACCAGAAGACTACGGCGGTGAACAGGGACGACATCGCGTAGACCTCCCCTTCTACCGCAGAGAACCAGAACGTATCCGAGAAACAGTATGCGAGTGCGCCAACGATCCCGGAAGCGAATATGGCTATTGCACTCGCATCGCTTATATTTCCGCCTCTCGTCTTTTGCACCAGCCTGCGTCCGAAATGTACGATCGTGAGGAACAGGAAGAAGATGGTAAGGGCGGAACACAACGCCGACATGCTGTCAACGGCCGCCGCGACATGTTCCTTCCCGACGAACAGCGTGAATATTCTCGCTATCATCTGGAAAACCGGGTTTCCCGGAGGATGCCCGACTTCAAGCTTATACGACGAAGCGATAAATTCCCCGCAGTCCCAGAAACTTGCAGTCGGCTCTATGGTGGAGAGATATACGAAAGCCGATAAGGCAAGGATTACAACGGCAATTATGTTGTTGGTCTTCCTGAATTTTTTCTCTGTCATTATTTAAGAGTCTTTGTGCATTCAGTGCAAATATACTTAAAATGCGATTTTATCATTAACTTTGCCGAAAATTATTGGAAATGATAATTGTCAGGATAGACAAACGCCACCGTTCGGGGAAGCAGGTAACTGCGGTAGACGGCTTCGAAGGTACTGAAGAGGAGATGGAAACCCTCGCCAGGAAGCTGAAGACGCAGTGCGGATCGGGCGGTTGCGTAAAAGATGGGGAAATCCTCATTCAGGGGGACTTCCGTGACAAAATCGTCTCTATCCTAACAGCTGCGGGGTATAAATCCAAAAGAGGAAACTGATGCCGGATGCGATTCAGATTTCGGAACTGCTGGCCAAGGCACAGCAGGGATTTACATTTACTTCGGCTATCGTCGTGGTGCTGACCGCCGCGTTCCTGCTCGAAGCCGACACCCTGTTCTCGGTGACCGGCAGAATAATGGGCGTTTTCTTAAAAAACACCGAATGGTATGACCTTGAAAACAAGAGGGAATTCTTCCAGCCACGCAACATAATCGCATTCATTTGTACCTTCGCCGTTTCCTTTTTCGCCATAAGGCTCGGATTCTGCAGGGGCGGTTTCGCCGCCACCCATCCGGAACATGTAACGTTCTTTTGCATCTGGGGCATCATATTCGGTTATTTCCTGCTGAGAGCTATCGTTTTCGCAATAATTTCATGGATAACCAACAACAATGAGATAATAAAATACCTTTTCAACAGCGTCCTGTCATACTTCATCCTGTTTGCACTCGTCCTGTTCCTTGTTTTGATTCTCAGTTTCGCCATTCCTTCGTTTCCGGAAAAGCTATCTTTCAATATCTCGATCGCGGCTTTGGTATTCTTTAACCTATGTTGTGATATTAAGGCTTTTAGAAAGCTCAATTCAGATGGGTTTTCTTCTTTTTTCGGTTTTTTGTATCTTTGTATCCTTGAAATTTTGCCGACTGCAGCTTTTGCAAAAGCTGTCATAACTTTCTAAGACAATGAACATAAAGAACATTCTGGTTGCACAGACTCCTCCTGTCAGCACTTCTCCCTATTCCGATTTGGTTGCCAAGTATGGCTTGAACATCGATTTCAAACCTTTTTTCAAAGCCGAACATATCGACTTGCGCGATTTCAGAGCTCAGAAAATCAACATTCCCGACTATACCGCCATAGTGTTCACCTCACGCACAGCAATAGATTCCTTCTTCGAAATATGCAAGGGAATCCGTTACACCGTACCTGAAACCATGAAGTATTTCTGCATTTCCGAATCCATAGCACTTTATCTCCAGAAATACATTGTTTATCGCAAACGCAAGATTTTCTTCGGCGACGGGACCCAGCATTCCATACTAACTTCCATAGGCACCAAACATAAGGGCGAAAAATTCATCGTTACATATACGGATATTGTCAAGCCCGAATTAAACAGGTCATTTAACAAAGTCCACATAAAGCATGACAATCTGATTTTGGTTAGAACCGTACACGTGGATTTAAAAGCGATCGACCTCAGTAAATACCAGATGCTCGTCTTCTATTCTCCGTCGGACATCGCTTCACTGATCGAAAATCATCCCGATTTCAAGCAGGGGAACATGCTTTTCGCGACCTACGGGCCTTCGACCGCAAAAGCCATGAAGGTGGCCAAACTGAAATCCGTCATAGAAGCCCCGACCCCAGAAGCCCCATCTATTGCCAAGGCTCTGGAAATATATCTCAAATCATCCGAATGATGGACAACGGATTCGGGAAAAGGGAACGCATATCGTCACGAAAGGAGGAAGAAGAACTTGTCAAATGCGGAACGGTCATATTTTCCTACCCGTTCAAAACATATTTTACCCCGTGCAACTCCCTAGGCATACCGAGAATAATAATATCGGTACCCAAAAGGATATTCAGGCATGCGGTGGACCGCAACCTTATTAAACGGCGCGTACGCGAGGCATGGAGAACGACTGCGCGCAAAAACATGCCCGAAGGAGGATTCGACATTCTGTTTGTATATATAGGAAAAAATATATCGGATTATGGAACAATCTCAGCCAGAATCGGAAACATCGTGGAAAAAATTTCTGAGAGTCTTTAAAAAGATCGTCTCGGTTCCCTTCCTGATCCTGATAAAATTCTACCAGGTCTGCCTCTCTCCCCTGCACCCCAAATGCTGCCGCTTCACTCCTACCTGCAGCCAGTATGCCGTCGAGGCCATAAAGAAATACGGTCCGATAAAGGGCGGCCTTCTCGCCGTCTGGAGAATCCTACGCTGCAATCCGTGGGGCGGAAGCGGCTATGATCCCGTCCCGTAAAGCCGGAATATTACATTTCCGTTAAAAAAAGGCCCCCGTTTTGCCAACTTGACTGCAAAGGCCTATATTTGCAGGAACCAGCTAATGTGAAGTATGGCAGAGGATAACGCCAAATATAAAATCCTGATCGTCGACGACGAGGAGTCGCTTTGCGAAATCATGCAGTTCAATCTCGAAGTGGAAGGATTCGAAGCCGATGTCGCATACAGTGCCGAACAAGCCCTCGATCTGCCAATAGACCAATACTCGCTGATACTGCTTGACGTGATGATGGGAGGGATGAGCGGCTTCAAGATGGCCATGACATTGAAAAAGAACGAAAGGACCGCTTCCATTCCGATCATATTCTGTACGGCCAAGGACGACATGGACGACAAGGTAGCCGGCCTCAACCTCGGTGCCGACGACTACATAGCAAAGCCTTTTTCCACGAGGGAGATGATAGCCAGGGTAAAAAGCGTGCTGCGCCGGACTTATGGCCCCTCCGCCCATCCTCCGGAACCCGAAACGGTCAAATACGATACCCTGGAATTGGATTTGGGCAAGAAGAGCTGTACCATGGACGGCAAAAAGATCACATTGACAAAAAAAGAATTCGAAATATTGAATCTGCTGCTTCACAACCCCGGACGAATTTTTTCAAGGGAAGAGATCCTGCAAAGGGTCTGGAGCGATGAAGTGATAGTCCTCGACCGGACCATAGACGTAAACATAACGCGCCTGCGCAAAAAAATCGGCAAATACGGCAATCATATCGTAACACGTCTCGGATATGGATACGGCTTCGAATAAACGGCATTCGCTCCCCTTCAACAGAAGGTTGTTCCTCTCCCTTTTACTGCTGTTCGTCGCATTCCTGGCATGCTTCATCGGCTTCCAGTACAAACGTGAAAAAGAGTACAAGATAGAACGTCTCAATTATTCGCTGCAGCTTTACAACCTTCGGCTGGCAAATGCCATTTCCAGAGGCGAAGACGTCGACGGATTCATTGCCGCAAACCGGCAGGAGGATTCGGTGCGCGTCACCATCATAGATTCGTCCGGTAAAGTAACTTTCGATTCGCAGCACGACCGCCCTCTATCCGAATTCGTCAACCATTCGGACAGACCGGAATTCATGGAGGCCTTAAAATATGGCCAGGGATATACGCTTCGCAGGCTCTCCGAAACCACCAACAAATATTATTTTTACTCCGCCACATGCGCCGACGGCGAAGTGATACGTTCCGCCGTCCACTACAGCCTGACATTACGGGAAGTTTTGAGGGCGGACCAGAAGTTCCTATGGTTCATGCTGGCCATAGCATTGATAATCTGCGTCGCGGCATACATGCTTACATGGCGCCTAGGAGACAATATTACACGTCTGCAGAAATTCGCCGTAAAAGCCGACAAGGGCGAGCCCATTGACGACATAGGGGAATTCCCCAAAGATGAACTCGGCGAGATCTCGAACCACATAGTACGGCTATACACCAAACTGCGCGAAACTAAGGAGGCCCTCGAAAACGAACACAATGTCGTAATAAAGCAGGAACAGGACCAGGTCCGCCTCAAAAGGCAACTCACCCAGAACATAAACCACGAATTGAAAACCCCCGTAAGCGGCATAATGGGATATCTCGAAACCATAATCGACAATCCTGGAATGAGTACGG
The DNA here is from genome assembly GCA_022653675.1 of Bacteroidales bacterium. Classification (GTDB taxonomy): domain Bacteria; phylum Bacteroidota; class Bacteroidia; order Bacteroidales; family UBA932; genus JALCST01. The sequence continues at coordinate 255,553 of JALCST010000002.1, read as the reverse complement.
AACAGCGCAACGACTTCATCGACAAAAGCTATTCCCAAGTCCAGCGCCTGTCCAGGCTGCTGAAGGACGTTGCTACAATCACGAGAATGGACGAAGCAAGCGAAATGATAGAGAAGGAACCCATATCACTCTCGGATCTGATAAGGGAGATCTTCGACGAAATGGCCATTCAAATCGAAAACAAGGGAGTGAGAGTAGTCTACAACGTCATGGACGGAATAACGATGACAGGCAACCAGTCCCTGCTCAGCTCCATATTCCGTAACCTTATAGACAATTCCCTCGCCTACTCGGGTTGCACTACAATTTTCATAAGTGCGGGCGAAGAGAAGGACGGCCTGATAAACGTAACATTCTCCGATGACGGCATCGGAATCGCAGAGGAGCATCTGCCGCGAATCTTCGAGCGTTTCTACCGGGTAGACAAGGGACGCAGCAGGAAGATGGGAGGCACCGGCCTCGGCCTTTCCATAGTCAAGAACGCAGTCGTACTGCACGGGGGTTCCATAGTGGCACGCCAAAGGGAAGGAGGCGGGCTGGAGTTCCTGTTCACCCTTAAAAGCCAATCATAGCAATTTAGCGCGGCTGTAACCGTTTCGTAACATTACGTCGATAGTTTTGCGGTCGGAAATTAAACCGTAACCGATTGATGTATCTGGCATTGATAATATTCATCCTCATCCTGGCGGTCACCGACCTGTATGTCGGCGTAAGCAACGATGCGGTGAATTTCCTGAATTCAGCAGTAGGTGCTAAAGTGGCTCCGCTGAAGGTAATATTCGCCATTGCCGCAGTCGGCATATTGTGCGGAGCGGTAATGAGCAACGGTATGATGGACATCGCCAGGCACGGCATATTCAAACCGCAATATTTCTCCTTCAGCGAGATAATATGCATGATGCTGGCCGTGATGCTTACCGACGTCGTGATCCTGGATATCTTCAATTCCCGTGGATTACCGACATCCACTACCGTCTCGTTGGTTTTCGAGCTGCTTGGCGCAAGCGTAGCGATGGCCATGATAAAGGCTACGGCTCCGAACTCCACAATCTCCTTTTCCAGCATGTTCAACACCGATAAGGCCATTTCGGTAATAGTTGCGATATTCTTCTCGGTAGCGGTCGCCTTCTTCTTCGGAGCCATAGTGCAATACATAACACGCCTGATACTATCCTTCAATTACAGGAAGAGGTTGAAATGGTGGGCCGGCATACTCGGCGGCATCTCAATAACAGCCATCCTGTACTTCATGCTTATCAAGGGAATACAGGGAGCATCGTTCATGACTCCGGACAAGAAGGCATGGGTAACCGCCAACACGGGGCAACTCGTTCTTTACTGCTTCTTGGCTTCCTCGATTCTTATGCAAATCCTTTACCTGTTGAAGGTAAACGTATTAAAGATAATCGTCCTCACAGGTACATTCGCCCTGGCAATGGCATTCGCAGGCAACGACCTGGTAAATTTCATAGGAGTTCCCCTTGCCGCACTCTCTTCATACAATGACTTCACCCTTAATGGAAACGGCCTCGATCCCGACTTCTTCATGATGGATTCCCTGAACAAACCGGCTGCGACCCCTACTGTCTTCCTGATCATCGCCGGAGCGATCATGGTATTCGCTCTCGTCACATCCAGGAAATCAAGGAGCGTGGTAAAGACGTCACTCGACCTTTCGAGACAGGAGGAAGGCGAAGAGTCATTCAAGTCGACAAGATTCGCACGATTCATAGTCCGCTGCGCAAATTCCCTCTCCGGCCTGGTTCGGAAAATCACTCCACGGAAAGCCAGGATATGGGTAGATTCACGCTTCGACAACAGGCAGGCCATAATTCCGGAGGGCGGCTCCTTCGACCTTGTCCGCGCTTCGGTGAACCTAGTCATCGCAAGCCTGCTCATAGCATTGGGAACTTCGTTCAAGCTTCCTCTCTCCACAACTTACGTTACGTTCATGGTGGCCATGGGTTCATCCCTGGCCGATCGCGCATGGAGCCGCGAAAGCGCAGCATCCAGGATCACCGGGGTCTTCTCCGTGATTGGAGGCTGGTTCGCCACCGCAGCAGCGGCATTCATCGTCTGCTTCTTCGTTACGGTCATAATGCAGTTCGGGGGCATCGCCTCCATAGTCACGCTCTGCGGCGTAACATTCTACCTTCTCCTGCGCAGCCGCTCCAACTCCCCGAAGATGCCGAAGAGCAACTCTTCCTCATCCGGCAAAAGCGGCATTCAGGGAAAATTCGGAGAGGGTTTCGAGAGCGCATAACCGAATCTCACAGCAAATCCACGCCGGACGTGTCAATCTAAGCCGCCCGCAGCTGCCGCATGCGGTTGCAACGATATCTCTCGGTGCGGGGATTGCATGGACCAAACGGAAGCCGGGCACAAGAAACAGGGCGCTGGAATTTAAATTCCGACGCCCTGTTTTTGCTGTATTAATAGTAAACCTATCTTCTTTTCAAGGAAGCGGGTTGCGTCGTTTTGCCTTTCTTGTCCGCAAGTTTTTTCTCGTTGGACATCGTAACGTCGTAAACGATGGTTGCGCTGACGAACAGGGAAGAATAGGTTCCGATTATTATGCCGAGAATCAGGGCGACGGAGAAGCCGCGGATGACTTCGCCACCGAAGATCGCTATCGAAAGTAAAACTACCAAGGTGGTCATCGAAGTATTGAACGTACGGGTCAGCGTACTGTTCAATGCGTCGTTTACGTTGGTTTTGAGGTCGCGTTTAGGATAAATTTTCCTGTATTCGCGTATTCGGTCGTATATGACAACGGTATCGTTGATGGAGTAACCTATTATGGTAAGTACCGCGGCTATGAAATTCGAGTCGACGTCAAGGTTGAACGGAAGTATACCGCTGAATAGAGAGAAGAAGCCGATGACGATTATGGAGTCGTGCACCAGGCAGGCGACGCCTCCGAGTCCGAAGCTCCAGCTCCTGAACCTCAATGCTATGTAAACGAAGATTACCATCCAGGCGAGTATGACGGCTATTATCGCCTTTCTCTGCATGTCGCTTGCGATGGACGGTGCCACCCGGTCGGACTGGATTATGCCGTTAGGATTCGACAGCGTCGAAACGAATTCGGCCTTTGATATATCATTCTTGTAAAGCCCGTGAACCGATTCGTAAAGCATCCCTTCGATTTCACGGTCCACGCTTTCAGTAAGGTCGGCAACTTTATAGTCGGTTGTCAAACGCATCTGGCTGGGACCTCCGAACTGCTTAACCTCAGGTACCCTTGGAAATACTTTGGCAGTGGCTCTGCGAACATCCTCGGAAGACACCGGCTTGTCGAATCGTATTACATAGGTGCGGCCGCCGGCGAAATCGACGCCGAAACTGAATCCCTTGGTAAACATGGAAACCACAGATATCAGGATGAGGCAGGAAGATATGATGTAACAAACCTTGCGCGCATTTATGAAATCAATGTGAGTGTTCTCCAAGAATTTGCGGCTTACTTTCCTGTCGAAAGAGATGCTCTTGCCCTTCTTCAGGCGATCGTCGAAGAGCATGTGGGAAATGAATATCGAGGTAAACAGGGAAGTCAAAATACCGATGATCAGGACTGCTGCGAAACTCTTAACAGGACCGGAACCGAAGAAATAAAGGATGATCCCGGTCAGTATTGTAGTGACGTTGCCGTCGATGATTGCCGAATAAGCATGCTTGTAGCCCTCCTCGACTGCAAGACGTAATGACTTGCCCGCCTTGATTTCCTCCCTTATTCTCTCGTATATGATGACGTTCGAGTCAACCGCCATACCCATTGTCAGGACGAGACCTGCAATACCAGGCAAAGTAAGCACCGCCCCGAACGAAACCAAAGCCCCGAACAGGAATACGATGTTACAGATCAATGCTACATCTGCAACAAGACCGGCTCCGGCATAGAAAAAGAACATATAAATGAGAACCAGAACGAATGCCAGCAGGAAGGAAATCATTCCGGCGTGGATGGAAGCTTTTCCGAGCGTAGGCCCTACGACCTGTTCCTGGACTATGTGTACCGGAGCGGAAAGTTTTCCTGATTTCAGTACGTTGGCAAGGTCCTGGGATTCTTCCTGCGTGAACTGACCGGTGATCTGCGAACGGCCTCCGGAAATTTCACTCTGAACGTTAGGATACGAATAAACCGTTCCATCCATGACGACGGCAACCTGGTGTCCTATATTCTGTCCAGTAATGGTTTTCCACCGTGCCGCCCCTTCGCTGTTCATCGTCATGTCGACTTCGGGGGAACCGGTCATATTATTATAATATACGGAGGCATTGGTGATCACGGTCCCTTCGAGAGCGGCACCCTTGTCTCCGGATTTCTTCAATGCCACGAGATCATAATAGCCTCCGCTCGTAATCATCTTGGTCGGCTTGAATGTCCACATCAGCACCAGATCGTTGGGGAATATGTTCCTTATATCTTCCCTCCTGAGAATGGCGTTTACTTTCGCCGTATCGCGATAGTGCGCACGTCCGACGCACGCGCCGTTCATCAGCTGCCCCTGATAAACAGAAGGTTGCAAAATCGAGAACAGGGGATTCTGAGCTGCGAATTGGTTGTTTTGCAAGGAATCGCTGGCTGACGCAAGTTCGTTGGCCAGGGAATCCTTCAGTGAACTTACGGTATCTTTTACCGCTTTCGCCTTGGCATTTACATGCGCTACGGCTTTATTTGCCTTGGTGGAATCCGCTGCAAGCTCTTCACGGTTCTGTCTCTCTATATCGTTAGCTTCCTGGAGGTACCTGAATATGTCGCTGTTTTCGTAAGTAGTCCAGAATTCCAGGGATGCGGTTCCCTGAAGAAGCTTGCGGACACGTTCGGGTTCCTTGACTCCTGGAAGTTCAACGAGTATTCTTCCGGTGTTGCCTATTTTTTGAATGCTTGGCTGTGAAACCCCGAACTGGTTGATACGTTTCTCAACGACGTTGTAGGAATTGTCGATAGCACTCTTGGCTTCGTTCTCAAGCATCTTTATGACATCATCGTTGGTCGGCCTTCCCTTCGACTTGAATTTGTCGGCATTTTCGGGAGTATCGAATACATAATAAAGACTCTGTCCCGGCGCTACTTCTTCCCATGCCTTTGCAAAAAGAGGGATGAATTCTTCGCGGGAACCTACGCTTCTTTCCTTGGCAAGTGAAAGGGCTTTTTCGAAGTTGGGATTGTAGTTTTCGACCGCAAGTGATTTTACGAGTTCGCTCATATCGAGTTGAAGAAGCACGTTCATACCGCCCTTCAGGTCGAGTCCGAGATTGATCTCCTTTTCCTTTATCTGTTTGTAAGTATATCCGAAGTAAACCTTTTCCGTCGAGATGGAATCGATGTAGTACTTGTTCGCATCTGTTCTGATGGAGTCGAGGAAAAATGCATGGTTTTCTTCTTCAATCTGTTTGAATTGAGGCGTTTGTTGAATAGCTAATGCGGCATTGTCGGCATATTTGACGGCACGTTTCTCCTGTACGGCCGTAGCAGCCGTGAAGGAGAGTTGGTAAATGCAGGCAATAGCTATCAGGATAGCCACAAAACGGATAAGCCCTTTACTTTGCATTGTCTTTGAATTATTTAATGTTTATTATTTTCAAAATAAGTGTACAAAGGTACGATTTTTTCTCAATTTATAAAGTATTTGCTACTTTTGTTGTCCCAATATGTGGAAGATATGAATATTAGAGGATTGTGGACCATACTTTTCCTTTCGTTTGCACCTCTCGTTCTGCGATCACAGTCATTTGACACAGAATATCGTAAAGCCGATTCGCTTCAAAGGGCCTACAGTTTTGAAGAGGCCAGGGCCGCCTTCGATTCGCTTCTGAAAGGATGCAGCGATTCATCGATGGTTGACAATTTGCAGAAAAGGGAAGTACAATGCGAAAACGGCCTGAGCTTGCTGCGTTTTGCGGGAAACCCGGAAGTCGTTGCCGTAAAGACCGTACCTGCAAGATCCTTCTTTCTTTACTATTCCCATCTCGGCGACAGTACTTGGATGGCTTTGCCGAATTCGCTGGTAACCGTTCCCGGAAGCACTTGGACGAATGCCGTATATCTTCCGAAAGGACGGGGAACCCATATCTTCTCGGCTCCTGACGAATCAGGCAGCTGGAACCTCAACTATTCGGTGCTCGGAGCCGATTCCCTATGGTCCCGACCTGAAATGATCGGGGAAGAGGTGACATCGACCGGAAACGAGATCCTGCCCATGGTTTCATGCGACGGTAAATACCTATACTTCTCTTCCGACGGCCTTTTCGGCATGGGAGGATACGATCTTTACCGATGCAAGTGGAACGAAGATACACAGGAATGGGGGGAACCGGAAAACCTCGGATTTCCATTCTCTTCACCCGCCGATGATTTCCTCTATTCCGACACTCCAGACGGCAAGTTCACCATTTTCGCTTCTAACCGCGACTGTTCCGGAGACAGCGTACGCATTTATGTGCTGGCTTTCGAAGTATTGCCTGTAAAGAAGGCTCTGACAGACATGGAAGAAATCCGCCGCATAGCAAAACTCCGGCCTTCCGTTTCCGAACCCGCACAAAACGAAAGCGTCACAACAGGCCATGGCGAGATCCGAGATACGGTTGAAGCAGGAACCGCGGCAATCAGGACAAACGACAAACAATACGAGGACTATTTCAACGCCCTTTCCGAACACAGAAAGGTGGAGGCCGACATATCAGATCTGGAAGAGTGCCAGAAAAAGGATCGTACGGCTTATGTGGAGGTCGAAGATGAAACAGTCTCAAAGGATTCCCTTGAAAACATCCTTCTCGTCGAAGAAAACGAACTTTTCTCGCTGCAGCAGAAGTTGTCCGGCATTTCTTCCCGCATACAATCCATGGAGACCGATTTTCTTTCCAAGGGAATGATAGTCGATGCTGAAAACATCCAACCCGACAAAAAGGAAAACACAGTGCCTGAAAAACCTGAAACAAGCATCTACACCTTCCGGAAAATGGACATGGCCAAAAAGCGTTATTTCCGGATCAGGCCGAAGAAGAAGGTTTTCGACTATTCATTCAAGACCGGCGAAAAAACGTTAATTGTCCCGGTGGATTCCATTCCCGTGGGACTCGTTTACCAGATACACATATTCAATGCACCTGCCAACTACCCGATCAAAAGATTGAAGGGGCTCAGCCCTGTTTTCAAGCGTAAACTTGCAAACGGCAAATGCGATTATTCCGCCGGCATATTCCACTCGTACGACGAAGTCATGCAGCATCTAAACATAGTTAAAAAGCTTGGGTTCAAGGATGCGTATGTCACCGCTTTCGATTCCGGTATATCCGTTTCCGTAAATGTCGCCCGTAAAAGGGAGAAGGAACAACCTGCGGCCACTTACAAAGTGGTGATTCGCGACCTCAAGGAATCCGAACAGGAGGATGCGAGAGCACTTATAATGTCCAACTCAAAAAAGGACATAGTAAGGGAAACGGAAAACAATAACGTAACATATTCGGTAGGGCCATTCGTCTCCAAGTTTTCCGCCGATTCCCTTGCCAACGCTCTGACAGCCGCTGGCATTCCCGATGTTACTGTCGAAATCCTCCAATAAACGTCCTTTTATATTAATAAATTAATAATCAATTTCTTATAAACTCAAGGTTTATAAGAAAAGAAAATATTCTTAAAAAAATAATACTTTGCGATACAAGGTATTTAAAAATTACTATATATTTGCAGTGCAAAATTGTTGGTGAAAACAAGTATTTTAATAAGATAAATATCATGAAAAAAGTAATCAATGTAGGCATCGGCAAACGAACTTTCACTATAAACGATGATGCCTACAACCGACTGAATTCCTATCTCAACGCCTTCAAACAGCGCACTAAAATGGGTTACCAGGCAAATGAAGTCATGGATGAACTCGAGATGAGGATAGCCGATATCTTCTCCCAGGAATTGAGACCGGGCGAAGTCGTTACGATAGATCTGGTCAACAAGGTAATCTCCCAACTGGGAATGCCCGACAGCGACGAAGACGCCGGCAAGGAGTCCTTCGACGACAGGACTTCCGGCAACTCCGGTTTCAACTCCTGCGGCAACAACTCCGCACAACCAATCCACAGGTTATACCGCGACCCGTACAACAGCGTGATCGGAGGCGTGTGCGCCGGAATCGCAGAATACTTCAATATCGACCTGGTGCTCGTAAGAGTACTCATGTGCGTCCTCTTTCTCTGCGGAAGTGCGGGATTCTGGATCTACATAATTTTCTGGATCGTCGCTCCTAAAGCTGAAACGGCAACCCAGCAGTGCGAACTCAGAGGTCTGCCCATAACGGCCGAAAACCTGAGACGCTATACGTTCACAAAAAAATAAGAAAACAGACATGGAGACATACGATACGAACAATCAGGACAACGTAAAGGCACAGATGCGCAAGGGAGTGCTGGACTACTGCATTCTCAGCATACTCGCGAAAAAAGACGCATACGCTTCGTCCATCATAAAAGAATTGAAAGACGCCAAGATGATCGTCGTCGAAGGTACACTTTACCCGTTGCTCATCAGAGAGAAGAACCAGGGATTTCTTTCTTACCGCTGGGAAGAATCCCCTCAGGGACCGCCGCGCAAATATTACAGCATAACCGAAAAGGGACGCAGACAGCTTGCGGAAATGGATCTCGCCTGGAAAGAAATAGTGGAAACAATGAATCTTCTAAGACAGCAATAAAGGAAACGCATCATGAACAAAGTTGAAAAAGTAAGCATCGGGAACTACGCTTTCACACTCGAACAGGAAGCTTTCGAAAAAATTAAGAAGTATCTGGACGATCTGAGCACCTTTTATTCCTCATCTCAAAGCGGATCCGAAATAATGGACGGCATAGAGGAAAGGATGGCCGAACTTCTACTCGAAAAACTCGGGAACGATTGTATTGTCACTTCCGGAATGGCCGACAGCGTCATTTCCGTCCTCGGAGATCCCGAACAGATAGAGAACGAATCGTCAACGGATACCAATGACGCCAACCGTAAATATTATGCCCCACGCCGCCTTTACCGCAACCCGGGGAACAAGATAATAGCCGGGGTATGCAGTGGAATCGGGGAATATTGCCACTGTGACCCGATAATATTCAGGCTAGCATTCGCATTATCGACCGTCTTGCTGTTCGCATTTTTACACTTGAACGGCATATGGCCTTGGATACCTGCCATACTTTACATACTTCTATGGATATGTGTCCCCGAAGCCAGAACGGTACGTCAGAGATGCGAAATGAGAGGTGAAAAGGGAACCGTAGACGAAATTAAATACAAGGTAGAAAACGAGGGTTGCCATCCCGAGCCCAAGGTACACAATACCAACAATTTCTGGAAAGTATTCTGGAGAATAATCGCAATAATCGTAGGTATAATCTTCTTTATAATCGGAATCTCCGGCATTGCAGCTCTGATAGTGGCATTGTTCGGTCTAGACATATTCAAATGGATTTCAGTCGGGAACATGGATCCCGGTTTCATTACGGGCTTCTACAACACATTCCCTCTTATGGGAAACATCCCTGGCCTGCTTTTCAAGATTCCGCTGTTCATAGTCTTGTTCATGCCTTTCGTGGCATTGCTTTATGCCGGGCTTCAGATAATCTTCCGTTTCAGGACTCCGTCATGGCGCCCTGGCCTGATAATGCTCATACTTTGGGGAGCAGCCTTAATCATGCTGATAGTGGTTGCCTGCATAGCTGCAATACCGGTTTTATAGTTTGGCAAGGGATTTGAATATATTGAAATGAGTAGAATAATATAGTCCGGTTAGGAGTTTGATTTTTTTGGTTAGTTAGTTAGTTTGATAGTCAGATTTGGACCGTCGCTTCTTGCGGCGGTTTTTTTTGTTATTATATCTGATAATTTATAATTTTACACTCCGAAAAAATTAAAAATCATAATATGGAACTACCATTTGCCGAATCATTTAAAATCAAAACTGTTGAAAATATTCACAAAAGCACACGTGAAGAACGCGAATGCTGGCTGAAGGAGGCCAAATATAACCTCTTTGCCCTAAAGAGTGATTATGTCTACATCGATCTTCTCACGGACTCCGGAACAGGAGCTATGAGCGACAAACAATGGGCCGCACTTATGCAGGCCGACGAAAGCTATGCCGGAGCAAGATCCTATTACCACCTTAAGGATAGCATTGAAGAGATAACAGGCTTCAAATACTTCCTTCCGACCCATCAGGGAAGGGCAGCGGAAAACGTCCTGTTTTCCTCAATAATCAAGGCAGGGGATTTCCTTCCTGGAAATTCCCATTTCGATACCACCAAGGGTCATATAGAATTCCGCAAGGCCACGGCAGTAGACTGCACCATAGACGAAGCCAAGGACACGCAACTCATCGTGCCATTCAAGGGCAATATGGACCTGGGCAAACTCGAGAAGGTGCTTGAAGCCCATCCTGCGGAAAAAATACCGGCCGTAGTATTGACCGTAACCAACAATACTGCCGGGGGACAACCCGTTTCAATGGAAAACATCCGCGGTATATCGGCCCTATGCCGCAAATATGGTGTAAAGCTGATGATAGATTCAGCCAGATTCGCAGAAAACGCATATTTCATCAAGACGAGGGAAAAAGGCTACGAGAATAAGACCATCAGGGAAATAGCGAAGGAAATGTTCTCCTATGCAGATTTCATGACGATGTCTTCCAAAAAGGACGCGATCGTCAACATGGGTGGATTCATCGGGTTCAGGAATGAGGAAGATTGGAAAAAATGCCAGATGTACAACGTCATGTTCGAAGGCTATATCACGTATGGCGGAATGTCGGGCAGGGACATGGAATGTCTGGCCCAAGGCTTGTATGAAGGCACGGAATTCGATTATCTGGAGACAAGAATCAATCAGGTCAGGCATTTAGCCGACAAACTCGACGAATACGGCATTCCTTATCAGAAACCGGCTGGGGGACATGCGATATTTCTTGATGCATTGAAATTCCTGCCAAAAGTCCCGCGCGAAGAATTTGTAGCCCAGACCCTGGCGATCGAAATCTACAAGGAAGCCGGCATAAGAAGTGTCGAGATCGGGACCCTTCTGGCCGACAGAGATCCTGTCACTCACGAAAACCGCTACCCAGCACTTGAACTTTGCCGTCTGGCCATACCGAGAAGAGTCTACACCAACAACCACATGGACTACACGGCCGCAGCCATAAAGAACGTCTATGATCGGCGTGATTCCCTAACCTCCGGTTTCCGCATCACTTACCAGGCGCCCATCATGCGTCATTTCACCGTAGAAATGGAACCGGTAAAACGATAAGCAAGTCCCTGAGCCGGAAAACGACTTCATAAAAAAAGAGCGGATGCCGAAAATTTTCGGCATCCGCTTATTTTCATACGATAAATGACCTTAATCAATCTTCGCGAATTCGATGTCTTTTTCGGCACGTTCCGCGAACTTCTTCATCTTGGTCGCCTTGCCGAGCCATGTCTTTGCGGTTTCATTGTCACCCTTGCGGGCAGCGATAATGGCTTTAAGATAGCTGGAACGAGGGCAAGTGCATTTGGTGTAGCATGTGGAAGCCTTGTCGATCTGATTGGTCAGTATATAAGCGAGGCCTTCGTTATCGTTGCCCGTTCCTGCGAGCTTGCTGACCGCAGAATCATAATTACCATTCAGAATATCCACGATTGCGGAGTTCTGCTCTGCGGCAGAAGTACCGGACTGGGTGAAGTATTTGACTGCATCATCATAGCGTTTCGTACGGAGGGCGAGTACTCCCATCGCATTGTAATATTCGGCACTCTTGTCACGGACCTTTACGAACGCATTGGCGGCTTCGTCGTATTTTGCACTGTTCATCAATGCTACGGCTTTGTTGTACTGGGCGCGATCACTGTTATATTCGGAAATAGCCTTGTCGTAAATTGTTACCTTCTGGGAATTGTCCTTGATAATGGAAGCGGCATGAAGCAAAGCTTCTTCGTCGAGAACATCCATATTATTGTTAACAAGGTCCTTTAATTCATCGTCACTGTAATTGCGATATTCTATGCTCGAAATGAAGCGCGAACGGCGGAGCTGGGGAAGGATACTGTTGGCCAGGGATTTGTAAAGACTGGACATGTTTTTGATTTCACGCTCGCGGACATTAGGATCGCTGTACATGCTGAGGACACGAAGAATCAAATCCTTGTCTTCCATATTGGAATTCTTGACAAGTTCCTGGAATCCGTTCCAGTCCTCACCTATGCTCTTGTTTGTAACTTCACCGGTTTCAAGCTCCTTCGCGAATTTGGAAAACACCTTTTCGGCCGAATTTTCACGTTTGTCGGAGAGTTTGTTGTTGAAATTTTCAGGTCCGTCAGGAGATGCATAGGAAACTATTTCGGTACCCTTGACTGTACGGCGGGAATCGTTTGCTATGCCGGCGAGGGCATCGGTATAATCCTTGATGTCATCCGACTTCAATTCGGACTTGCGAACGACGGCACTATTGATCTTGTAAAGGACTTGTGCCTCCTTCTGTTCGTCGATGACCGGCTGATACTTATCCTTAAGATACTCTACTTCGCCTGAAGCTTTTACAAGCATATAAGTGGTATTGGCCCCGTCGGCTATCTTATATGGAGTTTCGATATCGTAATCCTTGTCCTTGTATGTGACCTTGGCACGAAGTTCGAGGTGGCTCTTTTCCATACCCTCAACATAATTGAAGGAAACTTTTTCTTTGATGGAAGTACCATCTTCCGGAACAGACTTGTAATTGTCTTCAACTTTTTCGCCCTGATACATGAATGGAGTACCGGCAACTTCTCCACCATCATATACGAGCACAGGAGTAACTTCAAGGATGGCCTTTGGGTTAAAATATCCTTCCGGAAAAGTCGCAGTGACGTCCGCATTGATAACGCCTCCTACGACCTCAAGGGTCTCGGGAACGCAGGCGAACTTTACCTGATCGGCGAGTTCCAACATTTTCTTCGCGCTGCCGCAGGATACCAGACTAACAGTAGCGACAGCGATGAACAAAACTTTCAAAAAATTTTTTTTCATAACAATTAATGATTATAAATACCTATTTCCTTTAAATTCCACTGAATTCCACAGTTATTACTTAGCATGCAAAGATACTCATATTTTTAATATATTTGCAAACCAATGGATTTGACTAACATAAAACAACGTTTCGATATAATCGGGAACAATCCTGCACTGGATCATGCACTTGAAATTGCTGTACAGGTCGCTCCCACCGATTTGTCCGTACTCGTACTTGGCGAAAGCGGGGTCGGCAAGGAAGTAATACCACAAATAATACACCAAAACAGTGCACGGAAGCATAATGACTACATTGCAGTGAATTGCGGTGCTATTCCGGAGGGAACAATAGACAGCGAACTTTTCGGCCACGAGAAGGGGTCTTTTACCGGAGCTACCGAAATGCGCAAGGGATACTTCGAAGTCGTCAATGGAGGTACCATATTTCTCGACGAGGTGGCCGACCTTCCCCTTGCCACGCAAGTGCGCCTTCTCAGGGTCATACAAAGCGGCGAATTCATGAGGGTCGGCAGTTCCCAGGTGATGAAGACCGATGTCAGGGTGATAGCAGCCACAAACGTCAATCTGATCTCTGCGATAAACAACGGACGCTTTAGGGAAGACCTGTATTACCGCCTAAACACGGTTCCAATCCATATACCGCCACTGCGTGAACGGCCTGAAGATATCAATCTCCTGTTCAAGAAATTCGCATTGGATTTCGCAGACAAATACCATATGCCGGCGGTGCGCCTCACTCCCGAAGCCAGAGTAATTCTGGAATCCTACAAATGGCCCGGCAACGTCCGTCAGCTCAAAAGCGTCGCGGAGCAGATTTCGATTCTTGAACGTGAGCGCACCATAACTCCGGAAATACTAAGGAACTATATCCCCAAGGAGGAGATACATGCGCTGCCAGCACGCACAAACGACACCGCAAATTACGATTACCCTGCGGACCGCGATATAATCTTCAAGATACTTTACCAGCTACGCAAGGAAGTCGATTCATTGAAAGCTACAATCTCTTCCCTCAAGACACCGGAAATAAAACCGGGAGAAGAAGCCCACACTACCGCAATACAGCCCGCAGCCCATTACCTGCTTACTCCGGACGGAGTTACGGAAGACGAGGAAGAACTTATGCATGACGTAGGGGAAGTGGTACCTGAAACAGAGGAACAGGTACCGGTTGCGCAAAAAGAGCCTAAAACCATTAGGGACGTTAACTTGGAACTTATCAAGAAGACCTTGGAGAAACACGGCGGAAAGAGGAAAGCGGCCGCCGAGGAACTCGGCATTTCCGAGCGTACTCTTTATAGAAAAATCAAGGAACTTTCCGGCAACAGTTGAATATCATCATGAGACGTTTCATATCCATAGCAATTTCATTATGCGCTTTGCTTGGTCTAAGCGGTTGTGGAATATATTCATTCAGCGGGACATCCATAAAACCCGATGTCAAGACGATCTATATCGAACCCATTGTCAACAACGCATTGAAAATAAATCCCACATTGGCAAACGACCTTACCGAAGCCCTGCATGACAAGTACAAGGCTTTAACAAAGCTGAAAGAAGCCGACGAAGAAAACGCCGACCTGCTTCTATCCGGAGAGATCACTTCGTACGACATCAAGGCTACTGCCATCACCGCAAACGAGACCGCCGCCAAGAACCGTCTGACCATCACAGTGAAAATAGATTTCCAAAATGTCAAATATCCGGAAGAAAACGTGAAAAAGGATTTTGTAGGATATGGCGACTACGATTCCAGCCAGTCGTTCGATTCAGTCGAGGCTACGCTGTGCGATGAGATCGTAAAAACCATCGTAGAGGATATCTTCAATGCGACCGTAGCTCAATGGTAAATTCGGCCATGGATTTGAAAACTCTGGAAATACACGACATAGAAACCATCGTCGACAGATATCCGTGGTTTGCGGCGGCGCGCATGGAACTTGTCGAAAAGATGTCCTGCATGGGTCCCGATTTCATGGAGCAGGCATTGAAGGAATCTGCGTTATACTTCTATTCGAGGGCGGACCTCGCCCGTTCTGCAACGGAAGCCGTCAAGGCAGCCAAGGAAAGGGAACAAAAAAACAAGGGGAAGGACGGAAATGAGGCCGGACCTACACTAGAAGCAGATTCAAAGGGGCTTACGCTTCAAGAAAAAGCCCGGGCTGCCGGATATGTGCTTGTCGGAGGAGATTATTTTTCCAAATCGGAACTGGACAAAGCCGAAAAGGAAGCGGATGGCAAATCATATTACGAGCGTTTCCACGACAATTCGAAAGAAGTTCCTGAAAATGGCAGCGTGGAACAGGTCTGTACGGAGACGCTTGCGGAAATATATGCAAAACAAGCCCTTACAAACCAAGCAATCGACGTATATTCCAAACTAATTTTGCTATATCCGGAAAAAAGTAGTTACTTTGCAGCCCTCATAGAAGATTTGAAACAAACTAATAACTGACATATGTACATCGCATTATCCATCATCATTGTCATAGCAAGCATACTTTTGACTTGCATCGTTTTGGTGCAGAACTCCAAGGGAGGAGGTTTGGCCGCAAACTTCACTTCCGGGAACCAGACCTTCGGAGTACGTCAGACAGCCGACTTCCTTGAAAAGGCCACATGGACTCTTGCGGCGACCATACTGATTTTGGCGGTTGTTGCACAATTCTTTACTAAACGCGGCGAAACGGGCAGCAACGTCAAGAGCAAGATAGAGAATACCTCGACAGTTCCCACACAGCCGGAATTCCCTTCAAATCCTACAGGAGCACCTCTTTCCACTCCTCCTACGACCACTCCGGCCAAATAAAGATATACAAATGCGGCATTGGTCGCACAGATCAAAAAAAACGGGTTGAAATTAATTTCAGCCCGTTTTTTTGTTCCGCCAAAACGCTTCAGATCTTCAGGACCGCCATGAAAGCAGACTGAGGCACCTGGACCTGGCCTATCTGCCTCATCCGTTTCTTGCCTTTCTTCTGTTTTTCGAGCAGTTTCCTCTTGCGCGTTATATCTCCCCCGTAGCACTTGGCCGTAACGTCCTTCCTGACTTGGCGAACGGTCTCCCTCGCAATGATCTTGGATCCTATGGCAGCCTGTACGGCAATATCGAACTGATGGCGCGGAATGAGTTCCTTGAGCTTTTCACACATGTGCCGTCCGAAATCATATGCGTTATCCTTATGAATGAGGCAGGAAAGGGCATCCACCATCTCGCCGTTCAGGAGGATGTCAAGCTTCACGAGTTCCGCAGGCTTATAGCCGATGATGTGATAATCAAACGAAGCATACCCTTTCGAGATGGATTTTAGCTTGTCGTAGAAATCGAACACGATTTCAGAAAGCGGCATGGAATAATTCAATTCTATCCTGTCCGTTGTAAGGTAATGCTGGTTGACGAGGGTCCCCCTCTTGTCAAGACAAAGCTTCATTATCGGGCCGAAAAATTCGGCCTTTGATATGATCTGCGCATCTATGTAAGGCTCTTCGATATGGTTGATAGTAGTAAGCGACGGAAGGCCAGAAGGATTGTGTACGTCAACGACGGTACCCTGAGTGGTGTAAACCTTGTAAGACACATTCGGCACTGTGGTTATGACATCCATATCAAACTCCCTGTAGAGACGTTCCTGGACTATTTCGAGATGGAGCAGTCCGAGGAACCCGCATCGGAAGCCAAAACCGAGCGCCAGAGAGTTTTCCGGCTCGAACACCAGGGAAGCGTCGTTCAGCTGCAGCTTCTCAAGCGACGTGCGAAGATTCTCATACTCGTCCGGATCTACCGGATACACTCCTGCGAAAAGCATCGGCTTAACCTCTTCGAACCCGCCTATGGCTTTAAGGCAAGGACCATCGAACGAAGTTATGGTATCGCCTACCTTCACTTCGGTTGCATCCTTAATGCCGGAAATTATATAACCGACACTTCCACATTCAACCTTTTCGCGGGGGGAGAGCTTCATCTTCAAGACCCCAACTTCGTCCGCGACGTAATCCATCCCGGTATTAAAGAATTTCACATGCTCGCCCTTGGAAATACTGCCGTTTTCGACTTTGAAATAAGCTATTATGCCTCTGAACGAATTGAATACGGAATCGAAGATCAATGCCTGGAGCGGAGCACCGGGATCTCCAGCAGGAGGCGGTATGCGATGGACTATCGCTTCGAGAATTTCATCGACTCCCTGACCGGTTCGGGCCGAGCACAGAAGTATATCGTCTTCCTTGCATCCGAGAAGCTCGATTACCTGATCCTTTACAACGTCGACCTGGGCCGATTCCATGTCTATCTTGTTGATTATCGGAATGATTTCCAGATTATGCTCGACGGCAAGATAAACATTCGAGATGGTTTGCGCCTGGACGCCCTGGGTGGCATCCACAACAAGCAGGGCACCTTCGGAAGAAGCTATGGCACGTGAAACCTCATAGGAAAAATCCACATGGCCCGGCGTATCAATAAGATTCAAAACATATTTTTCGCCGCCACTTGCATAGTTCATCTGGATCGCATGGCTTTTTATGGTTATTCCCCTCTCCCTTTCCAGGTCCATGTCGTCAAGCACCTGGTTCTCCATTTCACGCTCATCGAGAGTTTTGGTCCTCTCTATAAGCCTGTCGGCAAGCGTGCTTTTACCATGGTCTATATGCGCTATGATACAAAAATTCCTGATATAATTCATACGGCAAATATACATAATTTCACTACTTTTGTAAGATTTCGAATTTCAATGAAAACAGAGATGAAAGAGTATACGTTGCCTGAAATCGCATCGCAAATAAGACGCGATATAATACGCATGGTCACCACGGCGAAGTCCGGCCATCCGGGGGGATCCCTAAGTTCCACCGATTTTTTAACATACCTTTTCTTTCAGGAAATGGATCAGACTCCTGAAACATGGAGGAGGGACGGGAAAGGGCAGGACATGTTTTTCCTCTCAGCGGGTCATTTGGCTCCGGTTTTGTATGCAGTTCTCGCACGCAGAGGCTATTTCCCTCTCTCCGAACTCGGAACCCTGCGCGAATACGGATCCATGCTCCAGGGCCACCCATCGGTCAGAAACGGCATGAAAGGCATAGAGCAGGCTGCAGGTTCGCTTGGACAGGGACTTTCCGTAGCATTGGGTGCGGCTCTAGCCAAGAAAATGAACAACGACGGGCACACCGTTTTCTGCCTGACTGGAGACGGGGAATCGGAAGAGGGCCAGATATGGGAAGCCGCTCACTTCGGAGCCCATCACGGCATAGACAATCTCATAGCATTCACCGATTATAACGGGCAGCAGATAGACGGCACGACACAGGACATAGCTGGTTTTCACAAGGATCTTCGGGAAAAGTGGCTCTCTTTCGGCTGGAATTGCTTCGAGGCAGACGGACACGATTTCGATTCGATAAAGCTCGCCTTCGGGAAGGGAAAGGAAGCTAGAGGCAGCGGAAAACCGGTCATGATTCTGTTCAGAACGGTTATGGGAAAAGGAGTAGACTTCATGGAAGGCACCAACAAATGGCACGGCAAGGCTCCTTCGGAAGAGCAGTGCACTGCTGCTCTCGGGCAACTTAAAGAAACTATGGGAGATTATTAAACCTACATCGTCATGAAAGATTACATTAACCAAGGCAACATAGATACGAGGTCCGGCTTCGGAGCCGGGCTTCTGGAAGCGGGACAAAAAAACGGAAACGTGGTAGCATTGTGCGCCGATCTTGTAGGTTCGCTTAAAATGGCAAGCTTCATAAAGGAATTTCCGGAACGTTTTTTCCAATGCGGCATAGCCGAAGCCAACATGGTTGGAGTGGCTGCGGGAATGGCATTGAGCGGAAAGATCCCTTTCATCGGCTCATTCGCGAACTTCGTTACCGCACGTGTGTTCGACCAGGTACGCCAAAGCATAGCCTATTCCGAATGCAACGTCAAGATAGCCGCCTCCCATGCAGGGGTGACCCTCGGGGAAGACGGCGCCACGCATCAGACGCTCGAGGATATCGGAATGATGAGAATGTTACCCGGCATGGTGGTTCTAAGCCCGTGCGATTACAACCAGACAAAAGCGGCAACCCTTGCGGCAGCCGAATACGAAGGGCCTGTTTACCTCCGTTTCGGACGCCCTTCGATGCCAAATTTTACTCCTGTAGACGATAAATTCGAGATCGGCAAAGCGATCAAAATGGAAGAGGGTTCGGACGTGACCATCCTTGCCACGGGCCATCTGGTATGGCAATCGGTTCTCGCTGCCCAAGCACTTGAATCCGAAGGTGTTTCCATCGAATTGATAAACATAGCCACAATAAAGCCTCTCGATGAGGATTCGATCCTGGAATCGGTTGCCAAGACACATTGCTGCGTGGTAGCAGAAGAACACGAGATGTACGGCGGACTCGGGGAAATGATAGCAGGCTTGCTGGCACGCAGGGATCCGGTTCCAATGGAGCAGGTAGCGGTCAACGACAGGTTCGGACAGAGCGGCACCCCGGTTCAGTTATTGGAAGCCTATGGCCTGGATGCCCCCCATATCGTGGAAGCCGTGCGCAAAGTCATTCACCGCAAATAAATCAAGTGGATAACGACAAGGAAATCATCGAACTATACCGTTCAGGAGAACGGGAACAGGCGTTCAACATTCTTTTGAGAACTTACAGGGAACGCCTGTACTGGCACATACGAAAAATGGTATGCGATCACGACGACGCCGATGATTTGCTGCAGTCAACCTTCGTAAAGGCATGGGAAGCCCTACCGTCCTTCAGGGGCGAAAGCGGAATATTCACCTGGCTTTACCGCATAGCGACCAACGTCACCATAACTTTTCTGAAGAAAAAAAGCCTCAGCGCAACTATTTCCCTAAGTGATTACTCGTCGAAACTCGAAGGTAAAATAGAGGAAGACCCTTATTTCAACGGGGACGATATTCAAATGCGGCTGCAGAAAGCAATAGCATCATTGCCTCCGAAACAGAGGAACGTTTTCATCCTGCGCTATTTCGATGAAATGAAATATAGCGAGATTTCCCAAATAACCGGCATTACGGAAGGCGCACTCAAAGCTTCATACCATCACGCATATGAAAAAGTCAGGAAGTATATGGCCGAGCACTCCGACTGGCATTAAACCATTTAATCTTTTTCAAGTCTAATAACCGATGAACTGCAAGAACTACGATACGAAGAACGAAAGTGATGATATCCTGAAGGATATGCATCTTCGTGAGAACCCGTACGAGGTTCCAGAAGGCTATTTCGACAAGATGGAATCCGAGGTCAGGGATAAAATCCGCAAGGAGGAGAGATTGGAGGAGGATACGGAAGACATGTCCGGACAGCCGGTCTTAAAGGGACTTTTGCGTCCGGCTCTAGGCCTCGTTTTTTCTTTCCTGATAGTGTTCGCCTTCGCATACGGAATATTCGCGTTGACCGGGACGTTGAAATGGAAAAAGAATGCTGCCTCCAAAGCAACTGAAAGCGGATATGTAAGTTCCGAAACCGATGCCATACGCGAAATCAACCTTTACGATTACGCCCAATACGTATCCGAGAACCCTTCCACGATCGACGACACGGTTTCGAGCGAAGACATAATCAACTACCTGACGGAAAGCAACACCCCCATTGCAATGCTTGCCGACATCGAACATTAAATACTTGACCTGATATGAAACAGATTTTAACCACTATCGTCATCGTCGTCCTGTCGGTATGCACGGCATTCGGACAAGAAACCAACCAGGAAAACGGTAAAAACGACTGGAAAGAAAAAATAAAGTCCGAAAAAATAGCATTTTTCTCTTCGGAACTGAGTCTCACTCCGGAAGAAGCACAAGCATTCTGGCCCGTATACAACGCTTACCGCAGCAAATGCGACGATGCCCATTTTGCCACGATGAAAGCTCTATGGAACCTGAAGAAGAACGAAGACGCTTCCGGCAAGGAGATGCAAGATCTTGTAAGGGCATACAAATCGGCTTCGGCGAACGAATATAGAATAATTATGGAAACGCCCGATTATTCCAATATCCTTCCAATTGAAAAGGAAGCCAAACTCTATGTGACCGAAGAGATGTTCCGTATGAAGATGATCGGCAAACTACGCAAAAACGGTCCAGGGCCAGGCGGTCAGAACCGCAACAGGGAACAATAAAACTCCCTTATAACGATCATCTCCCCTGATCTATCGTCAGTTCCTTGTCGCCGGACTTCCATTTCACGCCGGCGATCCGGGAAGTAAAACGAGATTTTCACAAATACGCTCCGCTCATTCACTTTTCTATATCGATATCAATAGTCTTTATTTCCCTGCAAATAACGCTTGTACAAGTTGCATCATCAGGATCGAACAGGACGAAATTAACACCACCTTTATGAAGAGAACTACTAAAACATATACCATCGGCTTTGTTAAGCTTACAATATTCGCAAATAAGTTGCGTCGGTATATATTCCAACTCAGTATCGTATCTACACAAGGGCTTTGATAAGTCGGAACTGATTGCATCAAATATTTTATTTTTAGCAACAATATCAGGAAGTGATCCTCCTTCTTCGAAAGAATAGAACAAACTTATTTTGCTATTGAAATCAACAATATTAAGATCCTTTTTGATTTTAAATTTGCCAATACTTAGCTTATCGAGAAAACCTGCGCGAATCTCGTAATATGTTGTTTTTTCTTTCTTGCACAAATAAAGATATGGAATGCCAAAAGGATTTGCCCTGCCTGCAACAGCTTTCTCTTTAGGGGGGCATCCCATTTCCTTGCACCTTAGTTTTTTTTGCCCCTCTGGAGTAACGCGGGCCCTATATAGAACGGCACCAGCATTTAATGAATATGAAGGAGACAAATCTGCACAAACATCGAATTTTTCGTGGTCAAAAAGGTAGCGATAATTTTCTTTGACATCCTTTTTTAGTTGTTCCCAGACAGAAACATTATCGAGAATATCATTGGTATAGGACACGTGATCGTCAAGACCAAATCCATAATTTGTAGTATCAAGCACTTCTCCAATTATGGAACGAGCACATTTGGTATTCGCAAACAATTTCCAATCTCTATCAATAATATCTATCATCGTCATTTGCGACGTATTATCTGGTTGGAATAATGATAATACCGCTCTGAAAAAATCTATAAAATACGATGATTCTATTAGCTTCGCGTTCTTGCCACAGATTCCACATACTCCCTCCTGTTCGAAATTGTTTAATATCTCCTGGCGAATCTCCTCGTCGGCAAAGCAATCCTTACACACCCACATAATCGAACTATCCTATCAGTCTTTTAACGAGTTCCAAATGATTTTTAACAGAGAGTTCCTTCAAATAACCAAGACCAGGGTAACCGTCATTCGTATTAGCTCTTGAAATCAACTCATTAACAGAAGTTGTACGATCTCTGTTGGCAAAAAAATGTTCAATTTTTCCGGCTGCTTCGTTGAACTTAAGTCGGATGTTCGACTGATCAAAGTTATGATCGGAAACGAAATGATGTATGTAAATCTGGTCTTCATCTCTTTTGTATGTAAGATGAATAACTAGAGCATACGGAAGCATCCCACCTTCGATATATTCACTTGGTAATGCCGTGTAATCTGCAAATCCACTAAAGCCTTCATCTCTGAAATAATAAAACATTTCCGAAAAAAACTCGTCTTCAACATTGGCATAATCTGCGTTTTTCCTCTGATTAATGAAGCAGTCATTTAAGCATACAATGGACTTCCCGGCATCAAGAAGACCTTTGCGAATCCTTCTGGAAATCATATTGCCAAAATTATTGACCACCGTTTCGATTTTGGGATTTGAAATCAACGTCATGACATCTGCTTTATCCGTTTCTACACAGGTCTTGAAAATCAGCATTACATGATCCCATTCACTTGCCGTAATGGCATCGTTAAGTCCGGAAGGATCCCCTTGATATAAATACGCAGGTATCCATTGGTCTTGTTCATCTATCAATTCTGGCTTGGTAGAAATGAGATCAAAACTGACTGTAGAATGCTTAAAATCCCCATCATTGGGATTAAGAATTATGGCAAATCTAAGTCTATTCTCCAACATCTGGTCTATTGCCAATTTTAAAGCATTAAGGGACTCATTGACTGGTTCGATTATAGGAATTATCTTTTCCTCATTCGGATTTTCGGCAGAATAATCCCTTAACGCCTTTAACTCAAAGCGCTTCCCTCTTAAATACGGATAATACATATCATAATTAGTTTAGTTGTTCGTCCAACCGATACAGTAGCAATTCAATATTTCTTTTGCTCAAGCCTAAGCTTAAACACATCTGCCGTAATTCTTGCGGTACATCCTTTAGCTGTTCAGTGTTGTTTTTCCTCTTTTTGACGGCTTCGAGAAAGAATTCTTTCAACTGTTTCGTAGGTATAGTACGCATGATTTCCTTGCATGCTTCATACATCATATAATCAGGCACATCGGGAAGATTTCCGGTAAATGTAGATACAAGGGTTTTGTACTCCTCCGTATGAAGACAATTAATCAGTATGTTCACATCGATGTCTTCGTTTTTCTGTGCCTCACGGTTTTTTTCTAATGATATTCGGCCTCTTTTCCTCGATAGAAGGACTATTCCGGTTTCAGGTTTGACGATCTTACTATACATATCATATTTATCAACCGGGATAACAATATAGCACCTGTCAAACACGCGTTTATAGTCTTCCATTTGCTTTCCAAGACGCTTAGGCGTATCCAAGTCTGTCTTTATTTCAAAAGCCTTGCTTTCACCGTTGAAAAAAGCTATGTCAGCTATCGAATTGCCAACTCTGAATTCGTTAAACGCAACAGTCTTGTGAGAACCACACTCTTTTTTCAATTTAGGAAGAATGGAAATGATTTCATTTTTGTATACATACTCGCACCTGTAGTATTTTGCGAGGATATCATACATTTCCTTCAAGTAATCACAATAAGATCCCGCGGTTGCAGATGCACTATCATATTGACTATGTATCCAATCAATATGACTGAAATCATTATATTGAAGTATGTCCATAAAGGCTCCGCGGGAGAATGCTGTAGAGTAGCTTCTCAATTGATCAATTCCTATGCATTGGCGTTTACCCATGATTCTAAGTAGTTGATTATCAAATCAATTGTTGAACATTACTCCATTGTTTACAAATATATAAAACATTTCATATTTATATAACATATCTTAGAAAATAGTTTGGTTACTGCCAGCGAGGGACTGCGATATCTTTGACTTTCATTCTTATTTGTCACCATTGCAAAACTTACCTATTTGGCATTCTTTATAGGCTAGGCTTATTATAGAAAATACATATTAACTCGACAAAGAAATAAATCTTTATATAATGTTTGGAATGTTTCATCACATTAAACAAGATGAGCCGCTCGAAACGAGCGGCTCATCATAAAAGACCAAAATTAGCGGAGAAAGGGGGATTCGGACCCCCGGAACCCGAAAACAGGTTCGGCAGTTTAGCAAACTGCTGGATTAAGCCACTCTCCCATCTCTCCGAATCGCGCTTAATGCCTATTGTCAAACTTCCGTCCGAATAGGAAGAGCAAAGATAACGGATTTTTATAATCCGCCAAAAAAGTTTTGTTGGCGATTCAAAAAAAAGGTCTATATTTGCTATCCCAAAAAATGAGGAATCGGGGTGTGGCGCAGTTGGCTAGCGCACCTGGTTTGGGACCAGGTGGTCCTCCGTTCGAGTCGGAGTACCCCGACAAAATAATGGAAACTAAAATCTTTTAGCTTCCATTATTTTTGTGCAGTGTTCAATATGCCGGCGGGCTTCCAATGTAAACCACGGGCGGCGAAAGAGGCACGAATTTTTCCGGAGGAAACTTATGGGAACGTGTCGTTGAAACGGACTCCGGCGAACGCACCTTATCCTTCTCCATGAATTTCTCCAGCGAGAATTCCTCCCCAGCGGTTTCAAAAATCCTTTTTACCATCATGTAACGGCCGATGGCCGGAAAATAATGGATGTTATCCACCATCGCGCTTTCCTCTTCCGAACGCCATACTCCCTTAGCATAGCAATATCCACCTTCGAAATAACCAACGAGCGGATAATCCTGCCTGCCGAGAAAATCCTTCCATGGAGTCTCCAAAGTATCGGTAGTAACGCTGACATTCATGAACAAGCCATAACTTTGGTAAGACCTGAGAGAATCGGCCCCCATTTGGGTTATCCCCTCACCATTCGCCACGTATTCGTCGGCAAGACGGCCGAATCCGTGTCCGGCGCTCTCGTGCAGGAGGACACTCTCGAAACTGCATTGGTCGTCGTCCGAAAGGCCCTCGGGACAACGAGGCACCATAGCCAGAGTACCCCCCTCCCTCCACATGGCACAAGTGCCGGCATATTTCTTCTCATTCGAAATCACTACAACCGGCGTCCGGTTGAGATCGGTCACCGCAGGCACCTTGCGGGCGTACTCGAATACCGTGCCGGCATTGCATGAAAGGGCTGTGTTGTTCCCGCCCGCCCAGGAAACCCTGAAAGCGGTATTGTTGATATGGGACGGCGACGACCAGCCGCGTTCCTTCGATTCAGCATATACAATCCAGACATCGAAATATTCCTTGTACGATTTCATTGGCTCGCAGGAGAAGAAATCCCCTATCGCCTCGGCCATGACCCTGTCATACTCCGAATTGCCCTCCATGAGGTCTTCGTCTATGAATCCGTCCCCCATGAAAACCATTTCGCACGGCGATTCCTTATCGGAGTGAAGGTATTCCGAATATGAGCCGTCGGCTATGACACCGCCGGTCCCGGTAATAAAATGAAGCGTATCGGAACATGTGATCCCCTGATAATTGGAATCGTTCGCAGCAACCGTCCAATAATAGCCTGTGTCTGCGTCCAGCAATGCGCAAGGGTAGTCATGGTCCTGCTTCGTAACGGCAACGGTATCCCAGACTTCCCCATCGGCGGAAATCTGAACGAAATACGACACGTCATCCCCGTCGCTGTCGGAAGAGGGTTGCCATTCGAACCTCGTGGAACGGGATACGCCCCCATCGCCTTCGGCCGGGTAGATCATTTCCGGTTTCGACGGAGCATGGTTCAACTGGGGCTCCACGCTGAATTCAATGCTGTCCTTCAAGCTGCCGGCGAACTCGAAGAACAAATTTCCAAGCACCTCCCTGCGCGTAGCATTGGCTTCAGCTTGTACGGAAAGCGTCGAACTGCCGGTACCGGATGCGGGAGAGACTCCGACCGAAGATCTATCCGAAAATAAAGATGAAGTAACGTTCCATACGGTGTTCGAAGCCAACGTAACGCTTTTAATGCCGCCCGTCTTGCCGAACGAAAGCGAACTTTCGCTCAGATGCAGATAAGCCGCAGGCTGGAATACTTCCAACACCGTGCTCTTTTCCGATACGTCATCGGTCACTATGGAAAGTTGTGCCGAGCGGTCGCTGCCGGTGGTATTGTAAGAAACCGTGAACTTTACGGTTCCATCGTCTACCCCTGACGTCTCGGATACATCCACCCAATCCGTGACGTTCTTAATCCGCCAGCTCGTATTGCTCTTTACCTGAAGTGTATAAGAAAGGGTATCGCTGTTGTTGAATATAAGACTACCTGCTTCCTTTCCGGTTTCGCCGGAAGAAGTGAAAACAAGTTCGGCATAAGGTCCCGTACAGGCGGTAAGCGTCGTGAGGACGCACGCGATAACAACCGATATCTTTATTCCCGCCCTCATACGAGGGGTAACCTTAAAGTTTCCTGAGAAGGTTGTTTATGGTAACCTTCTCGGAAATGAAATCGTGAAGTTCCGGGATAGGGACACGTTGCTGTTCCATGGTATCGCGGTCACGGACGGTAACGGTATCGTCCTTTGGAGTCTGGTTATCAACGGTTATGCAGAACGGCGTCCCGATAGCATCCTGGCGACGGTAACGGCGTCCTATGCTGTCCTTTTCTTCATACTGGCAATTGAAATCGTACTTCAGTTCGTTCATTATCTTCTGTGCGGTTTCGGGCAGCTCGTCCTTCTTGACGAGAGGCAGGACGGCAACCTTGACCGGTGCCAGAGGAGCCGGAATTCTTAATACCACCCTGGTTTCGCCATCCGGCAGGGTCTCTTCGCAATAAGAGTTGCAAAGTATCGAAAGGAACATGCGGTCAAGCCCTATGGAAGTTTCGACGCAATACGGGGTATAAGTCTCGTTCGTATCCGGGTCGAAGTACTGTATCTTCTTCCCGCTGAACTTCGAATGGTTCCCCAAGTCGAAATCGGTACGGGAATGTATACCTTCCAATTCCTTGAAGCCGAACGGGAATTCGAATTCGATGTCCGTCGCAGCATTGGCATAATGGGCAAGTTTCTCGTGGTCATGGAAACGATATTTATCATTACCCATACCTAGCGCCTGATGCCATGCGAGACGGGTCTTCTTCCAATACGAGAACCACTCCATCTCGGTACCTGGCTTGCAAAAAAATTCCATCTCCATCTGTTCGAACTCGCGCATGCGGAATATGAACTGGCGGGCGACGATCTCGTTGCGAAAAGCCTTGCCTATCTGGGCGACTCCGAACGGAATCTTCATACGGCCACTCTTCTGGACATTCAGATAGTTTACGAAAATGCCCTGTGCCGTTTCCGGCCTCAGATAAATTATATTATCCAGGGAGTCGTCCGAAGCATTGCCTATTTGGGTACGGAACATAAGATTGAACTGGCGCACATCCGTCCAGTTTTTCGTGCCGCTTATAGGGCAAACGATGTCGCAATCTATTATAAGCTGCCTGAGAGCAGCAAAATCATTCTTGTTTAGAGCATCGGTCATCTTGGAATGTACTTCGTCGGCTTTCGCCCTCGCACGAAGGACATTGGGATTTGTAGCAAGGAATTTCTTCTCGTCGAAAGAATCGCCGAAACGTTTCCTTCCCTTCGCAACCTCCTTTTCGATCTTAGCTTCTTCCTTGGCTATGTAATCTTCCAGCAAGACATCTGCGCGATAGCGCTTTTTGCTGTCCTTGTTATCGATCAAGGGATCGTTGAAAGCACTTACGTGGCCGCTCGCCTGCCATATCTTCGGATGCATGAAAATGGCGGAATCGATTCCCACTATGTTCTCGTTCAGCCGTACCATAGCATCCCACCAATACCGTTTTATGTTGTTCTTCATCTCGGAACCGTATTCGCCGTAGTCGTAAACAGCTCCGAGCCCATCGTAAATATCACTGGAAGGGAATACGAATCCGTACTCCTTCGCATGTGCAACTATATTGCGGAATAATTCTTCATGAGTCATATCATTCGTTTTGATAGATTTCGTCTATAATCGTCCTATATTTTTCATCGAGTTTCTTGCGTTTGAGCTTAAGCGTCTGGGAAAGCAAGTCGTCGGCGGAAGTCCATTCGTCGGCGGAAAGCCTCTCCTTCCTTATGCACTCGTGAGGTGCAAGGGTTTCGTTTACCTTTGCGACTTCGGAGTGTATCTTGTTTATGACATTCTGGTTTCCTGTCATCTCTTTGTCATTCGTATAAATTATACCTTTCACCGCACACCATCTCTTGACTTCGTCGAAGTTGGGAACTATGATAGCCGAAGCGAACTTGTGTTCGGACCCGAACACGAAACTGCTCGAAATGAACGGAGACTCATTCAACTTGGTCTCAATGACCTGCGGTGCCACGTACTTGCCTATGGTGAGTTTGAATATTTCCTTCTTCCGGTCGGTTATCTTCAAGTAAAGACCGTCCTTGAGGTAACCTATGTCACCCGTATGAAGGAATCCGTCCTTGTCGACGGCTTCGGCCGTAGCTTCCGGATTCTTGTAATATCCGAGCATTATATGCGGGCCTTTGGAAAGTATCTCACCCGGCCCGTATTTGCTGAATGTGCCGTCGTCCTGAAGGAACTTGACCTCTGTTCCGTACATCACCTTTCCGTTCGTCCCGAAGACGTTTATACCTTCCATAGGAC
This sequence comes from Bacteroidales bacterium, assembly GCA_022653675.1. Lineage (GTDB taxonomy): Bacteria > Bacteroidota > Bacteroidia > Bacteroidales > UBA932 > JALCST01. Next base: position 226,574 of record JALCST010000002.1, on the reverse strand, counting down.
TGTTTACTGCTATCACTGGAGAGGATTCTGTCATGCCATATCCTTCAAATATGTTGAGTTTGGCAGCATTGAAGGTGCGTACGATATTTTCGCGGATCGAGCTTCCTCCGCTTACGACTATTATTTCATGGCCGCCGAACTGCGCACGCCACTGCCTGTAGACCAACTTGTCATATAGATTGCGTTTGCGTTGGTAATATTTCGATTTGTTCTGGTTGTCATAACTGTTGGCGAATCTCCATGCCTTGGCATATATCAGATGCTTGACGCCTTTGAGTTTCCGGCCCGCATCGTTGAATTTTCTGTAAACCAGCTCGAGCACGCGAGGAACGGCACAGAACATATCCGGGTGACAGGACTGCATGTCACTCGCAAGAGTGGTCAGTCCTTCCCCGTAATAAAGGCTGACTCCAAGTTCCTGGTAGTCATAATTCATCGTCCTTTCGTAGATGTGGCATAGCGGAAGGAAAGAGAATGCCTTGTGTTCCCACCCCCTGCAATTCTTTTCCGCATGTCCGAGGGAATCGAAAAGCAGATTCCTGTGCGAAAGCATGACGCCCTTTGGAGTTCCGGTAGTTCCGGAAGTATAGATCATGGTCACCCAATCGTTTTCACCGATATTCTTTTTATTGTCCTCTATCACAGGTTCCCATTTCTCCTTTTCACGGTCACCCAATGCGATTATGTCGCGCATGCACGGTTTATCGTCGCAATCGTCCAGCATATAGATCCTGACCGGATGGTCCATTTCCTTTATGACAGGAAGGACCCTGTTGTAAATATTTTCGCTTCCTATGAAAATGGCTTCGCAATCGCTATGATTGAATATGAACCTGCAATCGTCATTGCTTAACGTCGGATATACAGGTATATAAATCATATGGGCAAGAGCAGTTCCCATATCGAGAAAATTCCATTCGGGACGATTCGGAGTGATGGAAATGATTTTGGTGCCGGCCTTGAAACCGGAGGCGAGAAGACCACGTGCGACACTATTGGAAATCCTGTCGTAATCGTCAATGCTGTATTTGACCCACTGGCCTTTACATCGGATAGCGAGCATATCTGGTTTAGGTGGAAAATGCTCTTTAAGGAGAGTCAGGATATCAAAAGTCCTCCTGAATTCAAAACCTCTAACTAATGACATGTTTTTAGTACATTATATTGTAAAGTGCAAAAGTACTGAAATTTCATTAAAATGTCGAGATTACGCCTCCCCAAATAAGAAAAGGCCGCATCGTTATGCAGCCTTTCCCCAACACATCACATATTGCTTTATAAATCAGATTATTGCTTGATATTCCTTCGCCGTCTTCAATGTAGCTTCTTCTTCTGGATCGCTGATCTTGATCTTGATCATCCATCCTTTCCCGTAAGGGTCATTGTTAACGAGTGCAGGGGATGATTCCAGATCTCCGTTGACTTCGACAATTTCACCGGACATCGGCATATAAGCTTCCGCTACAGTTTTAACAGCTTCAATATCTCCGAATTTCTCACCTTTAGATAATGTTTCACCTTTCGTCTGTATATCTACGAAGACCACATCGCCTAATTGGTTCTGGGCATAATCGGTAATACCGACTTCAGCAATTCCACCATTAAGACGGACCCATTCATGGTCCGCAGTATACTTAAGATTCTCAGGTATATTCATATATAAATGTCGAAACTCTAATAATCAAGTACAAATATATATATATAATTTGACATTTCATAATATTTTGAGAGCTTTCTTGATTAATTCTTCAAGGGTGCAGTCTGGATACTCCCTGGACAATGTTCCTATCACCTTATCTACATTCGGCTTTGAAAATCCAAGATTTATCAGGGCCGATGCAGCTTCTTCCCGAACGGCATTTTCAGCCTGCAAATTTCCATCGACCACATTCGGATTTTCTCCAGTTCCCCTTATTATCTTGTCCTTCAATTCGAGTACTATCCTTTGGGCAGTCTTGGCCCCTATCCCTTTTACCGATTGCAATCTCCGCACATCGTTACCGACAATAGCCTCTCTCATCTCTTCGGCACTCATTCCGGAAAGCATCATCCTGGCCGAACCTGGCCCGACTCCCGAAACCGAAATCAGCAGTTCGAACAATGCTCTCTCCTCCTTCGAATAAAATCCATAAAAGACTTCTTCGCCTGACTGTTGGTTGACAGTATGGTGAACATACAATTTGACATTTGCATGATCGGCTTTCCCGAGCGACGAGAAGCTCTGCAGGGAAATCATCATCGAGTAACCCACTCCACAGGTTTCCACAACGGCTTCGGTCGGGTTCAATTCCACAAGAGTCCCTTTTACATAATCGTACATATCATATGACATTGATTCCGTCCAAACGTTCAACGCAACATTGAAACGGCTTTTTTAAGCGCACCGATGAAATATTCGCACTCCTCCATGGTATTGTAGGGAGCGAGCGAAGCGCGCAGCAGCCCGGTGTGGCCCAAAGAGTTTATGAGCGGCTCAGCACACATATGCCCGCTGCGCAACGCCACGCCCATCTTATCCATTATCTGTGCGAGATCCTCGTGGTGGCAACCCTTAATTGCGAACGAGAACACCGGCGCCTTTGCATCAGCGGTGCCGTAAATAGTCAACCCATCGATCTTCGGCAACTCCGTCATGAGATAATCGGTCATGGACGACATGGAACGCCTCACATCGATGTCTGACTCGCATTCACCAGCAAAATCCATAGCCGGAGCCAAACATGAAGCCGCCACGAAATTGGCCGTTCCCGCTTCATATTTCAAAGGCAGCGGAGCATATGTCGTCTTCTCGTAAGTTACTTTATCAATCATATCTCCACCACCCATATATGGAGGCATTTCCTCGAGATATTTTTTCTTCCCGTAAAGGACCCCTATGCCTGTCGGCGCATAAACCTTATGTCCCGAAAAAGCGAAGAAATCCACATCCGCATTGCTTACCGAAACGGGAGAATGGACTATTCCCTGCGCTCCGTCGACAAGTATCGGGACGCCGGCGGCATGGCATATCCTTGCCGCCCCGGCTATGTCGTTGACTACGCCGAGCACATTCGATATCTGGGTCATAGCCACTATACGAACTCTTCCGGCATATTGTACGTCGAGCATCGATTTCAACGCTTCCAGGTCGAGAGAGCCGTCGGGCAGTACGGGAAACACCTTGAGCTCCGCGCCGACACGCCTGCAAGCCATCTGCCAGGGCACGATATTAGAGTGATGCTCTGCGCCCGAAATCAGAACCACATCGCCTTTTCCTACATAACGCTCGGTAAAGCATGTGGCAACCAAGTTAAGCGAAGCAGTACATCCGGAGGTAAACACCACCTCTTCACGCGAACCGGCATCAATGTATTTGCGTACTGCTTCGCGACCTGCCTCATAGCGATCGGTAGCCACGGAACTGAGATAGTGCACCGCGCGATGGATGTTGGCATTGAATCTGGAACTCATTTCCTGCTGCATCACCAGAACCGTGTCCGGTCTTTGTGAAGTAGCCGCATTGTCAAAATAAACCAGCGGCTTGCCATAAACGCTCTGCTGCAACGCAGGAAAACGGGCACGTATCTTGTCTATTGTATCCATATTACAAAAATACTAAATTTGCCGTAATTATGTCAGTGCAGGAAGAAGAAAGGGCCATCGTCGAAGAATTTTCCGTCTATGACGACTGGCTGGACAAATACGAATATCTAATCGAGCTCGGGAAATCGCTCCCGATCATAGACGAAAAGGACAAGCTCGACAGCAACCTGATTGAAGGATGTCAGAGCCGCGTATGGTTGTCGCCGAGTTATATGGATGGAAAGATTTACTTCAAAGCCGACAGCGACGCAATAATAACGAAGGGAATCATCGCCTTGCTGGTCCGTGTTTACAACGGAAGGACTCCCAAGGAGATATTGTCGTCGGATTTCGGATTCATAGACAAAATCGGGTTGAAGGAGAATCTCTCCCCGACCCGTGCAAACGGTCTCGTATCAATGATAAAACAAATAAGGGAATATGCTTTGGAATTCGCAGAAAAAGAAACCGGAGTCGTCAGGTAAGATCGACAGGAACAAAATCACGGCAGATATCATAAAGGGCTTGAGAACAATCTATGACCCCGAAATTCCACTGAACATATACGATCTCGGGCTGATTTATGAATTGAAGGTCGATGATGACGGAAAGGTACATATAAAAATGACCTTGACAGCACCGGGATGTCCTATGGCCGACATGTTATTCGAACAGGTAAATGAAATGGTCTCACAGACTTCGGGTGTCAAAAATTGTGCGATAGAGCTCGTCTTCGAGCCCGAATGGGACAAAAGCCGTATTTCAGAAGAGGGCCTGGCGGAACTAGGAATGCTTTAGGAAATGGTTTACCTGTCACTCGGATCCAATCTGGGCGATCGCGCCCTTCATTTGGCTCAGGCGAGAATGATGTTACAGAACAATCTCGATGTACGCTTCCTCTGCTATCCCATAGTAGAGACAAAGGCCGATGGTTTTTTCAAAGGCGATGCCCCTGACTTCCTGAACCAGTTGGTAGCATTCTCCGCACGAGACACAGACATTTCCCCACACCGGCTTCTCGGTTTGATAAAGATAGTAGAAACCACGTTAGGACGCCCGAATCACACCATAGAATACGATTCGGAAGGACACCGTATCTATAGTAACAGGATCATCGACATCGACATAATACGCTACGATTCGGTGACAATGGATTCTCCCGACCTTACCATTCCACATCCGGTTCACTTTGACATCCCAAAAATCATATTGTAACATGAAAGCAAACGAGGTCCTGAGGCAACTCGAAAAAATATGGGAGGAATGCTTCGGAACTGACGAAAGTTATTTCGAACATTTTGCAGAAAAGGCCCTGCCAACAGCATCCACATTCATTGCCATAAAAGACAAGAACTGCCCATGCCTTCCGAAAATAAGAAGGCTGGACAACATCTCTCCGACAGATGAGATAGAGAGATTTCTCGCGGACAAGAATAACGAGATCGTCTCGTCACTCCATGTTTTTCCTATGGAATTGGTTGTTTTCGACCGTTCATGCAATTCGGAATCCGTATTCGACGGTGGATATCTGTATGGTGTCGCGACCCTGCCCGAATGGAGGAAACGCGGATATGCCACACTTCTGATTGAAGAAGCAGCCAAATCGGAGAGAAAAATTGGTATGAGTTATTTCATAACACGTCCCGCGGAGCCGAACCTGATAGGTTATTATTGTAAACTCGGCTTTACCGGAAACATATTCAGGGTTCCCGAATCCCTCCCATTTTGTGAAAGCCTATCGAAAGTACACTCCCTCGGGTTAGATGCTTCCCAACTCTATTTTCTCAGGGAAAACACATGGAAAAGAATCGCTCTCGAATTTCCGGACGGGAAAGACTACAAACGTAAACATACGATTGATCATACGAATTCCAATGGGAAAACTATTCTCACAGGATATTTCAGATGGACCATACGGGAACTGGAATACATACTTTCCCTGCCGGACGATTCTGCCCTTGAACCGCATGACACCTCCCTTCCCTATGCCCTTTTAAGATCCCTTTCGCCGGATTTCGGACTCCCTCCAAAGACCGTATTCTCCTTCCCTATGGAATGAATCGTTCCACGTGGAACACAAATTACCTTCCGAAACATATGAGAAGAACAGCTATATCGGCTGGTGAAACCCCGGAAATGCGTGAAGCTTGCGCAATGGTACGGGGTTTATATTTGATCAATTTCTGACGACATTCGATGGTGAGTGAGGCAACTTTGGAGTAATCGAAATCACTTGGAATTTTCAAATCTTCGAGACGCTTAATCTTATCTGCAAGTATCCTTTCGCGTTCAATATATCCCTGGTATTTTATGTTGATCTCAGAATCGTCAATCAAATCATCGTACATTTCAGTATAAAGATCATCGGAATCGAAGGAATAAGATGGACGGTAAGGAATGCGTGCAAGAAGACAGATTTCAGAAGGCAAAGCATCATCGAATTGAGAAAAAGAGGAATTCACCCCTTTAGTAGAAATGACCTTATTTCCTATCCATGAATCAAGAAAATCCCTTATGTTATCGGCACAACAGGCAACAGGTTTGGAAAGTGTTCCACATAGAACATCCCTGAGACGAGCACCAGGATGTGTAAGTACTTCGGCTATCTTTTTCCCCTCTTTCAAAGGAGCGGAACCGATCGACTCGAGATACGGATTTATATCAACCGGCTTCACGGAAGAAGTATGGGTAGCATTGACCAAAGAATCGATGCTTCCGTATTTCCGGTCCATCACCTTCATTCTGAAATCCGAAGCGAGACCGATGGAATGACCTATCCCGGTTAACCGATGATCAGCATTATCCTGTCGGAGCAAAATCCTGTATTCAGCACGTGAAGTAAACATACGGTAAGGTTCATCGACACCCTTCGTAATCAAATCGTCTATTAGAACTCCTATATAGGCCTCGTCACGCTTCAAAACCAACGGTTCACGGCCACTAATCGAAAGGGCGGCATTGATTCCAGCCATAAGCCCTTGAGCTGCGGCTTCCTCATAACCAGTAGTACCGTTGACCTGGCCCGCAAGGTACAATCCGGGAACAACCCTGGATTCAAGGGTGGCATCAAGTTGTGTAGGATCAAAATAATCATACTCGACGGCATAAGCGGGACGAAAAACGACGGCATGTTCAAGGCCTTCGACTTCATGGAGCGCACGGAGCTGTATCTCCATAGGAAGAGACGATGAAAATCCCTGGAGATAATATTCGCATGTATTCCATCCCTCAGGCTCAAGAAATATCTGATGGGAGTCACGACCCGGGAACTGTCGGAGCTTGTCTTCTATGGAAGGGCAATACCTGGGCCCGGCTCCCCTTATAATCCCGTTGAAAAGTGGGGAATCAATGAACCCCTCACGAAGAATGTCGTGGACTCGCGGGTTCGTATGGACTATGAAGCAATCCCTCTGAGGAACGCCCGCCTGGACTGCAGACGGAAATGGAAGAAAAGAAAAACGCGAAGCGTCTTCGTCACCGGATTGACGGGTAAGGCGGGAAAAATCTATGCTTCTGGAATCAAGTCTCGGAGGAGTACCGGTCTTCATGCGGGCAGTATGGATTCCAAGGGAGGCAAGTTGTTCGGTCAATCCATGGGAAGACAACTCTCCTACCCTTCCACCTTCTCCCGATTGGCGTCCGATGAAAAGTTTGCCATTCAGGAAGGTTCCGGCAGTCAATATAACCTTGTGAGAATTGAAAGAAGCACCCATGGAAGTACGTACACCGCAAATTTTCGATTCTCGGAGGGATATGGATGACACGGAATCCTGCCAAATATCTAATCCTGAAATGCTTTCGAGAACAAAACGCCAGTTCAGGGAAAATTGCTCCTTATCGCATTGTGCACGCGGACTCCATACGGCAGGACCTTTGGATTTGTTAAGCATACGGAACTGGACCGTCGAAGCATCGGTTACCATGCCGGAACAGCCACCGAGAGCATCGACCTCCCTGATCAACTGTCCCTTTGCAATGCCCCCCATAGCGGGATTACACGACATCTGAGCGAACTTGAACATGTCCATGGTAATAAAAAGGACACTTGCCCCCATATGGGCGGCAGCGGCGGCGGCCTCGCATCCCGCATGACCTCCACCAACCACTATTACATCGTAAGTATCCTTATATGAAGACATGACAAAACATTAAGCAAAGATTGCAAGAGCATTGCCCTCGGCTTCTCTCATTTTCTCGGTTTGTTCCTGCGTATGGTCATCGAATCCGATGAGATGCAAAAGGCCATGGACAATTACACGATGCAATTCGTCAGGAAACGAAGAATCGTAAGTAACGGAGTTTGCAAGCACGGTATCGACTGAAATCAATATATCGCCGCTGACAGTATCGCCATCACAATAGTCGAAAGTTATGACATCGGTATAAAAATCGTGCTTCAAATATTGCCGGTTGACCTGAAGCAGATAATCGTCAGAACAAAACACTATCGAGATGTCTCCGATCCTTTTCCCATAACCATTTGCGACCTTCCTGAGCCATCGCGAAGTAACGCGGCGGTATCCGTGGTAATCATAGGAACAGTCTTCAGTGCAATAAGAAATCATTGAATATTGATTTAGTTGTTATCTTTGCAGTCTGGACTACAAATTTAGCAATTATAAAATTATGAGTAAAATTTCTATAATCGGTGCAGGTAATGTCGGGGCAACTTGCGCAAACGCCATTGCCCATATGAATTATGCCTCGGAGATAATCCTTCTGGATATAAAGCAGGGCTTTGCGGAAGGAAAAGCGACGGATATGATGCAGTCGGCCAAACAATACGGGTTCGATTGCAATATAAAAGGTATCACAAATGACTACAAGGCTACGGAGAAATCCGACATAGTGGTAGTTACATCAGGTATTCCAAGAAAACCCGGCATGACCCGGGAAGAATTGATTGGAGTGAATGCCGGAATAGTTAAGGAAGTAATAGAAAATGTGCTCAAACATTCACCTAAAGCGGTGATTATCATTGTTTCCAATCCGATGGATACAATGACATACCTGGCAAATAAAATCACAAATTTGCCGCAAGGGCGTATTTTCGGAATGGGAGGAGCATTGGACAGCAGCAGATTCAGATATTATCTTTCCAATGAACTCGGCTGCGCTCAAAGCGATATCCAATGCACGGTCATCGGAGGCCACAGTGACACGACCATGGTTCCCCTCATAAGCAAGGCTACCCTGGCAGGCGAACCCGTGACGAACCTGCTCAAGAAGGATAAACTGGAAGAGATCAAACACAATACGATGATCGGAGGGGCAACCCTGACCCGCATGTTAAACACCAGTGCATGGTATGCACCGGGATCCTCGATTGCGATGATGTGCAAGAGCATCATACTGGACCAGAAGAAAATCTTCCCATGCAGCGTCTATCTGAACGGGGAATATAACCAAAAGGACATATGCATTGGGGTACCGGCCATGATAGGCAAAAAAGGAATCGAAAAGATCATGAACTTCACATTGACTGAAGAAGAAAAGGAAGCCTTCAACAAAAGCGCCGAAGCTGTCAAAAAGACCAACTCCGTCCTACACGACATGAATCTTATTTAAATTAAATTCAGAATATTACATTACGTTCTGCGGCAGGATTTTTGCAAGTTTTCAACTGAAAGGAAAAAGTTTTCAACAATTTTGAGAACATTTTTGAATTTTATTTCTAACTTTACAAGCCGATAAAGCGGATTATAAACAATATAGAAATATGGAAGCCAAGAAAACACCAAAAGCAGACCTAAAAAACAAACAATTCCTATTCGGGGAAATAGGAATGATCATCGCTCTCGGAGTGATATTCTGCGCTTTTCAAATCAGATCAAAAGATAAGATCGATACAAAGGCGCTGACCGGGACCCAAGCCGTAGCAGAGGAAGAAATCATTCCTATTACAAATGAAACTCCTCCCCCTCCTACAGCTGCGCCGCAAGTTCCGGTGATGTCTGACCAGATCGATATCGTCGATGACAACATAAAGGTCAATACGGATATCATAAACCTAGAGGACAACAAGGATCTTGGAGTCCAAGTAATGGATTACGTAGCAGAAAGCGGCGGCCCCAAGGACGAAGACGTCGAAGAGGAAGCCATTCCTTTCGCATTGGTAGAGGAAAAACCTACTTTTATGGGTGGTGATGCAAATACCTTCTCAAAATGGGTTGCCACCAATCTGCAATATCCGGAAACTGCTAAGGAAAACGGAGTCCAGGGACGCGTTACCCTTCAGTTTACCGTTAATACCGATGGTTCAGTAAGCAATGTAACCGTACTGAGAGGTGTTGACTCCTCTCTTGATGCGGAAGCCGTACGCGTCGTTTCGAGTTCTCCAAAATGGAAACCCGGCAGACAACGTGACCGTGCAGTAAAAGTCTCTTACACGTTCCCGGTAATTTTCCAGCTTAGGTAATTTGGGTAAAAACATTGAAAACAGGGTGGTTGCGAATCGCAACCACCCTGTTTTTTTGCTAATTATACGTAAAAACCTGGCAACGCGAAACCTTACCAGAGAAAATTACCGAAAGGATAACGCCCGGCATAAACCTCCTCAACCATCCGGTAAAGGTCAGAACGGAGCTTGTCGATCCGGATTTTGTCTTTGGCCGAGATAAATATGCATGGTTGGCTTTCGGCCGATATCCAGGATTTTTCGAGTTCCTCGAGGGTCCTTGAACGGGGATCCGGCACGGTAACAGCAAACTCGTCGCGAGGTAAAGGTTTATATGCATCTATCTTATTGAAAACCATATAAACCGGTTTATCTTTCACGCCGATGTCATGCAGGGTACAGTTTACGACCTTTACCTGATCCTCGAAATTGGGATGGGATATGTCAACAACGTGCATCAGTATGTCGGCTTCACGCACTTCGTCTAGAGTCGATTTGAAAGCCTCAATAAGCTGTGTTGGCAATTTCCTGATAAATCCTACGGTATCTGAAAGCAGGAACGGAATGTTTTCGACCACGACTTTTCGAACCGTAGTGTCCAGCGTAGCAAATAACTTGTTTTCAGCAAATACGTCGCTTTTGGCAAGCAAATTCATAATGGTGCTCTTTCCAACGTTGGTATAACCGACTAGCGAAATTCTGGCAAGACCTTTCCTGTTTCCTCTTTGAGCCGCCATCTGGCGGTCAATTCTTACGAGTTCTTCCTTAAGTCTGGATATCTTTTCAAGTATGATGCGGTGGTCGACTTCGAGTTGGCTCTCACCAGGGCCTCTCATATTCAGCCCTCCTTTTCCTCCCCTTTGCCTCTCGAGATGAGTCCACATACCCGTAAGGCGGGGAAGAAGATATTGGTACTGGGCAAGTTCAACCTGTTTTTTCGCATAGGCGGTCTTGGCCCGAGAAGCGAAAATTTCGAGGATCAGCGAAGTTCTGTCCAAGATACGGACCCGGAGATTTTCATCGAGGTTCCGCAGTTGCGAAGGGGTGAGTTCATCGTCGAAAATAGCCACCTGGATCTCCGACTCGGAAAGATACGCAGCTATTTCGGCACATTTTCCACGCCCAACATAGGTACGCGAATCGACTACAGCCAGATTCTGAGTAAAGCGTTTAACGCTGTGGAATCCGGCAGTCAACGCCAGGAAATCGAGTTCATCGAGATATTCTGACGTCTGATCTGAAGTAACGTCAGGAGTGGATACGGCAACGAGTACCGCATTCTCCATCGCATTCGGGTCAGGGGCAACATATCCCACATGGCGGCGCGAAGATTCTCCCATATTCAGTCCTTGAATTTGGCTTTCAGCCATTCGCGGTTGAGGCGTGCGATATTGGAAATCTTTATACCCTTTGGACACTCCATTTCACATGCCCGGGTATTGGTACAGGTACCGAAGCCCAATTTGTCCGCTTCGTCTATCATCGCCTTCACACGCATCGCCGCATCGGCTTTGCCTTGAGGCAAGAGAGAAAGTGCGGATACTCTGGCTGATATGAAAAGCATAGCCGAACCGTTCTTACAGGTGGCTACACATGCACCACAACCGATGCATGCAGCGGCATCCATGGCAAGGTCGGCATTGACCTTGGAGACAGGAATGGTATTCGCATCCGGCACTCCGCCCGTATTGACATTGATGTACCCCCCGGCCTGCATTATCTTGTCAAATGCTTCACGGTCGACCACAAGATCCTTTATGACAGGAAAGGCGGGATGACGCCACGGCTCGATGGTAATTGTGGAACCATCCTTGAAACGGCGCATGAAGAGTTGGCAAGTAGTAACAAGCGAATCGGGACCATGGGCTTCCCCATTTATGTACAGGGAGCACATTCCACATATACCTTCCCTGCAATCGTGGTCGAAAGCCACGGGAGAACCTCCATTTCTGATGAGGTTGTCGTTCAAAATGTCGAGCATCTCGAGAAAAGATGTATCCGGAGATATTCCCTCTACACTATAATTCTCGAAATGACCCCTGGCATGCGAATTCTTCTGACGCCAAATTTTCAAATTGAAATTCATCTTTATCACTCCTCCCTTTAATCCTTGTAATTACGCTCCGCAACCTTGCAGTATTTGAACTCCAAAGGTTCCTTGTGCATCTCAGGTTCGACGCCCTGGCCCTTGTATTCCCACGCCGAAACATACATATAGTGTTTGTCGTCCCTGAGGGTTTCCCCATCAGGGGTCTGCATCTCGGAACGGAAATGGCCTCCGCATGATTCCCTTCTCTGCAAGGCATCCATAGCCATCAATTCCCCTATGTCGAAGAAATCAGCGACGCGAAGCGCTTTTTCCATTTCCTGATTGAATTCATATTGCGAATCTGGTACCCTGACATCCTTCCAGAATTCGGTACGTAAAGCTCTGATCTCCTCAATAGCCTTTTCCAGACCGGCTTCGTTGCGCTCCATACCGACATATTCCCACATTATCTTCCCAAGTTTCTTGTGGAAGTAATCCACAGGGGTTTTGCCAGCTACATCAAAAATCTTCCCTATCCTACCCTGCACTGCCTTTTCCGCTTCATCGAATTCCGGAGAGTTGATATCGGTATGGGGTTCCATTATCTTCCCGGCAAGATAATCGCCTATCGTATAAGGGAGTATAAAATACCCGTCAGCCAGTCCCTGCATTAAAGCAGAAGCACCCAGGCGATTTCCTCCGTGGTCGGAGAAATTAGCCTCACCTATGGCGTAAAGTCCAGGGATCGTGGTTTCAAGATCATAATCCACCCATAATCCACCCATCGTATAATGTATGGCCGGGTAAATCATCATCGGCTCCTTGTAAGGATCCTGATCGGTTATCTTACGGTACATCTGGAACAAGTTCCCGTAACGGGATTTTATATAATCCACCCCATGCTGTTCGATCGTGGTATTGAAATCGAGGAAGACGGCAAGCCCGGTGGAATTTATACCGTAACCGGCATCGCAACGCTCTTTGGCAGCCCTTGAAGCCACATCGCGCGGAACAAGGTTGCCGAAAGCCGGATAACGCCTTTCGAGAAAATAATCCCTTCTTCCTTCAGGCACTTCACTACCCTTCAGCTTACCTTCCCTGATGGCTTTGACATCGTCGAGCGACTTGGGAACCCAAATTCGGCCGTCGTTGCGGAGCGACTCGGACATAAGCGTCAATTTCGATTGTTGATCACCGTGAACGGGTATGCATGTCGGATGAATCTGTGCGAAGCAAGGGTTTGCGAAAAATGCACCCTTCTGGTAGCAGCGCCAGGCAGCCGAACCGTTGCAGTTCATTGCATTGGTCGAAAGGAAATACGTATTTCCATAGCCTCCGGTGGCAAGTACGACCGCATTGGCACCGAACCTTTCCAGTCCACCGGTTATAAGGTTGCGGGCTATTATGCCCTTCGCCTCTCCGTTTATGAGCACCAATTCAAGCATTTCGTGACGCGGATAGCATTTAACGGTGCCGGCATGTATCTGCCTGTTCAATGCACCGTAAGCCCCCAGAAGAAGTTGCTGCCCCGTCTGTCCCTTTGCATAAAAAGTACGGGAAACCTGCGCCCCACCAAATGAACGGTTGGCCAGAAGCCCTCCGTACTCGCGCGCAAAAGGAACCCCCTGCGCCACACACTGGTCGATGATCTGATTCGACACTTCAGCCAGACGGTACACGTTGGCCTCCCGGCTGCGATAATCGCCTCCCTTTATGGTATCGTAAAAAAGTCTGTAAACCGAATCGTTGTCGTTCTGGTAATTCTTCGCGGCATTTATACCTCCCTGCGCAGCAATGGAATGTGCGCGGCGGGGAGAATCAGAGATACAGAAGACCTTGACGTTATAGCCAAGTTCCCCTAAAGTGGCTGCAGCTGAACTGCCGGCAAGGCCGGTACCAACTACTATTATTTCCAGCTTTTTCTTATTGCCCGGACTTACGACCCTTATGGAAGCCTTATGGCGTGTCCATTTTTCTTCGAGCGGTCCGTCCGGAACCTTGGAATTCAATTCTGCCATATCATGTTTCTTAATTTGCGGCAAAGTTTGACATTTTTAGAATATTTATCAATATCTTTGGTTGAAAAAGAAAATATACGGATATGTTTATGGAATTTTTTGCCAAGTCATCTTCCACAGGCATTACTGTTCACATCAACGATTCCAAAAAGGGTGACAAGGCCGTTTTTCTGCTGCACGGATATCTTGAAACGATGTACGTATGGACGGAATTTGCAGAGCTTCTCGAAAATGATTACAGGGTAATAACCATTGACTTGCCTGGGCACGGCATCAGTGGAACATCCCCAGAATGCAATGGTACGGAGCTTTGTGCGGATGTTGTAAGAGACATGATGGACATAGTTGGGCTGAACAAATGTACTATCGGGGGTCACTCCATGGGAGGATACGTCGCAATGGCATGCATCGAGAAATACCCGGAAAGATTCGACAAGTTATTGATATTCAATTCCAACCCTTATCCTGATGCTCAGGAAAAACAAGTCCTGCGCGAAAAGGAGATAGAAAATATAAAGGCCGGAAATCTGATGAGCATCGCCGCCGAGTCAATACCGCACTTCTACAAACCTGAAAATCTGAGGATCTGCAATGACAAGATTAAGGAGACAATACAGCTTTGCGATACGCATGATCCCATGGGAATAGTCGCATCGCTGCGAGGTCTGCAATCCAGACCGGACAGAAGGGAAGACTTGAAGAAATGGAAAAAACCGGCCCTTTGGATTTACGGAGACAGCGACAGACACATGACTGCAGAAAGAATAGAATTCATGAAGAAGACCTATCCTGACTTCAATCACGTCGTAATGCCTGATTGCGCACACATGTCATTCGTTGAACAACAAAGACTTACGTTAGATACCGTTTCCGAATTCCTCAAATGTTGAAAAACTGTTTAAAAGATGTTTCTAACCTGTTCAAAATATGACTTTGGCGTTTGATAACTTTATTTATGAATTTTTATCAACACGGTATCACATCTTTATCAACATTAGATACTATACTTATTTTTTTATTTCACAATAATTTACATCGTTTTGAACATTATCAACAGATATAAAGAAACAATATCTTATAACAGACATAAAATATATTTTTATTAAAAATGGATAAGGAAGAAAATTTCAATCCGCATGTGGAATGCAAATTCAAGGACTCGGAAGTCGAAAACCTTATCCGTCCGCATGAATTCTCAGAGTTTTCCGGACAGGACAAAATTCTGGAAAACCTGAAAATATTCGTCAAAGCAGCAAAACTTCGCGGAGAGGCACTCGACCATGTGCTACTGCATGGCCCTCCCGGGTTGGGGAAAACCACTCTGGCGACCATAATCGCCAACGAATTGGGAGTCGAAATGAAATCGACTTCCGGACCGGTTCTCGACAAGCCTGGTGATCTTGCCGGCATATTGACATCGCTTAACGAAGGTGATGTCCTTTTCATAGATGAAATACACCGGCTTTCTCCTGTTGTGGAGGAGTACCTCTATTCGGCGATGGAGGATTACACCATCGATATAATGATAGATAAGGGGCCCGGAGCGCGTTCCGTGAGAATATCTCTGGCACCTTTCACTCTGATAGGGGCTACTACGAGAAGCGGGCTTCTCACCGCTCCTTTACGCGCCCGTTTCGGGATCAGCGCCCATCTTGAATATTATGATGCCCAGGTCCTCCTGAAAATCATAAGAAGAAGCGCAGGCATTCTTGGAATAGAGATAGACGATGAAGCTGCTAGGGAGATAGCCTGCAGGAGCAGGGGAACTCCGCGTGTGGCCAATTCCCTGCTACGCAGGGTAAGGGATTTCGCCCAGGTGAAGGGAAGCGGGAAAATAGATCTTTTCATTGCGAAATATGCCCTTGATGCCCTCAACATTGATACCAGGGGATTGGACCAGATAGACAACAAGATTCTAAAGACCATAATAGAAAAGTTTCAGGGAGGTCCAGTTGGCGCTTCCACGATAGCTACATCGATAAGCGAGGATGTCGGTACCTTGGAAGAAGTTTATGAACCTTTCCTGATCAAGGAAGGATTTTTAAAGCGTACCCCTAGGGGAAGGGTAGCCACTGATTTGGCATATAAACATTTAAATCTGTCACGTTATGACGATTCGGCATTGTTTTAGGTGTGTGGCGGTTTTAGTAGTCCTTTCATCTTCTTTGCTTTTCAACGTACGGAATGGCTTTGCCTGCACGTCGGCAGTAATTTCCGCCAAGGCTTCTGCAGACGGAAGGCCAATGCTTTGGAAAAACAGGGATACCGATGAACAGAGGAATAGGGTGGAGGCTTTCAAGGGGGACAAATTCGATTTCATAGCCTTGGTCAACAGCCCTGATGTCGGGGGAGGACAGGCATGGGCTGGAGATAACGAAGCCGGTTTCTGCATAATGAATACCGCTTCCTACAACCTAAAGGCTCAGGACGATACCTGCACTTTGACGGATATGGAGGGAGTGCTGATGTACAGGGCTCTCTCGATATGTTCGAATCTCAAGGACTTCGAAAAATTGCTCGATACTTTGCCGAAACCTCTCGGGGTGGAGGCCAATTTCGGGGTAATAGACACCTATGGAGGAGCTGCATTCTATGAAGTAAATGATTTTCAATGGATAAAGAGGGATGCCAACGATATCGATACGGCTCCGGACGGATATCTCGTGTATACCAATTTTTCTTTTTCGGGCAGGGAAGACGAAGGAATGGGATATGTTAGATGGAATTCTACCAGTAAACTGTTCGGCGATCATTTGCTCGAAGGTAACATGTTCTCTCCGGAATGGATCCTTTCGGGTTGTTCCCGCAGTTTCTATAATTCCTTGCTCGGGATAGACCTGGTCGAGGACATTCCGGCAAGCGGGTATTTCGTGGACCAGGATTTCATACCTCGCGGTTCCACCTCGGCAGCCATAGTCTTTCAAGGAGTAAGGGAAAATGAGGATCCCACCCTAACTGTCATGTGGACCGTCCTCGGATACCCTCCCGTCAGTTGTGCTGTTCCTCTTTTCGTAAATACGGAACTTCCGTCCTATGTGGTTGAAAAATCGAAAGACGATTTCGAATGTAGGCTCGACGAGTGGGCTCTGGAAAGGAAAGCTAAGGTATTTGACATAAAAAGAGGAAATGGTAAAAAATATTTTAATTTCACTGCTTTATATAATAAAAACGGAAGCGGGCTCATGCAGGAATCCTTATCGATGGAGAGTAAGGTTTTTGTACTTTCGGAGCCATTGATAGATTCGTGGCGCAAAAGGGGAAGCATTTCTCCATCCGAGCTTTCTTCCCTATATGAAAAGATAGGGTTCCTAATTTTCGATTGAGTTATTGAGTTTTCTCCATTGATTTTTATAATTTTGCACTCCTTTTTGAAGCGAATGGCTCCAAAAGCACCTTGAATGAACGAAAAGGATAGATTTTTTCTCGAATGCCTCGATTCGAAAAATGCTGTTAAGACCATAACGGCAAGTGGTCTTTATGCTTCTGCACCGGTATTCAAGATGGCTTCTTCGGTAAAGGGAGGAATGCATATAGCTGTATTCCCGAATGTGGAGAGAGCCGAAAAATTCGCGAGCGACCTCTATAATTTTTTCAGCGATACCGAGGTTTACCTTTTTCCTTCGTCGAATGACGCCGGTTCCAAGAATTCCATACAGGATTCGTCACGCAAGGTTCAAAGGACCGCTGCCATAAGGGCTATTGACCGTTTTGAAGATGAAAACGGTCAATCGGACAAAAACGTCCTCATACTAGTGGCTTATGCGGATTCAGTTTCGGAGCCGGTATTAAAGAAAAAAAATGTTAGGCAAAGCATTCTGAAGATCGGGGTGGGGGACAAAATGCCGTTCGACGAGATCAAAAAAATTTTATTCGACAACGGTTTCCGTAAGGCGGAGTTCGTTTCCAGCCCGGGGGATTTCGCAGTAAGGGGAAGCCTCATAGATGTTTTTTCCTATTCCAATAATCGTCCGTACAGGATAGATTTCTTTTCCGACGAAGTCGAGAAGATCACGGAATTCGATAACAACACCCAACTTTCCGTGAAGGATCTCGATGAAGTCGAAATCTATCCGAATCTTTTTATCAATACCGTAAAAACCGAGTCATCGAACATTTTCGATCCGGGCCGGATTCCCGCCGACACTGTCGTATGGCTTTTCGACAGCGACCTTTATGAAAAGGACGGGTGGTTCTGGCAAACGGCTTCGTATAAGAGGGTATTGATAAACAATCTAGTAAAAAACAGCAGTGAGACGGCACCCGACACTGCTTTCATAAAATTCGATACGTCCATGCAGCCCTCTTTCAACAAGAATTTCGATATCCTTTCGTCGGACATCGAAAAGCGTACGGAAGAGGGATACAAAGTTGAGATAATAAGCGACAACCATTCACAGATCGAGCGTCTAACATCGATTCTGAAAAAATTTGCGGCAAAACCGAAGATCGTCAACATGTCCCTCAGCGAGGGTTTCATAGATAATGATAACAAGACATGCCGCTATACGGATCATCAGATTTTCGAGCGTTACCACAAGGTGAATGTAAAGCGCCAGGTAGAACTTTCTGAAAGAATTGCGATAGACGATCTGAACTCTTTCAAGCCAGGTGACTATGTGGTCCACATAAATTACGGGGTCGGAATCTATGAGGGAATAGTCAAGACAACTGTCAACGGCAAGGAGCAGGAA
The DNA here is from genome assembly GCA_022653675.1 of Bacteroidales bacterium. Lineage (GTDB taxonomy): Bacteria > Bacteroidota > Bacteroidia > Bacteroidales > UBA932 > JALCST01. The sequence goes on along the minus strand of JALCST010000002.1, from coordinate 207,878 downwards.
GCCATAAAACTCGTTTACAAGGACGGGGACATCCTTCTGGTTTCCGTAAACGGTATACACCGCATATCCAAATACAAATCAGGGGATGGCGAGCCACCGAAAATCTATAAGCTCGGCAGCAAGACATGGCAGAACCTTAAGGATCGTACTAAAAGCAAGGTAAAGGATATTGCGAAAGACCTGATCTCCCTTTACGGGCAGCGTGCCCATACCAAGGGTTTCGCATTTTCTCCCGACTCGTATATGCAGGAGGAATTGGAATCATCCTTCATTTATGAAGATACGGTGGACCAGTCCAAGGCTACGAAAGCCGTGAAGGCTGATATGGAACGTCAATATCCGATGGACCGCCTTATTTGCGGAGATGTTGGCTTCGGTAAGACCGAAATAGCTATACGAGCCGCATTCAAGGCAGTTGCAGATAGCAAACAAGTTGCAGTATTGGTTCCTACTACCATTCTTGCCCTTCAGCACTACAAAACTTTCACTTCCAGGTTAAAGGATTTTCCATGTACTGTGGATTACGTTTCCAGGATGCGTACGCCGAAAGAGATAAAAGGGATAGTTGAAAATCTCGTGAACGGAAAGATCGACATAATCATCGGAACCCATCGCCTTCTCAACAAACAGATCCGTTTCAAGGATCTCGGGCTTCTGATTATCGACGAGGAGCAGAAATTTGGGGTTTCGGCGAAGGAAAAGCTGAGGCAATTGAAAAGCAATGTGGATACCCTTACCCTTACCGCCACGCCTATTCCGCGCACGTTGCAATTTTCGCTTATGCGTGCGAGGGATCTCAGCATAATAAATACGCCGCCTCCCAATCGCATACCCATACATACGGAACTGATAGATTTCGACGAAGATAAGATCAGGGATGCCATTCTTTTCGAGATGAAGCGGGGAGGACAGGTCTTTTTTCTGCACAACAGGGTGGACGACATACTTTCCGTAGCCGATATGGTTCATAAGATGGTCCCCCAGGCGAAAGTTGGTGTGGCACATGGCCAAATGGAAGGGGATATACTGGAACAGAGGATGATTGATTTCATCGAAGGGGATTATGACGTCCTGGTATGCACCTCTATTATCGAAAACGGCCTGGATATACCGAATGCAAATACCATCATAATAAATCAGGCGCAGAACTTCGGGCTCAGCGACCTTCATCAGTTGAGAGGCAGGGTGGGACGCAGCAACGTACAGGCCTTCTGTTACCTGATAACTCCAGATACGCTTATGCTTACGAATGATGCCCGCCGTCGGCTCCAGGCCATCGAATCGTTCTCGGATCTCGGCAGTGGCTTCAACATTTCAATGCAGGACCTCGATATCCGTGGGGCCGGCAACCTTCTAGGTGCGGAGCAAAGCGGGTTCATAGCCGACATGGGATTTGAAACATACAAGAAGATTCTAGACGAGGCCCTGGACGAATTAAAGGACGAACATATACTGACGGAAGATGGGATTCCCGAAAGTGAAAACGAGGATTTCATTACCGATTGCAACGTTGATACCGATTTCGAGCTATACATACCGGACGAATACGTGAATGTGCAGAGCGAAAAGATACGCCTTTACAAGGAACTGGATTCAATGCCTGACGAGGATGCGATAAAGAGGTTCGTCTCCGAACTCGAAGACAGGTACGGTAGGATGCCGAAGCAGGTGGAGGAGTTGATAAATGTAGTACGTCTTAGGCATTTGGCGCAAAAGCTCGGATTCGAGAAGATAGTTCTCAAGAATGGCATAATGGTCGCATATTTCATATCGAATCCGTTGTCCGCATACTATAAGGGAAAAAGCAAGGTGTTCGATAAGGTAATGGGCTACATTCAGGGCCGCGGGGCCAAGTTCATCATAAAGCAGCAGAAAGAAAAGCTTTACGTGACCTCCAAATATGTGGATTCCGTGCGGAAAGCTACGGATTTGCTTGAAGACATGTTGAAGAATTGCAATGTATAATTTATTGATTGACATAGGAAATACAAGCTGTAAGGCGGCTTTTTCCGATGTGCGCGACGGACGGCTTGGAAAAATAGTCAGGTATGAAGGTTGTGATATACTTCCTTTCTTGAAGGACATCATAGAGGAGAAAAGTGCCACCGAAGGAAAGCCACGTGTGATAGCTTTGAGTTCCGTACGCAAGGCCGACCGGAAGCTCGACGGATACCTTTCGGAACAGGCCGGGCACAAATTCCTTAATGTTTCCTGGAAAGACAAGCGTCTTAAGGGAGATTTTCCTATTCTCAGAAAAATGCCGAACGGAATGGGAGCCGACAGGATGGCCCACATAGTGGCTGCAAGTGAGATGTTCAAGGGGGAAAACGTGATCGTAATGGATCTTGGAACGGCCATAACGGTGGAATTCATATCGGCCGGTGGGCATTACCTCGGAGGAAACATATCCGTAGGGTTGAATACGAGGTATCGTGCCCTGAACCGCTATTGTGCCAAAGTGCCGTTAGTCAAACCACCTTTGGTAAGGAAAGCCGGATATGCGTTCCCGCCCTCGGAGATAGGTGTGGATATTGACACAGCTCTCGACAACGGACTTATTCGTGGCATATTGTTTGAAATACAAGGATATCAGTCGATGTTTCCCCGATACAAGATTGTTTTGTCCGGGGGGGATGCGATTTATTTTGTTGAAGAATTGAAAAATTCCATATTTGTAGTTTACAATTTAGTACTTCCGGGTTTGGCCCGAATGGCAAGTTATTATGCGTTCTTGGATTAAATTATCGATCATTTCAGTATTCACGCTGGCTGCATCCTCTCTCCATGCACAGGAAGGTACCGCTTTAGGTTCCTATTCACCATATTCCCTCTTCGGCATCGGAAATTATTGCGCCCAGGGTACCGCCTATAACAGAATGATGGGAGGTATAGGCATAGGGGAACGAAACAACAGGGTGATAAATTATTTGAACCCCGCTGCCATCACCGCACGTGATACGCTATCGTTCATGATGGATTTCGGCCTCAATGAAGAAAATACCCTTTACAAGATTCCTTCGAGCGCATCGACAAGTGTCGAGTCCACGCAGGATGCATTCAATGTTGTCAACATGAACCATATCATAGCCACGTTCCCGATTTATAAAAAGTCGGCTTTCATTATCGGAATTTCCCCCTTGAGCGATGTCGGCTATGAAATTGAGACAAGGGAAACCTCAGACGACCTTTTAGCTTCCGCTGGAGATATAATTTATGAAAAGAACGGTAGCGGCAGTATTTACCAGGCTTTCGCCGGGGCCGGGGTTACGTTATGGGACAGATTGAGCCTCGGTATGCAAGGCATGTTCAATTTCGGTACCCTGAACCGTTTTTCATATGTCTATTTCAATACTAACGATTACCAGCGTACCGTCAAGCTTGGGACGAAAGCGGTTTTAAGGGGATTTTCGGGAAAGATAGGTGCCCAATACGAGTTCCCGTTGGGAAATAGTTATTCTGTGGTCTTGGGTGGTACGTATCGCTTGGCAAGTTCCATCGGCGGCGATGTGGAACATCTGGTCACCGCTATTTCCGGAAGCACTACAGATACGCTCAGGGATGTAACCGGTGATAACGGCGGCATTCTGATTCCGGCCGAGTTTGGCGGTGGAATTTCCATAAGTAACGGCTCCAAATGGTCGGCCGGGTTCGATTACACCTATCAGGACTGGAGCAAGACGACGTTTGACGAAACGCCGGGTATAGCTTTTTCCCCGGTTCCCGAACATTCCTTCAGATTTGGATTCGAATATACTCCGAACCGCTACGACATACGATATTACAGAAAAAGAATTACTTATCGTGGTGGAGCATATTATAACCGCACGTATTACAGTTTCGACGGGCACAGAATTTCGTCGTCCGGAATTACTTTCGGCGTCTCCCTTCCCGTATTCAGGTTATATAATGCAGTTCAGATCGCGGTGGACTTTGGCCAGAGGGGAGCTTTGGAGAACGGATTTTTCAAGGATGACACCGGTCTTATAAGGGAATATTATTTCAATTTGCATGTAAGTTTCTCTTTACATGATATCTGGTTTTTGAAAGTTCTTTACGATTAATTTGTTTTGAAAGGTATAATTTTTGATACCTTTGTACTTCAAATAAACCAACTAACAGATGATGAAAAGATCAGCTTTATTATTTGTAGCTCTTTTTGCGTTGATGATGCCTCAGGCCAAGGCTCAGGGCAGATTTGGAAAGGACAGCGCCGAATGCGTCAAGTATCTTTCGTATTATACTTCGTATATGCAACAGAACGATCTTGCGGAAGCTACGGCACCTTGGCGGAAAGCCCTCGAAATTTGTCCCCCGACAGCAAGCCAGCATATGCTCATAAACGGGCAGAAGATAATGAGACGCCTCATCGGCCTTACCACGGATCCGACGCGCCGCAAGGAACTTATAGATTCCCTATTCATGCTGCATGACATGCGTATGGCTAATTTCCCGAAATATGCGGTTACAGCGAATAATAACAAGGCTCTCGACATGATAAATTACCTGAAGGAACCGGATGATGAGATGGAGCTTTTCAAGGGCCTCGACAATATTGTTAATGTCCTCCAGGAAAAGGTCAATCCCATAGTTCTTTACGTTCAGGTCAAGACGGCAGTTGACCTTTATCAAAAAGAGGAGCTGAAAGCTGATGAAATAATGAGCGTATATACTAGGAACAGTACCATTTTCGACAAGGTTCTCGAAACCATGGATGACGAGAACACCCAGAATATGCGTAAGGATCTGGATAACCTGTTCGCATCCAGCGGCGTCGCAAGTTGCGACAACCTGGTTGCGCTTTACACTCCTCGTTTCGAGGCCAATCCTAAGGATGAGAATCTCGTCAATACCATAGTAAAAATGATGTCGGCTTCCAATTGCATTGATAAGGAGCTGTTCCTGAATGCGGTGGAGGCCCTCTACGGAATGGAGCCTTCCGCAGCAACGGCATACCTTCTCTTCAGGCTTTACGAACGTAACGATGATTTCGAAAAAGCCGTTTCGTATATGCAGTGTGCCATCGATGCGAATCCGAAGGATTCCGTGCAGAACGCCGATTACTATTACGAGATGGCTACCGTCTGCTATAAGGATATGAAAAATAATCCGCACGCCGTTTCGGCTGCCGAACATGCCATGAACCTGAATCCGGCACTTGCCGGCAAATGCTACATGCTGATTGGATACGTATGGGGCAGTGTCCGTTGCAATGGCAACGAGATAGAAAACCGTGCTCCTTATTGGGTGGCTACAGACTACATGGAAAAGGCGAAGAATACCGATCCGAGTCTTGCTGAAGAGTGCAACAGCATGATCGCACAGTATGCAAAGTACTTTCCCGCAGCCAGTGACGCTTTCATGTACGATATAATCAAAGGACAGTCTTATACGGTGTCTTGCGGAGGACTTCGTGCGACCACCGTGGTACGTACGCAGAATTAAGCTGAAATGCGCCATCCGTCCTTAAGACAAAGGGGAATATTGGCAGTCACCGTTGCGGTGGCTGCTATTTTTGTCTTTACGTCATGCGATAAGGAGAAAATGGCGCCTGAAGTGAATTTGAATGTTACCCCTGTCCAGTCCATAGCCAATATGGATGCGCTTGAGAGCGATTACGGGGTGTTGAAATCGAGAATAGCCGCTCCTCTGATGGAACGTTACGACGGTGATTCGTCTTCGTGGGAACTCTTTCCTAAGGGATTTTCCCTCTATAACTATACCGAAGACGGCCAACTCGAGACAAAGATTACGGCCGACCACGCCCGCCATGTCACTACCAAAGGCAAGGAGGTATGGATCGCGTATGGCAACGTTGTAGTAAGGAATTTCATAAAGGAGCAAACCATGGAAAGCGACACCATGTATTGGGACCGCGCGAACGGGAAGATTTATACTAGGTGTTACGTAAAGATGTACTCCCCTGCCGGTTTTCTTCAGGGATTCGGCATGGAATCCGACCAAAACGCTTCCAATGCGGAAATCCTGAAGCCTTACGATTCCTACGGATATGTCGACAGCGACACTTCCGAGGTTTATGTCGATCCGGCAAACTTCATTGGGCCCGTCTTGAAGCCCGTGCATAGCATTCCGTCCGGCAAATAGTTATCAACACTTTTTCAACAATTTTGAAGTGGCGTATTGCTTATTAACTCAAAAAAATGCTACCTTTGCAATTCACAAGTTAAAAATATAGATTAAGACTTAAAAAAATGGCGGTTCTTCAGAACATTCGTGTCAAGTTCGGAGTGCTCATAACAATCCTGATTGCTTTGGCTCTTCTGTCATTTATAATTGACCCTGACACATTAAGACAGGCTATGTCGTCGATGTCTTCAAAGAACGACGTAGGCAAGATGAATGGTGAGAAAATATCTTACCGCGAGTTTCAGGAAAAGGCGGACTATTTCTCAAAAATCCAGCAGAACATTTTCGGAAAGACATCGAATTCCGAAGACGACCAGGATCAGATTTACAATACCGCATGGAATTCGTTCTTGGATAAGTACGTGTATTCCAAGGCCATATCTGCTGCAGGCGTCAGGGTTTGCGAGGACGAGATAGTGGACCTCACCCAAGGGGACGATATTTCCCCGGTGATCGCCCGCGATCCGGTATTCCGCGACAATACCGGAAAATTTTCGCATGAACGCCTGGTGCAATTCATAAAGGCCGCTTCGGACGATCCTTCGAGCATTTACGCCAACTATTGGGATTATGTGGAAGGCAGCATAAAGAGCGAGCAGATGTTCGAAAAATATACTTCGCTCATGATTAAAAGCAATGTCCTGAACAATGTGGAACTGAAGCGGGCCATAAGCGAGAGCAATGTGACGAGCGACGTGGATTTCGTGATGGTGCCCTATACATACAAGCAGGACAGTACCATTACCGTAACCGAGAACGAGATCAGGAAATATTACGAGGATCGGAAAAGCAATCTCAAGCAGAGTGCTTCGCGTGACATAGCTTATGCTGTGTACGACGTATCTCCTTCCGTATCCGATATAGAGAAGGTACGCGAGGAGACCGATTCCATTTACGACGAATTCAGGACTACAGGCAACCTCAAGGCTTTCCTTGCGAAAAATTCTGACACGCCCCTGAACAATTATTACTTCAAGGATGGGGAACTCGCCGCTTCCTATCCTGAACTCGATTCGCTTGCATTCGATGATCCGGGTGAAAAAGTCACACCATTATTTAAAAAGGGCGACTCATTCATGGCCGGCCGCATCGCTTCCGTCAGGATGATGCCTGATTCCGTATTCGTCAGGCATATACTTTTGCAGGGCAGCGATGCCGACTTCAGGGCCGATTCCCTGGTCGAGGTGCTGCGCCACGGCGGTAAATTTTCCGACCTGGCTGCGAAATATTCTGCGGACCAGAATACGCAGGTAGCCGAAAGGGGAGACTTGGGATGGTTTACCCAGAGATATATGATCCAAGGGTTCGATACCGTATTCGTCATGAGGGTCGGGGAGCCCGCCATAGTGAAGAGCAATTACGGTACGCACGTGGTTATGGTGAAAAAGCGCACCAAACCGGTACGTAAGGTAAAGCTTGCGGTACTAACCAAAAGCATACCTGTCGGGAAGGATACCTATCAGAATATCTTTTCCGATGTAAACGGCCTGGCTTCCGCCGCCAACGGCAAATATGACAGCCTGGTGGTAGCCGCAAAAGCCCGTGGAGTGGAACTCGTACCTGCGAAGAGAATCAAGGAAGGCTCGCATGACGTCGGTTCGTACAAGAACGTGCGCGAAGTGGCCAGATGGGCTTTCAATGCCAAGGTAGGGAATGTGTCGTCCGTGATATCCGCAAATGACAAGTTCTTCGTGGTTGCCCTTACCGGAATTCATAAAGCCGGCTTCACCCCTCTGGAAGACCTTGAACAGGGTATCAGAATGGAACTCGTTTCGGAAAAGAGCGCCGAAAGGAAGAACGGGGAGATCGCCGGTAAGGTGAAGGGCATGGCTTCGCTTAGCGATATGGCCCAGGCTCTGGGAACATCCGTCAGTCACAAGGACGGCATCAGTTTCGGGGCGTACGGCTATACCCAGGAACAACTGGATCCGAAATTCATAGGTGCCGTATCGGCTGCCGAAAAGGGAGTGGTCACCGGCCCTGTGCAGTGTGGCATAGGCTCTTACATTTTCGAGGTGACCGACCGCAATACCGGTTCCTTCTTCACCGAGAGCGATGCGAAGAACCGCAATGACCAGATATGCCAGCGTCAGTTGAATGCCATTACGCAGATTTTCCAGGACGACGCTTCGGTAACCGACAACAGGGCAAGATTTTTCTAGTCAGGGTAAAGCGGCCGTAAAATATTGTTTGACTGGTATTCCTGCAAAAAAATATTTGCACAATATCATTTTATGACTTATATTTGAGGTCGTGAATATTTTTGTATTAAAGTAGTTTAACCAAAATAACAAACACTTAACAAATTTTTTTATGAAAAGGATTATTTACTTATGTGTGTGCACGATCGGTCTTGCCGGTCTGTTCACATCATGTATCAATCAGGTCGAGCCGACGGGGCTTCAGACTCTGAGGGAGGGTAAAGCCGCGTATTACCAGGCTTTGGCCAACCTGCAGACTGCCCAGGCCGACAAGATTGAAGCCGAAGCGGCTTATACGCAGGCTATGGCTACAGCCGACGCTGCATACCAGACCGCACAGGCGTCCCTTATCCAGGCTCAGGCGAATTACTGGGATGCCCAGACCACTTTGCTGAAGGCTAAGGTAGCAGCCCAGGAAGAGGAAACCCGTCACGATGTCGAGATGAACAAACTGGCCGAGGCTATCGAGGCCGCTAGAGCGGCATACGAGGAAGCCTACTACGCTAACCAGACTTCAGAGGAGACTAAGGAACTTGCCCTCAAGCTCGATTCACTCGAGAAAGCCCAGGCTGCTCTCGAGAAGGAGGCCGAAGAGGATTCCATCCAGCATGAAATCAATATGCAGGCACTCCAGAAAACGATGGATGAAGCGGCGATTACGGCACAGACTGCTCTTAACAATGCGCAGGCTGGACTCGTAGCTTCTCAGGCCGCTTTGGCCACAGCACAGGAAAACCTGCGTACCACCCTCGCCAATATCGAAGCCCAGCAGGGCCTTCTGACCACGAATCAGCAGACGCTGCTTGACAATACGTTGACTGCTTACCAAAATGCCGCGCAGGCATATAACCAGGCACAGCAGGATCTCATCGATGCCAAGGCGTCGCTGGTAGCAATGGCTGAGAGATACAGAATTGATTCCATCGATTCCATAAACGGCCAGCAGACATTGATAGCCAAGTATCAGGAAGAGATCAATGCTAGGCAGTCCGATATCGATGAATACAATGCAGAGATCGCTGCACTCGAGACATCTAAAGCCGACAACGAAATGTTCAACGGCCTGCCTGTCGACGAGTGGATGGACAAATTGAATGAACTCAGAGCAAAGGATACGGTTTATTATTCCCAGATGGGAAATCTCGAAGCCGAATTGACCACTGCGAAATACGAGACTATGGCAGATGATCTGGATTATGCGGACGCTTACGAGAACCACGACCTCCTCTCCTGGGGCGTATGGCGCATCGGAGGCGGAGACTTCAATTTCTTCCTTGATTCCCTCGCTCTCTATAATGAAGTTGAGAACTATCTGGTAGACCGCACCGTTCCTATAGCTTATGGAAAGGCTCAGTATGCCGATAATAGGGCACAGCGCGACACTTCTGATTTAGGACATGTTTATAGGGAAATAGTTTCCGAGATCGCCGACGCCCAGGCAGATACGGCTGCCAAGGGCGCTGCCCTGAGGGCTGCCGAAGCAGCCGTGCAGACTGCAACTCAGGATTCCCTGCAGGCATTGGCAGATACCCTCGCCACATGGCGTTCCGACCCTAATGCCGTAATGGGCAAGAAGCAGATCGACATGAAGGAGTATTTCGGAAATGACGTCTCATCAAGTTGGGGTGGTTATCCTTCGGGCAATGCCGTTGTGGCTAAGTTTATGGCTGTAATGGAAGATGCTGCCGTAAGTTCCCCTTGGGTCCTGTCGACGAACAATTTGCTTTATCCGATGCCGAACAGTGATAATCCAGCTATCGGATATTACGGAACTACCTATTATCCTTACGTTGGTATAAGCAGTCAGGCGTTCTTCCAGGTAAACACGACCCCTGACCGTATCGATTGGGTATTCAACGGCGGTGATTATGTTACCCGCGATGACGAAACCCAGACTGTTACCCGCGGTATCCTTGGAGTTTTGGATTATATCGAACAATATCACGTATATCAGCAGTTCGCAGACAATGATGCGGATCTCCAGGCTGCGAAACTCGCATGGGGACTCACATTCACGCTCGACTCCATAAAATATGCTGCCGACCTTACTGCTGCAAGCACACAGGTTGCAACAGACGAAACCAATATCAAAAATGCTCTGATATCTTTGAAGGGTGATACTCTCAGTGTTACTCCAACTACTGATGAGCTCGATGCATATAACGACGCACTCATGGGTATCGCCGATAGCGCACGTGCAGCTTATATCGCCGCTTCTGATCAATATATAGCCGATACTGTTGCTCTGCATGCCGCTACCTCTACTTATAATAGCAGCGTTGCCGATTACCAGATTTGGAAAAACAGCGGATGGGACAGCTTGTTCACGAGCATATGGAATGCCGATGGGATGAATGGCGGATCTTCTTCTTTCGCTGTTGAAGCCAATGCGGTCGACGGAGTTCAATATTCGGAGGTAAAAGTCGGAAGTAATTTCAACGCTTTCTTTGATGCGATCAAGCTTTACACCGGAGCAAATGATTTCTATCTGAACAACGGGGATCCTGAAAGGGTAGCTGGACGCAGCCCGAAAGCATGGAACGAGTTGCGTGCATGGATTGCTGCTCAGTATACCGCTGACACTTCCTATGTTGCACATCCTACTCCAACACCTCATTATACTTCAGCAGCCGATGCCATAGCTTCTACGTCAAGACCTTCGATTTTCTTGGACGGTACAGTTTCAGGAAGTGGAACCGATTGGTATATTGAGTGGGCCCCGTATGCAAATGCTGCTACGGATTACGATGCAGCCATCACCTTCTGTACTTCCACATCAGGAGAGGGTTATATGCTCGCTACAGCAGACGATAATTTCTGGGAAAACCAATTGCTTGGATATTATGAGGATGTGAAGGATTCGATTTCGGATGTCGTTGATGCAGACTTGGTCGCCCTGGCTGCCAAGAAGGCCTCTTTCGAAACCGCTATTGCCAATGTCAATGCTAAGATAAATCAGTATAACGGTTACCTTGACGCTTATAACGGAGCTGCTGGAACGGATACCATTATCGTTGCAGATGCTTATGACAATACGAAGTACGGTAGTTTCCAGAATGCCATCAAAGCTCTGGCTTACGATCCCGCCGTACGTACCGATTATCAGTGGAGCTTCAACGGTGAAGCAAGCTGGGTTACCAAACAGGCGATAATAGAGCATGTATTCGGCACTGCAACAGTTACAGGTGTCCCTGATGCGGAATATTATTATGTTTGCCTGAACAACCAGGTCGGCAACACCACAACCGGGACCACTACTATAGGTGACGAACCATCCGGCGTTTACGGTGCGGACAACGGGTATGCTAATTATACTGATACGATTCCTAGCATCTACGTATCGTACCAGTATATGGATTCCGTTGAGTTCAACCATAGCTGCTATATCCACAATCGTGGTTTCGATTCTGAATATCCATTCTTCCTCGGCGACAACCGCGAACACGGACTCCGCCTGCAGAATTACAATGCGGATTTCAACACCATAGTCGATCCGAGTGACGGCCGCTTCATAATGCTTCATCCTAATTTCTCGGATGCGGTATATTACAAGTTGATCTACGATCAGACCGTAATAGATGCTTTGACGGGAGATATCGATGACTGGGTACAGAATCTAAGCGCTTTCCGCACTGCTATCGAGCAGATGAAGAAGGACTTCGAGAACGATACCACTACGTTCAAGAATGCAGCTATCAAGGCTATAACCGACCAGAATTTCACTGCTAACGCTATAGCAGCACTTAATGCGGCACAGGACGCTTACGATGCAGCCGTTGCCACTCTTGGAAATCCAGATGACGAGCTACCTGGTGACGCGAATCTTTCTGCTGCCGATTATAATACGGCTCAGCAGGGATATTCTCCAAATCCTTATTCTTGGTGGGCATACTACAATTACTTTGCTCCTCTATATCAGGCTGCACTTGCCAAGCAGGCGACTACGGGAGCAGAACTTGCAACAGAAGAAGAGGCAGCCGCAAAGATCGGAGCAGATCTGAGAGTCAAATGGCTGGCTACCGTCAACCCTCTGTATCTCGAATATTGGGACGTTCAGAAGGCTTCTTACCAGGTTGAACAGCTGATAGATGTTTATTGGACCAATTACAGTGTCGCTGCCGCGAAGGGTACCGATGGTTACACATATCCGGTATTTGACAGCGCTGATGGTACGACCACTACTGATAATCTTGATGTACAAAGCAATGATCTGGGCGATCTATACGACAAGGTAATGACGTATTACGATGATGCCGAAGCTTACTACAACGGTTTGATCGACGATGCCGAAGATGAGATTTCCGGTTATACCGAGAGTCTGAATGCAGTTCAGGGACAGTATGACGAAGATGTCTACGTACGTGCACTCGAAGGTTACTACGATGCCGCTCAACTTGCGATCAAGGCTCAAGAGACTGTAGTAGCAAACAAGGAAACGGCTGTCGAGACTTGTGAAATCCGTTACAGTTATTGGAAGACGCAGTTGGATACATTACTTGAGACTTTGGGCAAGGCTATTTCAAGCACCGGTGAAAGTGAATAGTTTTAACAGTAAGCAATTGTTCATAATTAACGACACGAGCGAATGTTAAAAAAACTAAGCATATTACTATTGACAGTTCTATTGGCTGTGCCTTTGATGGCACAGTCAGGCGACTGTTGTGAGTGTATGTTTGCTCCAAGGGCCGGCCAGTGGCAGTTCAACCTGGTGACGGGCGAGTCCGGATACCTGAACGATTACGACGGGTTGTTTTACCTTCTTTCGAAGGCAAGTTCGACCAACGGGATCGGGATAGGTGACGACGCCTACATCTCGTCTGATCTGTCTGAGGCTGTGTTCAACATCGGGTCGTTCAACGTCAACAGTCTTGCGAACATAGCGGGTCTTCAGGCACAGTATTTCATTACCAATCATATCGACATCAACCTGCTCGGTATGTACAACGTGAATCTGCAGCCGACGAAGAACTATATGGAGGGTACGACGATCAAGGATCCGCTCACCGAAGAGCCAGACCCTGATCTGTCGACATACCCGAGCAAGGCTATTATGGGGAACGTATCGCACAAGCTGAACGTGAGAGTGGGGTCCAATTACCACTTCAACACGCGCAACCCGAGGGTTGACGCCTATGCCGGAGTCTTTGGAGGATTCCAGATGGCCCGAATCGAAGCATTTTACCCTTACACAGGAGAATTGTCCAGTGACGAGTCCGAGGAGGAGATAGCTCTTTACCGTGCGAGCGGAGTTGCAGGCCAGGCGCTTGCTTTTTCCGGCGGACTGGTGGGAGGTGTATCCTACGCGATACTCCCGGGACTGAACATAGGATTCGAGGTGGCACCGATCGCATACTCATACGGTCTTCTGCACCTTGCTGTCCAAGGGTCCGATCCTTACTACGCATGCAATCACAACATAAGAGCATTCACATTTCCACAACTCAAGATCGGTATCCGTTTCTAACGGATACCTTAAGAGTCAGGAAAATATAATTGAAAAAACCGCTCCGGTATCCGGGGCGGTTTTTTTATTTATGTGTAGGACTTGCTTTCAGGGGACCGGGTCAGTGCTGCCGATGTCGTTCGTATTCCTTGAATACTACCGTCGATCCGCTTTTTCCGTCGATAATTGGTCCGGAGTTTGAAACGCAATCCCATTCTTTCAGGTCTATCTTCGGAAAAAAGGTGTCTGCGCCTTCGATTGGGATGTCCGTCTCGGTTATATAGAGCTTGTCGGCGATACCGATCGTCTTGCCGTAAAGTTGCCCTCCCCCGATGATGAAGATCTCCTCTTCGCAGGAGTTTCCCCTGTATTGCTCCAGGAAACCGGCGTCATGCCGCACCTCGATTCCCGATGCCAACGGCATGGAACCGGAAATTACTATGTTCCTGCGATTCGGCAAGGGTTTGCATCCGAGGGATTCCCATGTCCTGCGTCCCATTACCACGGTATGTCCTACGGTTATCTTCTTGAAGTGTTTAAGATCCTCGGAGATATGCCAGGGCATTCCGCCGTCACGTCCTATGACGTTGTTTCGTCCTATTGCCGCTATGAGTGAGATGCTCATACGGCTACGGGAGCTTTTATGGCCGGCCACGGATCGTAACCGGTCAGGGTGAAATCTTCGTATCTGAAGTCGAAGATATTCTTCACATCGGGATTCAGAGTCATTTTGGGCAGGGATCTTGGTTCCCTGGATATCTGGGTTGCAACCTGGTCGAGGTGGTTCAGGTAAATGTGTGCGTCTCCTATGGTGTGAACGAAGTCGCCGGGCTTCAGATGGCATACCTGTGCTACCATTATGGTAAGAAGGGAGTAGGATGCTATGTTGAATGGAACTCCGAGAAATGTATCGGCGCTGCGCTGGTACAACTGGCATGAAAGATGCCCGTCGGCGACATAGAACTGGAACATGCAGTGACACGGTGGAAGGGCCATCATGTCAACTTCGGCCGGATTCCATGCCGTAACGACCAGACGCCTCGAATAAGGGTTGCGTCTTATTTGGTCTATCACGTTGGATATCTGGTCTATGGTCCCTCCCTTTTCATCCGGCCATGAACGCCACTGGTGGCCGTAAACTGGACCGAGATCCCCGTTTATGTCGGCCCATTCGTCCCAAATGGTTACGCCATGGTCGTGCAGATATCCTATGTTGGTGTCTCCCGCCAGAAACCACAACAGTTCGTAAATAATCGACTTCATATGGACTTTCTTGGTCGTCAGTAGCGGAAACCCGTCTTCGAGGTGGAAACGCATCTGATAGCCGAAAACACTTATCGTGCCGGTGCCTGTCCTGTCCGGTCTTTTCACGCCGCACTCTTCGATGTGGCGGAGCATGTCCAAATATTCTTTCATCCGTACAAAAGTAGTTATTTTGTTCCGAGTTTGGAGCGGATAAAGGTAAGCCGACTTTTAGTATATTTGTTTCCACTAACTTTAAGACAAATGTTATGGGCGAAAGGGATAATTTCTCCAATCGCTTCGGTGCCCTCGTCGCACTGATCGGTTCGGCTGTGGGTCTCGGTAATCTGTGGCGATTCCCCTATCTTGTGGGCCGTAACGGCGGTGCCGCATTCATAATAATCTATATCTGTATTGTCCTGGTTATTTGCCTTCCGTTGATGCTGTGCGAAATGGTCGTAGGACGACGGAGCAAGTCCAACGTATTCGGCGCGTTCAGGAAACTCGCCCCGGGTTCGCATTGGAACATAATAGGCATTCTCGCCGTCCTCTCCGCCGTAACGATACTATCCTTCTATTCTGTAGTTGGGGGATGGACTTTGGCTTACCTCGTAAAATCCCTGGGATTCGGGTTCCATGCGGTTGCGAAAGGTGATGGTGCAGCTTTTTCCGGGATTTTCAAAGATTTCGTCACGTCTCCGGTCCAGCCTTTGTTATATACTTTGGCTTTCATGGCGATAACGGGATTCGTGGTGATTTTCGGGGTAAACAGGGGCATCGAGAAGACCAGCAAGTGGATGATGCCCATCATGCTGGTAATGATAGTTGGTATAGTGATATGGAGCATGACTCTTCCAGGGTCTTCCGCCGGTTTCAGATACCTTTTCAAGCCGGATTTTTCGCATGTGGGATGGAATACAGTTTTGGCTGCTCTAGGACAGGCTTTCTTTTCGCTGTCCCTCGGGGCGGGAACGATCATGACATACGCTTCTTACATACGTAAGGATGAAAACATCCTGCGTATTTCGGCAGGAACAGTACTTGGAGATACGGTCTTCGCCATACTTGCGGGATGTGCCATCATGCCGGCCGTTTTCTCCTACGGGGTTTCGCCGGCACAGGGTCCCGGGCTGGTGTTCGTGGTACTGCCTAATATCTTCGCAAACATGCCGATGGGATCGATCATAGCCATCATGTTCTTCATAATACTGTTCTTCGCGGCCATAACTTCCTCGATTTCGCTTATGGAAGTGCCCGTAGCCTTTCTGATCGAGGAATGCCATATGAAGAGAAAAACGGCTGTTTTGGTTTCGTTCGTGTCGATATTAGCGCTCGGCTGTGTCTGTTCCCTGTCGCAAGGCGTTCTCGGAGGAGTCAAAATATTCGGAAAGAGTATTTTCGATTTCTTCGATTTCATGTCCGCCAATATCTTCATGACGATCGGCGGCCTGTTGCTCGTGATTTTCGTAGGATGGAAATTGGGCAAAGCCGCTTTCAAGGACGAAATGACCAATGGCGGCAGGCTGCACGGTGCGAACTGGCTTCTCGATTTTTTCTTTTTCATAATCAAATTCGCCGCCCCTGCCGTCATTGCCGTGATTTTCTTCACCAACCTCATTTAGTTTTTTTGAAGAATAAAATACGATAAAGCGAATCGGACGAATTTTTTTCGACTATCGATAAATCCGGTTTCCAGTCTTGTTTTGTTCCATATTCCTCCCTTATTTAGCGGTTGTGAAAAGACGGAGTGATGGAGTGGGTTGAGTGCATATGTTTGTGTCTCGGCATATCGGCCGGTATCGCGGGATTCGGGATATCCCCGGACAGTGCCGGCAGGGTAGTCATGTTCTGGAATGTGGAGAATTTTTTCGATTCCGCGGACGATCCTTCCGTAGCCGACGACGATTTCACTGCTTTCGGAAAGATGAGATGGGGCAGGAAAAGGTTCGATAAAAAACGTAATGCGATTGCCAAGACCATAATTTCGGTCGCGGACCGTTACGGGACTTTTCCCGTGGTGGTCGGTTTGGCCGAAGTGGAAAATTACGGGGTCTTGTGGCGCCTGGTAAATCTGACACCGCTTTCCAAACTGGGCTACGGAATCATTCACATGGATTCGCGCGACAGGCGTGGCATAGATGTGGCGATGCTTTACCGGAAAGAAAATTTCAAGCCATTATGTGTTGATTTCGTGGAAGTTGAAATGCCTGATACCACCCGGCATACGAGGCTAATCCTTTGTTGTAAGGGAGTGTTCTCAGACCGTTGTGAAGACACGGTGCAGTTTATTGTCGTGCATTTCCCGTCGAAATACGGAGGAGAGAGGGCCTCGAGTCCTGGACGCGTAGCTGCTTGCCGCACTCTTTCCTCCTGTGCGGATACGTCATGTACCGTAATTGCGATGGGTGATTTCAATGCACCCTTTGATGAATTGGCGCCTGGCCTCGGAAATTTCGTACATGTTGAGGCTTTTAACTGGAAAGGAACGGTCAAATACCGGGGAGAGTGGGAAAGCATCGACCATTTCATTTTAGGATCTAAAAACGGGTGCCGTGGCATGCCAGCCGATTCGGCGCTTTTCCGTTCGGTGGTATACGATGCTCCCTTCCTGCTGGAGGATGATGCGGCTTATCTGGGCGTGAAGCCGTTCAGGGCTTATGTCGGTCCCCGTTATAACGGCGGGGTCTCGGACCATTTGCCCGTACTGTTGATATGGGGATCCGGTTTTCGAGAAATATTTACGAAAGATGAGAAGGTTACACGTTGAAAAGGAAATGCATTATGTCACCATCCTCGACGACGTAATCTTTCCCCTCGCTGTAGAGCTTTCCCGCGGCGCGGCATGCGGAATCGGATTTGAGTTCTACGAAGTCCCCGTACTTGATCACCTCGGCGCGTATGAAGCCCTTTTCGAAGTCGGTGTGGATGACACCGGCGGCTTTCGGAGCTTTGTCCCCTTTGTGAATGGTCCATGCCCGGACTTCCGGTTCCCCTTCGGTGAAATATGTCTGGAGACTGAGCAGGTCGTAAGCTTTGCGTACGAGCCTTTCTATGCCGGACTGTTTCAGCCCGAGTTCGTCGAGAAAGAGCTTGCGGTCGTCGTAGGAGTCCATTTCGGCTATTTCGCTCTCTATTTTCGCCGCTATCACGAGTATGTCAGCATCTTCGCCGGCTATCTCCTTGCGCAGGGCTTCCACATAGGCGTTGCCGTTCGCTGCGGAGGATTCGTCAACGTTGCAGACGTACAGTACCGGCTTTGCGGTAAGGAGGCAGAGGTCCTTCGCGATCCTGACGTCTTCCGGGGCGTCAAATTTTACCTCGCGTGCGTTTTTGCCCTGGTCCAGCACCGCTTTATACCGTTCGAGCACGTTTTCAACCCTTTTAGCATCCTTATCACCGATCGCAGCCACCTTTGCCGTCTTGGATATGCGCCCCTCTATGGTTTCGAGGTCTTTCAGCTGAAGTTCGGTATCGACGACCTCCTTGTCCCTTACCGGGTCTATGGTGCCGTCTACATGGACGACGTTCGGATCGTCGAAACAGCGGATGACGTGCAGGATGGCGTCTGTTTCGCGTATGTTGGCGAGGAACTGGTTGCCGAGGCCTTCTCCTTTGCTTGCTCCGCGTACGAGGCCGGCGATGTCGACTATGTCGACGGTGGCCGGAATCACGCGCTTGGGATGCACGATGCTTTCGAGCACGTTCAGCCTTTCATCGGGAACGTTCGTGGAACCGAGATTGGGCTCTATGGTACAGAATGGAAAATTGGCGGCCTGCGCCTTGGAAGAGCTTATGCAATTGAAAAGGGTGGATTTTCCGACATTGGGAAGGCCCACAATACCGCATCTCAGAGACATATCAAAAATTGTT
Source organism: Bacteroidales bacterium (assembly GCA_022653675.1). Taxonomy (GTDB): domain Bacteria; phylum Bacteroidota; class Bacteroidia; order Bacteroidales; family UBA932; genus JALCST01. The sequence goes on along the minus strand of JALCST010000002.1, from coordinate 188,978 downwards.
TCTACAAAGATACTCCTTTTTGCAGGATTTTGGTTTTTAAGGTATGAAGTATGGCGAATTAGGATTAATTTTGTTGGTCAGGGAAAGTTATGGCAGACAAATGTAAAAGAGAAGGAAACAGATCCGAGACGCCGATGATCCGGCAATATTTGAAGGTGAAGGCCCTTAACCCGGAGGCGATACTGCTTTTCAGGGTAGGGGATTTCTACGAGACCTATTCTACAGACGCCCTTACGGCCAGCAAGGTGCTCGGTCTGGTCCTTACTAAACGTGCCAACGGCCACGGGACTTATATCGAGATGGCCGGTTTTCCGCATCATGCCCTGGATTCATACCTGCCCAAACTCGTCAGGGCGGGTTACAAGGTGGCCGTCTGCGACCAGCTCGAAGACCCGAGGCTGGCCGTGAAGCTGGTAAAGCGCGGTATAACCGAACTGGTTACGCCAGGGGTGGCTTACAACGACCTTTTGCTTAAGCAAAAGGAGAACAATTATCTTGCGAGTGCATTTTTCAGCAAGGATAAGGGCGGAGTCGCTTTCCTCGACATTTCGACCGGTACGTTCAAGGTCGCGGAAGGTTCCCTGGATTATGTAGGCATGCTCATCGACAGTTTCGCTCCCAAGGAAGTGCTGTTGCAAAAGGGGTACGAGAAAGGGTTCAGAGAGCGTTTCACCGGAGAAAAGTTTTATATTTCCACCATAGAAGAATGGGCCTTCGTATATGAAACCGCCTACGGCAAACTTTGCAAGCAGTTCGGCCTGGCTTCCCTGAAGGGGTTCGGAGTCGAAGGGATGACGCTGGCTTTGACGGCTGCCGGCGCGATCATGAGCTATCTCGAAATAACCCAGCATACCGGGCTCGGAAACATATGTTCCATATCTAGGATAGACCAGTCGAAATTCGTCTGGATGGACCGTTTCACCGTGCGGAATCTCGAACTGTTCCATTCCCTGGCCGGGGAAGAGGGGGTCTCCCTGCTGGACGTGATCGACAAATGTTCGTCCGGAATGGGTTCCAGGCGCCTGCGCGAGTGGATATCGTTGCCGGAAAAGGACATCGGTGAGCTCGAAAGCCGTTACGATACCGTGGATTATTTTCTGTCCAACCAGGACAAGCTGGAGGAGACGAGAAACCTGATCGGCGAGATAGGGGACCTTGAGAGAATAAGTTCCAAGGCTGCCGCAGGCCGCATCCTGCCGCGCGAAGCGGTACAACTCATGCGCGGCCTGCAAAGGATAGAGCCCATACGCAAGCTTTGCATGGCTTCGGGGTCCAACTCCGTGAGCGCCATAGGATCTAAACTGGACGACTGCGCAGGGCTTCGGGACCTGCTTAAGGGGGCGTTGCTTCCGGATCCCGCACAAGCAATAGGCAAGGGGGACGTGATAGCTCCCGGAGTTGATCCGCAGCTCGACGAGTATCGCAATACCGTCCGTCACGGAACGGACATCCTCGAGAAAATACGCATCAGGGAGATAGGCCGTACAGGTATCAATTCATTGAAAATAAGCTTCAACAATGTGTTCGGCTACTATCTCGAGGTACGCAATACCTTCAAGGACAAGGTTCCTCAGGACTGGATACGCAAGCAGACGCTTGTGAATGCAGAACGTTACATCACGCCCGAACTGAAGGATTACGAAGAGCAGATAGTCACCGCGCAGAACAATATACTCGACCTGGAAGCGAAGCTTTACGGAAAACTCGTGGAGAAGATCCAGGAAAAGGTGCCGGTGATACTGCGCAATGCGGATGCCATAGCCAGGCTCGATGTCCTCTGTGGTTTCGCGGAATTGGCGACGGCGAACCGTTATTGCCGCCCGAAGTTGAATGAAGGCGATAAATTGACCATAAAACAGGGCAGGCATCCGGTCATAGAGACCATGATGCCCGAGGGGGAAAGTTATATAGCGAACGACCTCTTCCTCGACAACGATTCCCAACAGATCATCATACTGACCGGTCCCAATATGGCCGGGAAATCGGCTCTCCTTAGACAAACGGCATTGATAGTGCTGCTGGCCCAGATAGGATCGTTCGTGCCGGCCGAATCCGCCGAGATAGGGATCGTAGACAAGATTTTCACCAGGGTAGGCGCTTCCGACAACATATCGCGCGGCGAATCCACCTTCATGGTCGAGATGACCGAAACCGCGACCATACTGCATAACCTTTCGGAAAAATCCCTCGTCCTTCTCGATGAAATAGGAAGGGGCACGAGCACTTACGACGGAATGTCGATAGCGTGGGCCATAGTTGAGTATCTCCATGCCTCGCCTTACAGGCCTAAAACGCTTTTCGCCACACATTACCACGAATTGAACGAACTGGAAAACCGCCTTCCTCGCGTACACAATTTCCATATCTCGGCCAAGGAGGCGGACGGACAGGTGATTTTCCTGCGCAAGCTCGTCCCCGGCGGGTCCGAACACAGTTTCGGGATACATGTCGCACAGCTGGCGGGAATGCCGATGGAAGTGGTGCGTATCGCGGAGGAAACCCTGAAGGGACTCGAAAGCCAGCAGAAAGATAATGTTCCGGATTCCGGCAACTCGCCGAAGAAAGACCTTTCGAAGGTGAAGGAACTTAAGGAGGAAGGCATACAATTGTCGTTATACCAGCTCGAAGATCCTCTCCTTACGGCTGTCCGCGACGAGCTCCGATCGCTGGACCTGAATTCCATGTCTCCGTTGGACGCTTTCGACGAGATCCGCAAATTGCAGAAAGAAACGGGCATAAAGAAGAAATGAACCGTATGGACCATAATACCCGTAGGAAAAGATCCGGTTTGGGGATCTTCGGTAGTCTCGTCAAGGAGAGCGCCCTGTTTTCGCTCTCGCAACTCAAGGCCGACAAGTTCCGCACGTTTCTGTCGCTGCTGGGAATCACCATAGGCATATTTTCCATCGTGGCCGTCTTTTCGGTCGTTTCGGCAATGAAGATCAGCGTAAGCAAAGGGTTGGACGTATTCGGCAAGGATGTAATGTACGTTATGCAATATCCCCTTCTTCCGGAGGACAACGGGGAGTATAAATGGTGGGAGTACAGGAACAGGCCGGAGATCAAGGAGGACGAATACAAGTTTTTAAAGAAGAACGTCACGACCCCGTGCATAATGACCGATCTCATGTCCTTCGACGGTAATTTCAAGAGGGGAAGATATTCGCTCGCTTCTGGAGGTGCATTGGCTGTCAGCGAAAATTGGGAACAGGTATCTTCCGTCGATATAATGAGAGGCCGCTATCTGACCGACTCCGAGATAGGGAACGGTTCGCCCGTAGCGGTGATCGGTTCCAAAGTAAGTTCTTCCCTCTTTCCTGATACGGATAATCCGGTGGGAAAGAGTTTCAAGGTGAACGGCAGGGACGTCACTGTCGTAGGTGTGTTGAAGAAAAGTGGGGAGAGTATGGTAACCATAATACAATACGACAAATCCATAATCGTTCCCATGAATTTCGGAAAAAATATCGTATCGCCCGACGAGACGGGCCTGACCGTGGTCGCGATGGCTAAGAACGCTTCGTCAAAGGATAACCTGAAAGAGGAGATCAAACAACTGATGCGCCGGAAGCGCCATCTGAAACCCGTTCAGAAGAACAATTTTTCAGTCGACGAATTGTCGATGGTCTTGAAAGAGGTTTCCAAAGCCATGTCGGTCGTGAATATCGTGGGCTGGATAATCGGCGGCTTCTCTCTTCTGATCGGCGGTTTCGGAATAGCGAACATCATGTTCGTCTCTGTCAAGGAACGTACGACGCAGATAGGGATCCAGAAGGCTCTCGGTGCCCAGAAATCGTTCATAATGGGGGAATTCCTTTTCGAGGCCGTACTGCTCTCTCTCGTAGGCGGCATCGTAGGTATCCTGCTGGTATATTTGGTGTCTCTTATCGTCCCTAAGGGAATGCTCGACATAATCCTCACTTTTCATAATGTTTTGGGAGGCTTGCTGATTTCGATAATAATAGGCATTCTCTCGGGTTTCTTCCCGGCAAGGGCGGCGGCGGACATGGATCCGGTAGCCGCAATAAACTCCTAATTTCCTATTTCTTCTACGCTGCCGGTCAGTTTTATGAAATCCTCGACGGAAAGTTGTTCAGGCCTAAGGTCGAGCATTGGGGAGGCAAGCAGATCGTGCAGTGTGGCGCTTCTGCTCTTTTCGGCGGCAGCTCCATGCCCATTCCCTATTATCGTACCGTCACGCTTCAAGGTGCCGTAGCCTGTCCTGGCTCCGTCCCCGGCATTGAAACGGCTTATGTCCGCTCCGGCAGCCATAGCCGCCAGCATCGGTTTGAGCGAATTGCGGAGCGTTTTCCTGCGCTGGTTGAATCCGGTCTTCACGATTTTTTTAAACATTATCTCGTCGCATGGAAGGGCGTTTCTCGAATTCCTCCTGAGCCGTATCACCGCTGACTGCACTTTCGGCTGCGGCTCGAAGCATTGGCTTCCGACCTCGAAAAGGTAATCTATATCATACCATGCCTGAAATAATACGCTAAGCACTCCATAAGCTTTTTTCCCCGGTGCAGAAGCGAGTCTTCCGGCAACCTCCTTCTGCAGCATGCAAACGATCTGCGGCACCCTGTCACGGAAATCCAAGAGCTTGAAGAAGATCTGTGAGGATATGTTGTAGGGGAAATTGCCGACCACATCGAACGCCCCTGGGAACATCTTTCCGAGGTCGGCTTTCAGGAAATCCTCCTCGAAGAGGATTTCGCGCGTCCGCGGATAGGCGCGCCTAAGAAATTCGGCCGCTTCATGGTCTATTTCAACCAATCTGAGGTCCATACCCGGTCTCGAGGACATCTCGTCGAGGAGGTGTTTCGTCAAGACTCCCGTCCCCGGCCCGATTTCGAGCAGGGACTTCGTACAGTCGTACCCGTCGAGGGCAGTATTTACTATCCTTATGGCTATCCCTTCGTCCTTCAGGAAGTGCTGGCCCAGTTCTTTTTTTGGTTTGACCTTCATATCCGATGCAAATGTACTGTTTTTCCAACATCCGTCATTTTTTACTACTTTTGTGCCGCTAAACCAACAAATTAAAATGTACAGGACACATACTTGCGGCGAGCTTAGACTCGCTGATGCCGGCCGGACGGTTACGTTGGCCGGGTGGGTACAGAGAATCAGAAAAATGGGAGGGATGAGCTTCATTGATGTCCGGGACCGTTACGGCATCACCCAGGCTGTCACCGACGATCCGGAAATGAACGCGGAAGTTGCCAAACTCGGCCGGGAATTCGTAATACAGGTGATAGGGACGGTCAGGGAGAGGGAGAGCAAGAATCCGAAGATGGATACGGGAGACATAGAGATACGCATAGAAAAACTCAACGTTATCAATCCTTCGGTCACTCCTCCGTTTACCATAGAAGACGTTTCCGACGGGGGCGACGATTTGAGAATGAAGTACCGTTATCTGGATCTTCGTCGCAATCCGTTGAAAAATAATCTTATACTTCGCCATCGTATGGCCCAGGAAGTTCGCAGGTATCTCGATGCACACGATTTCCTCGAAATCGAAACCCCGTTCCTGATACGTTCTACCCCGGAAGGGGCGCGCGATTTCGTGGTTCCGTCCCGTATGAACCCGGGCGAATTTTACGCCCTTCCGCAATCGCCGCAACAGCAGAAACAACTTCTTATGGTGGCTGGTTTCGACCGTTATTTCCAGATCGTTAAATGTTTTCGAGACGAGGATTTGCGTGCAGACCGGCAGCCGGAATTCACCCAGATAGACTGCGAGATGTCTTTCGTGGAACGCGATGACGTGCTCGACATGTTCGAGGGGTTGATGAAACACATGTTCGAAGTAATCCTTAACGAAAAATTCGAAGAGCCGTTCCTGCGCATGTCTTGGAACGACGCCATGAAATTCTATGGCAGCGACAAACCCGACATGCGTTTCGGGATGCTCCTTAGGGATGTGACCGATTTGCTCAAGGGCAAGGGTTTCGGTGTGTTCGATTCATCCGAATATGTCGGAGGAATCTGTGTCCCGGGTTGTGCAGGCTATTCGCGCAAACAGCTCGATGAGCTGACGGATTGGGTAAAGAGGCCTCAGGTAGGGGCGAAAGGATTGATTTACATCAAGGTTGAGGAAGACGGGAACATAAAGAGCAGCATCGACAAATACTTCTCTCCGGAAATATTGAGGGAAGTCGCCGGACGCTTCGAAGCGGATAAGGGCGATCTGATACTCATGATGAGCGGCATAAGGGCGAAGACACTGGTTTCGCTCGGAACGCTTCGCATCGAAATGGGCAACCGCCTTAACCTCAGGGATCCTCATAAATACTGTCCTCTGTGGGTAGTGGATTTCCCACTGTTGGAATGGGATGACGAGACACAGCGTTTTTATGCCACCCATCATCCGTTCACTGCTCCTTCGCAGAAGGATATGGAAAAATTTTTCAGCAACGACAAGGAACAGGAGGCCGAGGTATCTTCCGACTCTTACGACTTCGTGCTGAACGGTACCGAAGTCGGAGGCGGTTCGATAAGGATACATGATGCCCGGATCCAGGAACAGATGTTCAAGGTTCTCGGATTCTCCAGGGAGGATGCCGATTACCGCTTCGGGTTCCTGATAAATGCTTTTAAATACGGAGCTCCGCCCCACGGAGGCATCGCGTTCGGCTTCGACCGTTTCTGCGCCCTATTCGGCGGACAGGACACCATACGCGATTTCATCGCCTTTCCTAAGAACAACATGGGACGCGATACGATGGACGATGCACCGGCGAAGATCGACGATGTCCAAATGAAGGAACTCTATCTGAAGTCCACTTACGAAAAGTAATGCCGTGGGCCATGGCCTAATGCCATGGCTATGACGGCTTAAGAAAGTAGTTTGCGGGCGGCCTGCGAGATGGCTTTGCCATCGGCGGATCCCGCCAGTTTTTTTGTCGCGGCGCCCATGACCTTGCCCAAGTCGGCCATGGACGATGCTCCAGTTTCTGCGATAACCTGACTTACGGCGTTTTCGATCTCTTCGGCCGACATCTGCCTGGGCAGGTATTTCTCGAGGACCGAAATCTGGGCCAGTTCCACGTCGGCCAAATCCCGGCGGTTTTGCCGGACATAGATATCGGCACTCTCCTTGCGCTGTTTCACCATCTTTTGTACGATCTTGATGATATCGACATCCGAAACCGTATGGGACGAATCCCCGGCGGAACTTTTCGCCAGAAGGATTTCGGATTTGACGCCTCTTATGGCATCCAGGCTTGCAGAATCGTGGGCTCTCATGGCAGCCTTCAGGTCCTGCTGAATTTGTTCTTCCAGAGTCATATTGTCAGATGTTAATTTATTTTCCGACCTCTTCCACGAGTTTTTTGGCCAGATCGGTGAAGGCGTCCCCTATTATTCCCCCGCTGACGGAAGAAGGTACGCCTTCGTCTCCCCCTTCACGGATGCCTTGGACCAGTGGAATCTGTCCTAGCAGAGGGAATCCGTACTTACCGGCGAGTTTTTCACAGCCACCCTTTCCGAAGATGTAATATTTGCGGTCCGGAAGGTCTTCCGGAGTGAAGTAGGCCATGTTTTCGACCAGCCCGATGATCCGTTTGTTTATATGCTCGTTGCGGAAGAGATTAACGCTCTTTTCCACATCCGCCAAGGCCACGTCCTGCGGGGTGCTGACGATCAGCGCACCGGTGAGCGGCATGTCCTGGACGAGGGATATGTGGATGTCGCCGGTTCCCGGAGGAAGGTCGATGAGCAGATAGTCGAGTGCATCCCAGCGAACCTGCAGAATCATCTGCTTCAGTGCATTGCAAGCCATCGGCCCTCTCCAGATCAGGGCCTGCTCCGGCTTTGCGAAATAACCTATGGACATCCATTTCACGCCGTACTTCTCTATAGGCATTATCAGTTCCTTCTGGTCCGACTTGCCTTCGTTGGAAACATATACGTCCGGCTGGGCGCCTTCCGTCCCGGTCATCTTCGGTACCGAAGGCCCGTAGACGTCGGCGTCGGCCAGGCCGACACGATAACCCATATTGGCCAATGCAACGGCCAGATTGACTGCAACCGTGGATTTGCCTACGCCACCCTTTCCGGACGCGACGGCTATCATCTTACCCACGTTTTCCAGCTCTTCCTGCCCTTCCGGAAGTTTTACCGACTTCGGAGCGTCCTTCGGGCGCACGAGTTCGATTATGCTCACCTTGGTTCCCGGAAACTGGGCCTGGATGGCATCGGTGCAATCCTGCTTTATTTGGGCAGCCATAGGATCGGGCGTAAACGTAACATATTTGAAACGGACCTTTGCGGGGTCCCCCTTCGAACTTTCGGGCACTACGTCGAGGTCCTCGACCCTGCCGAGATCGACTATGTCGATTCCCTTGGCCGGATGTATGACCTGCGAAAGAACCTGAAGCACTTCTTCTTTTGTCATAAAATCATATTTTGTTTTAATATTCTTCAACAAAGATACTAAAAATAAAACCATTTGCATGCCGGCCTGGCACCCCGGAGCCGTTCCCGGCATAAGGAATCTGTTCAAACATCGCAAATTATTCCTAAATTTGTTGAGATGAAAAACAGGACTTTTGCAATACTGCTCGGGGTCGTCGCGATTGCTGTCGTGTCCGGAGCGTTCTGCTTCCAGGGTTGCAGGGAAACCATAGGCGGCGGAAACGGAAATACCGATACTACCGGAACCGATTCCGTCATCTTTGCCAAGGGGGCCGACATCAGCTGGGTCACCGAAATGGAGGCCGCCGGCATCGGGTTTTACGATGCCGAAGGAGTGGAGACCGATTGCTTCGCCCTTATGAAAAGTCTGGGGATGAATTCCATACGCTTGAGGGTATGGGTGAATCCGACCGACGGATGGTGTGGACTGGAAGATGTGGTGGCGAAAGCCAAACGTGCCTCAGCGCTGGACATGCGCGTAATGATAGATTTCCATTACAGCGACTCGTGGGCCGATCCGTCGAAACAGAACAAGCCTGCGGCATGGGAGTCCCTCGACCTCTACGGACTCGAAAGTGCTTTGTCGGACCATACGGAATCGGTGCTCAATGCCTTGAAAGAAGCAGGTGTCACACCGGAATGGGTACAGATAGGCAACGAGACGAGCGACGGCTTTCTCTGGGAAACCGGCCGGGCTTCGACCAATATGTCCAATTACGCCAAGCTTACGGAAGCTGGCTACGAAGCCGTGAAGAGCGTTTTCCCGAAATCTAAAGTGATAGTCCACATCGACAACGGCTGGGAAGACGTGACCCATTTCACGTGGATTTTTGACGGTTTGAAGGAAAACGGCTGCAAGTGGGATGCAATAGGGATGTCCCTATACCCTTCCGCATCCAATTATTCCGCTTATGTTAGCCAGTGCATAAGCAACATAGTAGCATTGAACGCCGAATACTCCACCCCTGTGATGATTTGTGAGGTCGGATTCCCATACGACGACCCGACCGACGGAAAAGAATATCTTTCGACCCTTATCCGGCAGGCGAAAGCGGTCAGCGACAACGGCTGTCTCGGGGTCTTCTACTGGGAACCGGAATGCTATTCCAAGTGGAACGGCTATACTCTCGGTGCTTTCGATAATTCGGGACGTCCTACCATTGCCCTGGACGCCTTTTCGGAATAAATGACAGTTATGAAATCGAAATTTTCAAAGCTCTTTATTTTTGCCTTGCTTCTGGTAAGTCCTGTCGCTTGTGCAGGAAGGGATACGGACACGATTCCACTGAGAAGCGAAATCCTCCTTACGGAGTGGCATTTCACAAGAGGGGACTTTACGCCGGAAGAAGCGGCGGAGAATTACAGACAGTGGAAGGAGGTCACCGTCCCGCACGACTGGGCCATCTCAGGTCCGTTCGTGGAAAAATTCGACGGAAGCTACGCAGCCGGCACCGGCGGCCTTCCATACGTCGGGAGGGGTTGTTATGTTACGGTCATCGACATCGGTGCGGAAGATATTGCGGCCGGGAAAAGCTGGACGCTGCTCTTCGACGGAGCCATGAGCAATGCCCGTGTCTATGTCGACGGAAACCTTGCGATGAGCCGGCCGTACGGCTACAGTTCGTTTTACGGGGATATAACGAAGTATCTGCACGAAGGGCAAAACCTCGTTCTCGTCAGGTTGGAAAACGAACCGGAATCGTCGCGCTGGTATCCCGGCGCTGGGATTTACAGGAACGTACACCTCATTTGCACGGGAAAGCTGCACATACCGGTATGGGGGACCTATGCCACGACCCCTTTCGTCTCGGAAGACGAGGCGACCGTTACGTTGAAAATCGAAATCCGGAACGATTCCTCTTCCAAGGCCGGTTCCAGGCGGGCATACCGCATCCGTACGGTGATCCGCGACGCAGGGGGCAAGGAGGTCGCCGTGAAGGACGATGTCCTGCCCGTGTTCCACGACTCTTCCGCCACGCAGAACTTCGATATATTGCGTCCGAGACTATGGTCTCCGGATTCCCCTTGCCTGTATACTGCCGAAACCTTGCTGTACGACGGGAACGGGGATCCGGCGGACCGTTACGTGACGCGGTTCGGAATCCGCAAAGCCGAATTCATTCCCGACAAGGGCTTTTTCCTGAACGGGAAGCCGATCAAGTTCAAGGGAGTCTGCCTTCATCACGACCTGGGCGCTTTGGGGGCTGCGACGAACGAATCCGCCATCAGGCACCGTCTCGAAATGTTGAAGGATATGGGGTGCAACGCAATAAGGACGTCGCACAACATGCCGGCCCCGGAACTTGTGGAATTGGCGGATGAAATGGGATTCATGATGATGGTGGAGGCTTTTGACGAATGGGACATCGCCAAATGCCGCAACGGTTACCACAAGTTTTTCAAGGATTGGGCTGCGAAGGACATGGAAGACATGGTCCGGCATTACCGCAACGACCCTTCGGTCATGATTTGGAGCATCGGAAACGAAGTCCCTTCTCAGGGAACTTCGGACGGATACGAGACGGCGGTATTCCTGCGGGATATTTGCCACCGGGAAGATCCCTCCAGGCCCGTAACCAGTGGAGAGGACCATTTCGACGACGTGGTCGGCAACGGATTCGCAGCCGTTCTCGACATTCCCGGATTCAATTACAAGCCGCGCCGATACGAAGAGGCGTATGCGAAGCTTCCCCAGGGATTCCTGCTTTCGACGGAAAGCGCATCCACGGTCAGTTCCAGGAACGTTTACGAACTGCCTTTCAAAATAGGCGGCGACATTAAGCACGGCGACCGTCAAAGTTCGTCCTACGACGACGAATATTGCCCATGGTCGAATCTCCCCGAACTGGATTTCGCAGCCGACGAGGACTACCCGTGGTGCATGGGACAATTCGTCTGGACGGGATTCGATTACATAGGGGAACCGACCCCGTACAACGGTTTTAAAGACGGATGGCCGAATCACACGAGCCTTTTCGGCATCATCGACCTGGCAGAGATTCCGAAGGACAGGTATTACCTCTACCGCAGCGTTTGGAACACCAGGGAACGCACATTGCATATCCTGCCGCACTGGAACTGGAAAGGTCATGAAGACCGAACCGTTCCCGTTTGCATATACACGTCGTACCCTGCTGCCGAGCTGTTTCTCAACGGCGAAAGCCAGGGTATAAGGGTCAAGAAGAGTGCGCGGGAAGCAGGTGTCGGCTCCCCGATCGATTCACTTATATTGCGCTACAGGTTGCTGTGGCCCGATGTAAAGTATGAGGCCGGCGAACTCAAGGCCGTCGCATTGGACGAAGATATGCGTCCGGTCGACTCGGCATTCGTCCGCACCGCCGGCAGGCCACACCACCTGAGACTTTCCGTCAGCAGGCCAGTACTCGAACCGGACGGCAAGGACCTTAGCTATGTGACGGTCGATTGTGTCGATAAGGATGGAAACCTGTGCCCGCTCGACGGCAGGCTCGTTTCCGTCGATGTCACCGGAGCAGGTACCCTTGAAGGCATCGCCAACGGGGATCCTACGTGCCTCGAATCGTTCAAAGGTGATTCCATGCATCTTTTCGGGGGCCAACTTACATTCATCGTCCGTTCTTCGGAGAAGGAAGGCACCGTTTTTGTCGTCGTGAAAGCGAAGGGAGTGCGCAGGGCATCCGTTTCGATTCTCGTCAGGCGCATCGAAAAACCACGCAAATACAAAATTTATTACTGATATAAAATATGAAAGAACAGATTCACGAGCAGTTCAAAAAGTATTTCAATGCGGAAGGCGAATTTTACGCATCTGCGGGACGTATCAACCTAATCGGGGAGCATACCGACTATAACGGCGGATTCGTATTTCCAGGAGCCATCGACAAATGCATAATGGCCGAAATCAGGAAAAACGGCACCGGCAAGGTCAGGGCGTACGCCCTCGATGTGAAGGGCGGAGATTATGTGGAATTCGGATTGAAGGAGGACGAAGGTCCGAAACAAAGCTGGGCGCGTTACATTTTCGGGGTATGCCGCGAAATACAGAAACGCGGTGGCGTCATTTCCGGATTCGATACGGCTTTTTCCGGCAATGTCCCTCTCGGTGCCGGCATGTCGTCTTCGGCGGCACTGGAGAGCACTTTCGCCTTTGCATTGAACGAGATGTTCTCGCTAGGGATAGACAAGTTCGAACTCGCCAAAATAGGCCAGGCCACCGAACACAATTACTGCGGGGTGAACTGCGGCATCATGGACCAGTTCGCCTCGATTTTCGGCAAGAAGGATTGTCTCATACGCCTGGACTGCCGTTCTCTCGAATACAAGTATTTCCCGTTCCATCCAAATGGCTACAGGCTCGTTCTGGTCGATACCGTAGTCAAGCACGAACTGGCATCTTCGGCCTATAACGACCGCAGGCATTCCTGCGAACATGTCGTCGACGTCATACGGAAGTCGGGACATTCCGGTGTGGAATTCCTGCGCGATTGCGACCTTCAGATGCTCGAAGGGGTCAGGCCCGAGCTTTCCGGAGAGGATTACGACTGCGCGAAATATGTTATAGAGGAGATTCAGCGCGTGCTGGATGTGTGCGAAGCATTGGAAAAGGACGACTACGAGACCGTAGGCAAAAAGATGTACGAGACGCATTGGGGAATGAGCAAACTCTATAAAGTATCCTGCAAAGAACTCGATTTCCTCGTCAAGCTTGCCGAAAAATGCGGGGTCACCGGTTCGAGAGTCATGGGAGGAGGTTTCGGTGGATGCACGATCAATCTTGTGAAGGATGGCCTTTACGACAAGTTCGTATCGGAGGCCCACAGCAAATATGAGATAGGATTCGGCCATGCGCCGAAGATTTACGATGTCGTCATCTCGGATGGAGCCCATCGCATTTGAAGGTATGGCGTTCTATTACAAAAAAAATGAAATATGGAATTAAAGGAAAAATCCGTTCTTGCAAGGGAAGGAATAATAAGGTTGTATAAGATTACGAACAGTTCCGGGGCGAGTGTCATGCTGTCCAACGTCGGTGCAGGCATCGTCTCCATAAAGGTACCGGATGCGAAAGGCGAAACGGACGACGTGGTGCTCGGTTACAAGGATCCAGCCGATTACGTAAAGGATGATGCCTGCATGTGCAAGGTGCCGGGAAGATATGCCAACCGTATCGCCGGTGGAATGTTCACACTGGATGGAAGGGAATACAGGCTCGAAAAGAACAACAACGGGAACGCGCTTCACGGCGGATCGTTCAATTACTCCAAAAGGATATGGGGAAGCAAGTCGCAGGGAAGCAAGGTGGTTTTCTCGCTCGAAAGCCCTTCGGGTGACTCCGGCTATCCCGGTGCATTGTCCGTAAACGTATCATACACATGGAACGAGGAGAACCAGATGACCATAATATTCGAAGCCAGTACCAAGGCTCCCACCGTTCTTAACCTGACCAACCATGCCTATTTCAATCTTGCCGGCGAAAATGCCGGGGCGGAAGCCTGCCTGGCACAGAAACTTCAGCTTTACGCCTCTCAATACCTCCCGACGGGAGAAACCCTGATCCCTACCGGCAAGCTGGTTCCGGTGGCTGGTACACCCATGGATTTTACCATGGAAGGGGGCAAGCCGCTCGGCCGGGATATCAGGGAGGATTTTCCCGCACTGAAAATAGGAAAGGGATACGACAATTGCTGGGTTCTGGATAGTTGGTCCCCTGCAAAGCTTACGAAGGTTGCACGCCTCGTAAGCGAGACATCGGGGAGGGTTCTGGATATATCCACCACACAGCCGGCCGTACAGGTCTACACCGGCAATTACCTTTCGGGATCGCCGTTAAACCCGGAAGGCCGTCCATACAACGACTATGACGGCGTGGCCATAGAGTGCCAGAATTTTCCCGATGCTCCCAACCACCCTAATTTCCCGACCTCGGTCCTGCGTGTCGGCGAGACCTACCGCCAGAAAATAGTCTTCAGCTTTTCGACACTGGGAACCGAATAAGCGCAATCCGCCGTCAGCGGTCAGTCGTCGATTTTCATCTCCTTCAGAAGGTAGCCTGCATCGCCGTATTTGTCTAGGATCAACAGTACGTAGCGTATGTCAACGCAGATGCAGCGCTGAAGCTGAGGCTCGAATATTATGTCGCCCGACATCGATTCCCAGTTGCCGTCGAAGGCCAGCCCCACGAGTTCGCCTTTCGCATTCATGACCGGTGAGCCGCTGTTGCCTCCGGTAATGTCGCCCGTCATTATGAAGCAATCGGGCATCTTGCCGTCGTGTAGACCGTAGCGGCCGTAGTCCTTGTCTTTATAGATCCGTTTCAGTTTTTCTGGAACGACGAATTCCCAATTGTTCGGATCCTCTTTTTGCATTACGCCGTCCAGGGTGGTATAGTAGTCGTATGTTACGCCATCCCGGGGGGAGTAAGGCTCTACGCGTCCGTATGTCAGGCGCATCGTGAAATTCGCGTCCGGATAGGTCGGCCTGCCCTTCTTCATTTCGAGTTGCCCTTTCGTGAAGAGTTTCTTGCCTTCGGCGAGTTCCTTGTCCTTCCTGTGGGCTTCCCGGGCAAAAGTTTTCGTCAGATTCCTTATTTCTCCCGACATTTCAAAGGCCGGATCGTTTTTCATGCAGCTGTCGCACTTGTATCCGTTGACGGTTTCGATGGCCTTGTCTTCTGAAACGGCTATCGAGTTGTCGTAAACGTAATCCACGAAAGCATCGGTGTTCCCTCCATATATGGAATCTATTTCCGAGTAGAACGGTGGAAGGCAAGCCTTGTTCAACGAATCTTCTCCGTAAAGCCTTATCATGGCCTTGGCGATCTTCCTGTCCAATGCTGGATCGTAATCCTTGTAGAATTCCCTTACCCTTTCGACGGCTTTCTTCAAGTCTTGATCCACCTTGTCCGGCGACGCCTGCGAAAGTTCCTTGACGGTCCGGTCGAGAAATGCCGAGAACGATACCAGTTCGATCCTGTCCAGTGTTTCGTAGAGGTATCGGTACGAATACATGACATCTTTGCGGTCGGCCATGGCATCGTCGATTTCAGGCAGGGCCTGCGAATACTCTTTTGTGAGCTTCGCATTTTTGGAATACCATTGGGTGAAATCCTTTTCCTCTTCGGCACGGCGCTCCATCACATTGAGTTTCTTGAACGTTTCGTTCATGCCTATGTATTTCTTCCATCCGTTGGAGCTGCCGGCGTATTTGCTGGAGTACTGTATGCGAACTTTCGGGTCGGTCTGCATGGCGTCCAGCATTATTTCCTGGCGTTTCCCGCGGCACTTTATGGCTATCTCATTAGTCATGGTACGTTCTTCCAGTTCGGACTCCGACATATAGCGGTCCGTCGACCCGGGATAACCCATGATGAAGGTGAAATCGTCTTTCTTCACTCCCTTTAGGGAAATGGTCAGGGACTTCTTCGGCATGTACGGGACATTGTCGGTACTGTATTCGGCCGGATTGTTGTCCTTGTCGGCGTAGATGCGGAACATGGAGAAGTCGCAGGTATGGCGCGGCCACATCCAGTTGTCGGTGTCGGCCCCGAATTTCCCTATCGAACTCGGCGGGGCGCCAACGAAGCGTATGTCCTTGTAAACCTCGTATACGATTAGATAATAGGCGTTGTCGGCATAGAAGGAATCGACTTCGGCAGTATAGTAGGGATTGTCGCCGACGGCTTTTTTGC
Organism: Bacteroidales bacterium; assembly: GCA_022653675.1. Lineage (GTDB taxonomy): Bacteria > Bacteroidota > Bacteroidia > Bacteroidales > UBA932 > JALCST01. The sequence goes on along the minus strand of JALCST010000002.1, from coordinate 172,894 downwards.
ACAGTTCTTTCTTCAGTTCCCCGACGGCTTTAGTACGTTCCGATTCGTCCGAATATTTGGCCTGTTCAGCCAGGATCCGGCCGGTGACATCGGTGAAGCTGATCAGGAAAGTGACGCTTAGCCCTTTTGCAGGCAATTCCTCGCTGCGGTTCATCGCCCAATAGCCGTCTGTGAGATAATCGTGATCCACGCTGCTGAGATCCTGGATGGAGGCATAGCCGCAATGATGGTTGGTGACGAGAAGACCGTTGTCGGATATCACTTCGGCCGTGCATCCTCTGCCGAAAATCACGACAGCATCCTTCAGCGAAGAGTGGTTGACACTGTAAATGTCATTCGCTGAAACCTTACAGCCCATTGATTGCATAGTCTTGATATTCATTTGTTTGAGGAGCGGCAATAGCCACATTCCCTCGTCTGCAGAGGCTGTTGTAAATACTGCCAGCAGTGATACGATAAGAAGGAAAGAGTGTTTTTTCATATTTGTCATGTTTTTAGGAACGTAATAATGCGAAAGTCTTGCGGTGATGCGGCGAAACGCCGAATTCGGCGATGGCCGCTCTGTGTGCGGCCGTGGGATAACCTTTGTTGGTATCCCATCCGTATTCCGGGAATTGGATGGAAAGATGCGTCATGTATTCGTCACGATGGGTTTTTGCTAAAATAGAAGCTGCTGCTATGGATTTGTAGGTGCCGTCTCCGCGAACTATGCACATGAAATCCTTTCCTGCGGAGGAATAGGATACGGAGATGTTTTCGGGATTGCCGAGAATCGGGGCCGAGACCCTGCGCGAATACGTGCAGAACCTGTTCCCGTCCACTATGACGAATCCGGGTGCCCTAGAGAGGCCATCGAGTGCGCGTTGCATTGCAAGTATGCTGCACCTCAGGATGTTCATCTCGTCTATTTCGGCAGCCGAGGCCGAAGCTACGCACCAGGCAACGGCGTCACGTTCTATACGGGGCCGCAGCGCTGACCTCTTGCGTTCCGTAAGTTTTTTAGAATCGTCCAGCCCGGTAAGGGAATAATCTTCGGGAAGAATCACCGCGGCTGCGAATACGGGCCCCGCAAGACAGCCGCGTCCGGCTTCGTCACAACCCGCCTCCAACGAAATCCCGGAATAATTGTTCAACAGTTCGCCCATTTCCATGCAAATATATGCGAATTAGGCGTTTTTTCAATTGGAAAAATACATATATTTGCGAACTCCGAAAGAAAAAAGAACAGATATAAATTTATTAACTGAAATATAAAATGAACACTTACTCCACAAAAAACATTAGAAATGTGGTCTTGTTGGGAAGTTCCAAGTCGGGTAAAACCACTTTTGCCGAAGCGGTGATGTATGAAGGCAAGGTGATCGATCGCCGCGGGACCGTAGAAGCAAAGAACACAATTTCAGACAACACGGAAGTCGAACAGATCAACCAGCGTTCCATTTATGCAACTCCCCTTTATGCCGAGTTCATGGAAAACAAGTTGAATATCGTCGATACTCCGGGTGTTGATGATTTCGTGGGCAGTGTGATATCCGCTTTCAAGGTTTGTGACAGCGGAATAATGCTTGTGAATGCGACGCAAGGCGTGGAAGTGGGCACGGAGATTTTCGGCCGTTATGCCGAAGATTACAAAAAACCCCTGATTCTAGGAGTGAACCAGCTCGATTCGGACAAGGCTAACTGGGATTCTACACTCGACAGCCTGCATCAGACATTTGGAAACAAACCGGTCGTAATACAGTTCCCGACAGCGGTCGGGAGCGGATTCAACGGGTTCATAGATATCCTGAAGATGAAGATGTTCGTTTTCAAGGACGAAAACGGGACGCGCGAGGAAAAGGATATTCCGGACGAATTCAAGAGCCAGGCGGAAAGCATGAAATCGGCCCTTACCGAGATGGCGGCCGAAAACGACGAAGCACTTATGGAAAAATTTTTCGCCGACGGGGACCTGTCCGAGGAAGATGTGAACAAAGGATTGAGAATCGGGTTCATGAAGGGTGAGATCTATCCCGTATTCTGCCTTTCCGGCAAGAAGGACATAGGAACGAAGCGCCTTATGGAATTCGTCATCGATATCGCACCTTCCCCGGATCATAATCCGGAAAAGACCGTAGAAGGCAAGGAAGTGTCTTGCGATCCGAACGGCCCTACGTCCATATTCTTCTTCAAGACTAATATGGAGCAGCATCTCGGCGAAGTTCTTTATTTCAAGGTAGAAAGCGGAAAGCTTTCGGAAGCCCAGGATCTTATAAATCCGAATAACGAGTCCAAGGAGAGGATTTCGGCCATATACGCAGTCGCCGGAAAACTGAAGACCAAGGTGTCCGAAATGCTGGCCGGAGATATAGGATGCACGGTGAAGCTGAAGAGCGCCAAGACGAACCAGACTTTCAACCAATCCGGTGACGACGATGTCATCGCGCCGATAGTTTTCCCTCAACCGAGATACCGTACTGCCATAAAGCCTAAGGAAGAGAAGGACAACGAAAAACTTGGAGAGGCTTTGGCCAAGGCCAACGCCGAGGACCCTACCGTGATGGTCGAATATTCGAAGGAATTGAAGCAGACCATTCTGAGCGGCCAAGGGGAATTGCAAATGAACATAGTGAAGTGGCATGTCAACCACGACTACAATATCGAAGCCGATTTCCTTGCACCGAAGATCCCTTACCGTGAAACCATAACCAGGGTTTCCAGCGCTTCCTACCGTCATAAGAAACAGTCCGGCGGGGCGGGGCAGTTCGGCGAAGTCCACCTTCTTATCGAGCCTATAGTAGAGGGTGTCCCTGCGGGGACCAGATTCCATGTCGAGGGGCGCGACCTCGTTCCGACCATCAAGGCCCACGAGGAGTTCCAGCTCGAATGGGGTGGCAAATGGGAGTTCAACAACTGCGTCGTCGGCGGGGCCATCGATGCCGGCTTCATGCCTGCCATTAAGAAAGGCATAATGCAGAAGATGGAGGAAGGGCCTCTGACCGGTTCCTATGCACGCGATATCCGCGTTTACGTCTACGACGGCAAGATGCATCCGGTGGATTCCAACGAAATCTCGTTCATACTTGCTGCCAGGAATGCGTTCAAGGAGGCGTTCAAGGGTGCCGCCCCGAAGATCATGGAGCCGATATACGATCTGGAGATCATGGTGCCCGGGGAATGCATGGGTGACGTTATGTCAGACTTGCAGAACCGCCGTGCAATCATAGAAGGGATGTCCAGCGAAAGGGGATTCCAGGTCCTTAAGGCGCGTGTTCCGCTGGCGGAACTTTACAAGTATTCGACTACGCTTTCATCGCTTACGTCCGGAAGGGCGACATTCACGATGAAATTCGCGGAATACCAGCAGGTGCCTTCGACCGTACAGGACCAACTGCTGAAGGATTACGAAGCGGAACAGTCCGAAGAAGAATAAAAAACAGGGTGATTGAAGCTACCGGCATAACAAAGTCCTTCGGTAACCTGAAGGTGTTGAAGGGGATCGACTTCAAGGCAGAAAAAAGCGAAGTGGTCGCCATAATGGGTGCTTCCGGCGCCGGAAAATCGACTTTCCTTCAGATCATCGGTTCCCTGATGCGTCCCGACGGCGGGAAGGTATCGGTCGACGGTACCGACATATTTTCCCTCGGATCGGGGGAACTGTCGCATTTCCGCAACCGCGAGATGGGCTTCGTTTTCCAGTTCCACCATTTGCTTCCCGAATTCACCGCCGAAGAGAACGTGATGATCCCGGCATTGATTTCGGGCGCTTCGCGCAGGGAGGCTTCGGCTGCGGCGCGAAAGATACTGGCTAACGTAGGCCTTTCCGAGCGCCTGACACATAAGCCTTCCGAGCTTTCCGGCGGAGAACAGCAGAGAGTCGCGATCGCACGGGCGTTGATAAACGATCCTTCGGTGTTGTATGCCGACGAACCTTCCGGCAACCTGGACAGCAAGACCAAACTCGAAATACACAAGTTGTTTTTCGACATACGCGACAAAACCGGTGTTACGGTAGTGATCGTCACACACGATCCCTCGCTGGCGGAGATGTCGGACAGGACGTTGCACATGCGCGACGGGGTTATTCTGGAAACAGCCGGCAAATAGTAATGCCTTTCAGATACAGGGATTTTACGATCGAGGATGATCGATCGACCATGAAGGTGGGGACTGACAGTCTCGCCTTGGGCGAATGGCTCGATGTCAGGCTTTCCGACCGGTCCATGCTCGATATCGGTACGGGCTGCGGTATTCTGAGCATGCTCGTGGCGTCCCGTGCCTCGTCCGAGTACAACGACGACGCATTCCATATTACGGCAATCGACATCGATGCGGAATCGGCCGGACAGGCGGCGAAAAATTTCGCCATGTCGCCGTGGGCTTCATGCATGGCTGCAGAATGCATCTCGCTTCAGGATTTCACTGAAAGATTCGATGCAAAGCGTCGCATTGAACCGGGATTCGACCTTATTTTTGCAAATCCGCCATATTATCCAGGAGGATTGAGATCTCCAGAAGGAAGGCGCAGCCTTGCCAGAAGTTGCGATACGTTGCCTTACGTAGATTTGATAGGCTGTGTCCTGGCATTGCTCGCACCTTCGGGCCGCTTCGCCATGTGCATGCCGGATGCCCGTGTCATGGATTTCGTATTCCATGCCGCACCAGCCGGGTTGCACGTCACCAGGAAGGAGTTACGCGGAAAGCTCGCACTTCTGGAATTCGCCCGATGATTTTCTGTTTTGCAGTAGGTTATTGTTCCCGTCTCAATTGCGCGAAGAAGCCGGAGACAAGGGCCGAACATTCGCCGGCGAGAATTCCGGTGACCACTTCGGTCTTCGGATGCAGAAGGGTCGGGGAGAAGAGGGTATATCCGTGTTTGGGATCCGGGGCCCCGTAGACGAGACGTTTGAGCTGTGCCCAATTCATGGCGGCGGCACACATGGGGCAGGGTTCCACTGTTATATACAGCGTACAATCATCCAGATATTTGCCGCCGAATTCCTCGGAGGCCATAGTGATGGCCTGCATCTCGGCGTGGGCCGTAACGTCGTTCAGGGTTTCTGTCAGGTTGTGTGCTTTTGCGATGCAGCGACCCCGTGCCACGACCACCGCCCCGATAGGAACTTCGCCTTCTTCGGCAGCTTCACGGGCCTCTTTCAGAGCTATCTGCATATATTTCTCGTCCTCGGTCATATGCAGCAAAGATAGCAAATTGCATAGTATATTCTCCTTATCACTGTACAGTTCACAGGCTATGACAAAGTGTCAGTGCGAATCGGCTGGCACTTATTTTGCCAAACTTTCTGACGCCGGTGCGGAACACATCACGCTTCCCGACGAAGTGCGGCGGGCGGAGCACCCCGGCCCGAATACGCGGGCCGAACCACGCAGAAGGCTGCGCGAAACATTGATTTAATCATAAACAATATTTTAAAAATTTAACATTATGTCAATTAAACCATTAGCAGACAGAGTTTTGGTAGAACCCAAAGAAGCCGAAACAAAGACGGCCGGAGGGTTGATCATCCCCGACACGGCTAAGGAAAAACCTCAGCAGGGCAAAATCATAGCGGTTGGCCCCGGCAAGAAGGACGAACCTATGGAACTTCACGTTGGCGACGATGTCCTTTACGGAAAATATGCCGGTACAACGGTTACGCTGGACGGTAAAGATTATCTTATAATGCGTCAGGACGACGTTGTCGCAATCATCTAATTTGTTAAATCCTTTAAAACGAAATAATCATGGCAAAAGATATTAAATTCAACATCGACGCCCGCAACCTCATGAAGGAAGGCGCTGATTCCCTTGCGGACGCAGTTAAGGTCACACTCGGGCCAAAAGGCCGCAACGTAGTTATCGATAAGAAATTCGGTGCTCCTCAGGTAACCAAGGACGGCGTTACCGTCGCCAAAGAGGTCGAACTCGAGGACCATTTCCAGAATATGGGTGCCCAGCTTGTGAGGGAAGTCGCTTCCAAGACCAACGACCAGGCAGGTGACGGTACCACTACCGCTACCGTTCTTGCACAGAGCATCATCAATGTAGGCTTGAAAAACGTTACCGCAGGTTCGAACCCGATGGATTTGAAACGCGGCATGGACAAAGCCGTCGGAGCCGTAGTTGCTAACCTCAAGGCTCACAGCCAGGTGGTCGGCGACAATTTCGACAAGATAGCCCAGATAGGTACGGTGAGCGCAAACAACGACGCCGAAATCGGCAAGCTGATAGCCGATGCTATGAAAGAGGTCAAGAAGGATGGCGTCATTACCGTAGAGGAGGCCAAGGGTACCGATACCGAAATGAAGGTCGTCAAGGGAATGCAGTTCGACCGCGGTTACATTTCCGCATATTTCATGACGAATGCGGATAAGATGGAAGCCGTTCTCGATCAGCCAAAAGTCCTGATAACCGACAAGAAGATATCCACGATGAAGGACCTTCTCCCGATTCTCGAACCTATCGCACAGAATGGGGAATCCCTGCTGATTATCGCGGAAGACGTCGATGGCGAGGCTCTCACCACATTGGTTGTCAACCGTCTGCGCGGCACATTGAAGATAGCTGCCGTCAAGGCTCCGGGTTACGGCGACCGCCGCAAGGAGATGCTTCAGGATATCGCTACCCTTACCGGCGGCAAGGTAATAAGCGAGGAACAGGGATTCACGCTTGAAAAGGCTACTCCCGACATGCTCGGAAAAGCCGAGAAGATCACTATAACTAAGGACAACACCACCATCGTAAACGGTGGCGGTGACAAGGAATCGATTGCGGAACGCGTCGCTCAGATTCGCAAGCAGATCGAAACCACGACTTCCGATTACGACCGCGACAAGCTGAAGGAACGTCTTGGCAAACTAGCCGGCGGGGTCGCGGTGCTTTATGTCGGAGCTCCTACCGAAGTTGAAATGAAGGAGAAGAAAGACCGCGTCGAGGATGCGCTCAATGCAACGCGCGCCGCTGTTGAAGAGGGAGTAGTCCCTGGTGGCGGAGTCGCATACATCCGTGCCATCGATGCCCTGGATTCGGTAAAAGCCGATAACGAGGACGAACAGACAGGCATCAACATCATAAGGCGTGCCCTTGAGGAGCCTATGCGTCAGATCGTCGAGAATGCGGGCCTCGAAGGGAGCGTAGTCGTAGACAAGGTAAAGGCCGGAAAGGATGATTTCGGATACGATGCCCGCGAGGACAAATATGAGAACCTGCTCGAAAGCGGTGTCATAGATCCTACCAAGGTTACCCGCATCGCCCTTGAGAATGCGGCTTCCGTTGCCGGAATGTTCCTGACCACCGAATGCGTCATAGCAGACAAACCTGAACCGAAGACCGCCGCTCCGGCAGCTCAGCCGGGCATGGGCGGATACGGAGAATAACGAAATATTTAAGATTATGATGGAGGAGGGCTGCCGCAAGGTGGCCTTCCTTTTCTTTTTTGGTTTGCAATCCTCGGGATTGTATTATTTTTGCGGATATGAAAATAAAGACGATAGCTCTTGTAGCGCACGACAACAACAAGAAGGACCTCATAGAATGGGCCCTCTTCAATCGTGAGACGCTTGCCAAATTCAAGCTTGTTTGCACCGGTACCACCGGCAGACTGGTTGAGGAGGCTTTGGAAGGCAATCTGGAACCGGGTGAGAAGCTTGACATTATCAGGCTGAAGTCGGGACCTCTGGGTGGTGATGTGGAACTCAGTTCCATGATTTCCAAAAATGAAATCGATATGCTGATATTCCTCTGGGATCCCATGCAGCCCCAGCCGCACGATGTGGATGTCCGGTCGCTGTTGCGCATATCTAATTTGTACAACATCCCTACCGCTTGCAACCGTGCGACGGCGGATTTCATGATCTCTTCGCCGCTTTTGAAAGAGGAATACGCGAGGAAACTGAAAGATTATTCCCAATACCTGAACCGGAAAATCTAAGCGGCAAGTTATTATCTATAGAAACAGGTTCCTTACGCTGTTGCATTCTATGAGGCGGGGCGGAAGCTGGATCTGCGACGTGGAGTTCTTGCCTTGGGCTATGCTTTCGATGAGGAGCTTGACCGCGAGGATCCCGATCTCCTCTATTGGTTGGCTTATGCGCGTGATGGATGGATTCATGTAATCGAGGTAAGCGTAGTTGTCGAACGAGATAGCAGAAATGTCGTCTGGAATATGAAGCCCCGATTCGTTTATCGCCTTGATCGAGCCGAGAAGGATGGTATTGCTGAGGGAAAAGATGGCCGTCGGACGCTCTTTTTTGTTTAGCAACAACTTGGTTTCCACATAACCGTTTTGAATCGAAAAGTTTTCCCCGACAATGTTCGCATTTTCTTCCAGGCCGGCCTCCTTCAAGGCTTGCATGTAACCCCGCACACGCTCCTTGACCGGCATGGAATGACGTGGACCTTCTATGCAGGCTATTTTCTTGTGACCCTTGTCTATCAGATGCCTTGTCGCGATGTATCCCCCGTTGAAATTGTCGGTGCATACATATGGCAGCGAAGTGGAACCGTAATACCTGTCTACCAGGACGACCGGCATTTCGTTGCCGTTCGTCCTTTCGAGAAGGTCGGCGTTCTGCCCGCACGGCACTACCACCATTCCGTCCACCTTTCGGGACAGCAAAGATGATATGCCCTCCCTTTCCAGAATTTCGTCTTCCATCGTATCCACGAGGATTATTGTGTAATCGTGGCTCCTTGCTTCCTGGATTATGATATGCGCAATATTTGCGAAATATGGATTGTCGATGCTCGGGATTATCAAACCGAGTGTGTCCGTTTTGTTTGTACGCAACCCTTTGGCAAGTGCACTCGGCGTATAATTGCATTTTTGCGCTTCTTCGCGAATTATTTTCGCAGTTTTTTCGCTTATGCGCGAGTTCCTGCCGTTTCCGCTTAAAACTCTTGATACTGTGGAAATTGAAAAGCCAGTGCGCTTTGCTATCGAGAATAATGTCTCATTTTTCATTTCGAAACCGTTTATGCAAATATAACAATAAAATCTGAAAAATGTGCGCAAATTTGTGCAATATGTTTAGCATTAAATTGTATTAAAATTATTTTTGATTTAACAAAACTCTTGTTATTTTTGCGCAAACGATTGTGCAGATTTTGTAATAAAAAAAGAAGAAAAATGAGAAAGATTGCGGTAGTAGGAAGTTGTAACACGGATATGATTGTCAAGTCGAAACATCTCCCGGCTGCGGGAGAGACAATTCTCGGCGGTGATTTTTTGATGAGTGCTGGAGGAAAAGGCGCAAATCAAGCTGTCGCAATATCAAGGTTGGGAGGAAATGTCACTTTTATTTGTAAAATAGGTGATGATGTTTTTGGTGAGAAAGCAATGCACCTTTATGCAGAAGAAGGGATAGATACCAGCAATATTCTAACTAGTTCAAGCCATCATTCCGGCGTCGCTTTAATTTCTGTCGATGATAATGCGGAGAATTCCATTGTCGTATCTCCAGGTGCCAACTATGATTTGTTACCTGAAGATGTTGAAAAGAATAAGGCTCTTATTGCTTCAGCCGACATCCTATTAATGCAATTGGAAATTCCTATAGAAACAGTAATGCGTGCAGCAGAAATCGCCTATGAAAATGGAGTGAAAATAGTCCTGAATCCAGCCCCAGCTTGTGAGGTCCCCGAATCTCTTCTCAAAAAACTTTTTCTGTTTATTCCGAATGCCAATGAAGCATCATTTTACTCCGGAGTTGCTTGTAAAGATAATGATTCAGTAAAGAATGCGGCTGGTATTATTCATTCAAAAGGGGTTAAGAATGTGATTATAACGATCGGAGATAAAGGCTCTCTCCTTTGCGAAGATGGCGGCTTCAAGTACTTTGAAGCAATTAAAGTGCATGCTGTGGATACAACAGCAGCTGGTGATACTTATTGTGGAGCAATTTGCCAAGCTTTGTCCGAGGGTAGATCATTGGATAAATCCATTTCTTTCGCTACTTATGCTTCGGCGCTTGCTGTTCAGAAAATAGGAGCACAACCATCCATACCGACACGAAAAGAGCTTGACAATTATATGCGAGTTAAACATTTAATCTGAAAATTAATATGAGTAAAATTATTGAAAGACCATTATTATTCTTATTGGCAGCCTGTACCCTTTTCAGTTGCCAAAAGGAAGAACAGGTAACGGTGCCTATTGCACCGATTATCAAGTATGTGGTTATGCCAAACGAGAGTGAAGCGATTCCCGGAACGGATGTGACAATTGCGGGAGTCGGGTTCGCTTCAGGAGATAGTATCATATGTACTTCTTTGGAGGGAGAGCCGTCTTTTAGTCCTGAAGTTGTAAAAGTGACTGATTATGCCGTGATACTCTCGGTCCCAAAAGATGCCGGAGGTTCTTATCAGGTTTCGGTTACAAGAGCAAATCTCACTACGGTTCTGGATGGAACCTTGAAGATAGCATATGTCATTTATATCAAGGACTTAAAAATGCCAACTGGAATTCTTAAACCGGGAGAGACGGTTAGCGTGACTGGCGAAGGATTTGAAAATGAGGACTTGGTTAAATTCGGATCATCATCCTATCCATCCGGATGTGCGTTTACTTCGAATGCGTTGTTGACGGATGATGGGATTTCATTTAACGTGCCGCAGCAATGTTACGGCGTCAATACCTTGACACTTGTACGTGGAAAGAAAATTTGCTCTTTAGGCGAATTGGATATAGCAGTCGATGTTGGAGATGAATTGGGAGGAGGAATAGTCTATTATACTTCTGATGACGGAGTACATGGGTTGATTTCTGCAATGGGACATATAGGATCGAATACGGAATACTATGGACCAAGTATCCCGTCATCTTATGCTTCCGGTACGTCAGCTGATATTTATACAGGAAAAACAAATACGGCCAGTCTGGTCTCAAAGTTTGCTTCGTATATTCAGGATGGCAATACGTATTCCGGTACTACTGCCGCGGGGAAATGTGACCAATATACCTTTACCGTCGATACTCTTTCTTATGATGACTGGTTTCTCCCTTCTCAAGACGAATTAATAGAAATGTTCAAAGTAAAAGATATGCTTAGAAATAAGGGAGTGGATTTGCCTGCCAATAATTATTGGACCTCTACCGAATATGACTACAGTGCCGGTTGGGTTTGGGCTCATTACTATGTGAATTTCTATGAGTCGACTAATATAGTTTCCGACGGGGCAAGTGTAGATGGTTGGACAATAGGTATTATGCCAATTCGTCAATTTTAATCCAAAAAAATATGGGAGATTATAATATGAAAAAAATATTATTGTTAATAGCTGCTCTTTTTTCAGTAAGTCTATTATTTGCACAGAGTAGTATCAAAGGTACGGTAACCGATGCAAAACATGAACCTCTTGTTGGCGTGTCGGTAGTTATAAAAGGAACTTCCGTGGGAACATCAACTGATATTAATGGATCATATCAGATTAAAGCAAAGAATGGAGATGTTCTGGTTTTCCAGTTTCTAGGAATGGTTGATAAGGAAGTTCAAATACAACAGCAAGGAAACATAAACGTTGTAATGCTTGAGAATGTCAATAACCTTGACGATGTTGTTGTAATAGGTTACGGAGAGGCAAAGAAAAGCGATTTGACGGGAGCTGTAGCTACGGTGAAACCGGAAGGTTTGAAAAACAGTAAGATCGGTATGGTTTCCGGCGCACTTCAAGGTATGGTCTCAGGAGTACAGGTAACCCAGGGGAACATGAAACCTGGAGCGGATGCAAGTATTGTGATCAGAGGTGCAGGTTCAATTAATGCTGGAACTTCTCCACTGTATATAATTGATGGTGTTCCAGGTAGTTTGCAAGATGTCTCACAAGTTGACATTCAATCAATAGAAATTTTGAAAGATGCATCTTCGGCATCTATATACGGATCCAGAGGATCAAATGGAGTTGTATTAATTACTACTAAGAGAGGAGAAGCCGGAAAAAATAAAGTAACTTTTAATGTCCAGGCTGGAATTCAGCAAATGATGAATAAACAGGATTTGATGAATGCCCAGCAATATTACGATCTTGTGCAAAAATCAGCTCAGGATTATACTTGGACAGCGGAAGAATTAAGACTGTTGAGTCGTGGAGAATCCACCGATTGGCAGGATGCTGTAACTCAACTTGGCGATTTTCAAAATTACAATCTCTCTGTTTCGAGTGGTAACTCAGGCATTACAAATTACTTTGGAGTAGATTATTACGATCAGGATGGAATCGTTAAGAATTCTTCATTCGACAGGATAACGATCAGGGACAATGTAGATTCGAAAATCAATGATTGGGTCAAAACAGGAATGAGATTCAATGTCGTTGAATCGAAATTACGCAATATCAACGAGGAAAGTGATTCCGGTTATGGAACGATGTTCAGTGCGATCAGTGCACAACCAACGGCTCCAATATATGATTCTGATGGAAACTATTTCGACGGATTCCTTAACACCAAGGCGAATCCAGTAGCTATCGTGGATTTGCTAGACAAAACCATAAGCAGAACAAAAATGGTTGCTTCTTTCTATTTTGAACTCGAACCGATTAAAAATCTTGTGTTCAAGACTGAAAATTCCGGGGAGCTTGTTTTTAACCGAGACAACGAGTACGAAGATCCACGTATGGGACAACATTATTCCCAAGATGGACATGCCTTGACTTCAAATGATAAGAACAGATTTTGGCAAAGTGAGAATACGCTGACTTATAATTTAAAAGGAGATTCTTATAAATTATCCATCATGGGAGGCTTTTCCGCCTCAAAAAATGAATACCAATCGACTACGGCTCAGGTGAAGGGTATTAGCAGTGTCTTGCGATACAATAATCTGAATGCCGCATCAAGCTTCGGCCCGGATTACTCGTATGCTTCCGCTTCTACGCTTGCTTCTACATATTTGAGAGCCACATATGACTATTCTGATCGTTATCTTGCGACTTTGACGTTCAGAGCAGATGGATCTTCCCGTTTTGCTCCTGGTCACAGATGGGGGTTCTTCCCATCCATGGCATTTGCTTGGAGGATTTCCGAAGAAGATTTTCTCAAGAATTCGTCATGGGTAAGCAATTTGAAATTGCGTATGAGCTTGGGACGATTAGGCAATCAAAACATAGGAGATTATGCTTACGAGGCGTTGGTCAGTGAAGGTGGATACTATAACAATTATGTGTTCAACGGGAATCAGGCGACAGGTGCCGTATATAGTACCATAAGTAATACCAATCTGACTTGGGAAAAAGCAAATCAACTGGATCTTGGGCTTGATTTCGGATTGTTTAAAAATAGGGTTTCTGGTACAATCGAGGGTTATTACAAACGTACGACCGATCTGCTATGGGAAGTTCCGTTGCCGTATGAATCAGGATATCTGAATTCATATACGAATATAGGTAAACTTGATAATGCAGGTATTGAATTTACCTTGAATACAATTAACCTCAATAAGGCGGATTTTCAGTGGACGACGTCATTCAATTTTACGTATAATCATAATGAAATAAAGGAATTGTACGACGGAAAGCAGGATGTGGACAAAACTTTATTCGTCGGTCATTCTTTATATGAATACTATACATTGATAAGCGATGGGATCTGGCAGTCCAACGAAGCCAGCGAGGCATCGATTTACAATTGTCAACCAGGCGACAGGAAAGTTGTTGATAGGACGAATGATAACGTGATAAACGGTGATGACCGTACTTTTAGAGGACAGAGCGTTCCAACTTGGTATGGCGGCATTACCAATGCTTTCTATTTAAAAAATTTTGACCTTAAGGTATTGGCCACTTATGCCGGAGGATACAAAATAAACAATTCTTTACTAAGGTACTTGAATTCTTATAACACTTGGGGAAATATGAGCGAAGCTTATTATGATAATTATTGGACGGAGGATCGTCCAAGTAATGTTTACCCTGCTCCGAGAATTGGCAGCCCTTATTCGAATGGGGACGGAACGGATGCAAATCTTCAGGATGGCAAATATTTGAGGATTAAAAATGTGGAATTGGGATATTCCGTGCCGAATAGATTGTTGAATGCCATTCATATTTCCGGCGCAAGGGTTTTCGTTTCGATTCAGAATTTATATACTTTAACTGCTTTTACAGGCTTTGATGTTGAGTCTTCGGATGATACTAATCCATATCCCGGGGCTCGCAGTTATATTGGAGGTTTTTCTATCAATTTCTAGTTATATGAGAATATGAAAAAGTCGATTTTAATACTTTTATGTGTCTCTTTGATGACACTGACTTCTTGTGAGAGCTTTCTGAATGAAGTACCCAAAAGCTCACTTACACCTGAAAATTCGTTTTTGACAGCCAAAGATTGGAATATGACACTGACCAGTTGCTATGCAATGCTTCAGGAGGTCTTTGTCGGTAAATATACAATTGTGTTGGGCTCTTTTGGGACTGATGAGGTGGAACCTTTCGATTTAAGCTGGGCGGCGTATTCTGAACTGAAAAATTATACTTATTCGGCCAGCCACGAATTTTTCCGTGTACATTACATTTATTGTTATGAAGGAATCAAAAGATGCAATACCGTACTGGATATGCCTAAAGAAGCTCCGGTAACGGAAGATGAAAGAATTATAATGCAAGCTCAGGCAAGATTTATACGTTCGATATTTTATTTTGATCTTGTCAGAATGTATGGTGGGGTCCCGATCTGGACCTCGTCCACCGTTGATAAAACACAAATTGCCAAACCAAGGTCTTCAGTTGATTCTGTTTATAATCTTGCTGTTAACGATATGGAATATGCTGCTGAGAATCTGCCTGAATCATGGAGCGATTCAGATGATCAGGGAAGAGCCACGAAGGGAGCTGCATATGCTATATTGGGAAGAATTTATCTTCAATGGGGAAAACCACAGAAAGCTCTTGACAATTTAAATGAAATTATAGGTAAATATCATCTTTATACTAATTATGCCGATATTTTCGATCCTGCACATAAGAATGAAGGATATGAAAATATTTTTGAGATCCAGTTCAGCCATTCCGGTTATTGGGGACTTGAAGGTAGCATTCAATCAAGTTATTGGGGACCAAGAGGAGTTGGTGGCCCTACTGCAGGTGGCGGATGGGGAGGCTTCGGCCCTACTCAATACCTTTATGACAGTTATCAGAATAAGGACCTTAGAAAGGAAGCGTTTTTCTACTCCGAATATAATGGCGTGAAACAATCTCCTCCGAGTTGTAAAAAATATCATGATCCAAATTATTGTACCGAAATTGAAGATGATGATCTGAATTATATTTACATTCGTTATGCCGATGTTCTTTTGATGAAAGCGGAGGCCTTGAATGATTTGGATGATACCTCTAATGAGAAATATGACTGCATCAATCAAGTCCGTCGCCGTGCAGGAATAGGTGATATAACAGCAGATGATAATCTATCTAAGCAAGAATTTGCCGATACTCTGCTTCAAGAACGCTTGCACGAGTTGTGTTGTGAACACCACAGAAGATTTGATCTGATACGGTTCGGCAAGTTGATATCGCAGGTCAAGGATGTTTATGACATTACAATAGGGGACAACCAGCTATTATATCCTATTCCGCAGGAGGCGATTGACAATAATGATGCGATAACTGAAAATAATCCTGGTTATTAGTTATTCTGTCCCTACATTTAAAATGTTATCGATGCATATGAGATTTAGAATTGTTTTTCTGTTGATCATTTTTTGTTCTGCTGTTTCTTGTAATCCCAAGGAAGAACCGGTACCTGTAATTTCTGACACAAAAGAGGAAAATGGAATCGTAACTGTTACCCCATTTGAATATGGCGGTGCTTTTCGTAATCCCATGAAAGGTTGGAGGGAATATTTCGGTCCTGGTTATGATACGAAACGCAGCTCATATCCATATCCTTTTGGTTCTATAATTAAAGAGTATATGCAATGGGATAAGATGGAAAATATTGCATCTGATGGCGTTAATAAGATTATTGAATACAGCGATCATAGATGGGAGGGTGTGGAAAATATGAATATGAAAGTTGTTCCACGCCCTTATATCGTGTGGGAGGAACCGTATGATGGTGGTTATCCAGTCAATACATATACGGACAATCCAGATGACCTCAATGGTTGGCATTGGCCAAGTGATATCCCTGCTGAAATCATATCCGATAATGATACCGTCCCTACTCAGGGAGGATATTTCGATTCTCAATTTATCCCAAGAGTAAAAAAATTAGTGGAAAAACTTGGAGAAGCTTGGGATAATGATCCGAGGGTGGCATATGTTGAAATGGGTATTATTGGAGAATGGGGAGAACAACACGATCCTTGTATTTCGACTTACTGGGCTCCTGTTCATCAAACTGAGCATGTTGCGGGAAGAACTTGGGTACCTGGGATCGAAAAAGTCCTTGGAGATGCTTATACGGCGGCTTTCAAGCACAAGAAAGTGATGGTAAGATATGCTTATGACTTTCAGGATTATGTTTTTGGCAATTATTGGGATTCCTTTGCTATAGATGAGGAAAGGGAACGTGGATATAACAGTATTCTTAAACTTGGAGATCGTTGGAAGACACAACCAATGGGAGGGGAAATAACTTGGAATTGGGGAAGTCTTTATAATGCCGGATATCGCAGCCTTGAAGATTGTATTGACAATGCGCAAACCAGACAACTTATAATTAATGAAATCAGGGCACTTCATACAAATCATCTTGGAGGAGTAACCTGGGCAGATTTTAATGACAAGATATTTTTGGCTAATGCTTCTATAATACAGAAGATCCTTGGTTATCGATATCTCATAACCGAGTTTAAATATCCTGCATTGATAGAAAAAGGTGAAAAATTTGATCTTTCGTTTAAAGTAAAAAATACGGGATCTTCGCCATTTTACTATGATTGGCCTGTTGAGATTGCACTGCTTGATACGTTGACCAAACAGCCAGTTTGGTCAACGGTATTGAATGATGTAAAAATAACTAGCTGGCTTCCTGGAGATGAATGGAATACTAGTACAAATACATATGACATCCCTGCGGAAGAATACGAAGTAGATGAAAATATAAGTGTTGATGAAGATATTCCACCAGGCAGGTATATAATTTCGATATCAGTGCTTGATCCTGCCGGAATGCTTCCTTCTTTAAGATTTGCTATAAGAAATTATTATACTGGTGGGAGACATCCAATAGGATATACTGGTTTTGGGACTTCTATTGATAATTATAAGATAGATCCCGATGATTTTGATGATATCGCAACGGATACTACCCTACATTACATTGTAAATAAATGAAAAAAACTATAACCCGGTTAATAACGTATATAATACTTTGCTTTATTTCATTTTCTTGTACTTCTCAGCGTACTGTCAAGTTAAAGGAATATGAGGGGGCCTTGCGTAACCCGATGAAGGGGTGGCGTGAATATTTTAATCCTGGTACGGATGCAAAGCGCTCCGAGTATCCATACCCGTATGGAACGATGATAAAGGAATATATGCAATGGAATAATCTTGAAGACACTGTAACTGATGGCGTAGACAAGATCATTGCATACAGCAATCATCGTTGGAAAGGAGATGAGGACATAAATATGAAGGTAATACCAAGAGTTTTTCTTGTTTGGGTCGAGCCTTGGCATGGAGGGATTCCTCAAGATCCTTCAAACAAAGACGATGTGAACGGATGGCATTGGCCTTCTGATATGGTACCTGAGTATGATTCACCATATCGTGAGATTCCGGATCGTCCCGGGTTTGCCTATGTGCCGGCAAAAGACTCCTTGGTTACAATCAAGGGGGGATATTTTGACAGCAATTTTAAATTCAGGGTTCAGAATCTGGTAAAAAAACTTGGAGAAGCTTGGGACAATGACCCTCGCGTCGCTTATGTTGAAATGGGGATTATCGGAGAATGGGGGGAACAGCATGACCCTGATATTTCCACTTTCTGGCTGCCTCACGAAGAAGCAAAGCATTTTGCAAACAGGACCTGGGTCCCCGGAATCGAGAAAGTTCTTGGGGACGCATTCACAAAAGCTTTTAAAAATAAAAAAGTTATGGTCAGGTATGCATATGAGTTCAAGGATTACGATTTCGGCATTTATTGGGATTCATGGGCGATAGATGAAGAAATCAATCGTGGCTATAATGCCATTTTAGGATTGGGAGACAGATGGAAAACCGAACCCATAGGAGGGGAAATTACTTGGAATTGGGGAAGTCTTAAAGCAGACGGATTTAAAAACCTCGAAGACTGTGTGAATAATGACAAAGCAAGAAAATTAATTATTAAACAAATACGAAATCTTCACTGCAATCATCTTGGAGGTATTACATGGGCCGATTTTCATAATGATAAGTTTGCCGATAATGCAGCCCTGATCCAAAAAGCATTGGGTTATCGTTATGTAATTTCAAAATGCTCTTATCCGAATGTGATCAAATCAAATAAGGATTTTAACGTTTCCTTTGAAGTTACAAACACCGGATCGTCCCCATTTTATTATAAATGGCCTGTCCAATTGGAATTGTTGGACAAGAATACTCACGAAATAGTATGGAGAGACACGTTTGATACCGATATTAGGAATTGGATGCCAGGAGAAAAATGGGACTCAACATCAAATAAATATATAATACCTCCACAAAAGATAGATATAAAAGGATCTTTTAAAATAGATGATAGCGTTGAGGACGGAACATATGTTTTAGCTCTTTCCATTCTCGATCCGGCTGGTATGTTGCCATCGGTCAGGTTTGCTAACATTAATTATTTCAATGGCGGTTTTACACCATTGTGTTATATCGGGGTTAATGAGAAAGAGTCTGAGTCTTTGATTCCTGATGCTCTTTTTGATGATCCCCAGAAAGATACGATGCTACATTATGTCTTGAAGCCGGCAAAGACTGTTATTTTTGACACGGATCTGGGGAATGATGTCGATGATGTCTTGGCTCTTCAGATGCTTCTGAATTATGAGAAGGAAGGGAAAGTGAATTTAAAAGGGATCACCATCTCGAAGAGCAACTTGAAGTCGGTTGAGTTCGTAGACGGATATTGCAGGTTCAATAATCGTAATCATATTCCAATTGGTTATGTGTATAATGGATGCTGTCCAGACGATAATACCTATCTTGATCCTACCATAAATGCCGTCTACAAGGGGAAAAAAATATTACATCCCAAGTGTCTGAGAACCGATAGTTTGCCTGTTGCATATAAATTAATGAGAAAACTTTTGGTATCGCAGCCAGATAGCTCAGTGGTAGTGATATCTACAGGCCCGTTAACTAATCTGGCCAGACTTCTCGAGTCAGAACCAGATGAAATATCACCTGAAAATGGGAGTCAACTTGTTTCTCAAAAAGTCAGCAAAATCTGTCTTATGGGTGGCGATTATGTTTCAAAGGACCCCGAATGGAATATAAAGAGCGATATCCATTCGGCTCAAATAGTATTCGACAAATGTCCGGTTCCGTTAGTTGCAAGCGGGTATGAAATTGGAAACCAAATCCTGTTCCCACATGAGGTCATAATGAATGACTTGGGTAATCCCGATTCAAACCCATTATGTATTGCATATGTAAATTATATGAAAATGCCATATGACAGGCAATGCTGGGACTTGACGACTGTTCTGGATGCGGTGGAAGGAGACAAGAATTATTTTTCTTATTCTCCATCTGGCAATATTACTGTAACTGATAGCGGTGTGACTACATTGAAGGTTTCTAAGACCGGAAAACAAAAAGTACTTGTGTTAAGGGATGCGAAACAAATAGAAAATGTAAAGGAAACATTGGTTGACAGGGTAATAAAATAGAATATATGTACAAAAGAATTATAACTGCTTTCATTTGCCTGTTCAGCATCGCAAGTTATGCTGGTGCCGTTTCCGAAAATATCCGATTGTCTTCCCCAAACGGTGATAATGTAGTTACAATTAACGGCATAGGCAAACACTTATCATATGGTGTCCGTCACCATGGCGTACAGATTCTAAAGCAATCTACTCTATCAATGACTGTTGATGGGATCCAATGGGGAGTCAATGACAACCCTAAAAAAATCATTAGGGATAATAATTGCAGTGAGGTGTTTTTTGCAGTTCCACGTAAGTTCAGTCAATGTATGAATGATTACAATGAAGTAACGATAGTCTACAAAGATTATAATGTCCAGTTCAGAGCTTATGATGAAGGAGTGGCCTATAGGTTTATAGGTGGAAAAAATACTGTTGGCGAGATTGGTTCCGAAGAGGTTAATTATGTTTTTGATCCCTCTGATACATCATATGTGCTTTTGACTGATAAACTTCAGAATTGGTTTGAAGAACAATATTCCATACGTAAAATAGGGGATCTGCCTAAAGACAGTATCTCCATTATGCCGGTCATGACGAAGGTGAATGGATTGGATATCCTTATCGCACAAGCTGATTTGCATGATTATTCTGGTATGTACTTGCGTGCTTCCGGAAGTGGTTTTAAGGGAGTGTTTGCTAATTATCCTTTGAAAGAAAAACTGTTTGATGGAACTAATAAATTATATGCCGTCGAAAGAGATCCATATATTGTTAAATGCAATTTGAAACGGAATTACCCATGGCACGTATTGGGCATATATGATAAGGATATCGATATCCTTACGAGTGAACTTATATATCTTCTTTCGACTAAAACAAATGATGATTATTCCTGGATTAAACCAGGGAAAGCCATTTGGGATTGGTGGAATGACAGGAATATATATAACGTGGATTTCAAGGCGGGGATAAATACCGACACGTATGATTATCTCGTCGATTTCGCATCTGAAAATAATATAAGTTACGTTTTGATAGATGAGGGCTGGTCAAGCAAAGATGATTTGCTTGACCTTAATCCCGATGTAGATATGGCCGAAATTTGTGAGCGCGCTAGGGCGAAAGGGGTTGGAATTATATTATGGGCAAAGTGGATAAATGTTGACAGGCAGATGAAGGAATTTTTCGCACAGTTGTCCCGTTGGAATGTCAAAGGAGTTAAAATAGATTTCATGGACAGGAACGACGCTAAAATGGTGGATTTCTACGAAAGGGTAGCGAAAATTTCCTCTCGTTACCATATGATGGTCGATTTTCATGGTTCTTATCCAAATGAAGGAATGCGTGCCCTTTATCCCAACTTGTTGACAAGAGAAGGATTGATAGGCATGGAATATGACAAATGGAGCGATAAGGCGTCACCGGTACACGATCTGATGATACCTTTCCTACGCATGTGGGTCGGTCCTATGGATTATACTCCGGGAGCGATGTTGAATTCACAACCTCGGACGTTTTTTGCAAATCAACATGAACCCCAGAGTCAAGGAACAAGAACTCATCAGATAGCAATGTACATTGTTTATGAAAGCCCTTTGCAGATGTTTTCCGATAGTCCAACCAAATATATGGAGAATAAGGAATGCTTTGATTTCATAAAAAGCATTCCAACCGTATGGGATCAAACGGTTCCGATCAGTGGTAAGATAGGAGAGTTCATAGCGATTGCCCGTCGTCGTGGGAGCACTTGGTATATAGGAGCTATGTCGGGATCAAATGGGAAAGACATAGATATTCCACTCAGTTTCCTTGGCGCTGGAAAATATATGATATGCTCTTGCCGGGACGGGGTAAATTCTGAGTCAAATGGCAAAGACTATAAAATAGAAAATGAAATTGTCAAGAACGGGCAAGTATTGAAAACGCATCTTTCTCCAGGTGGAGGATTTGCTGCTATTATAACCAAATTAAATTAATAATGCTATGTATATCGTTGGTAGTTATACGACTGCTGTTTTACTATGTATTGTAACGATGCTTTGCTGGGGCTCTTGGGCAAATACTCAGAAACTGGCAGGAAAAAGTTGGCGTTTTGAATTGTTTTATTGGGATTATGCGATAGGGATACTTTTATTCTCGATTCTTATTGCTTTTACAATGGGCAGTATAGGATCCGGAGGGAGACCTTTTATTAAAGATATCGCACAAGTAAGATTTTCCAATGTGTTGAGCGCATTTTTGGGAGGCGTGATTTTTAACGCTTCAAATATTCTTTTGACCGCTGCAACTTCAATTGCCGGGATGGCAGTAGCGTTTCCAGTCGGTGTAGGACTCGCTCTGGTTATAGGTGTCTTCATTAATTATTTCTCAGCCCCAAAAGGAGATCCCCTTTTTTTGTTTGCAGGGGTAGCTTTTGTAATCGTTGCCATAATATGTAATGGTATTGCAGCAGGTAAAAATGCAAAAAGCAACGATAATTCCAATTCCAGGAAAGGATTGATATTAGCAATAATTGCGGGCGTTTTGATGTCACTATTCTATCGTTTTGTTGCTGCTGCAATGGATTTGAATAATTTTGAAATGCCGGCAAAGGGAATGGCGACTCCGTATACTGCCTTTTTCATTTTCTCATTGGGAGTGTTTCTAAGTAATTTCATATTTAATACCTTGGTAATGAAGCATCCTTTTGTAGGAGAACCGGTTTCTTACAAGCAATATTTCGGTGGTACTTTCCGGATACATTTGGTAGGCTTGTTGGGAGGATGTATTTGGGGACTTGGTACTGTATTGAGTTATATATGCGCAGGTAAAGCAGGGGCTGCAATTTCTTATGCATTGGGGCAAGGAGCTCCAATGATAGCAGCTTTATGGGGCGTTTTTATATGGAAAGAATTCAAGGGAAGTTCGAAATCGACTAAATGGTTGATTGCTTTAATGTTTATATTATTTATTATTGGTTTATCATTGGTCGTTGCAGCTGGAGCATGATACTAGATTAGTTTTGTTGCGGATCCCCCTTCCTCGAAAATCCGATTAATACGGCTATATTTGTAAAAAAATAGGGGTACAGGGATGAAATGCATATTGTCGACCATTTTTTTGCTGTCTGTAGCCGTAACATTTGCCGGCGCACAGGAGTGGGGGTCTGCCCGTACGTATGACCCGAAAGAGTGGCAGACGCCGTATGTGAACCAGGTCAACAGGATGGGATCCAGGGCTGAGATGTATTCTTACCGTACCGTTGGCGACGCCATCGGGTGTGACCGTACGAAATCCGACTTCATGCTGCTGGACGGCAAATGGAAATTCAGGTTCGCCGATGATGTCGAAGGAGCTCCGGAGGGATTCCAGGCCGACAGGTACGATATTTCGGACTGGGATACGATAGACGTACCATGCTGCTGGGACGTGGTTGGCTACGGTTATCCGATCTATTCGAATATAATCTACCCGTTTCCGGTCGATCCGCCTTTCATCCGCCGCAACGATCCGGTAGGTTGCTACGTGCGTTATTTCACTCTTCCGGAGAACTGGAAGGGGCGCCGCATCATACTGACGTTCGACGGGGTCTATTCCGGATATTATGTCTGGATCAACGGGAAGTTCATCGGCTATTCGGAGGGCAGTTGCCTTTCGGGCAGTTTCGACATAACGGACGTGGCGGATTTCAATGAACCTAACAAGATAGCTGTCAAGGTATTCAAATGGACAGACGGCAGTTACCTCGAGGATCAGGACCACTGGCGGATGGCTGGCATCTACCGCGACGTTTATCTGACGTCCGAACCGATGATAGCCATAAGGGATTTCGGGGTCCGTACCGTATTCACGGATTCCACAAGGACTGACGCCCGTCTTCAGATTCGTCCGCAGTTTGCCTGGAGCGTCAAGGACTCAATGGTAAAGGGGTGGTTTCTAAGGGCGACCTTATTCAATGACGTCGGGGAAGCCGTGGATTCTTCCCGCAACCGTCTTCCGGTCACGGAGGTGCTGGACGAATATTATCCTACCGATTTTTACGTGTATTATCCTCTGATAGAGAATGTGATAAGGTCACCAAGGAAATGGAGCGCCGAAGACCCCTATTTGTACACGCTGGTCCTGGAACTCAGGGATTCGAACGGCAAGGTGGTCGAGGCTAGAAGTTGCCACATAGGATTCAGGGACATTTCGGTAAAGGGCGGCATCTTTTACATAAACGGACGGCCCGTGAAGCTTTATGGGGTCAATATCCACGATATGGACCAATACAAGGGCAAGGCCGCCTCATACGGCGACATCGAGAGCGACATAAGGATGATGAAGAGCTACAATTTCAATGCGATCCGTACCTCGCACTATCCGCGTTCCCCTTATTTCTACGATTTATGCGATAAATACGGGATTTATGTCATGGATGAGGCGAACATAGAAACCCACGGTCTCGGAGGATATCTCTCGAACCAGCCTGGATGGCTTACCGCATTTACCGAGAGGGCTACCGGAATGGTTATCCGCGACAGGAACCATCCATGCATCTTCTCCTGGTCCCTCGGCAACGAATCGGGGGGAGGTCCGAACCATGCGGCCATAGCCGGATGGATACACGACTACGATCCTACCAGAATAATCCATTACGAGGGAGCCCAGGGCGTGGAGTGGAAGGAAGGCTTCCGGCCATGGTTTACGACGAGCGCCATAAAATACGTTTTCCCAAAGATGGAGGTAGTCGACAGGCTTTCCGATCCGGACGACAGGAGCTATGTGGATGTTATGAGCCGCATGTATCCTACCGTGGATGCCCTCAAGTCGATGGCCGAAGATTCCGTTCTTACGCGTCCCATAATGATGTGCGAATATGACCACTCGATGGGCAATTCCACTGGGGGCCTGGACGAATATTGGAAAGTGATACGCAGCCACGCCAATCTGATGGGCGGTTTCATATGGGACTGGATCGACCAGGGAATAGCTAGAACCGATTCCGCCGGCAGGCGGTATTGGGCTTACGGAGGCGACTTCGAGAAGGGGGAACATACGGACGGGAATTTTTGCATTAACGGTCTGGTGAATCCAGACCGGACGCCGCATCCTGCAATGACGGAATGCAAGTATGTATTTCAGCCTTTGGAATTCACTGCTAAGCTGATGGATGCGAAGGGAAGCGCCGATATTGGGATTCTGAACAGGAATTATTTCGTTTCGACTTCGAAATACGATTTCGTATGGCAGATAACGACAGACAAGGGAGTGATACAGAGCGGGACCGTCAATGTGCCTGAAATACAGCCGCAGCACTCTGCCGATGTGAGTATTGCCTTCTCTCCCTTGAAAGGGGAGGGAGAATACTGGTTCAACATCCAGGCCGTCGAGAAATATGCGTCGGACTATTGCGATCGTGGCCATATTACCGCGTACGAGCAGTTTGCGATGCCTTTGGAAACCAATGCAACGGTTTCCCCGTTCGAACCGACGATTTCGTACGATGTCCATCACGATGAGAATGACAGCATTTATACCATGTCTTATGCCGGTTCGACCGTCGCCGTCGACAAGAGCAGCGGATATGTCACGAACTTCGTGACCGGAGGCCGGGAACTGCTCGAAAAGCCTCTGATCCCTGATTTCTGGCGTCCTTCAACCGACAACGACCGTCGCGGTTGGCTTACGGAGCGCCGGCTCGGTTTCTGGAAGGATGCCATGGCTCGCATGCGGACCGATACGGTCGAGCTGAACCGGAACATCGTGACAATCGTCAAATCCATTCCCGATTCCGTGGAACTGAGGTTGGAATATTGCCTTTCCGAAACCGGAACGCTGCATGTGGGTTATGACCTTAAGATTGCCGACGGCGTATGCGAGCCGTTGAGAATCGGAATGCGGACCGAAGTCCCGAAGAACCTTCAAACTGTTATATATTACGGCCGCGGTCCTTCTGAAAACTATGTGGACAGGTGTCTCGGGTCGAAGATAGGTTGCTTCTCGGCATCCGTAGACGACCTGGGATTCGACTACGTCTATCCGCAGGAAAGCGGTAATCGCTGCGACGTCAGGTGGTTCACCCTGTCCGTCCTGTCCAGGAAAATCGGGGGATACGGTTCATCTTCAGTTGCAGGTTCCGGACTGACTTATATGGGAGCCCGCATCATAGTAAAGGGAGATTGTCCCCTGAACTTCTCCGCCTGGAACTTTTCTGCCGGTAATATAGAATCGGCAAAGCATATTGATGAACTTGAAGATGATTATCCCAATATTGTGGTTAACATCGACCTATGCCAAACCGGTGTGGGAGGCACGAATTCTTGGAGCCTTGATGCCAGACCTCTGCCGCAATACAGGTTACTCGGCAAACATTATAATTATGGATTTACAATTTCCGGAAAATAAAAGATGAAGAAACAAATTGTCACGGCAGTTTTTCTGCTATTGTTCGTATCGTTTGTGTCTTTTGCACAAAACGGACGCGAAAAAGTATTAAATCCCATAACCAGAATTGCGGGCGCTTATTGTTCGTACGAATCCGATTCCGTACCGACATACAAAAGGACGCCGGCACCCGAAGGGTACGTGCCTTTCTATATAAGCCATTTCGGACGGCATGGTTCGCGTTATATGGGATCCGACAGGGATTATGATTCCGTGAATAAAGTTATGCAGCAGGCTTCCGATGACGGTGTGCTCACTATCCTGGGAGAGAAGCTGATGATGCAGGTCGATACCGTTTGCAGGGATGCCAGGGGACTTGCCGGGGAGCTTACTCCGCGTGGGGTAAGGGAACACCGCGGAGTTGCGGAAAGAATGTACGAATCTTTTCCACAGGTGTTCGAGAAGGGCGGATATATAGAAAGCCGGTCGACGAACGTCGTGCGTTGCATCCTTTCGATGTCTGCGTTCGACGAACGCCTGAAGGAATTCAATCCCTCACTGAATATTTCCCGAGAATCGAGCAAGAGGAATATGTGGTATATGGCCGATTACAGTCACAGGGATTCCATGAAAAGAGAGATCAGGCATGTAGTCGATAGCGTTGAGAATTATACTGTGCATCCCGAGCGTTTGATAAGTTCCATTTTCGCAGATCCTAAGTGGGTTAAAGTTAATATCAAAGATGAAAGCAAGTTCATGATATCCCTGTGGCGGATGGCTGCCGACATGCAGGATGTGGACTATCTTGGAATCGATCTTTTCCCGTATTTTACGGACGAAGAGCTTTACGAATGCTTCTCGGTACAGAACCTTAACATGTATCTGTATTGTGGAAATACGAAAAGGTTCGGGAAGTATGTCAAGGAAGATATACGGCCGTTGCTTGAAAACATAATTGAGACGGCGGACCAAGTCATCAAGGACAGTTCCCAAATCGCCACATTGCGTTTTGGCCATGACGTGAACGTTACTCCATTGGCAATGCTTATGGGATTGGAAAGCGACAGCGTTGCAGTAGAGGTCGAAGATTTGAATAAGGTCGCGGGAATATGGCAGAGCAGCATAATAACACCTATGTGCTCCAATATACAGATAATTTTCTTCCGCAATATGAAAGACAGGGACGATATCATAATAAAGATTCTCCGCAACGAGAAAGAGGCGGGTATCCCCATAAAAACCGACGTCTTTCCGTATTATCATTGGAAAGACGCCAGGGCATATTTCATTAAGCAACTTAATTAGCAGTTCATCCGACGACCCAGACCATCACATGGTTCTCGAAGATCATGTAGCCTGGATCGAATTCCATCTCGACCCCGTCGTCGAAAGTGAAGGTTGCGTGTATTTCGTGGTCGTCTCCATCGATACGGGGATTGAATTTCCCCACCTCGATCTGTTCGGCATAGTTGACCCCGTTGAGCGACATTCTCTTGAAAATCGCTTCCTTTGCACACCAGTAGATGGCTAGCTGAAGTTGGCGTTTCTGTTTGTTTAAGTCCTCTTTTTCATCTTCCGACAGAGCTTTGGCCTCTACGGCCGAAAAGTCTCTATCAAGGTTTTCTATGTCGATGCCTAGATCTTCGCCTTGAGGCGAAGTGATGATCGCGACGAAGCGGGAATCGTGAGAGATACTCAATTCCGTCAGGGAGTTGTGCAGATATGGCCTTCCGTTGTCGTGATGACCCAGATATACTTTTCCGTCGAAGATGGTATTAAGCAATGCCCACTCTGCAAGTTTTTCCTTGCGCCTCTGCGGGTTTGCTGTCATCCTAATCTCTTCCGCCGCCTCGTTCGGTATGTAAGTCAGAGACCATAATTCATCCTCCGTCTCGCTCATGTCCCAGACATAAACGACGGCGTCCTTGTTATTGATTTTTTTCGTTAGAAACAGAGCCATGTTTATAAGAACGTATTAAACGATGGCTCTTCTGATCGGCAGTCTCGGGGAGGGACTGAATCGCTGCTACTGCAATCGGTGGTATCCAAAGTATTTTCCATTTGTATTCAACTGGGGCAAATATCTAAAAAAAAATCAATTTACCCAAGCATTTTTCCAAAAGATATACAGGATGATAGGAAAGCTTTGCTGTACGCAGGCCCTCCTTGCCGCTGTCATCCTCCCTGTTGACGTAAACGCAACCGGTGGCTTCGTGTTTCAGGAATTCCCGGTTTATCATGGGATATGCCCCGTCCACGTCGTCGAAAGCCTTTTCTATATGTACTATGAAAGTATCGCTGTTGAGTTTTTCTCCCACGCTGTATGCGACCACCTTGCCTTGTACTCTGAGCAGGCCTCCCTTCAATTTCAGTGCTTCCATGTTATGCAAGGCTCTCTGCACTGCGCATATCTCCGAATTTAGGGAAACATCTTCCTTGCAGCCGTTTCTCTTGCACCATTCGAATGTCATTTTTATGCAATCCCCAAGGTTTTCCGGCGTCATCGTCTCGTATTGCCAGTCCGGCAGCGTTTCGAAGTGGTGTATATGGTTGCGTTTCGCCTGGTATTTCTTGCCGCTGAGATTTATGAGATCGTCTGTAAGGTAAATGTAATCGTATGCATCCCTTATGTCCTCGAACTTGAATTGCCCCGGGAACATGCCTTCGATGTATTCCTGCTTTGATTTGAGCATGGGGACTATGGAGAAATTAAGTTTCAGCCGTCGTGCGTCGTCCATGCTTTCGAGTAGGGTACGTCTGAAATCGTCGTCGTTTCCCTTACCGGCAGGGTAGACGTAATCGGCCCATCCGTTTTCTATGGATCTTACTATCAAGTAATCTTCGAACCTGGATATTTCCGTGTCGAAGATTTTAGTCCACATCCACATGGTGGAAAAACTGTATTCGGTCCCTTGGAAATCGCTTGCCGCCAGGAGTGGATCGATCCACTCCTTATCGCCGAGTTCTATCTGTCGGAATTCCAACATAAATCAGATTCCAAGCCAGTTTTTCAATGTATCGACGGCTTCCTTTCTCATCTCTTCGGGCATCGAGTTGATGCGGGAACGGTGGCATCCCCCTGGAACGATGAAAATTTTTATGTTTTCCTTGTGATAATCGGGTACGCGTACCGCCGACCAGGGATCATATTCTCCGTAGACGAACAGCATTTTCGCATCAGTTGTTTTAAGGAATTTCGACAGTTTTTTATAGAGCTTGTCCGAAAATTTAACATTACCGGCGCCTTCGGGCAGCATGTATCTGGTAAAATAGCCCTTGGTGCTTTTGACTACGGCCAGGTCCTTGAAAGGGGAGAGGTCGTATCCGTAATATCCGAGTTCATGAGCTGCCTGGTAGTTAAAAGGAAGGGTTGCGACGTCTCCGCTTGCCGTAAAGTATTCCGGGTCGTCTACGTGAATCAGATATTTGAAAAGCGTACGGCTGGTTTCCGTAGTGTCGGGCAAGCTTTCTACGGGGAATCCCCACTGCCAGAACGAGAACGAGAATTCCATGACGGTGTAGTCCAACGCTTCTGGCAGGGACATTCTGAATACGTATCCCTTGGCTTTGCACAGGCTGTCGAACAGAGGCTGGATGAGGTCCCTTCTTTTCAATACTTCGCGCTGGAATGCCAGGACCTTGGCCCTTCCTTCGGGTGTGCCTGTGGAATCTGCTATGAAAGGCTCGTGGCGCCCGTCTTCCAATGCGCTGCACAAGGGTGCTACGTAAGGTACGCTGACGTCGACGTCGTTAGGATAGAATGCCCTATAGATCAATGCAGTCTGGCCTCCCTTGCTTATTCCGGAAGCGACCCATTTGCCATGGTATATGTTTTTCATGGCAGTCACCACGTGGTGCAAATCGTTCGCCGAGTTTTCCGCAGTCATGTATTTCCAGTCGAAATGGGCCGAATCCGGAACGGATTTCAGGAAAAAGCGGTGCTCTACGAAGACCAGGTTCGCATCGAGAATGCGGGTGAGTTCTTCGACATAGCCGGGCCGCATGGCATATGCTGCGCCATAGCCTTCCGTCTCCACTACCGTTGGTTTGTCCACGCCCCTGTTCATTACAAGGAATCTCTGTTGGAAAGAGCCTTTCTCGGGATGTTTCCAGTCCAGCGGTTCCGTAATCGTGCAAAGGTATTTGCCGGCATAGAAGTCGGAAGTCATCACCGAATCGATGCTTATGTCCAGCTTCGAAAGCTGCTCCTTGAACTCCGGTTGGGCTGCGGCATTGAAATCGATTGAAAAAATCAGGCAAAAAGCAAAAAGCGCTGTGAAGGCGCGGATAGTGTGTTTCATATACGTTTTATTCGGTTAAGCGAAAGTAGTAATTTTTTCCGTAATTTTGCAGCATGAAAGATTTTATTGAGGAACTTACCTGGCGTGGAATGATTCACGACATCATGCCGGGAACACGCGAGCAGCTGCTTAAGGAGCCTACCCCGACTTATGTCGGAATAGATCCGACAGCGGATTCCCTGCATATCGGGCATCTTGTAAGCATAATGATGCTGAAGCACCTGCAGCGTTTCGGCCATAAGCCGATCGCGCTTGTAGGTGGGGCTACGGGAATGATAGGAGACCCTTCTATGAAATCGGCCGAGAGAAAATTGCTGGACGAGGAGAGCCTCCGTCACAATGAAGAGTGCATCAAGAAACAGCTTTCGCGCTTTCTGGATTTCGACAGCGGGGAACCCGATTGCGCATTGCTCGTGGACAATTACGACTGGATGAAGGAGTTCTCTTTCATAAACTTTATACGTGATGTAGGTAAGCATATTACCGTCAATTATATGATGAGCAAGGATTCGGTAAGGAAGCGCCTTAATGCCGAAGACCGGGAAGGCATGTCATTCACCGAATTCTCGTACCAACTCGTCCAGGGTTATGATTTTCTCTACCTTTATAAAAATTACGGGTGCAGGCTGCAGATGGGAGGAAGCGATCAGTGGGGCAATATAACCACCGGTACGGAATTGATACGAAGAATACTTGGGGGCGAAGCCTATGCGATGACCTGTCCGCTCATAACGAAAGCCGACGGTACCAAGT
This sequence comes from Bacteroidales bacterium, assembly GCA_022653675.1. Classification (GTDB taxonomy): domain Bacteria; phylum Bacteroidota; class Bacteroidia; order Bacteroidales; family UBA932; genus JALCST01. Next base: position 141,731 of record JALCST010000002.1, on the reverse strand, counting down.
TCGGCAAGACCGAGAAAGGCAACGTGTGGCTCGACGCTTCCTATACTTCCCCTTATGCATTTTATCAGTTCTGGCTCAATGTAGCCGACGAGGATGCCAAGCGCTATATCAAGATATTCACTTTCCTGCCTAGGGAGGAAATCGAAGATTTGATTGTGCGGCAGGACTCGGCTCCGGAAAGCCGTGTGCTGCAGAAACGGCTTGCACAGGAGGTCACCACCATGGTGCACGGCAAGGAGGAATACGACAAGGCGGTGGAAGCGTCTTCCGTACTGTTCGGGAAGAATACCCACGACATCCTGGCCCGCCTGGACGAAAGGACTTTCCTTTCCGTCTTCGACGGGGTTCCTACTTTCCCTATTTCGAAGTCATCGCTGCCGTGCGGCATTATAGATGCGCTGGCCGAAAAAACGTCCGTTTTCTCTTCCAAGGGGGAGTGCAAGAAGATGATACAGGGAGGCGGACTGTCGATAAACAAGGAAAAGGTAACCGACATTGGGGCCAGGATTACTCCGGAGGACATCATGGACGGGAAATACATTCTCGTCCAAAAAGGAAAGAAGGAATATTTTATCCTCAAAGTGGAGTAGGGAAGAGTGATGTCGCGGGGCCACCATTCATGACAGATGGACATTTTTATACAAATAATGGCGGTCGTACTCGGCTTAGTCGGGGTAATAGGTTCCGTTTTGCCTGTACTTCCGGGAATTCCCGTTTCGTGGTGCGGACTACTGCTGCTTTACCTTTGGGGTCCCAACAAGGCTACCAATCCGGTTACTACCAAAACATTGATAGTATGGTTAGTTGTTACCGCAGTTGTTTCAGTCATAACCTATTTCATCCCGGCATATTTCACCAAAGTGACCGGAGGCGGCAAGATAGCCAGACGCGGGGCGATGGTCGGCACTATTGTCGGCATCTTCTTCGGGCCGCTCGGTATCTTCCTGGGATCATTTATAGGGGCATTTCTAGCCGAAATTATTTTCAACGGCAAGGAGTTCAGGGCTTCCCTGAAATCTGCAGCAGGTTCCATAATAGGGTTCATATTGAATACAGTCATAACACTGACGGCTTCGGCCTGGCTCCTCCTGGTCATAATCCGGCATCTTTAAGTTTTGAACTTTTATCTAAAAGTTATATTTTTGCAGCGCATTTAAGAAAGAGTTTATCAACCATTTAATAAATAGGAGGACTTAATTATGGGAGCAGCTGGAAACAAACAGCCGAAGAAACCGAAGAAGAACACCCTTCCTTCTTATGAAAGGAATGGTGGCGCTTCTTTGGTGGACAACACTTTTGCGGCACCTAAGAAAAAGAAGAAATAATATTCGTTTCTCCTTTCGAATTATGGGGTGACTAAAATGTTTTTTAGCACCCTATTTTTTTGTGCCGGTGTGGATGCTGCGATGGCGGCTGTTTGCAATCCCGGAGAGCCACATTTTTTCGGGAGTCTCCTTTTTCGCGGAGCCTCCTTTTTCGCGGGTCTCCTTTTCCGCGGGTCTCCTTTTCCGCGGAGTCTCCTTTTTCGGGAGCCTCCTTTTTCGGGAGCCTCCTTTTTCGGGAGCCTCCTTTTTCGCGGGTCTCCTTTTCCGCGGAGTCTCCTTTTTCGGGAGTCTCCTTTTCCGCGGAGGTCACTTCTTTCTGTGGATCACTTCTTTTCGGGGATCACTTCTGTCGAGGGGTCACTTCTGTCGATTCTCTTCCAGGGAGCTGTCCCTTGGGAGAGTCTCCTCTGGAGCTGGAGGGAACTACCCCTTGAGAGCGCAGCTCTTTTCTTTCAATTGACTTGTAATCTGTCGTTTATGGAGGAATAGTGTACTGGAATATGGCAGTGGTGTCATGTGCATATACCTGAATATAAGGCATTAGGGAGAAAAGAGCTGCGCTCGAAATGTCCGTCGTCCGCATACCGTCCACGGGAAGCGCTTTTGCTTCCCGTGGACATTTTGTTCCATAGGAAACGATTTTTACCTACGATGAAAAGGTGGTGCCGGAATTACCTACGATGAAAAGGGTTTATACTCCATAGAACGATTTTTACCGTAGGTAAATTGGGTAAAGAGGCCATAGAAGTGTCTCACGAGCCTATTCTTGAGGCAGAGTCAGGCAAGCGGGAATCTACACATAGCCTCAAACGTGGATAACTCGTTGACTATCAATTGTAGTACCCAAATTACCTACGATGAAAAGGTGGTGCCGGAATTACCTACGATGAAATGATTTCGTTCCTCTCATGGACGTCAGTTGATTTATTGATTTTGGGAGTATTTAGATATGCTAAACCGCATCGTCGGGCGCAGATCCCGGGCCGGACAAGGACACATTATCATTTATGATGAAACAACCTTGCGGATCGTTGAGTGGAATCGTTGAGTGGAATCGTTGAGTGGAATCGTTGAGTGGAATCATTGAGTGGAAGTGTGGAAGCGGTTTTTTACCGTGATGGCAATTGCCGCCGGAGCGGTAAGAATAATCCTGTCCGCAATATGTAACGTGAGGATAATCCGATCTATAATTTAAGTCGAGATGTCAAGCATGCAAATAATAATAGAGATATTGGGATACAGTGGAATGCCGGTTGCAGAAAGGGATAGAAAGGGATAAAAAAAGGGGTGACCCTCTGCTAAATAGTCATCCCTTTCTTGTGTACTAAAACCTAAACCTTACATTATAGATGCAGATAAAAGGCGGAATGTTGCACACCTATTGAAAATATTTTTAAAAAGTTTTAATTATCCGTCATTCTTTCCAATCCGTCTTCCCGTTGCCGTCTGAAAAAGATGAGAGGGATCCGTGCGATCAGGTAACCGATTAGTCCCACGCCGGCGACCACTATGGCGACGTCGGTCCACCTTACCTCTACCGGATATGCTTCTATTATGAAATTACCTGGCATCTTGACTATTCCGAAACGCTGTTGCAGGAAGCATATCAGAAGTCCCAGCAGTACCCCTACCGCAATTCCCAACAGCGATATCATCCAGCCTTCGGTGACGAAAATGTTTTTGATAAGCTTGTCTCCGGCTCCCATTGAACTGAGAATTCCTATATCGTCCTTTTTTTCTATTATCAGCATTGAAAGCGAGCCGAAGACGTTGCAGGAGATTATTATGACAACGAATATGAGGATCAGGTAGATTGCCAGTTTCTCGGAGACGAGTACCTTGTACATCGATTCATTCTGGCGGTATCTGTCCCGGACTTCGTACCCATCTCCGAGCATGGCTTCAACACGCTTTTGCAGTGGGGCCACGTTCGAACTGTCGGTTGCCATGATTTGTACCTCCGAAACTTGGGTGGAATCCAGTCCGAACAGCTTTCTTGCTGATTGCAGAGGAATGAATACATACTGCTTGTCGTAACTGTCGTCTAGCGAAAACACTCCGGAAGGATAAACTTTTATAAGGTTCAGCGATGAAGAGGGGTCAATGAGGGATATGTCCTCCCCGCGTTCAGGATAGTAGAGCATTAAAGGAGTTACGAACCGCGGGCTCAGGTCCAAGTCCCTTGCGAGTGTCCTTCCGACTACGGCTTCCGGCGTCTGGCCGTGATTCATTTCGAATTTACCTTCGACAATGTAGTCGTGAAAACGGGTTATCCTTTCAAATACCGTGTCTACTCCCCGTATCGTCGCCACGGATTGTGCATTGTCATAGGACATGAATACATTGTCCTCAGCCACTTCGATGAAAGCCTTAACGCCAGGGTCCCGTCGGATATCATCGAAGGCTTCCCCCGTCGTGGAAAAAAATTTACCTTTGGCCGGCTTGATTATCAGATCGGCTTCGTAGGTACTGTAAAGGGATCTTACGAGCGAATCGAAGCCGTTGTAGATGGAGAGGATTATGATCAACGCCATACATCCGACAGCTATCCCCGCAGCGGAAATCATCGATATGATGTTTATCACATTGTGTGACTTCTTTGCGAAAAGATATCGACCCGCTATGAAGGTGGACAGCCTCATCGCCCAGGCGTTACTCCGTCTTGGTTCTTTTCAATATTTCGTCGATGTGCTCGGCGTAATCCAAAGAATCGTCAACGAAAAATGTCAGTTCAGGGACTATCCTGAGTTGCTTGGAAACCCTGTGGCCCAGTTCGCCGCGGATTGATTTGGCATTCTGGGAGATGGTTTCCATGACGGAAGCGGTTTTCCCGGTCGGAAAAATGCTCAGATAGACTTTTGCTACTGCAAGGTCCGGACTTATCCTTACTTCAACCACTGTCACGAGGGCGCCGTCGAAAGCAGCCATGCCCCGCTGGCGTATTATGTCAGCGAGGTCGCGCTTCAGTTGCGAGGCAACCCTCTCTTGCCTCAATGTCACGTTTTGCATGTCAGTTGTCCTTCATCGCCTCTTCTACATCCTTTACGGTGATAGGCAAGCGTTTGGCACCCAATGTGCGGCATCCGCCCGCAGTTATGAGAAGGTCGTCCTCGAGGCGTATGCCTCCGAAGTCGTAATAGCTTTCCAGTTTATCGTAGCAGATGTAATCCTTGAACTTGCCTTCGCTTTTCCATTTCTCGATCAGGGCGGGGATGAAGTAAATTCCCGGTTCGTCGGAAACTACGTTCCCGGTTTCGAGGGTCCTCGCCATACGAAGGGATCCCAGTCCGAGCTGAGGGGAACGGGAAACGGTGTCGTCATATCCTACGTAATCCTCTCCAAGTCCTTCCATGTCATGGACATCCATCCCTATCGCATGACCCAGCCCATGAGGCATGAAGAGTCCCTGGACACCAAGGTTGACGGCTTCGTCGATATCTCCTTCGACGAGTCCTAAATTTTTAAGTCCCTGTAGTATTATCTTTGAACAAGCCATATGGATCGACTTGTGGGTTACTCCCGGACGGCAATTGTCGTGCGAATATTGGTTGGCGGTCGAAACTATGGAATATATGTCGGCCTGTTTCTGGGAGAATTTTCCTCCTCCCGGCAACGTTCTGGTGAAATCGGAGGCATAGTGCATGTTGGATTCGGCGCCACAGTCTATGACGCAGAGTCTGTCCTTGCCGATAAGACAATTGTGCAGGTGGTTATGCATCGTTTCTCCGTGTTGCGACAAGATGGTGGTGAAGGATGGTATATATGCGTATGAACGGCAAACTCCCTCGACGGCACCTGCAAGAACCTGCTCGGGCACGCCAGGTTTCATAAGTTTCATAACCGTGTATTGCATCATATAGCCAACGTTGGCTATCCTGTCCATTTCCTCTATTTCGCAATGCTCCTTTACCATTCTTTGCTTAACTATGGCTTTTATCAATGGAACGCTTGCCGCGGATTTCATTTCTGCGAAAGGAATGCCCGTCAGGGCGTTCAGCAGGATTTTGGTTTCACCTCTGTAAGGTGGGGTGAAGTGCAGCGTGCGTTTATCTTCGAGAGACTTCTTGACGTATTCTTCGAGTTTGGCGAAAGGTTCGACATGTGTTATGCCGACCTGGGCAGCTTCGTCGGCGAGTTTCATCTGCGGGCCCATCCAGATTATGTCATCCATTGTGACGTCGTCACCGAAGATTATCTGGTCTCCGTTTTCGGCATCCATTATGGCTGCCAGATCGGGCTTGTCGAGTCCGAAGAAATATAGAAAACAACTATCCTGTCTGAAATCGTATGTGTTGTCAGGATAATTGCACGGTGCTTCGGAGTTACCCAAGAAAAGAATGAGTCCTGAAGGGACGTCCTTGAGCAGTTTTTCCCTTCTTTGCATATAAGTTTCTTTGCTGAACATATCGAGATGGTTTTGAATTATTAATTCTCAAATGTAGCAAAAAATCGGTAGCATAGCTAATATCCCGGGTTCTGCTGCTTCGCTATCGCAGGGTTGGCGTTGATTTCCGATTACCCTGTTCTGTGCCGTTGCGGGCATGAAAAACAGGATACAAAGGAATACGATAGCTAATCTCTTGAATGTGGAGTAGTTCATTGAATTATTTTATTTATGGAAATGAAGTTTTCTCAAATGTAGTAAATATCATAATCAAAACGAAATGTCAAGTTTGGTATTTGAATGTCTGAATGTTGAAATAACAATAAATATTGTATAAATCTATGGAAATATATTACCTTTGAATGTGGCAATAGGGGAAATATCATCATTAACTAACTAACTTAAATATTATTTATGATTTTATCGAGAAAAATGTATCGCGTGATTGCGGCGACGTTTGCTTTTTTTCTCTCATTGGGAATTTTGCAGGCTCAGCAGATAAATGTCACGGGTACTGTAACCGATTCAAAAGGCGAACCGATTGTCGGTGCGTATGTCGTACTGAAAGGTACTACTGTTGGAACAACTTGTAATGCCGATGGTATCTATTCCATCAGTGTTCCTGCAAAATGTTAAAATCTAGTGCAAATTATTAATTCTTTAACCTGAAATTTATATATGTTAATTCTAAGGAAACTTGACCATCTTTCGATGGTGGTATGCGCGCTTTTTCTTTCGTTAGGAATGGCGGTTGCGCAAAACGTTGACGTCACCGGTACGGTGACTGATTCAAATGGTGAGCCTGTTGCTGGGGCTTACGTAGTAATAAAGGGAACTCAGACCGGAGTGGTAACAGATGCCGAAGGCAATTACAAGATCGGAGCGCCTTCTGATGGGACAATAGCTTTTTCATGTATCGGCTATAAAAAAGCCGAAGTTGCTGTTAATGGAAGAACTAGAATCAACATCTCTCTAAAGGAGGACGCAGAACTGCTTCAAGATGCAGTAGTAGTAGGTTTCGGTACGCAGAAGAAGATTAACCTTACTGGCTCGGTATCTTCCGTAGATGTAAACAAGGCATTTAACAGCAAACCTATTACTGATATAGGCAAAGGATTGCAAGGCGTTGTCCCGGGCCTTACTGTTACTTATACGACAAACGACCAGGGAAGCGGAGCTTCAATCAAAATCCGCGGAATGGGTTCGATAAACGGCAGCAACAAACCGTTGATCCTTTTGGATGGCGTCGAGATAGATGACCTTTCCTTTGTCAATCCTACAAACGTAGCGAATATTTCAGTACTCAAGGATGCTGCATCAGCATCAATTTATGGCTCACGTGCGGCGTATGGTGTATTATTGATTACTACGAAGGATGGTTCGAATCTGAAGGACAAAGTTTCTATCACATATTCTAACAATTTTTCTTGGAACCAGCCTATCAACCTTCCGAAATATTGTACAGGTTATAATGTAATTGATATGCTTAATGAAGGAATACTTGCACAGAAAAACACGGATGGTACTGATATAGAGGCATTCGGCATGTATTACAAAGATCTCGTCGATCCAATTAAGAATTGGTTGGACAACTATTATGGACAAGATCTTGGAAATGTAATGGTTTACGGTAGGGATTATACATACAACGGGTCAGGTACGGCACAATTCTACCGCGTCTGGAATCCTAATAAGGAGTTGCTGAAGAATGCTTCTTTTCAGCAGAAACATGATATTGCTATAACCGGTAATTCAGGTAAGACCAATTATAACGTTACTGCCGGATACAGTTATCAAGATGGCCTTCTGAAAGCTGCCAAATCGCAGTTCATCGATCGGTACAATATAAATATGTCCCAGAATACGCAGCTTTTCAAATGGCTGAATTTTGGAACAAAAGTGATGTACACCGAGAAGCATCAGGAATATCCATACGGATACGGGTCTTCGGACAGTACCGGTGGGCTTTATTATTATAGCATGCGCTTTCCAACGTTCTTCCCTTATGGTATTTCCGATGGAGCATACGATTCTTCTACCGACTCTTATCTTAATGACAAAACGAAGTCTGGTGAAGGCTTGTATTTTCGTCATGGTAACGGTTTCGTAGCATATGCGCCTACATGTACTTCGGATGATGAGTTCCTGCGTATCAGTGCTAACATGAAGATCAGTTTTTCCAAGAATTTCTCTTTTTATGCCGATTATACGCGAGGTAAACACAATTACATAAATAAGACTATTTCACAACCTCAATATGTCGCTAATTGGTGGAGTTCGTATTCTCCGAAGATAGCGTACACATCTAACGACTATTTGGCTAATACGTGGGTCAAAAAGACTAGTAACACGTTCAATTCGTACTTCGATTATGTGCTTGACATAAGAAAAGAACATCATTTTGCATTCAAGCTTGGAATGAACTCTGAGGATTTAACATATAACAGCAATTACCTAAAGTCCTTGGGAGTTCAGAATATCAATTTGCCGACGATGAATCTCACGGACGGCAAGGCTTCTGCAACCGTCGACGAATCATTAGCCGATAGGGCGACTGCTGGGTTCTTTGCGCGTGTGAACTACAATTACAAGGAAAAATACATTTTCGAGTTGAACGGTCGTTATGATGGATCCTCACAGTTCAAGGAGGGCCAGAAATGGGCATTTTTCCCTTCGGCATCAGTTGGATGGCGTGTATCGGAAGAGGAATTCATGAAGTCCATCGATGAAATTTCCAATTTGAAGATTCGTGCATCTTATGGCACTATAGGCAATCAGGACATCGATTCCAAATCGCTTGCATGGTATCCTTACATAGGTACAATCAGTGATTCCAATTCCGATTGGGTAAATCAGAGTGGTATATATGCTGCTTCCACTACCATGCCTAGTATCGTAGGGCAATACATGACGTGGGAAAAAATTAATACACTTGATTTTGGCGTTGACTTGGGCCTCCTTAACGGAGACCTGAATGCTACGTTCGACTGGTACGAACGTAGAAATATCGGAATGCTGGTTCCCCGTAACGAAGTTGCAGCTGTCGGAGGTTTTCCAAACTTGCCGAAAGAAAACAGCGGGGACCTGAAAACCAATGGATGGGAATTGGAAATAGATTACAATCATATCTTCAATAGAAATTTCTCGGTTTATGCAACGGGGACAATTTCCGATTCCAAATCTGTCATAACGAAATGGAACGTATCTACGGGTGCTTTGACCGGTAACTACGAAGGTAAGATCCTCGGTGAAATCTGGGGTTTCAAGACCTCTGACGGTTCGGGATATTTTACTGCTGACGAGGTAACGAATGGTGTTCAAACCGCAGCTGGCATAAAATCCATTGCGGATTATCAGGGAAACCTTGCAAAGGGTGCGTTTACCTATGGCGAGGGGGACATAAAATATCAGGATCTCAACGGAGACGGTGTAGTAGATACGGGCAAAGGGACAATTGATGACCATGGAGACCTTGTCCGCATAGGTAATAATCTACCTCGTTACGAATATAGTTTGCGTGTCGGTGCCCAGGTATACGGATTCGACGCTGAAATATTGCTTCAGGGTATAGGGAAACGCGATGTCTGGACTACCACATCCCTTCTTTTGCCTCATGTAGCAGGAGCCCAGATGAATATTTTCTCCGATCAACTCGATTACTATACGTCCGAGAATACAAACGCAAAGTTCCCAAGGCCATATATAGGACAAACGGGGAGTACCGTCAATGGATTTAGTACCTATACCGGGAATAACAACTTTTATCCCCAGACTAAATATCTTGCGAACTTCGCTTATTTACGTTTGAAAAATTTGACGGTTGGATATACCTTGCCTCATTCTCTGGTTAGCAAAGCCCTCATAGAAAAGGCACGTGTTTATGCAAGTGTCGAAAACTTATTGACATTTGATCACCTTAACCATGATATCGATCCTGAACTGACAGGAGGATGGAGTACTGTTTCAAGTATTGACGTAAAGTACGCAGGACGTGCTACGCCTTTCTGTCGCATGTGGTCTTTCGGCGTTCAAATCACTTTTTAACCAACAATATTAATATGCCATTATTATGAAAAATAAATATATAATAGTTCTTTTAACTATTGCGTTATCGTTGACGGGCTGTGAAGGTTATTTGGACAGGACGCCATTGGATAAGAATTCCGATGCGACTAACTGGACAAGCGAGTCGTCTCTTGAAACATTTTCATGGAAGTTATATAATACTTTTGATGGATATGGATCGGGGTGGTCTAGGGGACAGTACTTGAGCAATGGTCTTACTGACGATTATTGCCCCGATGGATATTCTTATCCTACTCAAAATATTCCTTCCTCGTCATCAGCGTGGAGTGATCCATATTCTTGGATACGCAGGGCCAATATCCTGTTGGACCGTGTCGATCAGATTCCCGATCTGTCGGACGAAGAGGCGAATCACTGGAGAGGTGTGGCAAGATTCTTTAGGGGGAAGGAACATTTCAATCTCGTGCGTACTTACGGTGATGTGGTCTGGATCGATACAGAAGTCAACATAGATGATACGGTGACTCTTTCAAGGGCCCGTGACCCGCGCGTTGACGTAATGAAAAATGTTTGTGCCGATTTGCAGTTTGCCGCCGAGAATTGCAAGTACACTACTGACAATACCGTCAACAACATGTGTGCAGATGCTTTGCTCGCGCGTGCTGCGCTGTACGAAGGTGCTTGGCAGAAATATCACGAGAATAACACCGAGAACGCGATCTATTTTTACACGATCGCTAAAAATGCCGCCAACGATATCATCAACAGCGGCCATTATTCGATTCATACGGATTACCTGTCGAATTACATATCCAAGGATCTGACTGGCAATACGGAAATGATCCTTTATAAGGTTTATTGCTATACAGGAGAAGGAGCCAAAGTCACTTGTGCGCATGCAATGCAAGGTTGGTGCAATTCGTCTTCCAAAACCTGGGGACTGACCAAGAGTGCTGTCGAGTCTTTTGCAAATTCAAACGGGTTACCAATATATATGGGAACATACAGTGATGCTACCATACAGGATGTATTCGAAAACAGGGATGAAAGGCTCTCAGAAATAGCGAGCCCTACGATTCTTTGTCCGGTAGGATGGGCCTATGAAGAAGGAATAAACTCCTCTACAGGTTATTGGACAGATAAATTCGTTGATTGGAGTGACTATGGGACGATCACATGGTCTGCTCCGTATAATACCACAGATGCTCCAATATTTTCTTATTCCGAGGTCCTCGAGAATTATGCCGAAGCGTGTGCTGAACTGGAAGATCTTGGAGAGGGGTCGATGAGCCAAGCCGATTTAGACAAATCGGTAAATATAGTACGGGAAAAACATGGAAATCTTCCTCCTTTGAAATATGAAGGAGCTGGTTCAGTTTCCGTCAACGGTACCGTTATAACGAAAGATCCTAAGAATACGGTCGGCGTTAGCAACCTTCTGTGGGAATTGAGAAGGGAACGTAGAAGTGAACTTATGTGTGATGGTTTCAGACATGATGACCTGATGCGCTGGAAGATGGGAAGTTTCATCGATTTCTCAAAAAATCCGGAGTGCTACGAAGGGGCAAGCAAATCGGCTATAACTGCATATTACAATGCTACTAAGGATAATGATCTGTATAAGGATAAGAAATACAGTGACATTGAAAATGGCAACTTCTGGAACGGTGATGGCGAATATATGTCGGCGTTCAATCTCGAAGAAAATAATCGAGTATTTGATGAAGTGAAGAATTATCTTGAGCCTATTCCTTCTGGACAGATAACTTTGAACCCTAATTTAAAACAGAATCCTGGCTGGTAATAGTGATTACGATCATGTAAGAGTGGAGAGGGTGCTGAATTATTCAGCACCCTTTTTTAGCATCGATCTGAACGCATTGCGGTCATCCTCTTCGAGGAAGCCGGTCCGGATTGGAATGTAGAACGACCTTAATTTCACGGTGTCCGGTGCATTTTTGCAATCCACAAGACGAAGCCTGTCCTTTTCCGTGGTTACGAGTATCGAAAGGGGATGACTTTCGGCCATGCATCCTATCCTGTTGAGATCTTTTCTCGAGTAATAATGATGGTCGCCGAACGAATGGGAGGCCATCACCTTATAATCTCCGAGCAGGTAAAGGCGCAACGGCTTGTCGGAAGCGATTCCTGTGAAAACACATGCTTCTTTCGAGTAAACATAACGCGTATCTGCGAAGTCTGGCCAGACAGGTACTATCTTTTCGTATATCATTTTGGAGAAGATCAAGGGAGTATCCGTTTTTAAACGCAGTTTTTTTCTCCATTTTTCCCTTTCCCAGGGATCGATCCATTCCGGGCATTTTGTCACGATCACGGCATCGGCTTTTCTTACCCTTTCGGGCAAATCACGAAGACGTCCGAAAGGCAACAATGAGTCGTTATATGTAGGTCTGTTGTAATCGACTAGAACTATCGATCTGGAAGGCCTGACCTTCAAATATTGCAGGCCGTCGTCGAGAATTATCGTTTCCGGACGCGAAAGTTCATCCATGGCAAGGAGAGCTTCGATGGCTTGGTTGCGGTTCTTGCATACAACGACGGATACGTTGGGAAATTTGCGTTTTATCTGTAACGGTTCGTCGCCGACGTCTTTGGCATTATCTTCTTCTCTTACGAAGATCATTCCCCGTTTCTTCCTTTTGTAACCGAGTGAAACTACGGCAAGCCTCTTCCTGTCCTGAAGCTCGCGTATGATCTCCTCCACCATCGGCGTCTTGCCCGTCCCGCCGACGGTCACGTTGCCTATACAAATTACCGGAATGTCATAAACGGCCGCTTTCCTGCGTCCGCTGTCGTAAAGGGCGTGCCTTATCTTCAAGGTTATGTAATATGGGAACAGAAAGACCTTATTTACAAATGCGGACATTTTACCAGACTTCCTTAATATGATCCAGAGTTCTATAAAGTTCGTTCGGATCCGTCAAAGTTACTAATTTAAGCCTTGTTTCCTTAAAATTATCGAGGCCTTTGAAATAGGTGGCAAGGTGACGGCGCATTTCCAGGATACCTACTTTTTCCCCCTTTACTTCGATGCTTTTCGCCAGATGCATCTTGGAAAGCTCCACCTTTTCCGCAACCGTGGGCTGCGGCATGTGTTCCCCGGTTTCCAGGTAATGTTTTATTTCGCGGAAGATCCATGGATGGCCGAAACTTGCCCGTCCGATCATAACCCCGTCCACGCCGTACTCTTCGAAAGCGCTGAGGGCCTGTTCGTCCGTTGCTATGTCGCCGTTGCCGATTATCGGGATCTTCATACGCGGATTTTTCTTGACTTCACCTATGAGGGTCCAGTCGGCTTCGCCCTTGTACATCTGTGTCCCCGTCCTGCCGTGGATCGTCAGGGCGGATATCCCGGCATCCTGCAGCCTTTCCGCGAGTTCCACTATGATCTTGTGATCTTCGTCCCATCCAAGGCGCGTCTTGACGGTGACGGGCAATTTTACTCCTTCCACCACCATCTTGGTGATTTCCACCATTTTATCCGGATCACGCATCATCCCGCTTCCGGCACCGCGATTCGCTATTTTCTTCATCGGGCAGCCGAAATTAATGTCTATCAGGTCGGGATGGTACTGCTCTGCCAATTGCGCGGCGCGTAGCATTGCCTCCGGAATGTTACCGTAAATCTGTATTCCTATCGGGCGCTCGCTATCGTAGATCCTCATCTTTTCGAAGGATTTCTTAGAGTTGTGTACGAGACCATCGCTGGAGACGAATTCCGTGTACATCATGTCCGCTCCGAACGCTTTGCAGACATAACGGAAGGACGGGTCGGTTACGTCGTCCATAGGCGCCAGTAAGAGTGGCCTTTCACCGAGATTTATGTTTCCTATCTTCATTTTCAGCCTGCAAAAATACTTAATATTTGTCAGATGGGACAGGCTGCCGCAATACGGACACCTTAAATTTAAAGGGTTGATAATTTGTTGATAAACGAAAAATACGTATCTTTGCACCCCAAAAATAACTAAAAAACACATAAAGACGTGGACACTTTAAGTTACAAGACTCTGTCGGTTAACAAAGAAACCGCTGACAAGCAGTGGGTTCTCGTTGACGCAACTGATCAGATCCTCGGACGTATGGCTTCCCAGGTAGCTATGATACTGCGCGGGAAGAAAAAGCCGTCTTTTACCCCTAATGCGGATTGCGGAGACAATGTAATCATTATCAATGCCGAGAAGATCCGTATGACCGGGAAGAAGATGACCGACAAAGTCTATATGCACTACACCGGCAATCCCGGCGGACAGCGCTTCGTAGGCATCAAGGAAATGATGGCTAAACAGCCGACAAAAGTCGTGGAAGAAGCCGTGAGAGGCATGCTTCCCAAGAACCGTCTCGGGGCGAAACTGCTCGACAACCTGTTCGTTTATGCAGGGCCGAACCATCCCCACGAGGCGCAAAAACCAAAATTAATTAATTTAAACAAAGAGTAAATGGATGTAATTAACGCCCTTGGAAGACGTAAATCTGCTGTTGCTCGCGTTTATCTGACCCCAGGTAAAGGTAACATCACTGTCAATGATGTCGAGGTTTCCAAGTACTTCAAGGAAGATACTTTGACTTTCATCATCAACCAGCCGTTAGCCCTTACATCAGTTGAAGGTCAGTTCGACATCAAGGCCAATATCGTTGGCGGCGGAATCAAAGGACAGGCTGAGGCACTTCGTCTCGCCATTGCCCGTGCACTCTGCAAAGTCGATGCCGAACAATACCGTCCGCTGCTCAAGAAAAACGGATTCCTTACGCGCGATTCACGTGAAGTCGAACGCAAGAAACCGGGTCAGCCAGGTGCTCGCAAGCGTTTCCAATTCAGCAAACGTTAAAAGATTTACGATGGTATGCTGCACAGTTTGCGGCTCAAGACTCCAGGATCCTTCGGGCTGCCTGCCGTCTCCGCGGCTGCGGAAAATTTCGAAGACCGGCTGTTGACCATAGTCGCTGCTTCGGATTGATGAAAAGAGGACCCTCGCTTTTGAAAATGAGGGTAGAAAATTAAAAATTAACATTTTATAAAATGCCAAGAACAAATTTCCAAGAATTGCTTGATGCCGGCGTACATTTCGGACACCTCAAGAGAAAATGGAATCCGAAGATGGCTCCCTATATCTTCATGGAAAAGAACGGGATTCATATCATAGATCTAAACAAGACCGTCGTCAAGATAGATGAAGCTGCGGACGTGATGAAGCAGCTTGCACATTCGGGCCGCAAGATTCTGTTCGTCGCAACAAAGAAACAGGCCAAGGATATCGTATCTGAGCAGGCTAAAGCCGTCAACATGCCTTACGTCACCGAGCGTTGGGCGGGTGGAATGCTTACCAATTTTCCGACTATCCGTAAGGCCGTAAAGAAGATGAACACGATCGACAAGATGATCGCCGACGGCACGTTCGACACTCTCGCAAAGCGCGAACGTCTTCAGGTTACCCGTCAAAGGGCTAAACTCGAAAAGAACCTCGGTTCGATAGCCGACTTAAACCGTCTTCCTTCCGCTTTGTTCATCGTGGACGTCCAGAAGGAGATGAATGCCGTCAAGGAAGCCAACCGTCTTAATATTCCGGTTATCGCCATGGTGGATACTTGTTGTGACCCTACCAATATAGATTATGTGATCCCTGCGAACGATGATGCCGCAAAGTCCATCCAATTGATAGTTTCGGTTCTATGCCAAGCCGTCCAGGAAGGTCTGGAGGAACGTAAGCTCGAAAAAGAGAAGGAAGCTGCCGAAGAGAAGAACAAGAAACCTGCTGCAAACGAAGAGGAACTCGAAGAAGGAGCTGCCGCTTTCGTTAACAAGAGGATGCGTCCTCGCCGTTCGTCGAGACAGTTTGCAAGCGATACCAAGCCTGAAGCTGTAAGGAAAGAGGAGGGATCGGCTCCTAAGGTTGAAAAACCGGCAAAAGCCGAATCCGAACCTGAAAAGCCTGCCGAAGAGCCGAAATCAGAAGAGCGGGTTGTGAAGGAAGATAAACCGGCGGAGGAAACTAAATAAATACGGAGGATTTCTAATGAAAATTACTGCACAGGATGTAGCAAAATTGCGCAAGATGACCGGGGCCGGCATGATGGATTGCAAGAAGGCCCTTGTCGAAGCCGAAGGCGATTTTGACAAGGCCCAGGAGATAATTAGAGAAAAAGGCAAGCTTGTCGCTGCGAAGCGCGCTGACCGCGAAACCAGCGAAGGCGCCGTAATAGCTAAGGTCGGGGATGACCACAGGCATGGCGTACTCGTTTGTCTCGGTTGTGAAACGGATTTCGTTTCGAGTACCAAGGATTTCAAACAGCTGGCTCAGGGAATTGCCGATGTAGCGTTTAAGGAGGGGGCGAAGGATGTGGATGCTTTGAAAAGTTGCAAGATAGGAGATTCAACGGTAGAGGAAGCTATTTCCGAGCAAGTTGGGAAAAGCGGTGAGAAGCATGTTCTGGCTTGTTGCAATACCCTCGATGCCCCTTACATTTCGGCTTATAATCATATAAACGGAAAAGTTTCCGCCATGGTGGCTTTCAATAAAGTTGTTCCCGAATCCATGGGACATGAAATCGCCATGCAGGTAACTGCAATGAATCCGATTTCCGTCAACAAGGATGATTGCCCGAAGGATGTCATAGAGAGGGAGATGGAGATTTACCGCCAGCAGGTCAAGGAAGAAGGCAAACCGGAGGCTATGGCTGAACGCATATCGCAGGGCAAACTGAACAAGTTCTTCAAGGAGAATACCCTAGAAGAGCAGGAGTTTGTGCGCGACGGCAAAATTACGGTCAGGGATTATATGAAAAGTGTTGATCCTGAAGCCAGGGTCATCGCTTTCCGTCGTTATAACCTTAACGACGACTGATAGATAATAGTTAAGCAAGATATTTAATTTGGATGGGGATGGCCGATTGATTCGGCCATCCCCGTTTTCATGATTTCCAGTTGGATATTTTCCGGAAAAGGATATTTTTTTTTCGACAAACGATATTTCTTTGAACGGCATTTGCGTAAGATGCCGGCATTTTTTTACTTTGGTAAAAACTTAATCTTTATGAAACTTACTGCTATAATAAGATCATGGATGGGAGTTTACTATTCCATTCCTAAGGACCCTGTTCCCGGTAAGGGGAACGGTATAATGACTCAATCGGCTTCGATTGCCGAGGCTAAACAGAATTTCAAAAAGGTAATGCATGGCGATGATGCGGAGTACGAGTTCCTTTATGACCTGTCGTGTCTGAGGTGTTTCTTCGAAATGGTAGACTTGGAGATATTCGCATCAATGGCGGGAATACCTTATCCGGAGTTGCGTGATTTCATCTCCGGGGAGAGATTCGCCAGCAACAGTCAGCGTATAAGAGTTATCCATACGCTGCAAAAGATAGGGTTGCGACTGGCGGAAGCCAGATATTAGTTTTTCGCGTCTTATTCAGATGGTTCTGGATCCTACGTAAATGGCAAGGGAGACTAGTTGCTGCCTGTATTTCGAATCTGGAATTACGGAAAGCGCATCAACAGCTTTCCCGGCTTCTTCTGATAGTATTCTGTTAGAATACTCTATCCCTCCTTTTTCCGTTATGAAATCATAGATCTCGGTAATGATCGAAGCATTTCTATCCCTTGCGGTTTCAGAAGCCGATTCGGATTCGAGCGACCTGATTTTTTCCTTAATCCTGTTTGTCTCCTCTTTTGAGGACGAAGCGAATGCTCCGAGCAAAGGAAGTGTTATCTTTCCTTCCAGAAGATCGCTGCCGGGGACTTTGCCCGTATTCAAATTAGGGGAGTAATCGAAAATGTCGTCACGCATCTGGAATGACAGCCCGAGGTGGCAGGCATATTCTCTTGCTGCATTGACCATCTCTGCAGGAGCATTTACGGCATACGCCGAACTTGCTGCAGTAGCTTCGAACAGCGAAGCGGTCTTGTGCCTGATGATTCTGATGTAGTCGTCGTATGAGGTTTCAAGGTCGGCGGTCTTTTGCATCTCCAACATTTCCCCTTCGGCCAGATCTTCGATTGAACGGGCGAAGCATGAGAAAATATCGAAGTTTTTCGTCTCAATCAAGGTGGCCACAGCCCGTGAAAGCCAAAAATCACCGAGCAAAACCGAAGCTGAGGGAGAATACAAACTTCTCACGGAAGGAATTCCGCGTCTCATGTTGGCTTCGTCCGCCACATCGTCGTGCAGTAAAGTTGCCGTGTGTATCATCTCGCTTGCTACGGCACAGCGGATAGCTGAATCATTTACGGCTCCACCCCGTCCGGTATTGTCTTCTTCGGCAGTCAATGCATGAGCAAGCAACAAACCCAATAACGGTCTCACTTGTTTCCCGGTGCGTTTGATGGAATAGTTGATTATCTCTTTCATCAATTCGTACCTTGCTGAGAGACTGTTGTAAAACAAAGTTTCGAAGGCTTTCCAGCTTTCGGGAATCTGTTGTTTTATCGTACCGACGTCCACTAGAAAATGAAAGCGAGACTGACTTCTATTCCGCTGACGGATGAGGATGATATGTTCGAAATGTTTTCGGAAACGGTCGAATCGTTGTTAGCTATGGGGCCGAAGCACCAGATGTATTTGACACTTAACTGGAAAGAAAACAACTCTATGCCTCCGCCCAGGCCGAGGCCGTATTCTACCTTTTTTGCGTTTTCATTCAGGTAGTCGATTACCTCCTGCGATGAAGTATCACCGTTAGCATCAATAGAAGATGCATTGGCCACATTGAATCCGATAAATGGTGAAGCCTCTATGTAAGGCCTGAAGAGAACCAGGTCCGGTCCCCATTGAAAATTGAACGGGATGTCCACGTAACTTCTTTTCCAGTTTGTATTTTCATCGATTTGGGTGCCTTTCAGACTATAGTTAAGTTCGGGTTGTATGCTGAATCCCAAACCCACTTTCGACTGATATCCGATACCGGCGTTAAATCCCGTATACCCTTTGAGGTCATTGAGATTTAAAGAGGTGTAATTTACGCCTCCCTTTATCAGGAAGCCCTCGCGTGCATCTGCCTTTTGAGGTGTCAGACTCAAAAAAACCATGGCAGCTACCGCTGCGATCAATAAGCGTTTCATGATATTTATAATAGTTTGTTTAGTTTTTCTTCGATCGAGGCCTTTGTCGTTGCTCCCACGATCTTATCCTTTAGTTCACCTTCCTTGAAAAAGAGCAGGGTAGGTATGTTCCTGATTCCGTATTTTATAGGAATCTCGCTGTTATCGTCGACGTTGCATTTGCATACAAGAGCTTTTCCTTCGTATTCCTTAGCCACATCTTCCACTATAGGTCCTATCATTCTGCAGGGACCGCACCAGGTGGCCCAAAAATCTACGAGTGCGACCTTGCCGGGTTGAAGTATTTCCTGTACGAAGTTGGAATCATTAATTGCTACTGCCATAATAGAATGTGTTTTTTAACTTTATTGTTATTAGCAAAAGTACAACAAATAATTAAAATAAAGAGTAAATTTGTAAACAATACCGGAAGAACGAATTTCAAATAACGATAATAAAACATGTATACAAAATTTCAGCAGCATTTGACCGACGAATTACATTCTTTGAAAGATGCCGGTCTTTACAAGGATGAAAGGGTGATCGTTACTCCCCAGAAAGCGGATATCCGCGTCAGCAGCGGTAAGGAGGTCCTGAATTTCTGTGCCAATAATTATCTTGGCCTTTCCGACGACAAGGAACTTATCAAGGCGGCAAAGGAGGCACTCGATGAACGTGGTTACGGAATGTCATCCGTGCGTTTCATTTGTGGTACCGGCGATCTCCACAAGAAACTGGAAAAGAAAATCTCCGAATTTTTCGGGACGGAGGACTCCATCCTTTACGGTTCTTGCTTCGATGCCAACGGAGGTCTTTTCGGAGCTCTTCTCGATGAAAAAGACGCCATAATTTCGGATGCATTGAACCATGCTTCCATAATCGATGGTGTCCGTCTGTGCAAGGCCCAGCGTTACCGTTATGCGAACGGCGACATGGAGGATCTCGAAAAACAGCTTAAGTTGGCTCAAGCCCAGCGTTACCGCATAATTGCTTCCGACGGAGTATTTTCGATGGACGGCAATGTTGCACCGCTTGACAAGATGTATGAACTCGCACAGAAATACGATGCGATGATAATGGTTGACGAGTCGCATTCGGCCGGCGTCGTAGGCGAGACTGGACGCGGGGTTACCGAGCTTTACAATCTGCGCGGAAAGATAGAGATACTTACCGGAACTCTCGGAAAATCGTTTGGAGGGGCTATCGGCGGATTCACTACGGGCAAGAAGGAGATCATTGAAATACTTCGCCAGCGTTCCCGTCCTTACCTGTTTTCCAATTCCATTCCTCCTATGGTCGCAGCTGCCGGAATCAAGATGTTCGAAATGATGTCTTCCACCAACGAGCTTCAGGACAAGCTGCACAGGAATACGAAATATTTCGTTGAAAAAATGAAAGCCGCCGGGTTCGACATAAAACCTACCCAGAGCGCAATATGTGCCGTCATGCTTTATGATGCCAAACTTTCCCAAGTAATGGCGTCCCGCTTGCTTGAAGAGGGCATTTATGTCGTCGGATTCTATTATCCTGTAGTCCCGAAGGGACAGGCACGCATACGTGTACAGATTTCCGCCGGACACGAGAAGGAACACCTCGACAAATGCATAGCCGCATTTACGAAAGTGGGTAAGGAATTGGGAGTCATAAAATAACGGTTGATCCGTTGTGATTATTCTGGAGGTCTGCAAGATAGCTTGCAGACCTTTTTATTGTGGTCTGATTCTTGTTTTTGTTACGGAAGAGAAAAATTAGTAACTTTACACTTTGAATTCACTAGGCATTAAAGATTTAAACTTATCATTAAAATGAAAAAGATTTTACTTGTCGTTTCGGTTCTCTTTCTGGCAGTCGGCTTCACTTTCGCACAGGATCTCGAGTCGGCAACCAATTTGTACAACGAGGCCGCAACCGCTCTTAACGAAGGGAAAGATTCGCTTGCTCTTGCGACTTTCCAGGATGCTCAGACAAAAGCCGAAGCTCTCGGCGACGAAGGAGCACAGATCGTTGCCAATTGCAAGGGCATCATTCCAAAGATTTATCTCTCCATGGCAAAGACCGCAGCGAAGAACAACGACAACAATACGGCTATTTCCCTTTTGAAGACATCGTCCGAGATGGCTAAGGCTAATGCCGATTCGGTAACCTTTGAAGAAGCCGATGATCTTATTCCGCAACTTATGCTTCAAAATGCCAACATTCTTTTGAATAAACATCAGTTTTCCGAAGCTGCCGACCTGTACAGGCAGGTTTGCGAAATCCAGCCGGGAAACGGGGTGGCGATGCTTCGTTACGGTATGGCCGAGAATGCTTCCGGAGATATAGACGGGGCTATCGAGACCCTGAAGAAAGCACAGGAACTTGGAGAGGAAGCGAATGCAAAGAAGCAACTTTCCAACATTTACCTTAAAAAATCCGCAGAGGCCCTGAAGACAAAGGATTTCAGCGGAGCTTTGGAGAGTGCGCAGCAGTCCGTCTCGTATCTGGACAACGCCACGGCTGAGAAGATTATCGGCATGACCGCACTTGCCACGAAGAAATACGATACGGCCATAGCTGGTTTCGAGTCTTATATAGCACAGTCTCCCGACGCTAAGGATTTGAATCAGATCTACTATCAGGTAGGTTCAGCTTACGAAGCAAACGGCAATACCGGAAAGGCTTGCGCGTATTATAAGAAAATCGTCAACGACAAACGTTTCGGACAGGCTGCACAATACAAGGTCAAAACCACGCTCAAATGCAAATAGCCTTAGAGCTGCTTGCACCTGCTAAGAATAAGGACATCGGCACTGCGGCGGTAAGTTGCGGTGCCGATGCCGTTTATATGGCAGGCTCGGCCTTTGGTGCACGGGAAGCGGCGGGAAATTCGATGGACGATGTTGCCGAGACAGTGCGTTTCGCACATCGTTTCGGCGCACGTATTTATTTAACTGTCAATACTATACTTTATGATAAGGAGATAACCGAGGCCGAGGCTATGATAAGGGATGCCGTATCTGCGGGAGTGGATGCACTGATAGTCCAGGATCTGGCCGTTCTGAAAATGGATATCCCGCCGGTTCCGCTGTTCGCTTCGACACAATGCGACATACGTACTCCGGAACGGGCGGAATTGCTGGAATCCCTCGGTTTCGAACGGCTCATTCTTGCGCGCGAGCTCTCCCTGGAACAGATCGGTGTCATACGGAATGCGGTCCGGTGTGATCTCGAGTCCTTTGTCCATGGAGCTTTATGCGTTTCCTACAGCGGACAATGCTATCTTAGCCGCCGGCTGACCGGAAGAAGCGCCAACCGCGGCGAATGTGCCCAGGTTTGCCGTTCGTTGTACGATCTTGAAGATAAAAATGGAAAAACTTTGCTACGGAACAGTAGCATCCTCTCCTTGAAGGATCTGAAACTCGACGAAAGGATTCCTGACTTGGTTTCTGCAGGTATAACTTCTTTCAAGATAGAAGGGAGGCTGAAGAATGCATCCTATGTGAAAAACGTGGTCCGCCATTACCGGAATGTGCTGGACGCTTTCATTGCCGGGCATCCGGACGGGTACCGCAAGGCCTCTTTCGGCAAGTTGCATGGGGGATTCGAGCCTGACCCTGATGCCACTTTCAATCGCGGCCATACGACGCTTTTTCTCGATGGGAAACGCGGCGACTGGAACAGCAGCGATGCAGCCTGTTCCGTGGGGGAGTATATGGGCAAGGTTTCCGGCCTGCGCCGCGACCCTCGTTCACGCTCCCTGAGCTTTGCCATGCCAGGTGGGGCCGCAGTTTCGAACGGGGACGGTCTCATGTTCGTCAATGCCGCGGAAAGGGGAACCATGGCGTCTCCCTTGTCCGGTTCTTTCGGGATGAGGGCTGATGTGGTAGAAAACGGAAGGATAACGGTAAAGGACGATGGAAGGGTCCTGGACGGAGCTAAAGTATATAGGAATTATAACGTCCGTTTCGAAAGGGAGCTGGAGAAAAACATGCCCGTGAGGCTATTGGATGTGGATGTCGATTACTGCAACAGAAAAGGGAGGACCATACTCGAGGCGGTTTGCGAAGATGGGACCCATGCTGAACTGTCGTTCGATGAAACGGCCTGCCCGGCACGCAATCCCATGCTTGCCGAGTCGTCTGTGCGCAGGCAAATCTCCAGGACATCGCTGTATTATTCCTTTTCACTGCGCAGGTTCGATTCCGAGAACGTTTACTTTTATCCGGCTTCCGTCGTCAACGGCTGGCGCAGGCGACTCGCCGGATCCCTCGCTTCCGCAAAGGGGGCATATTGTGTCCTCGGATCGAGACGCCATGCATATGCTGAGCACGCGGCATTGTCCGGACATCTGACCTATCTCACAAATTGTTCAAACCATTTGTCGGAGGAAGTATTAAAAAGCCTGGGCGCCGACGGCATAGATCCCGCTTACGAGCTGAAACCGGTTCCGGATTCCCTGCTTATGCGCACCAAGTATTGCATCCGTTTCCAGTTGGGCCTCTGTCCGGGGAGAGGTGGCGGCAATATCCCGTCCCCTCTCTATCTTGTAAACAACGGTAACAGGATAAGGCTCGAATTCGATTGCATGAACTGCGAAATGTTGGTATTTTTGTAGCGATGAAGTTCGGTGAAATAATAGGTGACGGGGAATTGAAGGAACACCTGGTTTCGATGGTGCGCGAAGGCAGGACGGGCCACGCATTCCTCTTCCGGGAAGAACCCGGTTACGGGGCGTTGGCCTATGCGCTTGCCCTGGCACAATACCTTTGCTGCAGGAATCGTACGGAAACCGATTCATGCGGATCATGCCCTTCGTGCAACAAGATGCAGAAACTCATTCATCCGGACCTTCACTTCGCATTTCCTGTAAATACTTCGGTAATGGTTCCGGCAAGTTCCAAACAACCTGTCAGCGACATGTTCCTTCCCATGTGGAGAAAACTGGTGATCGGAAATCCGTATTTTCTGGAGCAGGAACTTTACGATGCCACAGGTATCGCGAACAAGTCGGGCGGCATGTCCGTAAACGAGGCGGCAAACATAGTCGATGCGCTTTCGCTTCACGCCTTCGAAGCCGATTACAAGATCATGATAATCTATCTTCCGGAGAGAATGAATCCCGTAGCTTCCAACAAGCTGTTGAAACTGCTCGAGGAACCGCCTGCCGGAACAGTGTTCATGCTAATTACCCAATCGCTTGAGAAACTGTTGCCTACCATAGTTTCCCGGTGCCAGATAATCAAGGTCCATCCTGTCCCGGCCGATGAATTGCGGAAAGTGCTTGTCGAAAGGCATGGCCTTGATGCCGCTACGGCCTTGATTTATGCCAAACTCTCTTCGGGAAGTTACGGTAAGGCGGAGAATCTTCTCAGGGAAGAAAAGGAGGTCTCTTCCGACAGGCAACTGCTTTACGATATTTTGGAGAAGGGATTATCCCACGATTTGGACGGAATGTTTCCCATTATGGAAGCGTTAAGCAGTTTAGGAAAGGAAAAGCAGAGAAATTTCTGCTATTTCGGGGAAGTGCTCGCCCGCAAGCTGGAAATGCTGGGTTTGGGAATGGATGGGATAGCGTATGTGACGCCTTCAGAAAAAGATTATCTTTCGTCGCTTGCGGTCCGCATGAAACCGGGCTTTTGCCGCAGGATGTTGTACATATTCGACAATGCGTTGTCGGAGCTCGACGATAATGTCAACGCTAGGCTGATTTTCAGCACTATGTGCGATTATTTTTATTTATATTTGTAATTATGGAAGAGGAAAAGGATATAAAATATGACTGCTCCCGCGGGTGTACCGAAGAACGCACCCCGAACGGGGAGCTGATATGCGATTACAGGGAGGGTTGCTGCAAGAAGTCTGTTTTCGACTGGATGAAGGGCATAAACGACGAGGATTGCAAGGACCTTTACGAAGTGCGTTTCAAGAATACCAGGAAACTGTTTTTCCGCAACGATTCAGGTCAGCTCATAAGAAGGGGGGACATCGTGGTTACCGAATCTTCTTCCGGACATGATGTGGGAATCGTCACTTTGGAGGGAGCCGAGGTAGGAAGGCAGATGATGCGCTATCGTATCGATCCTTCCACCTATGAATTCAGGAAAATTTACCGAAAAGCCAAGATCCTGGATCTGGAGAGATGGCAGGAGGCGATAGCAAAGGAGCACGACACCATGATCAGTTCCCGGCAGATAGCTGCCGAATTGGGCCTGAACATGAAGATCGGCGACGTGGAGTATCAGGGGGACGGAACCAAGGCCATTTTCTATTACATAGCCGACGAAAGGGTCGACTTCCGCCAGCTCATAAAGGTTTTTGCCGAAAAGTTCCGCATCAGGATAGAAATGAAACAGATCGGGGCTCGCCAGGAAGCAGGGCTGATAGGCGGGATAGGTGTTTGCGGAAGGGCCTTGTGCTGTTCCCAATATATGTCGGAATTTCAGTCCATAACCACCCAGGCGGCCAGATGCCAGGATCTGTCCCTTAATCCCCAGAAGCTAGCCGGGCAGTGCAGCAAGCTAAAATGCTGTATCAATTACGAATCTTCCACCTATGTGGATGCGCAGAAATGCATTCCGAACGTAAGGGAAGGGCTCGAGTTCGAAGACGGCCATGCGGTAATCGTGAAGACCGACATACTTGGCGGAATCCTCTGGTTTTCATTCGATCCGTCCAGCATGACGAATATATTTCCGCTTTCAATATGCGATGTCAATGACATTCTTGCGCTCAACCATAGGGGTGGAAAAGCCAAGAGTTCATATTACGACAATTCCGGCTCGGAAAAGACTGATTTCGTCACCTCGGTGGGGGATGACAGCATCAGCCGTTTCGATGAGTCGAAGCGAAGGAAACGCAAGGGCAAGAGCTGCAATTCCCGGAACAAGTGCCAGCCTCAACGGCAGGACAGGCGTCCGTCCAACGGCCAGGTCCATTCCAGAAACAACCACCGTTCCAAAGGCTCTCCGGCATCCGTACAGGGCGGACGCCAGCCGGATGGCAAACCTTCCGGCAATGCAACGCACGGCGGTAACTGATATGATTTCCGCAGTACGGAAATGGGCATTGATAATGGTCCCGCTTGCCTTTACGGCAGCTTGCAGCAGGCCCGCGGGCTATTGCAGGTTCATGAAGAAGGGTGACGCATCCCAGCAGATTTACGAGTTCAACGTATCGGTACCCGACTCGGCGACGGCATACGATACGTACGCCATGTGCCGTTACGATGCTCACCAGTATCCTATGACTACAGCTGTCTTCGTTGTCAGGTATGTCGCCGATAACGGCTTCGAAATGGTCGAACAGCATGTCATTAAAGCCGTGGATGCGATGGACGCCAAGCGCAACGGCTCGATAGTCGATTTGAAGTTCCGTCTCGGGGAAGGAATTAAGTTTTCCCGCAGCGGAGAGTGGAAGGTCATGTTGGAGATACCGAACAAGGAATTCTGCCGTGCGGCAGCGGGATTCGGCTTTTCCATGGAAGAAAAGGAATAGGCGATGGGAAAGGGGAAACTGCACAGATTTGCCGAAAACGAAACATTTGGATGTCTCGTCCAGACCCCAGTGGGAAGTATCATAAGATACGATGCCGGCGGCCTGCCGATTATCGAGGACCAGGCTTTGAAGGGGTGTTGGAACGGCAATATGTTCCATAACGGTAATCCGATAGTTCTCGAGCTGGGATGCGGGAAGGGAGAGTATACCATCGAATTGTCCCGCAAGTACGGAGAGAGGAATTTCATCGGGGTAGATATAAAGGGGGCAAGGCTTTGGAAAGGGGCGAAATTCGCCACCGAGAACAATTTGCCTAATGTGGCTTTCCTAAGGACGAGGATAGAATTCATCACCGCTTTTTTCGCTCCGGACGAGGTATCCGAGATCTGGGTGACGTTCGCAGATCCTCAACCCAAAAGTCCCAAGAAGAGGCTTACCCATCCTGATTTCCTGAACAGGTACAAGAGCTTTCTAAAACGCGGAGGCCTGGTTCACCTGAAAACTGATTCGAGGCTTCTCTACGATTTTACGTTGGAGACCGCCCCTTCCGCGGGATTCAAGGTCTTGGCGGCGGATCCCGACATTTATTCCGGCGATTTGGCCGACAACCTTTCCGAAATACGTGAGATCAAGACTTTCTATGAAAAACGCTTTTTGGAAGAGGGTCTTCCAATAACTTATGTGAGATTGCAATATTCATGATGTTGAAATGAAAAGTAACCGTCTTGACAGGATTTTCCCTTTAGTACTTTTGCTTCTTGCAGTTTCGATACCGGTTTCGGCCGGAACAGTGGAAAAGCTTAAGGACGATCCCAGAATTCTCAGGGGCACTACCGGTAACGGAATGTCCTATTACATAGTTAAAAATGCGGCAAAGAAGGGATATGCCGATTTCTATCTCGTACAGAAGGGGGGGATGGCCGTAGAGGATACGTCTGAAGCCGGCATCACGCGTTTCCTCCAGGAAATGTCCCTGCGCGGGACGAGGAATTTTCCTGACGGGGATATTATCAAGTACCTGCGCAGGATAGGCGTCGTCTACGACCGCGGGATAAAACTGGAAACTTACGAGAACGGCTGCGTCACAGGTATGGCCGACGTTCCCGTCGGCAGGATTCCGTCTTCGGCGGATTCTTGTCTGCTGATCCTTTACAACTGGTCGTATTCCATTAATCTCGACGACGAGGATGTGGAAAGGGAAAAGGTTTCGAGGACGGAACGGCTGAAGGTTACCGACAGTCCCGAAAGGCGCATAGCCGAAAAGAGTTATGGCGCCGCATTCGCCGGAGGTGCGTTCGCCCGCCAGAATATGGACCGGCAGATAGAGGACTTGCAGCACTTCACCCCGAAACATCTCCGCAACTATTATTACAAATGGTTCACACCGGAGAAACAGGCGATAGTGGTAAGCGGAGACATAGACCAGAGCAAGATCGAGACCTACATCAAAACTTTATTCTCGACGGTACCGAAACCGGCCATGACGGTCGGTCTTCATTATGCGGTGATTCCGCCGAAGGACACGGTCCAGTTCATAATCTTATCCGATCCGGGATTGAAACATTCTCAGGTGTCGCTGACCATGCAAACCGGGGTCCTGAACGATGCCCTTCGCCTTACGGGAGTGGCATTGATCGAGGATTACATGAATACCCTATGCTGCTCTATTTTCAGGAAGAGGCTGGAGGAAAGTGCCATGTCAGCCGGTTTTCCGGTTTACGGAATAGACGTCGAATATGGCCCGTACTTCGTTTCACCCATGGCGGACAGTGCGGTAACGAGAATCACCAGCAACCGCGAAGCTTTGACAATAAAGGTAAACACCGACGAAAAGCACATTTACGATGCCTTGGATTTCATAGTCCGCGAGGCCGAAAGGGTAGACCGTTACGGTTTTTCAAATCCGGAATACGAATTGGCCAACTCTGAATACTGGAGAATGCTGAACAGGGAGTACTATTCACGCGTTTCATCTTCCACGAATGCGTACTATTCCAATATGTGCATCTCGAATTTCCTTAACGGAAGATCTCTGGCCAGCGTAGAATTGAGGCATCTTTATATGAGCAAGATCAATGTTCCCGACACTCTTTATTCCTCCCAGATAAATTCTTATACGCGCCTGCTGGATAATCCGGAGCGCGACGCCCTGGTCATAATCTCCACTCCTTCGGAACAGGATTATTTCGACCATGACCATCTTTTGGGCACTTATGTCACAGCGCTCGCTTCCCCATGCGATTCGCTGAAGGATGCGCACGGTGATTCCACTATCTTCAAGTTGGATCTTTCTTCCCGCCGGAAAGAAATAGCGAAGGAAAGCCGCGAGAAAATTACCGGAGCCGTGGTCTGGACTCTTCCGAATGGTGCGACGGTAGTTTGCAAAAATTCCGATACTACGCAGGGACGTTTCATTTTCAATGCTTTCGGCAAAGGAGGGGTTTCGCTTGCGAAGGATACCGCGGCAAAATGGACGACGGAACTTGGAACCATAGCCGGATTTTGCAGGATATGCGGTTACGATTCGTTCGAATTGGACCGCATGATGGCCGGCAGGGATATGAGCTTGTC
This sequence comes from Bacteroidales bacterium, assembly GCA_022653675.1. GTDB lineage: Bacteria > Bacteroidota > Bacteroidia > Bacteroidales > UBA932 > JALCST01. The sequence continues at coordinate 112,894 of JALCST010000002.1, read as the reverse complement.
ATCCGGAATAAACGATTACAGTGAATTCCTTTCCGGAGAGGGATCGTCGGAATCCCTCGAGGATTTCCTGCGATTTGTTTATATGTGTTTTACCTCCCGTGCTCCGGATACGCTCGCCTTTCGCGCATATTTACGCGACCATGGTTCGAAGATGACCATGGATGATTACTATGCCTGTTTCGATTACATATCGGGGCGTTTCCGCAATGCATCGAATTTCACGTTCATTTTCACGGGAGACATTGACGTGGAGAAATTGAAGGAATTTTGCGGCACTTACATAGCTACCCTGCCTGCCGACGGGGCCAGGAACAATTGGGAAAGGGGGAAGATCAATAATGCGGAGACCGACAGGATAGGGAGAATAGTCTACAAAACCCCTATGGATTACGGTAAGGAAAATTACCTGTTGTTCAACGTAGCGCGCGACATAATAGACAGGTATCTGTGTGCAAGGTTCGGGGAATCGGGCATGCTCGTAAGGGCTTCCGGTGACCTTTATTTCTATCCTTCCGGTTATGCTCTCCTTAAAGTGGATTATAAGGCATCGGGAAGTGACGACGGCACGAGAAGGGAAATAACGGATGCTTTGGACTCGCTCGCAAAAAACGGGGTTGATCCTGATGATTTCAAGAACGTGGTCTCTTCCCTTTCATCCAATCCGGAGATTTCGGTAAGGGACAATGATTATTGGATGAAAATTCTTTACGGTCGTTATCTTGTCGGCAAGAACCTGTTCCCGTATTACGAGGAACAGATGACGAAACTGACAAAACCTGCGGTGGACGTTTTTATCAGGCAATTGCTTACCGAAGATGATGCGGAATGAGGTGCAGATAATAAGCTATGGAGATTTCCTGGTTTCTTCGGAAATAGTTACCGAACATTTCTCATGTGATTTGGGGAAGTGTCACGGGGTATGTTGCGTGGAAGGCAACAGCGGTGCTCCGCTAAAACTTTCGGAATGCAGGCTTCTGGAGAGGGATTATCCCGCATATTCCGTTTTCATGACCTCGGAAGGCCGCGACGCGGCTGAAAGAAAGGGATTCTTCGATGTCGATACGGACGGGGATATAGTTACACCCCTGATAGGAAAAGAGGGACCATGTGCATATTCCTTCATGGAAAACGGTTCTTGTTTCTGTGCCATAGAAAGAGCTTATTGCAGGGGACTATGCAAGTTCAGGAAACCCGTTTCCTGCCATCTGTATCCTGTAAGGGTCCGGCATTTGCCTTCGGGATTTACGCAGCTCGAACTGAACCGCTGGAAGATTTGCGAATATGCCTTCGAAAACGGGGCGGCAAAAAAGGTCCCCGTTTATAAATTCTTGCGGGAACCTTTGATAGATGCCTTCGGGCAGGATCTTTACGATGCGTTAGACGCTTTCGCTCTCAGATTGGTTTCTGGATAGGATTTCTTTTGCCCTGTCGTAGTCTTCTTCGTTAACTATAAGCTTTGCGCGGAATTGTTCGCTCGACATGGAAAGTCCCGGGAATGAAGAGCTTTCGTTGATGACGGCGGCCGTTATCCCTTCGTTTGCAAGCGCCCCTTTTGCGACTTCCGCAATCAGGGGATCATCATAAGTGGCGACAACTTTCATGTTTGTTAGTATTTGGTTTTATTGTTCGGAAAACTTCTCGTCAAGAGCCTTTATCACGGTGAGGACCTCTCGGCGCAAACCTTCGATTTCGATTTCATCGCTTCCTTCGATACTCGATATGGTAACGCCGTCTTCGTTCATTCTCGATAACCTGAGGCCGCCGCCTTTGCAACGGAAACACATCGATCCGGGAGATTCCCTGGTACTCTCGGTTTTTACATAATTCAATCCGTCAAGCGCTTCGGTGATCTTGTCCCGGTTGGCGTCCAGCCCGCCTTTTATATCAAACCTCATTTTCTTGAATCCTATGGCCGGATAAACTGCTGCGATTATTACGAACAGTATGGAAATCTTCCAGAATGCACCGGGTTGAAACATGGTTTTCAGAGTCTGAGTGCGGTCCTCGCGGATCAGATAGAGGATCAGTACTATGACTGCGAAGATTAAGATAAAGTAGAGCAGGTACTTGACTGCGCGTGTTATGTATTTTTTCATTTGCACAAAAATACGTATTTTTGAGGCAAAATCAATAGATTGAATATTATGGACGACGAAGAAAGAGAAGTTCAGGAAAGGTACGAACGGGAAATCCGCAAGGGCGGTGATTCCGGCGGCAAGGGACCGTCGAATCCTAAGGAGAAAATTCTTCTTGTCATCGCCATTATCCTCGGCGTGGCCGTTCTGGGCCTTGCCGGAGCTCTTATTTATGTATCCTCGCACAAAGCGCATCAAGTAGAGATGGTCACTACCGAAAAAGACCAACTGACCATGCAGATGATGGAACTCAAGGAACAGTATTCCGAACTTTCCACCACTAACGATACTCTTAACAAGCAGATAGATGTAGAAAGGGAAAAGGTTGACCAGCTTATAGTGCGAATCAAGAAGACCGATGCACGTAATGCCGTGATGATGAAGCAATACGAACGCGAACTCGGAACATTGCGTTCCATAATGAAGCATTATATCGTGCAGATCGATTCTCTAAACACATTGAACAATGTACTTCGCGAAGATGCGGCTTCATCCAAGAAGCTTGCTGAAGAGAAGTCAAAGCAGTATAACGAGCTTAAAACAACTACCGACGAATATGCGAAGCAGGTTTCTGCCGGTTCAATAGTCAGGGGACGGGGGGTAATGCTTACGGCGATAAACTCTTCCGGAAGGGAAACCGATCGCAGCAGCCGCGTTAACAAGCTCAAGGCGTGCGTCAATCTTGTCGAGAATGCTATCGCAAAGAAGGGCTATCGCAGTGTATACATCCGTATCAAGGACCCCGAAGGAATACTTATGACATCCGATCAGCAAAAGATATTCGAATGTGCAGGCGAACAGATGATTTATTCCGCGACCCGCGAAGTCGACTATGAAGGAGATGAGATCGAGATCTGCGTATTCTTTGGCCAGGGTACCAAGTTCGTCAAGGGGGTTTACACCGTCGATGTCTATACCGAGGAGTGCAAACTCGGTTCCGCCGATTTGCTTTTGAGGTAACCCGGGCCACTACGGCTGCGATATGGCGAACATATATGTCCATGTTCCGTTTTGTAGGACTTTCTGCAAGTATTGCGGGTTCTACTCCGAGTTGTCGGGGCGAAATGGTACGGCTGTTGCCGGCTATGTAAAGTCGCTGGAATACGAAATCCGGGAGCGCCGCGACAGTTGTACCGATGCGATGCATACTGCCAGTTGCGATACGCTTTATTTCGGTGGAGGAACTCCTTCCCTGCTTTCTCCAGAGGAGGTATGTTCCATCGCTTCGGCAATCGGGAAACGGTTCGGGATAGATTCGTTCGATGAATTTACGCTCGAGGCCAATCCGGATGATATTGCCGGAACATCGTCCTGCAACGGTTATCTTTCCTCTTTGCGAAGTGCTGGTGTTAACCGTCTCAGCCTTGGAATACAATCGTTCGACGACGCAAGGTTGAAATTCATGAACCGGCGCCACGATGCCGCCGAGGCCGTTGCCGCATTCGAAGCCGCCCGGAACGCCGGTTTCGACAACATATCCTGCGATCTTATTTTCGGCTACGGAGGGCTTTCCCTGGAAGGATGGAAGGCGGATATAAACGAGCTCTTGGCATTGAAACCTGAGCATGTCTCCTGTTATCAGATGAGCATCGAACGGGGCAGCGCCTTGGAAAAACTCGCCTCTTCGGGCAGGTATTCGCCTCTTCCCGACGACGAATGCGCCGATCAGTATGCTCTTCTGCAGTCGATGCTCGCAGCTGCCGGTTACGAGCAATACGAGGTCTCGAATTTCGCGTTGCCCGGATTCCGTTCGCGGCACAACAGTTCTTATTGGGAGAGGACACCCTACGTAGGCTTCGGGCCTGCTGCACATTCATTCGACGGGGCATGCATCCGTCGCTGGAATCTGCCGGATCTTAGCAGGTACGATAGATGCTATCCGGGCAGCGGAAAATGTTTTTGCCAGGAGGAACTTACAGGAGACGATGTCTTCAACGAGCAGGTAATGCTATCGTTGCGCCGGGTAACGGGATTGGATCCGCAGGCTTTGGACAAGGAGCGGCTCTCAATGGAACGCCCCGATTTGGACAGGCTTTTGGATACCGGCCTTTTGGAATATGTTCCGGGTACCGGCATGCGTATGGTACGCATCCCTGCTTCGAAACTTTTCGTTTCGGACTCGATAATCGAAGAATTGTTTGTCTAGGCTATTGACGGCAGTATCCCATTGAAACGAAGGCAATTGACTATCGCAACCGTTGCGAGGGCACCGCAAAGCAGGGTCGCTACTATGTATGCGATAACCTTGAGACGGGGAAGCCATTTGTCGTTGTTCCAGCCTATATGGCTGAATGCGCTCCAGAAGCCATGCGTGAGATGAAACCAGAGTGCAACGAACCATACTATGTAAAGTGCCGTAATCCACGGCTTGCCGAAAGTGGTAAGCAGTAGTCCGTAAGGATCCGGACAGACTTCGCCGCCCGTGAAAAGCTGGTATTGCATGTGCAGCCAGAAATGATAAAAGTGGAATGCAAGGAATCCGAGTATGATGATGCCCAGGATTATCATATTGCGTGCCGCCCAGGAGTCGGTCTTTGCCTTGCTGCCGCTCGCATATCTGTTCAAGCCTCCTCTTGCTTTAAGGTCTCCGATCGTGACGACAGTGGCGTATATGATGTGGATTATGAATCCGAGAGCCAGGATCGGCACCATTATGCTAACGATCGGGGACCCCATGAAGTCGCAGGCTGCATTGAAAGCCTCCTTGCTTACGATGGATATGGAGTTGATTACTGTATGCATCGTCAGGAACAGTATCAGAAACAGTCCCGAGATGCTCATAACGAACTTTTTGCCAATTGAGCCGGTGAAAATGTTTGCCATACGGTAGTTGTTTTTCGAATGCGGCAAAGTTAAATCCTAAGTTGTAAAAATCATAATATTCTGTTATATTTGTCAAACGTATGTTTTTTTTCGGTTACAGAAATGGATATAAGTCGGATATTGATAAAATTCAGCGGCGAAGCGCTTGGCGGGAGTGAAGGGGCCGGCATAGATGCGGAAATCATCGCCGGTTACGCCGGGGAAATAACCAAGATAATGCGCGAGGGTATCCAGGTCGCCATAGTTGTCGGCGGCGGGAACATCTTCCGCGGTGCGGCTGGTGCCAAGCTCGGGTTCGAACGTGTCCACGGCGACCAGATGGGCATGCTTGCCACCGTCATAAACAGTATCGCCCTTTCCTTGGCATTGAAGGATGCCGGGGTCCCTGCCGAAGTTTACACTGCGACTCCTATGCGGCCTATGGCCAAGTACTACGTACGCGACGAGGCTCTGGAATTCATGCTCGGCGGGGGAGTCGCATTGATAGCCGGCGGCACGGGGAATCCGTATTTCACAACAGATTCCGCAGCTGCGCTCAGGGCTTGCGAGTTGCATTGCGATTGCCTTCTGAAGGGAACCAAAGTCGACGGAGTCTATGACAAAGATCCCAAGAAATATCCCGATGCCGTAAGATTCGAGACACTTACGTTCGCAGAGGCAATGGAACGCAACCTGCGGGTGATGGACCAGACCGCTTTCGCCCTCTGCAAGGAAAACGACATGCCTTTGATCGTTTTCAATTCTACGGTGGAAAACAATACGTTCGATGTAATCGAAAGCCTGCGGATGGGGAAGAAACTCTCGAAGGGGACAATCGTCGGAAACAAATAAAAAAACAAATATTATGGCAGAACAGAATCAGATAGACCAGGCTAAGAAAATCATAGCCGATTCAAAGGAAATGATGGACGCCTGCGTGGAGTTCTTTGACGAAGATCTCAAGACCTACAGGGCTGGCAAGGCCAACCTTCAGGTATTCAATACCGTATTGGTCAACTATTATGGAACCATGACCCCTGTCCCCCAAATGTCCAGCGTCAGCTCCCCGGATGCGAAGACCATTCTGATACAGCCTTGGGAGAAGAGCCAGATCCAAGCCATCGAAAAGGCGATAATGGCTGCCAACCTTGGGTATAATCCGCAAAATAACGGAGAAGTCATTCGCATAACTATTCCGGCGTTGACGGAGGAGCGGCGCAGGGAACTTGTAAAGACCGCCCGGACGAGCGGTGAAGAGCAAAAGGTCAATATCCGCAATGAACGCCGCGATGCCATCGAAAAACTGAAAAACATGAAAAAATCCGGTCTTCCGGAAGATCTCGAAGCCGACGGAGAAGATGACATACAGAAGGCTACCAACGATTCCATTAAGAAGATCGATGACCTCCTCTCCTTAAAGGAGAAGGAGATAATGACCGTTTAGGTTCTTATCCTTTACGTAAATACATGTCCGTAAACAAATGCCCGGTAATAATAGCCGGACCGTGCAGTGCGGAAAGCGAAGACCAGCTTTTCGCGACCGCCAAGGCCCTGAAGGATATTTGCGTACTCAATGACGGCAGGACTTTGTCCGTTTCCATGTTGCGCGCAGGACTTTGGAAGCCGCGTACTCATCCCGATACGTTCCAGGGGGTTGGAGCCGGAGGTTTCAAATGGCTTACGCGGATACATAAGGAGTTGGGAATGAAAGTTATGGTGGAGGTGGCTTCAGCCGGGCATGTACGTGAGGCGTTGAAACACGGGGTGGATGCCGTCTGGATCGGTGCACGAACTACCACGAATCCCTTTCTGGTCCAGGAAATAGCTTCAGAACTTTCTGGTTCCGGAATCCCTGTCTATGTGAAGAATCCTGTCAATCCCGATCTCGAACTCTGGGCAGGTGCAGTAGAACGTTTACGTGGAGCAGGTTTATCGGATATCACGGCCATACACCGCGGTTTTTCTTTTTTCGGCAAGTCGCGTTACCGCAACATTCCTCAGTGGCAGGTTCCGCTCGACTTTCGCGGCCGCTTCCCCGATGTTCCGATGTTATGCGACCCGAGCCATATCGCAGGCGATCGCGAATTGGTTCCCGAGATAGCGCAAAAGGCCCTCGACCTGGATTTCGACGGGCTTTTCATAGAATCGCACATATCCCCCGAGAGCGCCCTGAGCGATTCGCAGCAGCAGATAACCCCGGCCGAATTGGCAAGGCTTCTTGCGAAATTGGTGATACGCCAAAGCTCGGCACCGGACGGCACTATGCCCCGCCGCATCGAAATCCTCCGTTCCCAGATCGACGTGATAGACGACAATATCGTCGACCTGTTGGCAAAGCGTATGGAGATCTCTGCCGAAATCGGCCGCTGCAAATCCGAGAGCAACATAGCGGTTTTCCAGCCCGACCGCTGGCAAAAGGTTTTGGAAAGCGTTTCCAGCCAGGCCGAATCCCTCGGCCTCGACCAGTCCGCCGTCCGCGAAATATTCAAGATCATCCATCAACAGAGCATCGACAGGCAGAGGGAAGATTTCTAAATTATATCCTAGTTAATTTTGGTAAAAGAAAGCCGGCTAAGAGTCATTTCTTAGCCGGCTTTCTAATGTATTATTGTCCTATATCGTCGAATCAGGTTAATCCCTGATCGCCTTGATCCCAGGGAGATCGATGCCTTCGAGATACTCGAGCATGGCACCGCCACCGGTGGAAACGTAGCTTACCTTGTCGGCATAACCCATGTGTTTGATCGCCGATACGGAGTCACCGCCTCCTACGAGGGTGTATGCTCCTTTTTCAGTGACTTCTGCAAGTATCTTTGCCATTTCGTTAGTTCCTTTTGCGAATTTGGGCATTTCGAAGACGCCCATAGGACCGTTCCATAGTACGGTCTTGGATTTGTCTATTATTTCCTTCCATGTTTCGAAGGATTCCGGAGCCGCATCCATTCCACGCCATCCGTCAGGGATGTCGAATGCGTCGCATACCTTTGAGTTAGCATCCTCGCTGAATGCGTCGGCAACCGTAACCTTGCGGTGAATGTAGAGGTCTATCCCTTTTGCCTTCGCTTTTTCCAGAATCGCCTTCGCCTCTTCAATCTGGTCTTCTTCACATATGGAATCGCCGATATTGCCGCCTTCAGCCTTTACGAACGTGAAGAGCATTCCGCCTCCTATTATGAGATTGTCGACCTTGTCGAGCAGGTTCTCTATTATGCCGAGTTTGGACGATACCTTAGCTCCACCGAGGATTGCTGTCAGAGGACGTACCGGATTTTTGATCGCCTTGTCGATCCCGTTGATCTCGTTCTGCATAAGATAGCCGAACATCTTGTCATCAGGGAAATAAGATGCTATCAACGCAGTGGAGGCATGGGCACGGTGAGCTGTACCGAATGCATCGTTTATGTAACAGTCGGCGTAAGATGCGAGTTTCTTGACGAAATTCTTCTGGCTTTCCTTCAGAACGGCCTTGGCTGCCTTTTTCTGCTCGTCGGTAGCGTCGTCGCTGAGCCTCGGTTTGCCTTCCTCTTCGGCGTAGAAACGCAGGTTTTCGAGAAGAAGGGCTTCACCCGGTTTCAATGCCGCAGCTTCAGCGTCGGCTTTCTGGCAATCGTCGGCGAAACGTACCGGAACTCCGAGGAGCTGCTGTACACGCGGCAGTATGTGTTTCAACGAGTATTTGTCGGACGGGCCTTTCGGACGCCCGAGATGGGACATGATGATAAGGGCTCCGCCACTTGCCAGCACCTTTTTCAGAGTTGGAATTGCAGCACGGATGCGGGTGTCGTCGGTTATCTGGAGCTGATCGTTCAACGGGACGTTGAAATCCACCCTGACGATAGCCTTCTTGCCTTTAAAATCATAATTATCAATGTTTTGCATATTATAAAAAGGTATTTAATATTGTAATCGGGTGTAAAATTAGCTAAAAAAACAAATATTGCCTTATCTTTGAAACAATATTTGATTGTCCCATATGGAATTGGAATATCCACAGAGCGGGTGGAAGGATTATGAACTGATGGATTCCGGTGATTTCGAGAAGCTGGAGCGCTTCGGCGAATACATTCTCATACGTCCCGAACCGAAGGCCCTGTGGGATAAATCGCTATCCGAATCGGAGTGGGAAAGTGCCGCTCATGTACGTTTCGTCCCTGGAGCCGGTTTCGGCAAGGCTGGTAAAGAGGATAGCGGCCGCTGGAAAATGCTTCGCAAGATGCCCGAACAATGGCCGATTTCATATTGCAACGATGATGGACTAAAACTCAGGCTACGCCTTGGTTTGACCGCTTTCAAGCATGTGGGGGTCTTTCCGGAACAGGCTCCTAACTGGGATTTCGTTTTCCGCAGGGTCAAATCCATGCAGGATGCTGCGCGCAGCATTGATCGGAAAGAAGGATCCTATGCCGGCAGTTCAGCCGAGGGTGGCATTGCAAGGCCTAGGATCCTTAATCTTTTCGCATATACCGGTGCGGCTTCGCTCGCAGCACGGGAAGCCGGTGCAGATGTGACACATCTCGACGCTGTACGCCAGGTCGTTACATGGGCTAATGAAAACCAGTCGCTTTCCGGCCTCGACGGAATACGCTGGATAGTCGAGGATGCGTTGAAGTTCGTGAAACGGGAGGTGCGCCGGGGAAATTCTTACGACGGCATAATTCTTGATCCGCCGGCTTACGGACACGGGCCTGACGGGGAGAGGTGGAAGCTGGACGAGTGCCTTTTCGAGTTGTTGAAAAACTGTGCTGCCATACTTGCTCCGAAAAACAGCTTCGTGCTGTTGAACCTTTATTCGAACGGTTATTCCGCCGTCCTTGCCGATTCCCTCGCAAGGTGTGCTTTCGGTGGGGGAGGCGGGTTCGGCGAGCTGATATTGAAGGACAGTTTCGGTAAATCGTTGCCGCTCAGTGTCTTTTCAAGGATAATAAGAAATTGAGATATTATGTTTGAACATCTTCTTGCCATTACTTGGAATGTGAATCCGGTTATTTTACATCTCGGAAAATTGCCGATTCGCTGGTACAGCCTGTTATTTATTTCGGGATTCATACTCGGCTATTTCATTTTCAAGTGGTATTACAAACGCGAAGGCTTGGATATTAAACTTCTGGATCCGTTGCTTTATGCATTGCTCATTGGTACCATAGTGGGGGCACGCCTAGGGCATTGCCTGTTCTACGAACCGGATTACTTTCTAGCGCATCCGCTCGAAATCCTGTACGTATGGAAAGGAGGCCTGGCTTCACACGGAGGGGCTATCGGTGTTTTGCTTGCGATTTGGTGGTATTCGTACAAGTACGGCAGGAAAAACGGGTTCGATATGATGTGGGTTCTCGACAGGCTTGTCATAACGATTTGCTTCGCAGGGGCGTTCATACGCCTCGGCAACCTGATGAATTCGGAAATCTATGGGAATCCTACCAATTTGCCATGGGGATTCATATTCGTCCGCCGCGGCGAGACCATAGCAAAACATCCTACCCAGATTTACGAGTCGCTCAGTTATCTTATCTTGGGTCTCAGCTTGCTGTGGGCTTACCGTTACAAACTTAAGAAGCTTTACAAGGGCGAGATCTTCGGAATATTCCTCATAGTCCTGTTCGGCATGAGGTTCCTAATCGAGTACATAAAGGAACCGCAGGAAGCTTTCGAGCAGAACATGCATCTCAATATGGGGCAGTTGCTTTCGATTCCGTTCATCTTGGCAGGTATAGTGATTTTGGTGCTTTCCTTCGTTTACAAGCGGCCTGCTACATTGAAAGAGGACTCCGATGCCGCAGGGATTTCGGGTTCTTCCGGCCCGGGTCATTCGGGAGTTTCGGGTCGTTCTTCCGGTTTGGGTCGTTCCGGTTATTCCGGAAATGATGATCGTTTGGGTCATTCCGGAGGTTCCGGCCGTTCGGGCAATGGGGGCCGTTCGGGAGGTTCCGGTCGTTCGGGCCGTTCTGGAAGTGGTGATCGTTCAGGCCGTTCCGGGAGTTTGCGTGGTTCAGAAGACTCGCGTGGTTCGGACCAGACCAATGCGAAGCATCCTGCCCCGAAGAAGAATAACGAGACTCATTACGCCCACCCGATTTCATCGTAGGTAAAAAACGAGACTGCTTGTTTTTATCGTAGGTAAATTGGGCACTGCTGTTGATAGTCAGTGTATTGCATTAGCAGTGAGCTCCGTTTTGTTTTCAGTTAGATATATGGTAATCCATTAATCGGTCACTGAGGTGTTTGCAGGGCTGTTTTACCCAAATTACCTACGATGAATTTGGTTTCATGGGCCGTTCGGACTTTTCATCGTAGGTAAATTGGGTACTATAATTGATAATCAATAAGTTAAGTAATTCTTGACGTGGGTCGATATTATAGAAAGAGGAATTTAAATCATGGAATCGGCGTTTGGGATATTTGTGGGGCCTGTTTGCCAGATTTACCTACGGTGAATTGGGTTGATCCATGGTATTGGTTCAATAGGGGTGTGTGATTTCTGGTGCATAGGTTTTGGTGTACCTACTGTAATGTAAATGAGGTTGATCCGTCGGCAGCGAATTGTGCTGATCCGTCTGCAATATTATGGCTTTGGTTTTGCACATTGATTTACTGCTATTTACTTGATGTGGATAGTCGATGTTGAATGGTTATCGGTATACTTTGTAGAAATAGTGATTACTGGTGTCACTCCATTGTGGTTGGAAAATGTTCTGTGCGGAGTTTTTTATAAAGATAATGTGCATGATCCCGAGTCATAGCTAAGGCTGTACTGACTTGACGTATTGTAGCATAGGTTTCCCGAAACAGGCGGAATGCATATTGGTCGGCTTCGGCGGCGGTGAGAGCATAGACTTCTTTTTCGTTCAATATTTTGGAAAGATATATCAGGATTTGTTCATCGGTATTGCCGATATTACATCCTTTTCTGTATCCCGTACCCAGTTCCGTCGGAGGATCGCCGGCAGGATTGTCAATGGAAACATTTTTCCATCGGTTGTCTTCTCCGCGTTCTTTCCTGCAACGTGACCTTAGATCGCAATATTGCCAGAATCCCTTCTCGAAAGCCTTCATATCCAGGAACATCGAGTCGACCATAGTGGTATCAATAAGTCTATTGGTGTTCCTGAAATGGTAATTCCAGGAACACCACCTGTAATCTTTCGGGTGAGAACAAATGCCTGCGGCAATAGGATTATACATGATATAATATGTATAATCGAGCATTTGTTTATCAGAAGAAATCGTGAAACTCGAGAAAGGGGATCTGAAGATTCTTCCTCCTTTCTGATGCCGTGCATTGTATTTCATGGAAAAGACCCTGATAATCGTGCCCATCATTTTGGAAAGAGTTTTTGCATATACTCCGATATGTATATGTGTGTCAAGTTCAGCGAAATCGGTCACTTTTCCATCATACCGTCCGGCATATTCGAAGAGAATTTCGAGAAATTCCCGCCTTTCCTCTTCTGCTCTGAAAATGGCAGTCTGATAATTTGAAGATATGGTGATCCCGAAGAATCCTTCTTGTGGCCGTGATTCGCTTCGCTCGGTTTTCATATGGATTTTTGCAGCAAAGGAAACAGTCTATTATTAGACCATCAAGTCAGGAAAGTAGAAATATCGATTTCTGAAAAATATTTATCTTTTTCGCGAATTTCAATTCTTTATCATAAGAATTTTGATATCAACGCAGGGTATTTTTACTGGTGAAGTAGGCAAGCTTTATTTATCGTAGGTAAATTGGGTACTGTTGTTGATAGTCAATGTGTTAAGCTGTTTTTGATATGGGTCGATATTATAGAAAGAGGAATTTGAGTCGGGGGATCGGTGACTGGGATATGCGTAGGGCCTGTTTGCCAGATTTACCTACGGTGAATCTGGGTTCGGTGAATTTGGGTTTTAGGAAACGTTCGGACTTTTCATCGTAGGTAAATTGGGTATTACTGTTGATAGTCAGTGTATTGCATTCGCAGTGAGCTCCGTTTTGCTTTCAGTTAGATATATGGTGATCCATTAATCGGTCACTGAGGTGTTTGCAGGGCTGTTTTACCCAAATTACCTACGATGAATTGGATAGGGATATATGATTTATGATACATATGTGTTGGTGCACGTACGGTAAATGATGTTGATCAGTTTGAGATGGATAATATTTATCCTTTTGTGGTAAAAAGTCGGTGACAGAATGTATTGGTACGCCTGTGTTGACTGGTGAATAGTGTGTATTCGCTTGGTGTGGATGATGTATGGAGAATAGTGTAGATACGCCTGGTGTGGATGATGTATGGTGAATAATATAGATACACCTGCTGTGATTGGTGTATGAGAATGGTATAGAGCTGACTACGGGAAAAAGTGACGGGCTGGAAGCCTGGGTTGGAAGCCCGGGTCGGAAGTCTGCGTGGCTACGGGGTTATTCGTCGGTGTATTGGTCTGCGCGTCGGAGATCTTTTTCCTTGATAGCTTGGCGTTTGTCGTATTCCTTCTTGCCGCGGGCCAGGGCGATTTCCATTTTGGCGAAGCCTTTTTCGTTTATGAATACGCGGACGGGAATTATCGTAAGGCCCTTCTCCTTTTCGGCACGCCGGAGCTTGCCGAGTTCGCGTTTTGTGAGGAGAAGTTTGCGGTCGCGTTTAGGATCGTGCCTGTTGAAGCTGGCCCAGAAGTACTCGGCTATGTGCATATTTCTTACCCATAGTTCGTTGCCGATGAAATAACAATAACTGTCAACCAGCGATGCCTTGCCGGCACGGATTGACTTGATCTCGGTCCCGGTCAGTACGATGCCGGCAGTATACTTTTCGAGGAATTCGTACTCGAAAGTGCCGCGTTTGTTCCTTATGTCGACTCTTGCCTGAGCTTTTTTCTTTGCCATAATAAATTGGCTTCGAGTGGTGAAGCGGTGCAAAATTAGTTTAATTTTGCAATGTATGGAAACCAATTGCGACCTCATCTGCGTTCTCGGGCCGACCGCATCGGGCAAAACGGCTTATGCCGTGCGCCTTGCGGCATCTTACGGATTCGATGCAAACGGTAAACCCAAGGCGGAGATTCTTTCGGCGGACTCTCGCCAGGTTTATCGCGGCATGGACATAGGTACAGGCAAGGATCTAGACGAATACGATTTCGTTCCCGAGGGCTTCGGCACCTCCGTACATATCCCCTATCATTTGATAGATATAGTTGATGCCGGTACGAAATACAATATTTTCGAGTATCAGAGGGATTTCGAGGCGGCCTACAGGGATGTGGTGGAACGCGGCAGGATTCCGATCCTTTGCGGAGGTTCCGGGCTTTACATCGAGGCGGCGACACAAGGTTACTCCCTTCCCGAAGTACCTTCGAACCCTGAATTGAGGACCGAACTGGAAAAACAGGATACCGGGACTCTGGTGGCGAAACTGGCATCCCTGAAGCCGATGCACAATACTACCGACTACGATACCCGCAAGAGGTTGATCCGCGCACTCGAGATCGCGATCTACCAGCGTGAGCATTCGTGCGGCGAGTCGCATTTTCTGCCCAAGGTCACGAGGTACATAGGATTGAAAGTGTCTCCTGAGGAACGCAATGCGAAGATAGACAGGAGGCTCGAATACAGGCTCGGACACGGTATGGTGGATGAGGTCAGGCATCTGCTCGAAAGCGGCATCAAACCCGAGGATTTGGTTTACTACGGACTCGAATATAAATTTGTGACCATGTATCTGACCGGGGAACTTGACTATGGCACGATGTGCAGGAAACTAGCCGTCGCCATACATCAGTTCGCTAAACGCCAGATGACCTGGTTCCGCGGGATGGAACGCCGCGGTATTAAAATAGAATGGGTATGAAAAAGATTATCGCCGTTACGGCAATTCTGCTGCTGGCTTTGACATCGGTTAAGGCCCAGCCGGCTTCCGAACTGAAGTATTTCGGGCCGGAGCATTTCACGATCATCAACCGTGCGTTCGGCGACACCCCGACCCCTTATTCGAGGTTGCCCAAATCCCTCGACCCGGCATCGGAAGCCTATGCCGCGTCATATTCCGGAGTAAGCGATTCTGTCAATGTGGTAGGCGGCAATTCGTCTGCCGTTGCGCCGGAGCAGGCCGGGAATACTAATCCGTCGCGCAGATTGACAAAGGCCGACAGCCTGATGAAATGCGTATGGAATTTAGGTATGAATTCCGCAGGTATAGCGGTGCGTTTCTCTTCGGATGCCCACGTGATAGGATTCCGATGGACATTGCTCAACGATTTCCATATGACCCACATGGCCGGGACAGGAGTACGCGGCGTAGACCTTTATACTTACGACAGGGGTTCCAAAAGTTGGAAATTCGTCGGAACGGCCTTCCCGAAAGGGAAAAATTCGGTCGGTGTCGCGGTGTCCGACATGCGCGGCGACGTCAGGGAATATCTTGCCTATCTTCCCCTTTACGACGGGGTGGAAAGTCTCGAAATAGGAGTGGACAGCGGTTCGGTAGTTACTAACCCGCTAGATGGTATGATGATTCCGGGAGACAAGAACACTCGCAAACCGTATGTCTTTTATGGCACCAGCATAACCCAGGGAGGATGCGTTTCACGTCCAGGAATGGCTTACCCGGCTATCATAGGACGCCGGGTCAATTGCGAAAGCTATAATTTCGGTTTCAGCGGCAACGGAAAGATGAATCCGGAAATACTTCAGGCGATCAACGGAATAGATGCATCAGCATTCGTGATAGACTGCCTTCCGAACTGTACGCCGGAGATCATCGACGAGCGCGCTTACGATTTCATCGGTACTTTGGCGAAATCTCACCCGAAGACTCCCGTCTACATGGTCGAAAACATACAGTTTCCCCCAGCATTGGTCAACATCGGGGATGATAGCCTTATAATCCTGAAGAACAGGAAGTGGAGCGGCATTTACGACCGCTTCCGCAAGGAAGGGGTGAAGAACGTACGCTACATATCCGCCCGAAATCTTATAGGGACCGATGGCGAAGCCACTGTGGACGGAGTCCATCTGACCGACTTGGGAGCGACGAGGATGGCCGATGGCATGATGCATGTGATGGGGTTGAATTATTTCATTCCCGGCAATGGACACAAACAAAGCCCTTGGACGGATGTGATCATAAGCCTTGGAATAATCGTCCTGCTTTTCCTCGCTTCCAAAATCAAGTGGAAACAATGAATTAAGGCAGGACGGGACGAAGGTTGCGGTCGCCGTCGGCGTTGTCTATGCGTGCAGTCGCAGGCCAGAACTTGTTTTCGCGGATCCAGTCCAGAGGATAGGCGGCTAGTTCACGTCCGTACGGATGCGTCCATGTGTCTGCGCAGCACTCTTCCGCCGTATGGGGTGCCATCTTGATTGGGTTGTCTTCCTTGTCCAATTTGCCCAAGGCGATCTCCCTGCATTCGTTCAGTATGTTTTTCATCGTATCGACAAAACGGTCGAGTTCCTCCTTGGATTCACTTTCGGTAGGCTCGAACATCAGGGTCTCGTGAACCGGAAATGAGAGGGTAGGTGCGTGAAACCCATAATCCATAAGTCGTTTGGACAAATCGCCTGCATCCACTCCGTAATCTTCCTTGAAATTCTGTACATCTATTATGCATTCGTGCCCCACACGGCCGTTGGTACCGGTATAAAAGATCTTGAAGTCAGGTTTGAGGCGTTCCGCCACGTAATTGGCATTGAGAATGGCGACTTGGGAGACTTCGCGCAATCCTGAAGCTCCGAGCATTTTTATGTATGCGTAGGTCACCGGCAGTAGCCCTGGATTCCCGTAAGGAGCCGCACCTACTGCTGTCATTCCCTTTCCGCCGCATTCTGGTACGACCGGATGCCCCGGAATGTAAGGGGCCAGCTTTGCGGAAGCACAGATCGGGCCGACTCCGGGACCTCCTCCGCCGTGGGGCATGGCGAACGTTTTGTGCAGGTTCAGATGGCAGATGTCGGCTCCTATCGCCTTAGGGTTCGTTATGCCGACCTGGGCGTTCATATTGGCTCCGTCCATGTAGACAATTCCGCCGTTGGCATGTATGATCCCGGCTATTTCTTTGATCCGCGATTCGAATATCCCGTGTGTGGAAGGGTATGTAACCATTATGCCGGCAAGGTCGCCGGCATTGGCTTCGGCGAGCTTCCGTACTTCTTCCACGTCGATGTCGCCCGTAGCGTCGCAAGGAGTGACTACAACCTTGCATCCGGCCATAGCTGCCGAAGCGGGGTTGGTGCCGTGTGCTGAAGCGGGGATCAGCATCACTTTGCGGTTATCCTGTCCTATTGCGTGAAAATAGTTTCTTATTGTCATCAGGCCCGCATATTCCCCTGCTGCACCGGAGTTGGGCTGCAACGAACACTTGTCCAGCCCGGTAATGACGCATAGATCGTGTTCGATGTCCCGTATCATCTCCATCGTGCCTTCGACCTGGTTTACGGGTGCGAACGGATGCAAGTCGCCGAATTCACTCCAGGTGAGTGGGATCATTCCGGCTGCTGCGTTGAGTTTCATGGTACAGCTTCCAAGCGGTGTCATCGAATGCGTAAGGGAAATGTCGCGCCTTTCGAGTTTCTTTAGGTAGCGCATCATTTCCGTTTCCGAGAAATACGAATTGAATACCTTTTGGGTAAGTATAGCTGAACTCCTAGACATGAAATCGGATGCAGGGCACGTATTTTCTTTAATAGGGCCATGTAGTTTTGTCCCGAAAATGTCGCATATCTCTGCGGCTTCCTCTGAAGTGGAAAGTTCGTCGAACGATAATCTTATGTTTCCTTCGGGAGTATAGTAGAAATTGTAGCCAGCCTTCAGTGCACGTTCGTGGATTGCCATGAATCCGTCTGCGTCGGCTTGGTTTCGGCTTACAATCTCCAAGGTATCGAAATAATTGTGCGATGCAAGTGTGAATCCTGCTTCGTCAAGGGAGGATCCTACCGCGTGGGAGAGCATGCAGGTGCTGGAGGCGATTTCGCGTATGCCTTTAGGGCCGTGGTAAACGGCATACATCCCCGCCATAGTAGCCATAAGCGCCGTCGCGGTGCATATGTTGGATGTCGCCCTTTCGCGTTTGATGTGCTGTTCCCTGGTCTGCAATGCGAGACGGTATGCCGTATGTCCGAGCCTGTCTTCGGAAATTCCGATTATCCTGCCCGGGATGAACCGCTTGTGTTCCGACGAGCAAGCCATGAATCCGCAGCCCGGTCCTCCGAAGCCCATCGGCAGGCCGAATCTTTGGGCATTGCCGACCGCTATATCGGCGCCCCAGGCGGCAGGTTCCTCGTACAATGCCAAAGCCAGCAGGTCGCAGACCGCCGTAACCATGGCATGGCTTGAATGAGCCTTTTTACAGAAATTCCCGTAGTCGCGGATTTCTCCGTTTGCTGCCGGATACTGGATGATGGCCCCGAAAATATTGCCTTCAAACGTGCAGGAATCCCATTTGCCTGTTTCTATCCTGATACCGAGTCCGCGTGCGCGTGTCCGGATGACCGAAAGCACCTGCGGGAAGATATTTTCGTCTACGAAGAGGGTATTCCTGCCCTCGCGGATGGCTTCGCGGCTGCGGAGGTTGTACATCATCCTCATCGCCTCGCCTGCTGCGGTGGCGTCGTCGAGCATCGAACAGTTGGCGAGATCGAATCCGGTAAGGGATGAAATCATCGTCTGGAATACCATCAGGGCTTCGAGCCTGCCTTGTGATATTTCAGCCTGGTATGGGGTATAGGAAGTGTACCAGGAAGGGTTTTCGAATATGTTTCTCGTGATGACCGCCGGCTGGTGGGTTCCGTAAAAGCCCATTCCTATCATGGAGCGGAACTGTTTGTTCTTGCCTGCAAGCTTTTTCAGCATCGACAGGAAAGCGTACTCGGTGATTCCTTCAGGCAGGCCGAGTTTCCCGTCGAGCAGTATGTCATTCGGGACAGTCTGTTTTATAAGTTCGTCAAGGGATTGGACTCCGAGAGTGCGGAGCATTTCTTCGATATCCTTTTTACGAGGACCGATTTGTCTTTCAGTAAACGTAAACGGCATGTTTCAAATTAAAATTATTTTTGTAAAAAATATGTAAAGATATATCATTTTCGTGTATATGGCTTATGAATTTAAACATAGGATGTCTTTTTGTATGTCTTCCACGAATCCAGATCCTGCCTTATGAATACGAACAGAAGTATTGTGAAAGACCATAGGGAGGATCCTCCGTAACTGATGAAAGGCAGCGGGATTCCTATTACCGGGACGAGCCCTATTGTCATGCCGATATTTATTATGACGTGCATAGTTATCAATGACGCCACGCAATAACCGTAAATTCTGGTGAACGGATCGGTATTTCTTTCGGCCCTGTTGAAGATCCTTATTATGATGGTTGCGTAAAGTATTAGGACAAACATAGAGCCGAGGAATCCCCACTCCTCTCCGACGGTGCAGAATATGAAATCGGTACTCTGTTCCGGCACGAAGTTGTATTTGGTCTGTGTCCCGTGAAGGAATCCCTTGCCGGTGAGTCCACCTGAACCGATTGCTATTTCGGATTGATGTACGTTGTAGCCGACTCCCATTATGTCTTTCTTCATGCCCAGGAGTTGCTCTATGCGTGCTTTCTGGTGTTCCTGGAGTACGTCGTTGAAGATGTATTTCGTCCCGAAAATCAGGGCCAGGCCTGCAAGGAGGCTAAGAAGATAGATGGAGACGAGTCTCTTGCGTGGAGGAATCCTCCTGTCGTATTTCTGTTTCACGAAACGTATTGTGAAAACGACCAGTATGACTGCACTATATGCCATGGCCATTACTGAGGAAGAAGTTACCAGTGTCAGGATGAACAATGCTATTGCCGTAAAGGCTGCGATCAGAACCCATCCTGGCATCCCTTCCCTGTAAAACATCAGGAAGAACCCGCAATAAACCAACACGGATCCGGTTTCCCTCTCCGCAAGAATAAGGACCATGGGAATCAGCATGATCAATGCTACAGCCAAAATATCCTTGAATTTCGGATGAGAAGAGTCGAAATATTGGCTGCTCATGAATGTGGCGAGCAGCATCGAAGTTGCGATTTTAGATATTTCCGCCGGTTGGAAAGAGAAAGGACCGAACGTGAGCCAGCTCTTCGAGCCGTTCACTTCGTTTCCGATGAAAATTGTTGCGGCGAGAAGTCCGATTACGATAATATAAAATATGACCGAAATAAACCGGTAAAATTTGGGATCGAGGCCGAAAATAATGAACAGAGCTATTAGAAAAGCCGATAAGATCCAAATGAGTTGTCTGGAGTATTTCTGGGAAAAGTCCAGTATGTTGATTCCGTCATCCGTATTGCATGATGCCAGCACGTTCATCCAGCCGAAGATTACCAGAACCAGATAACAGATTATCAGCGTCCAGTCTAAATGCCTGTAAATGTTTTCCGATGATGGCAGGTATGTTCTCATTTCCTTGGGCTTTTTATTCGGACACGGTTCATGAGGTTGGCGTTTTCCATCCTTTGTTCAAGATCTTTCCTTTCGGGGGAAATATTGCCGTTCAGGTATTTCTCGACCATTAGCGAAGCTATTGGAGCAGCCCATGTGGCTCCGAACCCCGCATTTTCCACATAGGCGGCTATGGCTATCTTAGGGTTGTCCATAGGAGCAAAACAGATGAAGACCGAATGGTCATCGCCATGGGGATTTTGTGCGGTTCCGGTTTTACCGCATATGTCAAGCCCAGGAACATATGCTATGCGTCCGGTTCCCCCGGTTCCCGCCGGCGAATTCACAACCATGTACATTCCCTTGACGACTTCCGGAAAATACGTAGTGTCTATAAGCGTATAATGTCTTTCGTGGAAACAGCTGTCTATTTTGATACCGTTGCCTTCCTTCACAATGTGAGGGGTGTAATAGTAACCGCGGTTGGCTAAAGTCGCGCAGAAGTTTGCCAGATGCAATGGAGTGCATCCTATTTCCCCCTGTCCGATGGAGAGCGATATGACGGTAAGGGAATGCCATCTCCTTTTCCCGTAAGCCTTGTCGTAAGTTTTCGCGTCCGGTATGAATCCAGCCTGTTCGGAAGGGAAGTCGGTGCCGAGTTTCTGCCCGAAACCGAAACTCTTGACATATTTACTCCACTGGTCAAGGGCCACAGCGACGTTGGAATATTGTTTATTGTCCAGAATTGCCCGAAGGACATAACAGAAGTAGGAGTTGCAGGACATCTTGATGGCGGAGTAAAAATCGAGAGGGGAGGGGTGTACGTGGCATCCGACGGTTACGTTCCCGGCATGGTAGCCGTTATGGCAAGGGAAACGGGAAGATGTGGTGATGACGCCTTCCTGGAGGCCTATCAGACCGTTAACGAGTTTGAACACCGAGCCGGGCGGCTGTGCAGACATTACGGCACGGTTGTACATGGGTTTATACGGATCGTTTATCAGGTCGTTGTAGTGCTTGTTTATTTCGGCAAGCATGTCGACGTCGATCCCGGGACTCGAAACCATTGCAAGTATCTCGCCGGTGGAGGGTTCTATGGCCACGACCGAACCTACCTTGTTTTTCATCAGCTGTTCCCCGTACTGCTGCAGGGGAGCGTCTATGGTCGAAACAACGTCCTTTCCGGGAATAGGGGACTTGTCGAATTCTCCGTCCTTGTAGTGGGACAGGATTCTGTTTTTCGAGTCCCTCAGGTATATGGTATATCCTTTTTCCCCTTTGAGTTCCTCTTCCCGTGTCTCTTCTATGCCTGTACGGCCTGTATAGTCGCCAGGTTTATAATCCGGATGCTTTTCTATGAAATTTTCATCGACCTCCGATATGTAGCCTATGATATTGGCACCGGCATCATAAGGATAATATCTTGCACTTCTTGCTATTCCGTCGAATCCCGTGAAATTATTCGCCTGTTCGGCAAAAATATTGTATTGGAGGCTGCTTACCTGTTTTATGAATGGCATGGTCCGGAAGCCGATCTTTGTGCGGAACTTTTTGTATTCGCGGAATTTCTCTTTCACGTACCCCGTATCCAGATCGAATATGGCGCAGAATGCCGAAGTGTCGAATTCCTTCACATCGCGCGGAGTAACCATGATGTCATATATGATTTTGTTGCCTACGAGTATGTTTCCGTTTCTGTCGAGAATCTGTCCGCGGGCAGGGTATCGCGTTTCGTATTTCAATGCGTTGTTGTCGGCATTGACCTTATATTCGTCATCTATTATCTGGATATGGAACAGCCTTGCAGCCAGAATGACGAATACTATCAGCAGGCCGATTACTATGTAATGTTTCCGACCGAAATTAGCAGCCATCAGCGATGCCTCCTGAAAAATGCCACATTGATCAATATCGCAAGCGGTATATTGACCGCAAGGGTGACGATTAGACGGGTTAAATCGAACAGGAAAGGACGGGAACCCATTCCGTCCAGAAAGACATAAGCGATGAAGTAAATGGAGAAGGACAAAAGTGCAAGGCGCAAGTATTTCACTATCCCAACATCATACATGTTAGGACAATCGTCTCCTTCATAGTTATCCCGGCTGACCGTTACGTTGAATACGAAATTGAGTGTGCCTGCCATGAGTACGCCGGCCGCCGCATTCAGCCCGAGCACCCCGTCCGAAAGCAGGTCGACCAGAATCCCTAGCCCGAAGGCGATGAGCAGCGATTGGATACTGCTCCTTCCGGCCGGGACCAGAAGTATCATCATGGGGAGGAAGCATACGTAGACATACGGCCCCAGATTTATGTAATCGTTCGCGACTATCTGCAGCAGGAACATAAGGATAATATATAATATCCTGCGGAGTTTCATCGCTTTATGAGTTTTTTAAGTTCCTTCCTGCGGTTGTTGGTCACTATTTTCACCAGGTGCAGGGAGTTGAAGTTCTGGAACAGGTCGACGGTTACGTTCAACTGTTCCCCGTTGACTATTTTCCATTCCCCTACCGTACCGAGAGGAATTCCTGGAGGATACATAAGGGAGTAACCGCTCGTTACAACTGTATCGCCCTTTTCTGGAGTGGCATTTACGGGAATTTCCTTTATCGTTGCGCGATCAGTGTCTTTTCCGTCCCATGACATTGGACCGAATGCGTCGTTGCTGCTTATTTTTGCACTGACAGTAGACGATGTGTTCAGGAAAGATGTCACATATGAGTAATGTTCAGACACCGAACTTACGAAACCTACTATCCCGTTCGTAGAGATGACGCCCATGTCGAGTTTTACGCCGTCTTTAGCCCCTTTGTTCAATACAAGGTAATTATGCTGCTTGTTAACTGTGTTGAGAATGACGGTGGCTTGCATGTATGAATATATGGCCGCTCCCTTCATCGAGTCGGGCGAGAACAGGGTGTCGGTGTTGTTGATGTCCAAAGATTCCAGGTATCCCCTGTATCCTTCGACTTCGTTTTTCAGGCCGGCATTCTCGGCTGCGAGGTCATCGTTGGTCTTCTGCAGCGAGAAATAATATTTTAGGTGCTCTCCGTTTTTCCAGAAGAAAGTCTGTAGTCCGCGCAGGTTCCCGACTATGCGCGTGCGCTGGATTATGCTGTTGTTCACTATCAGGACGATTGATACGACTTCCAGAACAATGAACACAACGCCTGCGATAATTTTCAGAGACGTCGAGCGTTTGTCCATTTACCGCATCAGGAATTTGAAATTGCTGCAATTCTTAAGTGCTATACAGGTTCCGCGGGCGACTGCTCTCAGGGGGTCTTCCGCGACGTGGAAAGGGATGTTGATTTTGTTTGTCAGCCGTTCGTCCAGACCGCGCAACAACGCTCCGCCCCCTGTGAGGAATATGCCTCTGTCGACGATGTCTGCGTAAAGTTCAGGCGGGGTCTTCTCGAGTACCTGGAGAATGGCTCCCTCGATTTTCACTAGCGATTTGTCGAGACAATGTGCGATTTCCGGGCTGGATACGCTTGCTTCCACCGGATGTGCGGTCATCAGGTTAGGTCCTTTTACAATGTATGGTTCAGGGGTCTCTTCCAATTCCGGTATGGCCGCTCCTATCTTTATCTTGATGTCTTCGGCCGTAAGTTCGCCGATTTTTATGTTGTGCTGCTGGCGCATGTACTCCTGGATCTCGGCCGTGAAGGCATCTCCTGCGACACGTATACTGGTGTCTGCTACGATGCCTCCAAGGGATATTACTGCGATCTCGGTAGTGCCTCCGCCTATGTCCACCACCATGTTGCCGCTAGGTGCCAATACGTCGAGGTTGATGCCCAGCGCCGCCGCCATAGGCTCGAAAATGAGATATACGTCACGGCCTCCGGCATGTTCGGAAGAATCTCGTACGGCCCTTATTTCCACTTCGGTAGAACCACATGGAATCGATACGACCATTTTCAGGTTTGGACTGAAGAGTCGCTTCTTGTTGTTTATCATCTTGACGAACTCCCTGATCATTATTTCCGCTGCGTTGAAGTCGGCTATTACACCGTCTCTCAGCGGCCTGACGGTACTTATGTTCGGGTTCGTCCTTTCATGCATCCTTTTTGCGGCGATACCGACGGCGATTGGCTTTCCGGAGCTTTTGTCTATGGCTACTATGGACGGCTCGTCGATTACGATCTTGTCATTCATGTAAATGACGGTGTTCGCAGTCCCGAGGTCGATAGCCAGTTCTTCAGTAAAAAATGAAAATGCCATATCAGGTTATTAGTTTTAGTCTTTCAGTCTAATGTTTGAAATGACGTTTGCCCGTCATCACCATCGCCATGCCGTGGGTGTTGCAGTAGTCTATGCTTTCCTGGTCGCGTATCGAGCCTCCCGGCTGGATCACGGCCTTGATGCCGGCCTTGTCGGCTACTTCCACACAGTCGCTGAACGGAAAAAATGCATCAGATGCCATCACTGCACCTTCGAGGTCCTGTCCGAAACTGCGGGCCTTTTCGATGGCCTGCTTCAGGGCATCAACGCGCGAAGTCTGTCCGATCCCGCTTGCGAGAAGCATCCCGTTCTTGGCCAGCGTTATCGCATTGCTTTTGGAATGTTTGACTATTTTGTTCGCAAACAGCATGTCGGCTATCTGCGCTTCGGTCGGCTTCGTAACGGTGACCGGCCTGAGGTCGCCTGGAGTTTCCACACAGGTATCCCTATCCTGTACGAGAACCCCTTCGAACATGCTGCGGAACTTCTTGCAGGACAATTTGGTTCCATTGTCCATGAGTATGATCCTGTTCTTCTTATGCTCGAGGAGCTCAAGTGCCTCGTCATCGTATCCTTTGGCAATGATGACTTCGAAGAAAATTTTCCCGATTTCCTCGGCCGCTTCGGCGGTAATTTTCGTGTTTGTCACGATTATGCTTCCATAGGCGGAAACCGGGTCGCCGGAAAGGGCATCTTTCCAAGCATCCACTAGATTGCCGCGAGTGGCGCATCCACAGGCGTTGTTGTGTTTTATGACGCCAACGGTGACGTTCTTGCCGCCGTCATTATCGAAATCGGATATAAGTTCGAGGGCGGCTTCGATGTCCACCATGTTGTTGTAGGAAATCTCCTTTCCGTGGAGTTGTTTCGGCAGCGAGGCAGGATCGCCGAAGAACAGGGCCTTCTGGTGAGGGTTCTCGCCGTAACGCAGAGGGGAATGCATGACTATGCTCTTGCTGAAGCTCGGGATGTCGTAGCTTCCGTTGAACCACGAGAATATCTCGGTGTCGTAATGTGAACTCTTCAGGAATGCTTCCGCTGCGTAGCGGCGTCTTTCCTCAAGGGAAGTTTCACATTGCCCGGCCTTTAAAAGTTCCTTTACTGCAGCATATTGCTCCTTGCCGGAAACAGTCAGCACATCCCTGTAGTTTTTGGCCGCCGCCCTTATGAGGGAAATCCCGCCGATATCTATCTTTTCTATGATGTCCTGTTCCGGAGCGCCGCTTGCGACGGTGGCCTCGAAAGGATACAGGTCTACGATTACCAGGTCGATGCAGGGGATCCCATATTCCTTCCTTTCGTCTTCATCCTTCTGGTTGTCACGACGGGCAAGTATGCCCCCGAATATTTTCGGATGCAAGGTCTTGACCCTCCCTCCTAGGATTGAAGGGTAGGAGGTGATATCCTCCACTTTTTCGCATTCGAATCCCTTTTCGACAAGATAGCCGTATGTCCCTCCAGTTGAGAGTATTTTTACTCCGTTAGTTGAGAGGATGGAGGCTATTTCGTCGATGCCTTCCTTGTCGAAGACGGAAATCAGTGCGGTGTTTATTTTTCGCGTGTATTTTGTGTCAGTCATTTTATCAGAATATCCATTTAAAATCGTGTAAAAATACAAATTATTTGGAAGAAATGAGGTATTTTTGAGGGACAATAGAAGCACATTTTATAATCATTTAATGGATAGGAAACTATATGTCATCATAGTAGCCGGTGGATGGGGGACCAGAATGAAGTCCGCCATACCGAAGCAATTTCTTGAGATAGGTGGAAAACCTATCCTGCGTTTGGCCATAGAACCTTTCCTGGATTTCCCCGACAGGCAGTTGATCGTGGTTTTACCGGAGGAAAGCAAGGAGAGGTGGAGGAAATATTGTGAAGGGAACGACTTCATGAATTTTCCTTACATCTGCCCTTCGGGGGGAATTACGCGTTTCCATTCCGTGAAGAAAGCTCTGGAATATGTAAGACCGGGGGCATTGGTGGCAGTCCACGACGGGGTAAGACCGTATGTCAATTATCCTTTTGTCAGGAGTATGGTACAGCTTGCACAGTCGGAAAAAGTGCTTGGGGTCGTTCCGGTTCTGAAAGTCACCGATACGTTACGCGAACTCGATGAGGACGGAGATGGGTCCCATACTGTGGACCGTGGTCGTTTCGTGCTTGTCCAGACTCCGCAGATCTTTCACTCGGAAGTCCTGCTCGATTCGTATGACCAGCCTTATTCGCCTTCGTTCACGGATGATGCATCCGTAGTGGAATCGCGCGGCTATCGATTGACCCTGTGCTCCGGCCTGAGGGGAAACATAAAGATCACTGTGCCGGAAGATCTGAATAAATTATGAAATTAAGGGATTATTCGAAAGGTCTGATTGAAGGATTGCAGGTCGGAGGGATTTATGAAGGCCCTGAAGCCGAATCCATAGTGCGCAGGTTGGCCGTAGACGTACTGGAACTGAAGGATTATCAGTTTTATTCCGAACAGAATAAGGAATTGACCGGACCTCAGATCGAGGAGTTGGACCGTGACGGGGAAAAACTCTTGTCAGGTATGCCGCTCCAATATGTTTTGGGGTACGAATCTTTTTGCAATCATCGGTTCAGGGTGGATCCTTCCGTATTGATCCCGCGCCCGGAAACGGAGGAACTGGTGAAAATGACTGTAGAAACCGTTTCCGAAGGAGATTCCTGCGGGGATTGCTGTGATATTCGCAATGTTCTCGATGCTTGCACGGGATCCGGTTGCATAGCATGGTCCGTAGCTGCTGCGATTCCTGAAGTACAGGTGTACGGATTCGACGTATCGGGTGAGGCATTGAATGTGGCGTGCAGGCAAAAGGTGCCTTTCAAAGGTCCGCGTCCGGTATTTCTGCTTGCTGACCTTATGGATGATCCGCCGGCCGGACTGCCCAGAATGGATGTCATCGTATGTAATCCGCCTTACGTTTGCGAAAGCGAAAAGGCGCAGATGAGGCGTAACGTACTTGACCATGAACCCGAAATGGCATTGTTCGTGCCCGATTCCGATCCGCTCGGATTTTATCGGGGACTTTTCCATTGGGCCGACATCCTTCTCGAACCCGCAGGGAAAGTCGTCTGCGAAATAAACGAACGTTTCGGTGAAAAATGTGCGCAGCTCGCGAAATCGTTCGGCTATCACAATGTGAATCTTATTCGCGATATCAACGGGAAGGATCGCTACATAAGCGCCGACAGGAGACACTGAGGTTTTTAGGGCCATATTTTTTTGCAGGAAGAAAAAATGTTTCTACATTTGCCTTCCCGAAAGTTTTGAGGGAAAGTCGCAATTCGCGGAAATAGCTCAGTTGGTTAGAGCGCAACCTTGCCAAGGTTGAGGTCGGGGGTCCGAATCCCCTTTTCCGCTCTGAAGCTCAGGAACGGTCGTTCCCGGGCTTTTTTGTCGCCCCTGCTTCCGGTTCCGGTGGAGTTCCATTACCGTGTCGTAACCGGCTTTCTTCAATGCTTCGATTGCTTCCGGCCGGCCGGAATTGATAAGTCCTGGTTCATGTGCGTCGCTGTTGACCACGATCTTGATGCCAAGGCTTTTCATCAGGGGAAACCATCGTTCGTTAGGAAAGAACGTTCCCCATCCCGAAAAGTGCTTCGTGTTTACCTCCAGCATTATACCGCTTTTTGCAATCTCCCCGAAGAAATTTTCCATAAGATCATTGAACCAGCCTGTGTCGAAAAGTCCCGGTATCATGAACGATGCGCTGTATGAGATCTTGTCGCAATGGCCGACGAAATCGATTCCGCCTGCATCGACCATCGAAATTACCTGGTCAGCATAAAGTTTAACGATCCCTTCCGCGTCGCCGTTGAAATATTCCTTCACGGTCGCGGCGAATTCGTCGGGCTTCAGGTCTATGTCGCGTATATGCCCGGTATGGTCTGGCAAAAAGTGGATCGATCCGATCCGGAAATCCAGCGGCAGTTCCTGAAAATATGAGGTGGAAGGGCCGAAAAACCGGCTGAGGTAGTCGATTTCCAATCCTGAGAAACATTCAAGGCGGTTGCCGTATTCTTTCTTTATGCGACCGAATTCGGTTAGGTAAGCATTCATGTTTTCCCGCTTCATATTCGATGTGGATTTGATGGGAACCGGTGAATGAGAAGTAATCCCGAATGCTGTGAAGTGTTCCTCCACGGCTTCCCTGAAGAAATCCTCCATGGGAGCTTTGCCATCGCAAAAATCGCAATGGCTATGATAGTTTGTAAGATTGTCCATAATCTGAATTCGCTGCAAATTTATAATTTTGCAGCGTTAAAATATTATTCAATGTTAAGCGTAGCGGTATTTTGTGCATCCAGCAAGGGTAACGACCCGATTTACATGCGGAGTGCGTACGATTTGGGCAAATCTATGGCTCTCAAGAATATGATCCTTGTGAACGGTGGAACCAAACTCGGTCTGATGGACGCAGTGGCTGAAGGCGTGCTGGAAAACGGCGGCATAGCCATGGGCATCATAGTCAGGGATATTTACGAACGCGGGCTTGGGAACAGGGGTTTTAATAAGATGGAGATAGTGGAAACCCTTTCGATGCGGAAAATGCGCATGAAAGAAGTTTCCGACGCGTTCATCGTCCTGCCAGGCGGTTACGGCACCATGGACGAATTGTTCGAGATGGCGGCGTTGAACCAGACCGGCAGACAGAACAAGCCTATTGCGCTTTTCAACATAAAAGGCTTTTACGATCCTCTTTTAAGGCAAATTTCCACCATGAAGTCGGAAGGACTGATGCGCAATCCGGAACGGAATGGTTTCATAGTTTGCGACGAAGCCGAGGATCTGCTCGACAAGATTGCCACTGCGGTCGCATAGGGAATATACCGCATCCGTCTTCCGTGTCCCGAAAGATTTTTCACCGGTGACTTTACAAAATTAAGATTTTCGACCAAAAATGTTAACTTTGCGCACGCTTTTGGAGAGATGCCGGAGTGGTCGAACGGGGCGGTCTCGAAAACCGTTAAACCGCGTAAGTGGTTTCCAGGGTTCGAACCCCTGTCTCTCCGCTTATAACGAGGGGGTTACAATTAGTAACCCCCTCGTTTTTTGATATGTATTGTTTTTATATTTGATATATACTATATTAGTAACAATATTAATTTTTGTTGTCAATATGGATACAGAAATGCAAAAGATTGAATATAAAAGTCTGCAAAAGATAAGAACAGGAGATAAAGGATTTAATGAGTTGGCTGTCACTTGTGTAGCCTTTGCTAATGCTCAGGGAGGGGTTATTTACGTTGGATATGACTATAAATCTAAGAAGCCAATAGAAGGGCAGACTATTTCAATAAAGGAACTTAACGACACTTTATCTCGTCTTCGCAGTAAGTGTTTTAATACATAATAAGAGTTGCAGATAAATGTGAGCCAGTAAGGAATGAAGATATTCAACGATTGTCTGTTGAAAAAGGAGCATATCAATGGGAAATGCTTTTATCAAAAGTGCAGGTTGATGAAGTTCCTCATGAAAACATAGTGAAATTCGCATCTGAGATACGTGATTCTGATCGAGCATGGAAATATTGGAGCACTATAATCTCGTCGATAGAGGATTTATGACTAATATAGGATTATTGTGGGTTGGTAATGCAAAGCAACGAAGCAGGATATCTTATCCCATTACCGTTCAATATATTGTTTATGATAAATTCGAAAATAAGATAAGAAAAGAAGAATGGCATGATAATACCTTGAATCCTAAGGAACTTTTATTGGCACTTGAAAAAGAAGCGACCGAACTTACATATTCATATGAATTTCCAGATGGGTTATTTCGAAAACATATACGCAAATACAATCCCCAAGTCGTTAGAGAATTATTCGTTAATGCTTTTGCTCATAAGAGTTTTACCATTTCCAGAGATATAATGGTATGTGTATATCCGGATAGGCTGGAAATAACAAATCCAGGAGGTCTCCCAATGGGAATTACAAAAGACAATATATTGCATCAGCAACAGCGTAGGAATCCTCAGATGATCAATATAATGAGTGATCTTAAACTTATGGAAGGGGAAGGGTCTGGTTATGATTTAATTTATGAGAGTAATGCCATGGAAGCTAAGACTCTACCAATAATTGAATCATCTTTTAGTGAAACGCGAGTTATTCAAAAATCAAAAATTGTTAATGAAAACATATTGCCTGTACTTGATTACGCATTGCAAAATTATCAACTTTCACAAAAATGATATATTGCTTTAGGCATTATTGCTCAATACGGAAAAGTGTTGTCTACAAAATTATCCTCCATTTTACAGTTGCCGGAAGAAGTTCGTTTAAACTCATATACGTCAGAATTACTTAAAAAGGGGATTATTGGGGAAAGAGGTGTAGGAAAAGGGTCTTCATTCTTTGTTAATCCAAAAATAATTAGTAATTCAAAAGCTAATCTTAAAACGAGTTTAAAAACTATTGAACCGTATAGACTCAAAGCTTTAATTATAGAAGACTTAAGATTTCATCCCAATAGTCGTATTTCAGAAATTGCTACTAGATTGCCAGATGTTGAATATAAGGAACTAAGAAAGATGTTATATGATATGGTTGGTAAAAAAGAAATTATTTATTCTGGGGGGCGTGCGTATCGGAAGTATGATTTACGAGAACATAATTGGTAGAAAAAAAAACAAAATTTACAAAGAGTAAAAGAAGACATCAGTAAAATGTTTATTATTAGTGATATATGTTTTTTTGTCTATCGGAATACTCAAAAACAAAATGGAAAAGAAATATAAAAATAAAGGGATATAACTCGTTCAGAGAAATATCCCTTATTTTTTCATTAATGTTATGCTAATAATTTTCTCTCTTTGGTAATTTATTTTTCGGGTGCCTGGGTGAACAGTTCCTCGAGTTTGTTGGTCAGGTCTTCGCCGCGAAGGTTGGTGGCTATTATCTTGCCCTCGACGTTTACGAGGAAATTGCTAGGGATGGAATTCACAGCATAATCCTTTGCGGCTGCGCAATCCCAGCCCTTGACATCGGAAACATTGGTCCAAGTCATGTTGTTCCTGACAAGGCAATTTTTCCATGCGGCCGTATCCTTGTCGAGGGAAATTCCGTATATGCCGAATCCTTTTCCGCCATATGCGGCATAGTCTGCTGCGAGTGTAGGGACTTCACCCATGCAAGGGTGGCACCATGAAGCCCAAAAATCTATCAGGGTATATTTGTTGCCGGCGATTACCGAAGACAGGGATACTGCGGTACCGGTCGTATCATTTAGGTCGATCTCCTTGAATTTCTTTCCGACGGAGACTGCGAGTTTCTTTTCCCCTTCTTCCTTCAGTTTGGTGGCGGTTCTGTTTTTTTGTATCTCAGCAGGGTAGGTTTCCAACGAATCGAGGAGTGCCTGTGGATCCATTTCGTAGCTGTCGTTAGAAAGCAGGTAAAGTCCGAGAAGGTTCTTGCCGCAGTTGGCTTTGGATAAGCTGTCAGAATAGGCGGTGTAGGCTTTCTCGACGGAATCCCTCTGTGTACCTGTAGCGTCTTTTGAATAATAGGCTTCTATGAATTTCCCGGATTCTTTTTCGTAAGTTGAAAAAGCTTCGTTTTCGGGTGTCCCGCTGACCTTTGCGGGAAAAAAGCGATCGCTTGTATCGCCTTCGACCGTAATAGTTCCTTCTTCGATTATGATTCTAGTCGCCCAAACAGTACGGCCTTCGTTTTTTATTGCTATGGTATGGAAATCGGGATTTCCGACTTTTCCGGTAAAAGTGAAGGCGCCGTCTGTGACAGCGCATGAGTCGGCTATATCATCGCGGTCATTATATAGATAAGCTTCTCCCTGGATGCCTTTGACATTGGCGTTGATTGTATAAACGGGGTTGTTGGAGCAGCTGCATAGCAGCAAGACCGCACAGGCGGCTAAAAGGGCTTTTTTCATATGAAACGATCAATTAAATGTTGAATTTTCTCTCTTACTCCCGAAAGGTAAGGATAATTTTTGAAAACAAGTAAAATAGAGATGTTTAGCTATGGATAATATTTTTTAAAGCATTATAAGCTTTCCGAAGAACTCAGGCCTGTGGAAATCCGGTTCCGGCGTGAGGATCGGATTCCAGCTGAGGTAGTGTGGAATTGCCGTATCGTCACCGCATTTGTAAAAGTTGGCATCCAGAGTCTTCGGGATCCCGCTTCCAATGCCTATCAACTTGAAGGGAATTTCGAGTGAAAGTGACCAGGCTTCGGATTTATCGGCAAAAGGATGCTTGTCTAGCGAAGGAATGTGCGAAATGGAGGCGAGTTCCTTTTCAGTGAAATGTACGGCATCATCCCTGCCAGTGCGCTTTGCTGCGAGTATCGTTCCTATGCAATTGGTCTCGAAATTATAGTAGAATGGGTTTCCAGGTTCCCTTACGAAAAACTCCACGCAACTGTCTTTCCAGACCTCACCGTTGTTTTCCATACAGGTTGCCGCAGCGTGTCCTTCGGTAACTTTGAATTTGACTAGCATGCTGAGGTCTGTGTGTCCCAGAAGACACTTTACATCCGGCTTATAGGGATATGAGGTCCAATTCAGTGTATCGACAGATATGTGGGATCCGTGTGCGTCCAGCTCTTCCGCAGACGCAAGTTCGGGTATAGATATTATTTTCATTTTTTTATTTTTAGAAAGTCGAAAAGATACTTGCGCAGGCCTTCATTGCAGCTGTCTGGCATGCCTCCGCCTCTTCGTCGGAAAGAGGCTTCAGCGGAGTCTTTTTCTTCGCGTCGATTTTGCCGTTGAGCCTGAAAGCGTTTCGGTAGACGTTGGTGCGAAGAGACGGTGCAATAAGGGCCTGGAACCATGTACATGCGGCGGTGTAACGTCCGAGCCTGTAGTTGAGATGGTATCCGTCACGTGTGAATTCCAGTGAATCGCACTCTGAAGGATTGTCCTTTTCGGCCATTCTCAAATTCCGTATCGCCGTGCCGGTAGGAATGATTGTTTTTATCGAGGTCTTGGCCAGCATCTCCTTGGCCGCGTTCATGATGGACCTGTACATCAGGTCCTGGTCCTTGTCGAAACGGACGAATCCGGGGTTGGTCGACATCGGGGCGTAAGCCCAGGTTTCCTGCCAGGCTATGCAGGCTCCTGCATTCGGACAATACATGCGGATGACCTCCATAAGTTCGTCCAGCCAAGGCTGGAACGTCTCGTATATGCCAGCCTTGCTGGACTGCTGCTGCAGGACGACTATGTCCCAGTGTTCGTCTTCCAGGCCTTGCATCATGGTCGCATGGTTGGAAACCGTTACCCAGCAGTTGTTTTCCGACTTGTAGTATTTGTATGCAGGGGAGCTGTCGCTGTATTCCTTCCAGTGGCGTTCCAGGGAACATCCGCCTATATACAGACGGCCCAGGATCACATTTCCGATGCCCGCCGCCTTCAACAGATCGGGAAGATACATCATTCCGTCGTCCGTGAAACTGTTGCCGATCCCGAGGATGCGCAGGGTGTCGGGATTCTGTGGAATGGGATAATTCGGGATTTCCTGTGCATTGACGGTCTGGAACAGGCCAACTAATATAACGGCCGCGGCAAAGAACGAACTTTTGATATCATTCTTAAAAGATGTTGATGAAAATTGCATTTTTGATCAGGATATGGTTTTCCGCGACAAAAATAAGCAGAAAATCACAGACAGGATCATTTGAGGACGAAAATTACGGGGAATGTGTATATGGGATCGCAGCGGTCTGCGCCGCTTGCGGCACAGATGCAGTTGCTTGAAACAACTTTGTTAGTAATAAGATTATTACTAATCCACATAGTCATTTAGTACCCGGAGCCGGGATCGAACCGGCACAGCCTATACAGCCACTGGTGTTTGAGACCAGCGCGTCTACCGATTCCGCCATCCGGGCATCTGTAGATGGATGCAAATATAAGAAAAAATGTGGCGTATGCTATTATTTGGGGATAGTTTCCTATTTTTGTCGGATTAAAAAACCTTATCAAATGTATCATGAAAAGAAATTTTAGAAACAACTTGTTCCAAAGTGTTTTACTCTCCCTTGCTGCTGCCGCGGGTTTACTTGCCAGCGCTTGTACCGAAAAAATTCCTACCAGTCAGCTTTCCATTGTTTTCTTAAATGCTGATGGAACGACAATGATTCCAGATGACAGCTTGAAGATTGGCTTTGCCGTATCGAACATAGAGAAGGCCAAGGTGACCGCTTCCGTTTCTACAGATGATGAGGATTATCATGCGACTGTTTCCGAAGTTTCTTCTACGGGAGAAGGAACTGTGACTGTCTATGCCCCGGAACTAATTCCGCAAACTAAAACCGTAAAGCTAACTCTGAAGGTCGAAGACAATTATTCCCGCACCCAGGAAACCACTGAGGAACTTACCGCATCTGCTTCGGATTTGTTCACGGTCTCCTATGCCGAGAAAGACTATTCTTATACTGCAGGTCCGGAAGATACGATAGGAATGAAATTTACAGTAAGTAATCTCGGTGTAGCTTCAGTGACTTCCGCCGAGGCTGTAGCTCCGGATGGATTCTCCGTATCGGATGTCGTAATGGATGGAAATTCAGGCTCTTTTACCTTAACTTCGAATGGTCCCGTTACGGGCAATTACGAAGTAGGTGTAAACGTATCCGATGATTACGGACGAGTAGTGAATGCCAAGCAGAGCATAGCTTATACAGCGGTCACGATTGCTTCGGCCAATGCCAATACATATGTTGTAGCTCCGGGCAGCGTCTTCAGATTCAATGCCACCGAAGGATCGACTTCCACAGCGGTAGATTTCGATTCGGCGGAACTGACATGGCAGACCGTAAAGGGCATGGTCAAGAAGGTTTCCTATGTCGCCGATAAGAGGCAGTTAACCGTTACCCTAGATGAAAGCAGCGTCGGCGGAGCGCTGATTTCCGTTATGGATCAGGGGACGGTAGTCTGGAATTACCTGCTCTGGATTACCGACTACGACCCGGAAGAGAACATAATGTCTATTTTGGATGAGAATTCCAAATCGTATAGTGTGATGGACCGTAACATTGGTGCTTCCTCCGCTATTCCAGGAGAAGCGTCTTCACATGGATTCTTCTATCAATGGGGTCGCATGCAGCCTTTCGCAAGCCCAGATATGGAAGGAAACCTTAATCCTGTTTTCAATGCTGCCGGGGATACGGTCAGGTTTACAAGTGAAGCTTGTACCGAAGATAACAACGTGGCTGTCGCCACCGCGAATCCTACGGTTTACTATACAGGCAACAGCGCAAACAATTATAGCTGGTGCGTTACCCGGAAATCAGATATCGCCACCGATGCCATCTCCGATTTATGGGGTGGTGTTACTGGCCAAAAAATGTCTCATGATCCTTGTCCGGCCGGATGGAAAGTGGCTCCTATAGCAGTATTTTCCACTTTTGCCGGAACTTCGGTAACCTTAGACAAAGTCTTCAGGGAAGGGGGGTCCGCCAACAGCGACCTCCTAGGTTACGACATAACTTCAGATGGGAAGACATCCTTCTTCCCGAACCAGGGGGAGATAATGCCAGCTTTCAAATATGCTAACGGGCAGGGATCGAATTGGCCCTGCGGAAAAATGTGGTCGGCGACCGTCGATGCCACATATCTCCGCGGATTCGGTGCGAGCGTATCCCCGTCTTCGTATAGAACAGGCGGATTCTCGCTGGCATATGGGCTTCCCGTACGTTGCGTGAAGGAATAATTGAAATAAATTTAATGATAAAAAGCTATTGATATGAAGATGAAATTTCGTTCCATATTCCCTTGCCTTGCGTTGTTTGCAGCTATGATTATACTTGCTGCATGCCCTACAGAACAGAAAATAGAATTCGGTGAGCTTTCCATACTTATAAGCGGAGATTCGTTTACAGTAGAACCTGGAGGTACCGTTTCCATACCGTATACCGTCAGTGGACTCAAGGATGAAACGGGTACCAGTACTGCAACGGTAACCGTGGAGGCCGAAAGCAGCAGTCCAGATTGCACAGTGAAAGTCGACGGAACTTCCGAAAGCGAGGGAACGGTGGATTTCACCGCACCTGCCGTTGTACCGACTGAAACCGAAGTTACCGTTACGGTAAGGGCAACCGACGAGGCAAATAACAGAAGCGACTCGAAATCCGTCAAGGTGAGCGTCACCAAGTCGGAGGATTTGAAGGTGGCTTTCAAATCGGTACCCAAGTCAGTCCTCATGCATACCGGTAGCTCCTTCAAGGCGTATTTCACCGTCTCTGGCATTGGAGCCGCCAAAGTGTCTGTAAAGGCTGTAGCCGACGACGAATTCACCGCTTCGGCCGAGATGACGAGCGAAACGGATGGCACCGCGACCTTCACGTTGAACGGTACTGTGCCCCAATCAGTGGGCGTAAAGGTAGAAGTGACCGACGATTTCGACAGGGAAGCATCCTGCGAAGCCGATGTGTCAGTAATGGAAAGCTCCCAGGCCGATGCCGATGTGGCCAACTGTTACATCGTTTCTCCGGGCAGTACGTTTACGTTCAAGTCAGTCAAGGGGAATTCCACGGAGGCTGCATTGTTCGACAGCGTGGATTTGTTGTGGCAGGATCAGACAGGCATGGTAAAATCCGTGGCAGGTAATTCCGAAGACGGGATAATAGCCGTGGCATTGAATGCGGGGATAAGCGGGAATGCCGTGATCGAGGCTTTGAAGGATTCCGTTGTCGTTTGGAGTTGGCATCTTTGGGTTACCGATTACGATCCCGAAGCGGCGCCGTTGGTATGGACTACCGACGAAGGGAAAACTTATACCATTCTCGATCGCAATCTCGGAGCGATGAACAATACGGTGGATGATCAAGGTGCTTTCGGACTCTATTATCAATGGGGGCGCAAGGATCCTTTCGTCGGACCATTGGGAGTGGAAAGTCTTAAACTTGTCAAAAGGTATGATATTGACGGCAATATAATTCCTGAAAAGGAGTGCCAGAGGCCTGAGACCACCGGAAGCGAGAACAATGTCCAGCTTGCCATAGAGAATCCTGGAGTGTTCTATTTCGATTCCGACACTTCCCTTCCCAGGGATTGGTGTGCATCACGTGCCGACGGGCAGGACGATGACTTGTGGGGAAAGGATTCCGGGGTAAAGACAATTTATGATCCGTGTCCTGCCGGATACATGGTAGCCGAGCCGTCCGCTTTCGGATTCAGAAAGAAATATGCTTATGTCGACGAAAGCAAATCCGCATATGACGACAATGCAGATTACTTCTGGCACGATAACCGCCATACATACGACGGAGAGGCCGGTAGCGATCGCGGGTTCGTGTATCAGGTCGGAGGATGGACCAGCTCAAACCACAGGTACTGGTTCCCTTGTTCCGGCAACAGGATGGTAGATTCCGGTGAACTTTACGGCGTTGGGGGAAGCGGAGATATATGGACCAACAATGTCCAGTCTTCCTATGCAGTAATGGAAATTTTCGCATATGGAAACCCGGCTTCATATACCGGGCTAAACCGTCCGTATGGTGCCTCAATCCGTTGCCAGAAAATTGAGAAATGAGGTTTAAATTCGTAACCGTCCTTGCCGTTTCCGTTCTCTTCAACTCAGCGTTTTGCCTAGCTCAGCCTGAAAAGGTGACTGGAGTGGTGACCGGCAAGGAAGACGGATTGCCTGTAATCCAGGCCGCCGTTATGGTCAAAGGATATCCTGCAAAGGGGACAGTGACTGATCTTGATGGTGTGTATTCCATCCAGGTTTCTCAGGGAGATACGTTGGAATTTTCATGTACCGGAATGAAAAGCGTTTTGGTACCGGTATCTGGTCGTACGGTCATCGACGTTATAATGGAGTATTCCACCGAAGCCATCGACGACGTGATAGTAGTCGCTTATGGCACTGCCAAGAAAGAGTCCTTCACCGGGTCCGCTGAAGTGGTTTCGCATGACAAGATGAAAAACAGGCCTGTCACGGACATATCCAAGATGCTGGATGGTCAGGTGGCGGGAGTAATGACCACTTCCGGGAGCGGCCAGCCAGGAAGCGGGGCATCTGTCGTGATACGTGGTTTCGGATCCATAAATGCGTCGAATTCTCCTTTGGTCGTGGTCGACGGAATGCCTTTCGATGGAGATCTCAATTCCATTTCTTCCAATGATATAGAAACTATGACAGTGCTCAA
The DNA here is from genome assembly GCA_022653675.1 of Bacteroidales bacterium. Classification (GTDB taxonomy): domain Bacteria; phylum Bacteroidota; class Bacteroidia; order Bacteroidales; family UBA932; genus JALCST01. Next base: position 74,211 of record JALCST010000002.1, on the reverse strand, counting down.
GGACGCTTCTGCGGGAGCTTTATACGGAGCGAGGGGAGCGAACGGAGTACTGATAATAACCACTAAGAAGAACAAAAAGAGCGAACGGCTGAACATGTCTTTCAGCTCCAAAATAGGAATCAGCGCACGTGCGATCCCTTCATACAGTACTTTGAATGCGAAGGAGTATATGGAAGTGATGTACAATGCCGCATATAATGATCTCGTTTCGGTGGAAGGATATCTCCCGGCAACCGCCAAGTCTAAGACGGTTTCCAGGCTGGAAAATCTTATCCTCGGGACCGATGACAAATACAATTGTTTCGACAGGAATGCATCCGAGCTTTTCAATGAAAACGGGAAAGTGGTTTCGGATGCGAAACAGCTTTGGAATCAGGATTGGATCAAAGAAGCAGAAGCCTCCGCTCCCCTGAGACAGGAGTATGAACTTTCCATAGACGGTTCGGCCGCCAAGACGACGTATTCCGCTTCACTGGGTTATCTGAATGAAAACGGTACATTGAAAACCACTGATTTCAAACGTTATACCGGCAGGATGAATATGGATTTCACTCCAAACGATCATTTTGTGATCGGGTTGAATTACAGTTATTCCCATACGGACAGCGATTTCCTCGGAGCAACAGGTTCCACGAATTCCAACGTATGGTATTCTGCAATGATGATGGCCCCTATTTATCCGGTATATCAAACTTCGGCAGACGGGACGATAGCCGTAGATCCGGATACCGGAGAAAAACTGTTCGATTACGGCTCTTCGCGGCCCGCAGGCGCGCAAAACAATCGAAACTCAGTAGCCGTACTGTTCGATGACAAGTATTTTACTTACAGCGATATAAATAATCTGCGAACTTATGCCGGCTTGAATTTCGGGGATTTTAAATTCAGGGTCAATCTCGGTGTGGACAATTCCAACTCCTACGAGACGACGTATTATAATCCCTATTATGGGAACGCGGCCGGTACAGGCCGCTTGAGAAAGGAAAACGGCAGGGTATTCAGTTATACCCTGAACGAACTTCTGACCTACGGTCACAAATGGGGAAAACATTCGTTCGATGCGCTCGCCGGCCACGAATTCTATTCGTATACATATAATTATCTTATGGGGGAGAAAACCGGGTTCCCTTTCCCGGACTATTATGAACTTGCCACCGGCACCACCATATCCGACACTAATTCCGCCCAGGATGAGTATGCCATCGATTCTTATCTGAGCAGAGTGAATTACAATTACGACGACAGGTATTATCTTAGTGCCAGCTTCCGTACGGATGCTTCGTCACGCTTCAAAAAGGAGAATCGCTGGGGAATATTCTGGTCCCTTGGTGCTAGTTGGAGGATATCCGAGGAGGGTTTCCTGAAAGACAAAGATTGGATCGACAATTTGACCCTTAAGGCAAGTTATGGGTTGCAGGGCAACGATAACCTCGGCGTTTACTATGCCTGGCAATCTTATTACGACTTGAGTTATCCCAACGCCACTTACAGTGGGGGAGTGGTCAGCAATATAGAAAATGACGATGTGACGTGGGAAAAGAACGGGAACCTCAATATCGGAATCGAATTCAAGTTCCTGAACCGGATATGGGGAACACTGGAGATGTACGACAGGACCACGTACGATTTGCTGTTATATTATCCGATGGCTATTTCCACCGGATTTGAAGGTTATAATGCAAATGTCGGCAGTATCTCCAATATAGGTGCCGATTTTACCATCGGGGCTACAATCGTTAAGATCGGGGATTTCCAATGGAATGCGACTCTTATAGCATCTACACTGAAGAACAAAGTGCTGCGACTTACGTCGGACGGCAGCGACATATTGGACGGGAACTATATCATAAGGGTAGGGGAAGAGTTGAATTCGTTCTATCTGGCACGCAGTGCGGGTGTGGATCCGGCTACAGGGGAACAGCTTTATTATGCATACGAGAAGGACAACGAAGGAAAGATGATCCCAGGCAGCGAATATGTGACTTCCGACGCGACTGTGGCTGCCAACAGCAAGTATTTGCTGGGCAGCAGGATTCCCGACCTGTATGGAAGCATAAACACTTCTTTGAGCTATAAGGGGTTCGATCTTAATGTAATGGGGACCTATTCGATAGGAGGTAAAATATACGACGGAGTATACAGGTCCATCATGGAACCTTCTTTCGTCGGGCAGACATACAGCACTGATATTTTGAGGAGCTGGAAGCAGGCTGGCGACATGACTGATGTCCCGAGGGTAACGACTACATCTTCGACCATCGCGAACGACCGGTATCTGGTTGACGCTTCGTTTTTCTCGATAAGAAGCATAGCGCTCGGATATACATACGCCTCGTCAAAACTTTTCAAGGCGGGAATGGAACAGGTCAGGATCTTCCTTACCGCGGATTCCCCGTTCCTTTTCGCTTCCAGGAAAGGATTGAATCCGCAGGCCAGTTTCACTGGTTCCACCGGATACACTTACAGTCCAAGTAAGAGCCTTACGCTCGGAGTCGATATCAAATTCTGAAAGCAATGAATAAACATGACATTATTATAATTTTTGCCTGCTTTTGCACCGTACTTGCTCTCGGTTCTTGCTCGTCGATGATGGATACCAAACCGACCACCGACATAGACAGCAAAACCGTCCTTTCAGATGCTGATGGACTGAATGTAGCCCTTAACGGGGTTTATGCCACTCTTTATAACAGGATAGATTTCGTAACGGCCAACGCCCATCAGTGTTTCGGCGTTCCCGCAGTTGTGCTTGCTGCCGATTTGATGGGAGAAGACATGGTACAGGAAGCACAGGGAGCCGGATGGTTCTGGCACGACTACAATTATGAAGAAAGGCAACGTTACGCTTCCAAAATATACGGATGTTATTTCCGCTGGAAATATTTCTACCAGATAATCGGGAATGTGAATTATATTATTTCGGCGGAGAATACAGCCAGCGGAGATTCCACGGAGATCGAAAATATAATGGGACAAGCCTATTCCCTTCGCGCATATGCGTATTTCATGCTCATACAGTCATACCAACAGACATATGTCGGCCACGAATCCCTACCGGGCGTACCTATCTATACCGATCCTACCACCTCCTCGACCGAGGGAGCGGGAAGAGGTACGGTGTCGGATACTTATGCCCAGATAGACAGCGATATAAATAAAGGTATAGCTCTTCTCGAAGAATCTGGTATGGATCAGGACCATAAATCCCATTTGGATTATTATGCTGCAAATCTCCTTAAGGCACGGATAGCGTTGGTGGAAAATCGTTGGAATGATGCCGCAGAAGCTTCCGCCATAGCCATGAAAAAACCGGGTTGCACACTTCTTACCAGGGCCCAGGCCACGGTAGTAAAGGGAACTTTCGACGACAATACATTCGATTGGACTACAGGATCGACTCCGTTCAATTCCATCAGTTCCCCGGATGTTATGTGGGGAGCTGAACAGCTTTCAGAGCAATCGAACGTATATGCTTCCCTGTATTCCATGATGGATGCATGCACCAATGTCTATTATGCCGCCGAATCTCCAAAATGTATCAGCAACTGGCTTTATTCCCAAATTCCTTCCACGGATATCCGAAAGGGATGGTGGAACGGTGACATAGGCAAACCTTTGAGCTCCTGGAAATATGGAGCCAATATCAATTACAATCAGTTCAAGTTCCAGTGGAGAAACCAGGAAGCCCATACCGGAGACATAGTGTTCATGAGGATGGAGGAAGCTTATCTTATCAATGCCGAAGCTCTTTGCAAACTACAGGATTTCGATGGGGCACGCAACTCCCTTGTCGAAGTTGGCAGCAGAAGGGATACATCTTTTGCGAAACGCGTCGCTTTCCTGACAGGCAGTGAACAGACTTTCGCATCAGTAGGTAAGGTCACTACATTGTACGACGAGATAATTTTGCAGCGAAGGATAGAGCTATGGGGAGAGACAGGACGTATGTTCGACATTCTCCGCCTGGCCAAAGGTTTCACCCGTTATTGGTATGTAGACGGGATGATAACCAACCATGTCAATTATCTCTCCAAATATGCTGAATATCTTGATTTTCCTGCCGATTATATGGAATGCATATTCCTTATCCCGCAGGCCGAAATCGACATAAATCCTAAAATTTCCGCCGAAGATCAGAATCCGTATGTGTTGCAATAATGTTGAAATCGATATGAAAAAACGTTTCATTTTTCTGTTTTTTACCGTCCTTACCACTGTTCTCCCCGTTCTTTTCTCCGGATGTTCACGTGATATTAAAGGTACGTTGTATTCCGGCGAAGGAGGTTTTGGATTCTCTTCATCTGTCCTGAACGTCGAAAGTACCGCCGAAGACGATGGAAAGATACTAGTCCCTGTTTATCGCAGCACATTGGATGGAGGGAACGAGGTCCGGATAGGATTCGCTTTCTACAACAATGATACGAAGGAGTACCAAACTTCTGATCCAGACAACAATTTTTCTCTGACCACTTCAAAGGTAGTTTTCGCAGACGATTCCTACGAATCCCATGCACAAATCCGTTTCGCCGACCTCAGTGCGATGGGGATCAGTGAAAAGCATCGGATGAAACTTACTATCCTTGGAGATGTCGGTCCGGCGGGCGATTCGGTAGTAACCATTACAGTGAACAGGAAACTCACGTTCGATTATCTCGGGGAGGGGCTCTATCACGACGAATTCCTTTTCTACGACAGCTACCCCGTGGATATATACAGCGCTCGCGAAGCCGAAATAATAAGAATAATGGATCCTTATACGGAAGGACTTGTAAAGGAGGAATATGTGGCTAACGGTTGCTCTTATACCCCTGATTCCTATGTGGACATATTCACCAATTCCGACAGTACCGTCTATTTTGCCCCGATAGCGATCGGATTCCTATATGAAGGAACACGAAAGGTTTATGCTTATTATCCTGGTGATTATACAGAGTTGGATTATACTTCCTACTCTAAAGACAGTCGTTGGACAGATTCAAAGACGATAAACCTTTCGCCAATATATGCAGTTCCGGATTACGGGCATTTCGATGTTTTTCCAATTACTATCGATTTGCCGTAACCGACTCCCATGCCTAGAATCCGAAATTCAGCCTTATGAAGAAGTTCCTTCCCGGTTCTATGCTTACGTCTCCGCGGTTGGTGGAGAGATGGTTCGTGTAGGCGACGTTCGTGATGTTGTCTATGCCGGCGAACATCTGCAGGCTGCAGACTTTCATAAAGTCGAAGCGGCGGGTGCAAAGTGACATGTCGTATCTGAGATAGCCGTCGGTAGAGGTCTCACCGGTGGCAATTCTGTCCTGTTTTGCGGCACCTACCACCCTGAATTCGGCCGAACCGATCTTATGGTATGTGTAGCGGATTCCGAGGCGTCCGTTTAGTGGTGGCATGGCAGGAAGGTTCGTGTTGTTCTCGGTATCGATTCCCCGTACGTATGAACCTACAAGGTAAGCTGACAGGTTGTTGGTGATGTTATATTCGGCCTTGAGGTCGAATCCGTAGAGCAGGGCCTTTCCGATGTTGGAGTTTACGAGGGTAGCTACGCCGTCAATTGTATCTCCGTGGGCTTCGACGATCATGTTGGTTATCCTGTTGACATATGCCGACGCCTGCATGTTGAAACCGTCTTTCCAGACACGGAAGCCGAGGTCTGCGGAATAGCCGTCTTCCGGCTTCAAATCCGGGTTTCCGAGCCTTCTGACGCTCCCCAGGTCTATGTATTTGTATCTCTCTTCGAGGGAAGGGGCGCGGAACGAGCGTGCAAGGTTAAGTGTCAGGTCCACATCGTCAGCGACCTTGTAAAGGATACCGGCATTGGCGCTCCATGAGAAGCTGTTCGCGCTTCCGGCATCGAAGGTGACCGATTTTCCTGCGGGGTTATCGTTTCGGTTGCCGTTTACTATCGTATAATCCAGATTGTAAACGGTATCGTTGACCGTGTGGATCGCATCGGCCCTTGCTCCTGTAATGATGGTCAGGCGGTTGTCCAGCAGATGGGCTTCGTCCTGAGCGTAAATGCCGGTGCTTGTGAACGAGGCCGTAGGCAGTGGGGTCTCTCCGCGGACGACTTTGTTGGTTGCAAGAACAGTTCCCTCTGGATTCAGGACCTCTACTGTAACGTATTTGGTGCGGTCGGAAGAGATGTTGCGCCTCCATGCGTCGGCACCGACGATTAAGGTGTTGTTGTCGGAGAGTTTCAAAGTACCCTGCAGCTGCAGCCCGTTTGTGAGGTGGGTGGCGTTCGGCGTTATGGAATCCGGTGTCTGGCGCTGTATGTTGCCGTTGGCGAGGGTGGTTTCGGTGACGCTGTTGGGATACATGATCACGTCGCGGATTATGTTCTGATGGAAGTAACTGAGCTTAAGGGATTTCATCCAGTCCGTAAGGTTGGTTATCTCGTAGCTCGCATCGAAGAGCGTCCTGCCGATATCCTTGTATGTTGCCGTTGCGGTCGTAGGAAATGCGCTGCCGCCCGGGATGCCTACGTTCGTCGACCAGTTGCGCTGGAACTGGATCTTGAACAGATGGTTTCTGAACGGCTTGAATCCCGCCTTTGCGGATATGTTGTTCGTGTTGAACTGGCTGTTTTTCAAAGTCCCTTCCGGCGTCATCATGTCGCCGGCATTTCCGAGGGTGCCGCTCAGCTTCAGGTACCATTTCCTGGATCCTGCGTTCACCGACAGGTAGTTCGAGGAGTATTTGTTGGCGGTCGCGTATCCCGATATGAGGTTTCCGCTGACGTAGGGCTTGTCGGCGAAATGGCCGTCCTTGGTGATGATGTTGATTATGCCGCCCATTGCTCCGGTGCCGTAAAGGGAGGATTGCGCCCCCTTGATTACCTCTACGCGTTCGATGTCGTTCACGTCTATCATGGAAAGGGAGGCCGTAAGGTCGGTGGCCGTCTCAATCCTGTCGCCGTCCACCAGGGTGACGAGCCTTTCCTCACCGAGGCCGCGTACATTGATACTGGTTGCCCAGATGCCGTCGCCGCCCATATATACGCCGGGTTCGGTGTTGAGCACGTTGGCTACGGTGAATGCGGAGTTGTCCTGGTAATCGAAGGCTCCGGTGACGTTGAGGGAGGCGGGCATCTCCATGACTTTCCTGCTTACCCTGAAGCTCGTGACCACCGCCTGCCCCAGTTCCACCGGCTTGTCCGTCGAGGAGAGGGTGTCGGGAGCGTTTTCGGGCTTTGAAGATGTCTGCCCGAAGGAACTTAAAGAGATTGCGGCTGCCAATGCAACCGTTACGATGCGGAATTTAGTGTTGTTCATTATCCTTGTTTTTTAATACCACCGATTTGACCTCGATTCCGGGAAGCCTGCCCAGCTGGCCGGAAAGGGAACCGATCTCGTCCGTAGTACCTTCAAGGATAAGTGAAATGATGCTCGTGTCGTTGGCCCGAGGCAGGCCTTGCCGTCCTATGATGATGCCGGCGTGCCTGGAAATGATGTCGTTCATTTGCTGAACGCAATCGTGGCTCATGATCAGAATCAGAACCGTGCCTATTCTCTTTTCCATCAGATTTCCTTTGGATTGGGTTAATGGTTTCCCGCCCGACCTCGATGCCGGCCTTGGCCGGAATCCCAGTACTTGTGCGGTGTTTTTGTTTTTCGCTGCAAAGATATTATTTTTAATCATTCAAAATAAATAATTTTGCAATGACATATCGTAATTGAAATGCGTAATAAACTCGTTTTTTTCTTCTGCCTCCTGGCGCTTGCCGGATGCGGGGGCGGAGCCGGGAAGCGCGGCGGTTCCGTTACCATAGCCACCCTCAAGGGGCCTTCTTCGATGGGAATGATCCAGTATATCGACAGCGTTGACAATGCTCCGCACAGCAATGTCAAGGTGATGATCCTTAACGAGCCCATGCAGGTGCGCAAGATGATGCTCGACGGTACCGCGGATTTTGCGGTCCTGCCGACCACCATGGCTGCGGTGCTGTATAACAAGGGATTGGATTACAAGATGGTGTCGGTACCGGTTTGGGGTACGTTCTATCTTTTCGGGAACGACAGCACCGTGAAGGGATGGGACGACCTCAGGGGCAAGCGGGTCAATGTCATGGCCAGGGGAATGACACCAGATGCCCTTTTCCGCTACCTGCTGGAGAGGAACGGCCTCGATCCGGAAAGGGACCTGACGCTCGATTACAGTTTTCCGACCCACATAGACCTGGCCAACGCCGTGGCTGCCGAAAGGGTTTCGCTCGGAGTGGTCTCCGAGCCTTATGTGAGCCTTGCGATGCGTAAAAACAATCATATACACATCATATTGGACCTGAATGCGGAATGGAACAAGGTACAGGGTATCCCGATAGCCGAGACGGCTTTCATCGGAAAGGACTCCGTCCTGAAATCCGATGCAGGATTCGTGAAGAAACTGGAAGCCGCGTACGCTTACTCCACGAAGTGGGTGAACGAACATCCCGACAGCGCAGCTGTTCTCATGGTTAAGTACGGCCTGCTGCCCGATGTCGCTACGGCACGCAGCTCGATCCCGCGCTCGAACCTCGAATACGTCTCCGCGCGTGGCATTGAAAGGGAAATAGGGGATTACCTTAATATATTTTATGAACTGAACCCCGAATTCGTAGGGGGCAAGATACCTGATGAGAATTTCTATTACGAGAAATAACCGGATAAGCATCGCCTCGGTGATCGTGATTCTCGTGGTGTGGAAACTGTTGGCGTTGCATTTCCATTCCCGGTTCATACTCCCGGGGCCGGAAGATACCTTTCTGGCTCTATGCAAGTTGGTTGTGGATAAGGGATTCCTCGCCGTAGTAGGTACCACCGTACTTCGCGGGCTGATCGGCTTCGCGATCGCCGGCGTGCTCGGCATTGCGACTGGCATCCTGGCGGGCCTGTATTCCGGTTTCAACGCATTCATAAACCCTATCCTGGTCATCATACGCTCGGTTCCGGTAATTGCGATCACGCTGCTGGCGTTGATATGGTTCGACCCCGATTCCGTGCCGGTGTTCATAGGAATGCTCACGATGTTCCCGATCGTCTGCACCAATGTCGTCAGCGGCATGAAGAGCGTGGATCCGAGCCTCGTCCAGATGGCCGAATTTTACCGCGTGGGCAAGGCGAGGATCATTCGCGAGCTTTATATACCTGCCATAACGCCGTTCATATTCAGCGGGATTTCAAGCGCGCTCGGAATAGGGTGGAGGGCGATAATCGTAGGCGAGGTCCTGAGCCAGCCCAAATACGGCATAGGGACGAAGATGCAGGCGGCCCAGACTTTCCTGAACGTCGATATGCTGATAGCCTGGACACTCGTCGCGGTACTGCTGAGCTATATGTTCGAGAGCATAATAAGGGCGGTGGAACATAAGACCGTAAAATGGAGGAGGGTATAGGCATGAGTCTGGAAATAAAAGGCCTTTGTAAAAGTTTCGGCGACAACGTCATCTTCAGCGACTTCGACATATCGTTCGAGGAGGGAGTCATAACGTGCATCCTGGGCCCTTCGGGATGCGGGAAAACCACGCTTCTGAATATCATCGGGGGATTGGTGGAACCCGACGGCGGGACTTTCTCCGGATTCGGCGGGAAGCGTTTTTCGTATGTATTCCAGGAACCGAGGCTTCTGCCCTGGAAAACAGTCAGGGGCAACATAGAATTCGTACTGGATCCCTCCCTCTCACCTTCCGAACGTACTTCGAAGGCCGACGAACTTATAAGGCGTGTCGAGCTGGACGGCTTCGCCGACCATTATCCTTCGCAGTTGAGCGGCGGCATGTGCCAGCGCGTTTCCATAGCCAGGGCTTTCGCCTGTCCGTCCGACATAATCCTAATGGACGAGCCACTTTCCGGGCTGGACTATGCGTTGAAGCGAAATCTTATGGTTTGGTTCTCTCAAATTTGGGAAAAGGACAGGCGAACGGTAATCTTCGTAACCCACGACGAATCAGAGGCGCGCCTTCTCGGGAACAGCACCTATGTCTTCAGCCAGGCTCCTGTGAAGATCGTAAGCGGCAGGATCCCGTGATTCGGTGAATTAAACTAATAAGGGTTTATTCTAAGACAAGGGATTTTACGAAGACGTCGCCGAGAGCGCGTATGAAGGCGAAATCCAGGTGGCCGTCGCTGTATTTCTTGTCGTTGCGCAGGACGGATGTTAATTTTTCTTCTTCGATATCGAATGCCGGAGGTAAGCCGAGGTCTTCGAAATCCAGTTCTATTCCGGTTGCCAGTTCCTTGGGTGTGATGTTCATTCTGGCTCCGAGTGCGGCGGCCATGATTATACCCCTTGCGACTGCGGCACCGTGCGTGCAGCGGCCGGGGAATAGTTCCTCTATCGCATGGCCGAAGGTGTGGCCCAGGTTCAGTACGTGCCTCTTGTTTTCGTCGAACGGGTCTTCGTCAGTGATTTTCACCTTTATTTCAGTCGCGCGGTTTATCAGGCCGGCGAATTCGGAATCGAAGTCCGATGGCTGTTCCTTGTTCGCTTTCTTAGCTTTCAGCAGCGACACGGTCTCCTCGTAGGCCGCCGCATCCCCTATGATGAAGGTTTTCAGCATTTCCGTCTCGCCGCTCTTCATTTCGGCCTCAGGCAACGTATTTAGGAGCGGGTAGCATTGGATTATGAATTCGGGCCGGTTAAAGGTGCCGGCCATGTTCTTGTATCGGACCGTCCCGCCGGCTGCAGCCGTTTTGCTTTCATTATTGCCTGTTATATCGCTGCCGTCTGTGGCTTTGTTATTTTCAGCATTGCTATCAGCATCATTCCTCGCATCATTCTCTTTGCATCGTCCGGTACTTGCGGTGATGTCCACTCCGTTTTTGCCGCCGATTGAGGCGTCGACCATCCCGAGCAAGGTGGTAGGCACTAATCCGAATTTTACTCCGCGTTTATAGATGCTGGCGACGAAGCCCGTCAGGTCGCTGACCACGCCTCCTCCGAAGCCTGTCAGGAAGCAATCCCTGGATGCCCCGGCCTTCAGAAGGCTGGAAAGGATATCCGCTGCCGTCTGCATTGATTTGGAATTTTCGCCTGCCGGAACCGAAATCACATGTCCCGGTGGTACCGTATCTTTCAGCAAATTTTCGCCGTAAAGCCCGCGCACTGTGTCGTCGGTAATGACGAACAGTTCCCTGTGCCGTTCCGCCGTTTTTCCCAGCAAGCCCTCGAGTTCGCGGATGGTCTGCGCCTTTATGATCCTGCCTGATTCCATATGATTCTCACAGATCTCGAATTTTATGCCGCCCGTCATATTCTTATGATTCTACATAATTCCATATGATTCCGGATAGTTGCATATTGCATATCACAAAGATAAGAAACTTCTTGAGCGCAGCAGTTTTCTTTCATTCGGCTTGTGGCCAGCGCTTTACGGCTGAGCCGCGACCCTGAAACAGGGAGGTGATATCTCTACAAGTCTTTGAGTATATGCGATTTGGGAAGAAAGTGCTGCGCTCTTTTTGCGGTTGCCATGGGAGGAGGCTAGGGAAAGAGTATTGAGCGCCGCAGTTTTCTTTCATTCGGCTTGTGGTCAGTGCTTTACGGCTGAGCCACGATCCTGAAACAGGGAGGTGATATCTCTACAAGTCTTTGATTATATGCGATTTGGGAAGAAAGTGCTGCGCTCTTTTGGGGTCTGCCATGGGAGGAGGCTAGGGAAAGAGTATTGAGCGCAGCAGTTTTCTTTCATTCCACTTGTGGCCAGCGCTTTACGGCTGAGCCGCGACCCTGAAACAGGGAGGTGGCATTTCTACAAGTCTTTGAGTATATGTGATTTGGGAAGAAAGTGCTGCGCTCTCATTTTTGCAAAGTCGCATACGTGGTGATAACTTACTGCAAGTGCCGATGAGATTTGGCGATAGTTTGCCCATGTCTCGGTTAACAATTTGCCGATCATATCATCTATTTCATTACGGGTCAATGAGTAGAGAGTCCTTCCATTCAACTCCTTTTTTACATATGCCAGAATTTGCTCATCAGTGTTTTTAGGTCTGTCATTGACTCCGGAACCGTTTCCTTCGGCCGGAGGGGCAAGTATGCTTTTGCCTTGATCATCTACCAGAGAGGCGGTCATCCTCCCATCTTTTCCGGGACTCTTGACAATTACGGATTTTTCTTCCACGTATTTGAAGAAACGATTATCGAAATCCGTCAGACCTTCGAATGATTTCTCTATTATGGAAGTATCGATCTGTTTGTTGTTTTTTCTGAAAAGGTAGGCATACGAACAATCCTTGTATTGTTTCGGATGTTTGCAGATACCTTCGGCCAACGGATTATAGAAAAAATAGAAAGCGGCATCCGATACCTGGGAACTTTTATACAATGGATAGCTCTCGAATCCTTTGCGAAACAAATTGTTATGAAAGCGTTTGTACTTTCTGTTGTAATATGTTGAAAATAATTGCGTGCATATTCCCATAAATGCCGTCAGATTGCCGTTTGCAGTGACCATCAGATGGATGTGCGTATCCATGAGACAATAGGCATGTATTTTTACAAGATACTTTTCCGCAGTATCGAAAAAAATGGTAAGGAATTTCGTTTTGTCTTCCTTATTCCAGAATATCGATACCTGATAGTTGCTGTTAATGATAACGTGGAAGGTTCCTGTCTGCAGACGTCTACCTTTCCTCTTTCTCTCTCCTCCATTTCTCTTCATCTCTTTCATCCGGGTTTGCCTTATGAAACCCGATACTGTAAAGATAAGTGAAATATTTTTGAGCGCCGCAGTTTTCTTTCATTCAGCTTATGGTCAACGCTTTACGACTGAGCTACGACCCTGAAACAGGGAGGTGATATCTCTACAAGTCTTTGAGTATGTGCGATTTGGGAAGAAAGTGCTGCGCTCTTTTTGCGGTTTGCCACGAGAGGAGGCTGCGCTCTTTTGGGGTCTGCCACGGGAGGAGGCTGCGCTCTTTTGGGGGATCAACCATGGGAGGAGGCTGGGGGAAAAGTCTTTTGGATTTTTGGCGGGGTTTGTCTTTGGGGATTGCTTAAGAGTTTGCCTTGGATAGAAAGTCGGTTTTTACTGTAAAAAATGGCCGTTGCGAGGACATGTGTGGAAAAAAATCGTAGATTTGCATCCGTTATGACGAACAGGAACTTTAACCTTTCACGACTTAGTCTGCTGGACCTTTTGGGTCACGGGGGCGTGAAGGCATATGTTCAATAGCAAGATTAAACAAGTTATATAATTCAAATATGCGATCGCCCGTTCAGAAATGTCCGGGCGATTTTTTTATGATGAAAAAGGAGAAACTTTACATTTTCGACACCACGCTGAGGGATGGGGAACAGGTCCCGGGGTGCCAGTTGAACACGGTCGAGAAGGTGGAGCTGGCCAAAATTCTCGAAGGGATGAAGGTGGACGTCATCGAGTGCGGGTTCCCGATATCGAGCCCCGGTGACTTCAAGTCGGTACAGGAAATTTCCAAGGTGGTTAAGGATTCCACCGTTTGCGCCCTGTCCAGAGCCATCGAAAAGGATATCGATGCCGCAGCCGAAGCCATAAGGGAGGCGGCGAGGCCGAGAATCCACACCGGAATCGGGACTTCGGATTACCACATAAAGTACAAGTTCAATTCCAACCGTGACGACATACTCGAACGCGCAATCGCATGCGTGAAATATGCGAGGAAATATGTGGATGACGTGGAGTTTTATGCGGAGGATGCGGGAAGGACGGAAAACGGATATCTGGCCAAGGTCGTCGAAAAGGTGATAGAGGCGGGTGTTACCGTTGTGAATATCCCTGATACCACCGGCTACTGCACTCCGGAGGAATTCGGGGCGAAGATCAAATACTTGAAGGACAATGTCCCGAACATCGACCGGGCGGTAATTGCGATCCATTGCCATAACGATCTGGGTATGGCGACCGCCAATACCCTTGCAGGAATAATGAACGGAGCCCGCCAGGCCGAAGTCACGATAAACGGGGTAGGCGAGCGTGCCGGAAATACCGCTCTCGAAGAGGTTGTCATGGCGATAAGGTGCAGGAAGGATTTCCCGGTTTATACGGATATACTGACCAGGCATATCATGAAGGCCTCCCGCGAAGTCTCCACGCTCATGTCCATGCCGGTACAGCCGAACAAGGCCATAGTAGGCAGGAATGCCTTCGCCCACTCTTCGGGAATCCATCAGGACGGGGTACTCAAGAACCGCGAAAATTATGAGATCATCAATCCGGAAGATATAGGATTGAACGATTCCAATATCGTCCTTACGGCCAGAAGCGGCAGGGCGGCTTTGAAATACCACTTGAATATGCTCAATATCAGCCTGACCGAAGCGCAGCTCGATGTGGCGTACGAAAGGTTTCTGAAACTCGCCGATTCCAAGAAGGATATCAACGATTCCGATCTGAAGATGATAGCCGGCGTCGCCCAGGAGCATAGCGGCCAAAGGATAAAGCTGGATTTCCTTCAGGTCGTCTGCGGCAAGGGATCCGTCCCCATGGCGACGGCTACGCTCGACGTAGACGGGGAGAAATGCACGGCGACCTCCGGCGGGAACGGCCCCGTCGATGCCGCATTCGGTGCGGTAAGGAAGATCATCCGCAGGAGGATAACCTTGGAAGAGTTCCTCATCCAGGCCATAACCCGCGGGACGGACGATATGGGAAAGGTCCATGTGGAGGTAAGGAACAGGGGCAACATATATTACGGTTTCTCGGCGAACACCGACATCGTCACCGCCGCCGTCGAAGCCTACGTCAATGCCATTTCCAAGATCGTCTGGAAGAGGGAGGAATCGACGATTTGATGCTATTCAGATATGGGAAAGACAACATTCGATAAGATCTGGGACGCTCACGTAGTGAAATCCGTCGAAGACGGACCTGACATCCTTTACATAGACCGCCACCTCGTGCACGAGGTTACTTCTCCGCAGGCGTTCGCCGGATTGAAGGCCAGGGGGCTGAAGGTCCGCCGTCCGGACCGGACGTTCGCCGCCTGCGACCACAATACCCCGACCCACAACCAGGACAATCCGATAGCCGACCCTTCTTCCGCCACCGCCGTAGCGGCATTGGCTGCGAACACTAAGGCCAACGGTATTCCCTATTTCCCTCTCGGAGACCCGGCCAACGGCATACTGCACGTCATCGGCCCCGAGCAGGGCATTGTGCTTTGCGGCCAGACCGTGGTTTGCGGTGACAGCCATACCTCGACCCACGGGGCGCTGGGCAACATAGCGTTCGGAATAGGAACGAGCGAGGTGGAAATGGTTCTCGCCACGCAATGCATAATGCAGTGCAAGCCGAAGCAGGCGCGGATCGATGTGAACGGGACGCTCCGTCCGGGAGTTTGCCCCAAGGACGTGATATTGTACATAATAAGCAGGTTGGGGACTTCCGGCTGTACCGGGCATTTCGTCGAGTATTGCGGCGACGTCTTCCGCGGCATGAGTATGGAAGGCCGCATGACGGTCTGCAACATGAGCATAGAGATGGGTGCGAGGGGAGGTCTGGTCGCGCCCGACGAAACCACTTTCGATTACATAAGGGGAAGAAGGTTCGCGCCCAAGGGTGCGGATTTCGACCGTGACGTCGCATACTGGAAAACCCTGGCGAGTGATGAGGATGTGCATTACGACATGGAATTCGCCTTCGATGCGGCCGATATCCATCCTATGGTCACTTACGGTACGAACCCGGGCATGGGGATGCCGGTGACCGGCACGATACCTTCCTCGGCTGTCGGATGTGATCCGGGGAGCTTTAACGATGCCTTGGCCTACATGGGCTTCGAACCGGGCGAAAGGCTTCTCGGCCATAAGGTAGACTATGTCTTCCTCGGTTCCTGCACTGACGGCAGGATAGAAGATTTCAGGGCTTTCGCAGATGTCGTCGAGGGGCACAGGAAGGCTGCCGGTGTTACTGCCTGGCTCGTTCCGGGTTCGAAATCGGTAGAGAGGCGGATTGAGGAGGAAGGAATAGGCCGGACGCTGCGCGATGCCGGATTCGAGATAAGGCAACCCGGTTGTTCCGCCTGCCTTGCGATGAACGACGACAAGGTGCCGGAAGGAAAATATTGCGTCTCCACCTCGAACCGGAACTTCGTCGGAAGGCAGGGGAGAGGTGCCAGGACGATCCTCTCCGGTCCCGCCGTTGCCGCAGCCTGTGCCGTAGCCGGCGTGATCTCATGTCCCGATGAATTATAAATGTTAAAGAGATGAGAAAGACCGTTACGATAGAATCCACGGCGGTACTGCTGGACGTAAACAATATCGATACCGACCAGATAATTCCCGCGCGCTTCCTGAAAGCCGTCTCGCGCGATTCCTTCGGCGAAAAGCTGTTTTATAACTGGAGGTACCGGAAGGACGGTTCGCCGGATGAAAGCTTCGCATTGAACAGGAGCAAGGGTTCCGTTCTCGTTGCGGGAGCGAACTTCGGATGCGGTTCGAGCCGCGAGCACGCCGCCTGGGCTTTGGCCGATTATGGCTTCGGGGCTGTCGTAGCGAGTTCGTTCGCCGACATTTTCCGGAACAACGCGTTGAACAACGGGCTTGTCCCGGTGCAGGTATCTCCCGGATTCCTGGAAAGGGCCGTTTCGGCCATCCGGAAGGATCCGGACACGAAGATCGACGTGGATCTGAGCGATCGGAGCATACGTGTCGAGGGGGTCGGCATGGAAACTTTCCCGATCGGGGAATACAAGCGAGAATGCCTCATGAAGGGTTATGACGATATGGATTATCTGCTCTCAATCTTGTCGGACATAGAAAAATTCGAGAAAAGGAATGCGATATGACGTTTTACCGATAAATGAAATATAAGATATGGACAGGAAGATAGCTGTTTTGGCCGGCGACGGGGTCGGCCCGGAAATAATGAATGAAGCCGTAAAGGTACTCGATGCGGTGGCGGAAAGGTATTCGCACCATTTCGAATACGGATACGCCGATATAGGAGCCTGCGCAATAGCCAAATATGGGGAACCTTATCCGGAACGTACCGACATGATGTGCAAGAGCTGCGACGCCGTGCTTTTCGGGGCCATCGGGGATCCCGCTTACGACAACGATCCTTCCGCAAAGGTGCGTCCCGAACAGGGACTCCTTAGGATGAGAAAGGAATTGGGGCTTTTCGCCAATATCAGGCCTGTCGAGCCCTATCCTTCGCTTTACGGGGTGTCGCCCCTGAAGGAGAGCGTGATCAGGGGAACCGACTTCGTTATCGTACGTGAGCTGACGGGAGGGATTTATTTCGGGGAGCCGCGGGGCATATCCGAAGACGGGACCCGTGCCTTCGATACATGCCGCTATTCGGTCGATGAAATACGCCGCATCGCCGATGTTGGGTTCGGCTACGCAATGAAAAGGCGCAGGAAGCTTACATTGGTGGACAAGGCCAACGTGCTTGCGACATCGAGGCTTTGGCGCCGCACGGTCACGGCAATGCAGAAGGAGTCCTATCCCGAGGTGGAGTTGGATTTCATGTATGTGGACAATGCTGCCATGAAGCTTGCCATGAATCCTTCCGCTCTGGATGTCATACTGACCGAGAACATGTTCGGGGACATATTGAGCGACCTCGGAGGCGCGCTCGGAGGTTCCATAGGGATGCTGCCTTCTGCTTCGGAAGGAAGTTCGCACTCACTTTTCGAACCGGTTCACGGTTCGTATCCGCAGGCTAAGGGAAAGGGCATCGCCAATCCGACCGCCCAGATCCTGTCGGCCGCCATGATGCTGGACGATGCCTTCGGGCTGGCCGTCGAGGCGGATGCCGTCCGTTCCGCCTGCCGTTCGGCCGTGGAAAACAGGGTATGCACCCCGGACATCCTGTGCGATGGATGGAGTACCACGGAACAAGTAGGAAATTATTGCAAACAATTCATATTAAACCATTAAAGATTATGGAAGCCAAATGTACAATGGATTATTCCAAAACAAACACCATCGTGTACGCCGATTATGCCGACGGCGCATGGTCGGAATTAAAGAACACTAAAGACGATCACATGAGCCTCAACCTTATGAACGCCTCCCTGCATTACGGGATCGAAGCGTTCGAAGGACTGAAGGCATACAGGGGAAAGGACGGGAAGGTGAGGATCTTCAGGCCTTGGGACAATGCGAAACGGTTCAGGCGTTCGTGCGCCTATCTGGCGATGGCCGAAGTGCCGGAGCAGATGTTCGTGGATGCCTGTGAAAAGGCGGTAACCGAGAATATCGATTTCCTGCCGCCTTACGGCACCATGGCCTCGATGTATATCCGCCCGTTCATCATCTGCACCAACCCGCAGATCGGCCTCGTGGTTGGCAGGGAGTTCATGTTCGCCGTGGCGACGACGCCGATGGGAAGCTATACGGGTTCTATGATGAAGCAAACGAAGGCTCTCGTCATACGCAAGTACGACCGTGCCGCACCGCTCGGCTCCGGTTCCTACAAGATAGGCGCGAATTACGCTTCCCCGATGAGGCTCGGAATGCTGGCCGGGAAGGAGGGTTATGCGTCGATCCTTTACCTCGATGCGAAGACGAAACGGTACATCGAGGAGTTCAGTTCGTCGAATTTCTTCGCGATCCGGGGCGACAGCTACATCACTCCCGATTCCCCTTCGGTTTTGCCTTCGATTACAAACAGGTCCCTACGGCAGATAGCCGCCGATATGGGGATGAAGGTCGAAATGAGGACCGTTCCGGTAGAGGAACTCGCGACTTTCGACGAGGCTGCCGCCTGCGGAACCGCATTGGTGATAACTCCGGTCTGCGAAATCGACGACAGGGATATGGGGAATAAATATGGGATAGGGTCTCCGGACAAGGTAGGGGAAAAGAGCGTTGCGCTGTACCATGCGTTGACGGGAATACAGTTCGGGGAGAGAGAGGATCCTTATGGCTGGTGTATGATCCTGTGAATCAGCGATTGCGCAGCATGAGGTCTGCCAGGACACAGGTGCAGCAGGCTTCCACGATGACTGGGGTGCGGAGGGCGAAGCATACGTCGTGACGGCCCTTTACAGAGAAGTCTTCTATTTTCCCGGTGTGGAAATCGAATGTCCGCTGGACTTTCGCTATGCTCGAAGGTGGCTTGAAAGCAACGTCGAAACTCAACCGGTTGCCGTTCGTGATACCTCCGTTTATGCCTCCGCAGTTATTCGTGGCGGTGCTTCCCTTTCCGTCGGTGAACGGGTCGTTGCATTGGCTTCCCTTCATTCCGGCGGAGGCGAAGCCGGCTCCGAATTCGATTCCCCGCGCTCCGGGGATGGAAAATACGAGATGGGATATCTCCGATTCCACGGAATCGAAGAACGGTTCCCCGAGTCCGGCCGGGACGCCGTCGCATATGCAACGTACGGTTCCGCCTATCGAATCTCCCTCGGAGGTCGCCTTGCCGACGGCGCGTGAGACAGCCTCGGAAACGGATTTCTCATCAGCGCATTTACTCAGGTCTTCTCCGCCGATGCTCAGTAGTGAGGCCGAAGGCAGCATTGGAGAGATGATTTTCTTCGCTACGACGCCTGCCGCTACGAGCGGCAGCGTCATTCTGCCGGAGAACTGCCCGCCGCCGCGCATGTCGTAATGATGGCCGTATTTGAATGCGGCGGTGAAATCGGCGTGGCCGGGACGTGGGATGTGTACGTAACGGGCATATTCGGCATCCGAATCCGGATCCGTGTCGGCATTGTCGAAGATTATGCAGAGGGGAGCGCCTGTAGCGGTACCTTCGAATACCCCGGAAACTATCTTTGGAATGTCCTTTTCGTGCCTTGAAGTGGAACCGGCGGGGTAAGATGCGGGGGAACGCCGGCCGATGTCTTCAAGAAAATCATCTTCTTCGAGATGTATCCCTGCCGGAACGCCGTCAAGCACAATCCCGACGGCCGGACCATGGGATTCGCCGAATATCTCCAAACGGAATTTTTCCCCGAAGCTGTTCATGGTTATTCCGGTAATTCGAAAGTCTTGTCGGTTATTACGGCAGCAAGTTCCTTGCGGAAATCGGGGTAGGATTTGGAAAGGCACTCCAGGTTGTCGATTTCGATCTTGTCCCTTGAGATGAGCGAAGCGACGAGCAATGCCATCGCAAGCCTGTGGTCACCGTGGGAGGAAACCTGTCCGCCTCCGATAGTCATGTCGGGAGCCCCCGTGATCTCCATTTTTTCTCCATCCATCCTTATTTTCACGTCGAGTTTCGTGAATTCCTTGTAGAAGGATGCGGCACGGTCGCTCTCCTTGTTGCGGAGACGGGAGATCCCGGTTATTACGCTCGTTCCGGCGCAACGGAGGGAAAGTATGAAAAGTGCGGGGAACATGTCCGGCATATCCGTTATGTCCGCTTCGAAAGGCAGCATGAAATCACGCTTGACGGTCAAGTCCATATAGTGTTTCCCGTCGACGATCTTCTCATTTATGTCCATATCTATGGCACAGTTGAAGAGAAGTGTGAAAAATACGCTGTCGGGCTGGTCGGAATCCAGGGGAAGGTCTTTCACAGTTATCTGTCCCGCAAGGAATCCGGCCGCCAGCATCATCGAGGCTGCGCTCCAATCCTTTTCTATTTTCAGAGTCGCGGGGGTGTAGTGCCTTTTCCCCTTGATGCTTATCGATGCGCGCCTTTTATCTATGTCGTCCTGCATCCTGAAATGCATCCCGAATGATTTCATGACCGACCTGGTCAGATAGAGATAGTTGACGCTGGCGGCATTTATTATCTGCATTTTCGTGTCCCTGTCGAAAAGGGGCAGGGCCATCATGAGCCCGGAGATCAATTGAGAACCGGAAACACCGGAGAGATTTATCAGGGTTGTATCTATGGTGCCCGAAACCTGTGCAGGAAGAAATTCTTTCCGGGACAATTCCACGTCGATCCCGATTGCTTTCAGGGCAGAGAATTCTTTGCCGAATTTTCTGTGGAGCAGGGTCCTCTCTCCGAGGATTATAGCTCCTTTGCCCGAAACCGCCGCCAACGCGACGCACACTCGGGCGAGAAAACCGGATTCCCCAACATGGTAGAATCCGTCGGCGGGAACCCTTATCGAATCGGCATCCCTTATGCCGGCGCCTTCTATTTCCAGTTGTCCTTCGTTATAAGTGGCTTTGGCTCCTATGGATATTGCAATGTTTATGGCGTTGACGGTGTCGTCGCACAAAGTGACGTTCTGCAGGACGCTTTTTCCTTCGCATAAGGCTGCCAGTATGATGGCTCTTTGGGTGATGCTTTTCGAAGAAGGCAGTCCGACCGTTCCGTCGACCTTTATCTCTTTTTTGTCGAGGGTGTCGAAATAGGTGATTTCACCGGGAGCCTTCAGGATGCATTTCCCCAAGGCTACATATGTGAACGGCGCTCCCAACTCAAGCGATTCCCATCTCGTCTCCGACGACGAGCTGTCGAGTACGAAAGAGATCAGCTGGCCCGGCCTGTCGGCGAATTTCCTGTACAGAGTATGCATATTTTCGGCTGCGTGAGGACCGCCGAGAACTATTTTGACTATGTCGGCACCTTCCGAATAATAACGTTTCACACGCCTGACGAGAGTGTCGATTTTTGGTTCGTCCGGAGCATTGTGATGTTCCGAGACGATTATGCCGCATCCCTTTTCCCTGGCTTTTTTTATCAGTCCCAATCTGGTTTCCTTGCTTTGGTATTCCGCTATGTCTATGTAGTCGGCTCCGAAGTCTATCGCATAACCGAGCATATCACCTGCAGCGGTATCGTTGTGGACCCTGTTGTTGTGGTGCAGGGCATGGGGACATGCCACTATTACTTTATTTGAGCGTTTTCTGGCGAGAAGCCTTCGCAATGCCGCCCTGCTGAAATTTGTGGTATCCAGCCTTAATTCCACGAAACAGTCGCTCAGGTAGGTTACTACATATTCGCAGTATTCGGGTTGCATTCCAAGGATACTGTAGCATAGTTTCTTCATTGTGGCAGAATCGTTATTCCAATGCTCCCTCGACTATGTTAGCAACCAATGCGCGGACCCTGGAACAGGAACCGGAATCATCGGGATGCACCCTGTTGGTCAGGAGTATTATTGCTATTCTGTGCTTGAAGTCGATTACCATCGACGTCCCGGTATATCCAGTATGGCAAATGCACTGCGTGCGATCGGTCAGAATATCTCCAGGCTGCGATGCCGAAGTACTCCATGCATCCCATCCGAGTGTCCTTCCGAACTTGTGGACGTTCTCCGGCACGGTACACATGGCTTTAACGGTCTCCTTGCCGAGTATCCTCTTTCCTTTCCATTCGCCGCCGTCCATTATAGCCCTGGCGATTACCGCCATGTCTTCGGCCGATGAGAATACCCCCGCATTACCGGAATTTCCGAGGTTTATGATTCTCGCGGTGGGATCGTGAACCTCTCCGAGCAGGAGCTTGCCGTTTTCGTAGGTGGCGGGAGCTATCTGTCCGAATTTGTCCGGTGTCGGACAGTAATATGTGTTCTTCAGGTCAAGTACGTCGAATACGTGCTTTTGTGCATAATCGCAAAGCTTTTCTCCCGTTACGTTTTCAAGTATGCGTTGCAGGGTAATGAAGTTGAGGCAGCTGTAGAGGTAGCCAGTCTTGGGCCTGAAACGGCGCGGAGCTTCGGTAGCGATGTACTTGATCAGCGAATCGGGGCATCCGGTCCCGTAACGGGCGATGAATTTGTCGACATTTATGTATGGGATTATGCCTGAAGTGTGCGTCATCAGGTCTTCGATGGTTATGTCCACCGAATCTTTCTTTTCAACATCGTACCATGGCTTGAATCCCGGTATGTACATTTTCACCGGATCCGAAAGCCTGACTTTCCCCTCTTCGAGCAACTGCATGAAAGAAAGCGTAGTCCCTACGCATTTCGATAAAGAGGCGAGATCGAACACCGTATTCGTCGTCATCGGAATGCTGTCCGGTACGATCTCCTTGTAGCCGTAAGCCTTGAGGTATTTTATGTCGTCCCCTTCCACTATGCAAAGCACCGCACCGGGAATCTGGCGGTCTGCTATGGCCGCATCAATGGCGGAATCGGCATAGGCCAGCCTGGAAAGATTTATGGTATCGGCCCTTTCCTCTTTGGGTTGCGTTACGTTTATGCTGCACCCTGTGAAAGCGATGCAGAAGGGAATAATCAATGCTGAGAGCAGCAGGCATGCGGATCTTTTCACTTTATTCAATCTTTTTTATAAACCAAATTGTCGAAACAGAAATATGCAGGGGTGTTCAGGCCGTAATCTCCGGTGTCGGAACCCTGTATATCGAAATCAATCTTGTGGCAGGAGCCGAGTCCCGTCAGGCTTACCTCTTTCCAGTTTGTTACTATGCCTTCCGAAGAGGATGTCCTGAAGTCGGCGAGATAAAATTCCGTGGTGCCGGTTAAGGAACCGTCGGTGGCATATCCTGTGGCAACCACCTTGAGATAATCCTTATTGTCGTAGGAAAGTTTCCTGCAGTAATCGTTGCCGTTGGCCATTGTCTGATAGGCATAGGTAGTATTTGTTACCTGCATGCTTACGAATTGTGCTGTCTGGTCGTCGTCGAGGAAGTAAATGCACGGACAATTCGAATTGTCGGAATTGTATCCGTTGGCTACCGCGAATGTCTTGGATCCTTGATATCCGCCGAACCCGGTTTTGTTCTGCTGGTAATATACGCTGCACTGGTTCGTGTAATCGTCGACGGACATGTCGTCGAACCTGGAAATGCAGATTCCTCCGTTGTAAAAATTGTACTCGGAATAGGATGCGTTGATCCCGAAGACTATTCCGTCGACGGTTACGCTCTTGAACTGCGTTCCGTCGTAATTGGAATAGAGGTTTTCACCGGCTGCAGTAGGACCTGCGAGATATTCGCTGCCAACAGATTCGAAATCGATCGTACTGTTCATGAACTGGTGTACATAGTCGCAGCTCGAGAGTATGAGAACGCATAGGGCCAAATAAAAGATTTTTTTCATAATAGTAGGTAGTTGATTCCAAATTAAAAACCGCTCCGGCATGATATATTGCCGAAAAACAAAGTTAAAAAAAAAGCTAAATGATATGCAAGCCTCTTTCGGAGTATTCTTTCTCGAAATAATCTGAAAATGCGTGATTTACCCATTTCATGCCACCTGGGGTCGGATAATCGCCGGAGAAATACCAGTCGCCGGGATGTTCCGGTATGGCCTTGTGCAAGCCTTCGAGCGTCTGGTAGACGATCCCTATTTCTGCGCGTATGTCCCCGTCGTTAAGCAGTTCGGCTATCTTCGCCGAAATCTCATCATTGGAGAAAGGTTCATAAATCTTCTTCACGCAGTTCTTCGTATAGGATTTACCCTCTTCCTCTAGCTTCTTTATTTCACCGTAAGTCTCTCCTATTATGTGCTGTAACCCTCTCTCTTCCAGAAGGGAGACCGCAGCCTTGAATGCGATGAACTGGCTCATGGTGGACATGTCTATGCCATAACAATCCGGATAGCGTACCTGGGGACAGGACGATACGACCACTATTTTTTTCGGTTCGAGCCTGTCTAGTATTTTTATTATGCTCTGTTTAAGGGTGGTGCCGCGAACTATGCTGTCGTCTATCACGACGAGGTTGTCCACGTGGGATTCGATTATCCCGTAGGTTACGTCGTATACGTGGGCCGCCATGTCGTTCCTCGTCTTGCCTTCGGCTATGAAAGTCCGGAGCTTTATATCCTTTATGGCTACCTTCTCGCTTCTTATCCGTTTGTCGAGGATGGCAGCTATATCCTTTTCGGAAGGATTCGGGGCCAGGGCCATGATCTGTTTGGTTTTCTGTCCGTCCTGATATCTTTCCAATCCTTCAAGCATGCCGAAATAAGCCACTTCGGCGGTATTGGGTATGAACGAAAACACCGTATGGTCCAGATCGTAACCGACCTTCTTCAATATCGGTTCGACCAGATTGCGTCCGAGATTCTTCCTTTCCCTGTATATGTCCTTGTCGCTGCCCCTGGAGAAGTATACGCGCTCGAACGAACATGCGCTGTTTTTTTCTTTTGGCAGTATCTGTTCGACCCTGACGTCTCCGTATCTTCCAACGATAAGGGCTTCGCCGCGCTGAAGCTCGTGCACATCTTCGTAATGGACATTCATTACCGTCTGGATGACCGGGCGTTCGGAAGCTGCAACCACTATCTCGTCGTCCTTGTAATAGAATGCTGGGCGTATGCCCCAAGGATCGCGTACTACGAAAGATTCTCCACTTCCGGTTATTCCCTCCATAACATATCCTCCGTCCCACAGGGGAGTGCATTTTTTGAGAAGCTTGGCCATGTCGAAACGCCTGTTGATCTCCTCTGTGATCGCCGGTCCTTCCATGCCTTCGGCCTTGCATTCGCGGTAAAGGTACTCCACTTCCATATCGAGCCTGTGCCCGATTTGTTCGAGCAGTATGTGGGTGTCGGAGAATTGTCTCGGATGCTGGCCTATGGCTGTCAGGCTGTCGAAAATGGCATCAACGTTCGTCAGGTTGAAATTTCCGCAGAATGCGAGGCTTTTGGCGCACCAGTTGCTGCGGCGAAGAAAGGGATGTAAGTAAACCTGGCCGGTCTGTCCTGTCGTACTGTAGCGGAGATGTCCCATATATACTTCTCCGGCAAATGGCAGGTACTCCTTGGCATAGTCCGGTGACTCGAAGTCGTCTACCGGAATGTCTTTCCATGTGGAACCGATTGTGTCCATAAGTTCCGAAATGGCATTCGTGCCCGAGGCCCGTTCGCGGAATATATATTCGGTTCCCGGTGCGGCATCTATCTTTACGGCAGCTATGCCCGCTCCTTCCTGTCCGCGGTTATGCTGTTTTTCCATCATGAGATAGAGCTTATGCAGTCCGTATGTCCAACTTCCGTATTTCTGCCTGTAGAAATCCAAAGGCTTCAGAAGCCTTATAAGGACTATTCCGCAATCTTCTTTTATACCTGTTTCCATTACGGGCGCAAAGATAATTCATTCCTTAATATAAAGATAAAATGAGGGTGGCCAAAAATCTTTTCGGTCACCCTCATTTTATCTTTATGTCCCTTTTGTTAATTCATGCGGGGAGTGCGAGGTTCGCGTTGGCCACGGGGTCCACGCTGATCGCGGTTGCCGCCGTAGCTTCCTCCGCGGCGCGGCCCGCGGAAACGGCGTTCCGAACGTTCGGAACGGTTTGCTGAAGCTTGTGCCGCAGCCGAATTAGCTGCTATGCCTTCGTTAGGGCTGAGGTCGCGTTTGCCGTAGACTTCGCCGTTACAGATCCATACCTTGATCCCGAGGGCTCCTACTTTCGTATGTGCTTCGCAAAGGGCGTAGTCGATGTCGGCGCGGAAGGTATGCAGAGGGGTGCGCCCTTCCTTGAACATCTCTGTGCGTGCCATTTCGGCGCCGCCAAGACGTCCGCTGATGAGCACCTTGATACCTTCGGCTCCCACCCTCATGGTGGTTGCGATGGCCATCTTTATCGCCCTGCGGTAAGATACGCGGCCTTCGACCTGGCGTGCGATACTGTTGGCGACGATGTTTGCGTCGGCTTCCGGACGTTTCACTTCGTAGATATTGATTTGGACATCCTTCTTGGTGATGTTTTTGAGCTCTTCCCTGAGCTTGTCCACTTCGCTGCCACCCTTTCCGATTATGATACCCGGACGGGAGGTGTGGATAGTGACGGTAATGAGTTTGAGAGTACGTTCGATGACGATCTTGGAGAGGTTTGCAGTGGTCAGGCGAGCTTCCAGATACTGGCGTATCTTGGCGTCTTCGAGAATTTTGCTTGAATAGTCGTTTCCTCCGTACCAGTTGGAATCCCAACCGCGGATGATGCCGATCCTATTGCTTATCGGATTTGTTTTCTGTCCCATGATTATGCCTCCTTGGTTTCGGGTTGTGCCTCTTTAGCCTCTTCGGCTTTCTTTTCAGGCTTCAACCCAAGAATGATTATGACGTGATTGGAACGTTTGCGGATACGTGCCGCACGGCCTTGGGGTGCTGTCCGGATGCGCTTCAGAGTGCGTCCTTCGTTGACCTCTATGCTCTTTATGATTACGTTTCCGTTATCGAGCTCCTTGCGGTCGGCTTCGTTTTTCGCTTCCCAGTTGGCGATGGCGCTGCGGAGAAGCTTGTTCAAACGTATCGAACTCTCCCTGTTGGAGAACTTGAGGATGTCAAGTGCGTGGTTGACTTCCTTCCCGCGGATATTATCCGCCATGAGGCGCATTTTCTGCGGAGAAGTGGGTACGTCGTTTAATTTCGCGATCGCCGTACTCTTCTTTATTTCTTTCAGCCTGTCGGCCATATGTTTTTTTCTTGAACCCATTTTAGATCAGATTAAAATGTTAGGCTATCTGGACGAAGCGTCGCGATTGTTGCCGCTGTGGCCTCTGAATGTGCGAGTAGGTGCGAATTCGCCCAATTTGTGGCCGACCATATTTTCCGTGACGTAAACAGGAATGAATTTGTTCCCGTTGTGCACTGCAATGGTATGGCCTACGAAATCAGGAGAGATCATGCTGGCTCTTGACCAGGTCTTGATGACTTCTTTCTTGCCCTTTTCGTTCATGGCAAGAATTCTCTTTTCCAAACTTTCCTGTATATAAGGACCTTTTCTTAATGAACGTGCCATAATTTATTCCTATTTCTTACGTCTTTCGATGATGAACTTGTTGGATGTGCTCTTAGGGTTGCGTGTCTTGTAACCCTTTGCTGGCAGACCCTTTCGGGACCGTGGCAGACCGCCAGAAGCACGGCCTTCGCCGCCGCCCATAGGGTGATCGACAGGATTCATGACGACGCCGCGGTTGCGAGGACGGCGGCCGAGCCAACGGCGGCGGCCCGCCTTGCCGTGGGATTCGAGGTTATGATCCGAATTTGAGACGGTTCCTACGGTGGCACGGCAGGTTACCAGTACCATCCTGGTTTCGCCCGAAGGCATGCGGAGAATGGCGTGGGTCCCTTCGCGGGCTACCAGCTGTGCATATGCTCCTGCACTGCGTGCTATAGCCGCACCGCAGCCCGGACGCATTTCAATGTTATGCAGTATGGTGCCGACAGGAATTGCCGACAGTGGAAGGGCGTTCCCTATTTCTGGGGGAACGTCGGGGCCGGAAGCTATTTTCTGTCCGACTTTCAGTCCGTTCGGAGCGATGATGTAGCGTTTCTCTCCGTCTTCGTAAACTACGAGCGCTATGCGTGCGCTACGGTTGGGATCGTATTCGATACTCTTTACGGTGGCCGTGTATTCGTCCTTGTCACGAAGGAAGTCGATGACACGGTACATGCGTTTGTGGCCGCCTCCTATGTAACGGACGGTCATCTTGCCCTGATTGTTGCGTCCGCCGCTCGAACGGTAAGGAAGGAGCAGGGACTTTTCAGGGGTAGTGCAGGTGATCTCTTCGAAAGTGCTGATCGCCTTATTTCTGGTACCCGGAGTTGCGGGTTTGAATTTACGGATAGCCATAACTTTAGATGTTGCTGTAGAAGTCGATCTTGTCTTCTCCGGCTAATGTGACGTAGGCTTTCTTGTAGCGGTCGTCACGACCTGTGAGGACACCAGACTTCGTATTACGGGTTCTAACTTTGCCGTTGTAGCGGATCGTATTCACATCCTTGACTGATACGCCATACATCTGTTCGACGGCTTTCTTTATTTCTATCTTGTTGGCGTTTATGTCAACAATGAAACCGTAACGGTTCAGCTTTTCGCCCTGACCCGTCATTTTCTCGGTTACTATCGGCTTGATTAATATTCCCATTTCAGTAGATGTTTATTTGTTCCATCCCGCCAGGATGTCCTGGACTCCGTCCACCATTATGAGGTGGCGTGCTTTCATGAGACCGTAAGTGTTGACTTCGTTAACGGTTATTACACTGACCTCAGGAAGGTTGCGGCTGGAAAGGTAAATGTTTTGGGAGTCTTCGGGAAGCACTACGAGTGTGCTCCTCTTGTTGGAGTTTAGGGCATTGAGTATGCCGATGAATTCCTTGGTTTTCGGAGCTTCCATGGCGAAGGGTTCGACCATCACTATGGCGTTCTCCTTAATCTTATAGGAAAGGGCTGAGCAGCGTGCGAGCCTTTTCAGCTTCTTGTTAAGCTTGAAACGGTAATCGCGCGGATCGGGGCCGAATGCACGGCCACCGCCGACATAGATATTGGCTTTCAGGGAACCGTGGCGTGCACCTCCGGAACCTTTCTGGCGTATTAACTTGCGGGTGGAATGGGAATTTTCACTGCGGTCCTTAGTCTTGCTCGTCCCTTGGCGTTGATTGGCAAGGTACTGCTTAACATCCATATAAATGGCGTTATCGTTCGGTTCTATGCCGAAAACGGCTTCGTCGAGTTCCGCTTCCTTTCCGGAAGGGGTGCCGTCGATTTTGTAAACTGGCAATTTCATAACGCTTAATCCTCCAATGTAATGTAAGAACCTGTGGCTCCAGGGACAGAGCCTTTCAATAAGATGAGATTGTTTTCGGGAATGATCTTGATTACCTCAAGATTAAAGATCTTGACGCGGTCGCTTCCCATGTGACCGGCCATTCTCTGTCCAGGGAAAACCCTCGAAGGCCAAGATGATGCACCCATAGATCCGGGGTGGCGGAGTCTGTCGGATTGGCCGTGTGTGGTACCGCCTATTCCGGCAAAATGGTAACGTTTAACTACGCCTTGGAATCCCTTGCCTTTGGAGATCCCAACTACATCGATCCATTGCGCTTTGCCGAAAGCATCCGCAACGGTGATAGTGTCGCCTAATTTGACTTTGGAGGTGTCGAAGGATTTGAATTCGACCACCTTCTTCTTAGGTGTGGTTCCTGCCTTCTTGAAGTGCCCCTGAAGGGCTTTGCTGGTGTGTTTAGGATTAGTTTCGCCATAGGCAAGCTGTACGGCGGCATAACCATCTTTCTCTTCCGTACGAACTTGCGTAACAACACACGGACCAGCCTCAATGACGGTGCACGGGATGTTTTTCCCGTCGGCATCGAAAACGGATGTCATTCCGATTTTTCTTCCAATTAATCCAGGCATTGGTGTTAATTTGGTGTTTATTAATAATTTGTACAATTACCCGCACTTTTTGCGGGCTGCAAATATAAGACTAATTTGTTAATTAACAAACCCTTTTTGCCGATTTCTTTCCCGGACAGGTGCACGGATGTCGTGTAATATCAGCGGATGCCGTAACGGCGAAGAATCTTCATAACAGGCTTGCGGATGGATTCGGCCCAGAGCGTGTAGCCGTAGTCTGTGGGGTGCACTCCGTCGACGGAACCGTCGTGATGCGGCACCTCGGCATCGGGGCTGATATAATAGACATCCTTGTATCGCCTGCAGGCGATTTTCATCATACTGTCGGCCACCGCGATTTTGTAAGACTCGTAAGCCTCTTTTTGCGGTTGGAAATTGCGTCCCTCGCGTCTGATGGTACGCTGAAAGATAAGTGGTATGCCTGGATGTGCGGCTTGTACGGTCTCGATGAAAGGGAAAAGTCTGTCCCGTATCATTTCTCCATTCGGGTTGGAGAAGGCGTCGAATATGAGGGCGTCTACCTCTGCGTCGGCCAGGACCTTGGCAAATGACTGCTGGAGTTTGCAGTTGCCGCTGACTGCGATGCTGAGTAGCTGAATTCCGGTAAGGCGCGAGAATTGGGCGGGGTAGGCGAGGCCGGCCCTGGAGGTGCCGGTCCCGTGGGTATAACTGGAACCGAAGATGCCGACCCTGTGGCGGAACGGATCGGGGCTTGCCTCGATCATCGAACCGGAGTCTGTGCCTATCTTGATGGAATGCTCCTCGCTGAAGAGAGGAAGATACATCAGGCACTCCTTCACACCTTCAGCCATATCTGAAATCAGAGTCAGTTCCTCGTCCTTGTGCAACGGTGACACTGCGCGTGCGGCAGCCCAGACCCACCGGCCGCCTTTTTTGATGTAGAGGTCATAACCGGCTGTGGCGAAGAGCGCGGTAGCGCCCGGGAAATCGATGAAATAGCCGAAATCGGTCGTGACCGTGATTGTCCGCGAGTCGGTCGCAAAAGCCACGGCAAGCCCTGAGGACTCCCTCACCAATTTGTTTTCGGCGGGAGTGAAATCGCGGTACGCCACGGTGTCTATTCTATGATAAGGGTTCGGGGTGTCCATCAGCTTGCCTGTAATCGTCAGGTCCGCCGCTTCGGTGTATTGTCTGACCGAAGGACCCGCCTCAGCGTTCAGGCTGCACAGGGCAAACAGGACGGCAGTCGGCAACACGCAGTACTTCTTCATTTTAAAAGTTTTTATAAATCAATGCAAAGATTCGCTTTATTCAGCCTTCTGCCTAATTTGGGCGCTTTTGCGGCGGTCAATGATTTTCCATACATAGAATGCCACGGTACAAGCCGTCATCGCGATTGCGGTAATCAGCATCGTGCGCACTACGAAAGGGTCTGACATATATGCGGCCCCTTTGTCGAAAAGCAGCAGAGAAAAGAGAAGGATGGCGATTCCGGCAAAAGTGAGGACGAGGCATTGTACTGCGAGTACGGAGTAACTCTTGACGCCCTTTTTCATATCGGGCGTCATTACTATGTCCGAGGCGTGGGTGATGGCCTGAATCTTTTCGTAGCCTTCGCATTCCACCCCCTTGTGTCTCAGGATAAGCTCCGTGACGGAAAGCAGAACGATCGGTATCAGGAAGCCGCAGGTCGCTTCGAATACTTGCGGATTGAGAAGATGCGCGTATGTGAATTTTCCGCTGAGTCCGATGGCGTATGTAATGAGCATAATAATGACTGCGTGCCTGCCTTGTATCCGGCGGGAGAAGAGCGCCCATACTGAAGGGATATAAAGAGGTGCAATAATCATAGTGAGTATGGTGACCACGACCTTCTCGGCCCCTCCCATATATGGCACTACGAGGGCTACCAGAAGCACTGTGAGGCCGAATACCAGAGTGAAGAGCCTCCCTACCTTGATTTTCTGCCTGTCGTTGATGTCAGGATGCCGTCGGCCGTAGATGTCGTATGTGAAGACATTTGCAAAGACGTTTAGCGTGCCTGAAACGCAGGAGAGGGTGGCGGAAATCATTGCGGCAAGCATTACGCCTAGTATACCCTTCATCAGAACGGTCTGGCTCATCAAGACGTATGCCTGCTCGGGATTGGCGGACGGGTCGAGCTGATGGTACGCCATTGCTGGAAAATACCACAGAATCGGCGTGAGAAGATACAAAACGGCGACCAGGTAGTTGCTCTTCTTTGCATCTTTGGCCGTCGGAACGCTCAGATATCTTTGCACGTAAGGCCAGTCGCCTCCCATCTGGAAAGTGTTCAGGCCAAGCCACAGAATCAGCCAGAACCACGGGTAATTGTTGCTCGCCGGCACGAAATAACCGGCGGGGGCGGCATTGATGAAATTCTGGACTCCGCCGACTGCGTGGATTGACAAAGGGACGAGGAACAAAGCTACCGACATCAGAACGCCGAACTGTATCATATCGGTCATAAGGACGGCGAGGAAGCCTCCGGCGACGGTGTATATCAATGTGACGGCGCCGAGCAGGATTACAGCCCAACTTACCGCGAGATGACCTTGAGCGTCGGCGAAAGGACTTCCTTGCGGCAACGAGATGATGGTGGACATAATAATGGAGACCGCATACAATGCCACTCCGGCGTGAACGCCCTTGCCTATCATCCCGACAATAGAATAGAAGTTGAGTGTCCTGTTCCCGAAGCGTATCTTTATGAACTCCCCCGGGGACTTGATTTGAATTTTGCGCCACCTGCCTGCAATCCACTTGCCGGATATGAAGCAGGCCACTCCCACGAGGTTTGCTATGAGCACGGCGACGAGGCCGGACTTGTAGGCCACCCCTCCCCATATCACGAATGTGCTTGCGGAGAAGATGGTCATATAGGTCGACATTCCGCTGAGCCACCAGGACGAACTGCCGCTGGCGATGAACATATCAGAGGAACTCTTGATTCTGCGCGATACGATGAGACTTACCCCGATGAGTCCGAGGAAGTATATCAAAAGCGCGACATAGTCCAATGTTACCATATAAGTGTTTTATAATTTGTTTGTCAGAAAGATGCGAAGGTCGTCCCAATGATAATATGGGAAGATGTCGGTCGGGACCGGGAGCGTGGCTTCACGCTCGTTGAGCAGGATTTTCACAATCACGTCGCCTGACCGGTTGCGGAAATAGACCAGTTGAAGGTTGCCGGCCATAGGTGCGATGGAATAGTCCTGGAAGACGTCGGCCACCTTGAGAGGGTCGGTCTCGGACTTGTCGTATCCGTCCACCCCCATAAGGGCGACGAGCGGGATGAGGTAGCTGTCGTGGCCGAAACGCAGGTCGGCCGAGGGACAATCTGAAGACAATGCGGCGTCCGCCTTGGATATGATGTCTGAAAGAAGCGGTTTCTGGGAAGCGGGAGCTTCGCCGCAATTGAGCGGAGAACTGGAATTCCTCACGTATATCATATAGTTCATCGCCTGCGCGAGGGTGAAGAGATCTTCAGGTGAGAACAGTTCTCTTGCAAACGGCGTCAACCCGCTGATGTCCAGACACGGTACGATGGCGGCGTCCAGATAGAGGCAACGCACGAAGGCTGCTGTGTCCGATATTGCCGGCGCCCCTTCCACGAACAGTTTCCCGAGCACCGGAGCGAAATCGAAGTACTTTCTCAGAAAGTCGTCGAAAGGTTTGTGCGGCTGCAATGCAAAGGGGTCGGCATAACGTGCGTTTAGATATGTGAACTCGCCCGAGGCCAGGCTTTGCAGGTCCAGATGCGGATTAAGTTTCAGAAGTGTCTCTCCGGCAGCGGCCATACTCATCATAGTGCGTTGAATCACGGTAGAGTAGCAACGCACCGCCGCCCTGCGTGAAGCGAATATGGAAGGATAATATCTGTATAGTCTTTCCGCCAGTTCCTTGTGCTGCCGAACTCCTTCAGTGGTCAGTTCCCCGATAGACAGTCGACAGTCTTTGTCTATCTCCGAGACTTTATACATAATTTCGCTGCCGAGCGGAGTAAGGCTTGCGGAGGAGTCGGCCGCCGATAGTACTGCAAGAACGGTGGAGGTATAGTCGGCCCTGTGGAGTTTGCGCGACCCGTGCCTCCCGTAGCTCGTCAGATAAACCGCCTTGTAGCCTGACGGTGCGGGTGACGGTCCGGCTTGCGGCGCGGGGTAAGACCTGTATAAGGAATATATGTTGAGACTGTCAGAGAAGAACAGCTCCTTTCCGCCTCGTCCGCGCATAACCATATTTTCGTACGGCTGGGCGCAAAGCACTCCGCTGCAGAGCAGCAGGGCGCAGGTTATGGCAAATCTCACTTTTTGCATTGGAACGGTCCTTCAATGGATGTGACAATGTATTTCTCGTCGGTATCTTCGAGCGTATATACCTTATATGATTCTCCGTCCGGAGAAACTCT
Organism: Bacteroidales bacterium; assembly: GCA_022653675.1. GTDB lineage: Bacteria > Bacteroidota > Bacteroidia > Bacteroidales > UBA932 > JALCST01. The sequence continues at coordinate 39,895 of JALCST010000002.1, read as the reverse complement.
CACGACAATATGGCCGTAGTGAGGGTCTATCCTGGCCATTCGCTCTCCCAGACGCGGGATGTTCGCTTCCGGCATATTCGTACAGTATATCTTGCATTCCGGATTGGCTGCGAGCACACGGTCCACCGTGGCGGGTCTCGGCTGGACGTCGCGCCAGTTGCAGACGACCCACACGTCAGGCCTGAGCACGGACATAAGTTCCTCTCCGTTGGCATTGTACGTGCCGTGGTGGTCTGCCTTCATCAGCTCGACTTTATGGGCGACCTTGGCGACAGGGGCCTCGGCATCTTTATATGTGTACTCTTCTGCATCTCCGAACTGAAGGTCTCCCCCGAGAAAGAAATCGAAGTCCCCGAAAGTAAGGATATAAGAACAGCTGAGTACATTCTCGGCAGGGATGGCTCCGGCCGGGGCTGCCGCCAAATCTTCGGCTGACGGCATAGTCGTGAAGGAGTCTGTCCCCTCGCCGGTCCAGAAGCGTCCGTTGCCGCTGTAATTACGGACGGTCAGTCTTGTTTTCTTGTCGTGGACAGGGACAACCTGGGTGCAGCCTCCCGCTTCCCATTTTTCCACTTTGGTGCCATTTGTCTTGGTAGACCAGTCGAGGAATGAAGTGTAGTTGCCAAGTTTGGACTTCTCTTTGTCCGTCATTACGGATTCCGGAAACGTATAGTCCGGGTAAGATCTGTCCATAAAATTGTCAATAATCAGATCGGAGCCGATTTCGGCAAGACTTGTCATACGGAAAAGTCCGCTCTGATGGAGCGGGAGCGAGTCCTTTAGCGAACCGATATGGTCGTTGTCCAAGTGGGTGATAAGCAGATAGTTGATATGCCCTTTCGATACTTCGGGAGAAAAATGGTCGATATAGTCTACGATGACTTTCCCTGCCGTGATGTCGCCGGAAGGCTTGGCGGGCAGCGGGTCGGATTTCTCGACTCCGAAGGCGAGCAAGGCTCCGGAAGCGTCCACGAGGAACGTCGTCCCGTCCGGCAGAATCTGATATGTGGACTCTCCTCGCGCCGTGTTGATGAAATGGATATCCAATTCACCCATACGCCACAGGGGCAGGGACCTGCCTACCTGAGCCGAAGTGGAGCAGCCGGCGGCCAGAAGTGCCAGAGAAACAATCGGCAAAATGGACTTTTTCAGACTCATTACAATCATTCTTTGCAGGCTATTTGAATGTTGAGCTTGAACGAAGGATTTGTCCCAGTGATGTGGCAGGCGAGCCGCAGGTAATTGCCGAAGTGCCTTACTCTGACGAAGTGAAGACCTTCCTTGTCGACCGGCCCGCTGACGGTGCCTTCGTCGCACCAGTTCACACCGTCGTGTGAGATTTGAACTCTTGCCGTCAGACAGGGGTCGTCGCCGCTCATCTGTTCGACCATAATGAAGAAGATGACCTCAGAAGCCCAGCCGGCTTCATACGGCTGGGTCTCGAAGTCTTCCGTAAAAAATTTTTTGACCTCCAGGTGGGAGGCGTTGAACATTCGCATTGATTTGGTGTTTTATTGTTGTGAGACCACTACGCTGTCAAGATATAGGAAGGACCGGCGGTCGGCGTCGTTTTCCACCCAGCAAAGCGGGTTCATAAGCCCGTCGATGCGGTGATATGGCACACTGGCGTGGATTGGATGCTCTCCGAGGTCGAAAGTGCGGTCCTGGCACTGCATCTCAACGTACTGCCAGTTTTTGACATCGAGAAGAAGGCGGAAATACTGCCAGTTGATTTTGCAGTCCGTCTCGTTGTAGCACAACTCCTGACGACCGTCCGGAACATCCAGAAAAGCCTGGTGGCGACCGTCAGGAAACCGTTTGCCGAACCAGTACGGATCCACTCCCATACGGCACCAGTCCCCGTCGGTGTCGTATGCCCACTCCCTGTCATCCTTGGCCCAGGGATAGGCGAATTGCCACTTCTTGACCAGATTTCCGTTGACTGCGTTCAGGTATCGCGTTCCGCAATGGTAGCGGTTGCCGCCGTGTTGCAGGTCGAATCCGAATCCGAACGCTCTGATGGAGTTTTCGTGAAGGCCTGGCAGTTCCCCGGTGTTGTCGCATTTGTCCTGTTCCGCAGTGTATGCGAACCAGGTCTCAAACTGAAGATACTGAACGCCGGGTCTCACGAAGGAAATGCGTTTGATGCCGTGAGCCATACTCCCCGGAGCCGGCATTTCTTCGTATCGGTTGGCGATTGGGCGTGTGGACACCTTTAGACTATATTGGCCGCTCATCGAGCCGTGTGAGCCAGGATACCTGTAGGTGGCGGTGGACAGCATCATAGGCATCCATTGGTCCTTGCTGAGGATACTCGGACTCTGCTCGAAGTCGGGACCGTTGCAGAAATTTGGCATTATCTCCATCCAGCCGTTGAAGCCGTCGTCGAAGACATCAAAGGCAAGTATTTGGTCAAGAGGCCGGAATCTGCCGAGAATTATGCTTTTATCTGTCATGAGTCTTATTTTTTCACGATGAGGATATTGTCGATAAGAAGGCGATTTATCGCAGGGGACTTGACGGTCTCGCTTTCAAACATCACGTAGTCGCCCGGTTGTAGGGTGGCTTCTACGCTGTAATTCAGCATATTGACCATATTGTGATATCCGTCGTTCTTAGGACTGATCTCGGCGCCGCAGGCCGGAAGGTCTTCTGTCAACAGGTTCTCCAGAGATTTGGATGCTGCGCGATAGACCTTGATGTTCAGGCGGGCAGGCGTGGCTGAAGCGTGATATGCGGCGGCATCGCAACTTATGGCGACCTTCGTGTCGGCGCCAATACCGTTGAAGGCGGGCGTGATGATGTAGTTCTTCTGGCCGCCCGACCCACCGATTTTGAGAGACCCCTGAAGCGGGTAACAGGCTTTTGCGCAGAACCAGCCTTTCATTGAAGGGAAGATGTCCGTATCCATAGTGTAGACTGCCAGTCCGTCAAGTTTGCTCTCTCCCCCTCCCGGGAAAGTGCCGACGGCGGAAGCTCCGAACTCATCGTAACGCAGACTTGTATGAGGGGTGAGGAATCCCCATTCACCCTTCCAAGGGTAGCTGTATGTGATGTCTTTGCCGACAGGGACCATACCCGCCGTGCAGTTGAACGGGTCGCATTGAAAAGCGTGGTCGTCGAATCCTTGATAGAGAAGTTCATTGCCGGACGGGGTGTGAGCGGCGGCGGTGGCGGCGGATACCGTGGCAGACCAGCCGGACCTGCCGGACTTGGCGTTCATCTGTATCATTGAGCCGTCATTGTCGACATAGTTCGGAACGCTTTCCCCTGCGGCGGTTCTCACTCTGAAGTAGTATGTCGTCGACGGTTCCAATTGACTGAAAGTGACTTCTGTGTTTGCATTTGCGTAAGGCTTGGCGGGGGACTCCGGCGTGCCGCTCTCCCCGATCCAGTTGTTGTTGTTGAATGCGCCGGAAGCGGCGTTGAAGTTGTTGACCGTGTAGATGCTGTAGATAATGTGCTTGAAAGCGGCATCTGTGGCCAGTTCTACCTTGTATGTCCTCGTGAGAGGGTCGATGTCGGCATCGAAGGTCCAGTTCGCATCGGCGGCGACGTCATCCCAGCCGAATGCGAGGTGACGGGGGGAATTGTTCCTGGTGAGCACAGTGATTCCTCCGGTAGTGACCTCGCCCAGGGGAGCCGCTTCAGAGTCGTTGTAGCCGTCGACTACTCTTTTGACGGAGAGGCCCGAGTATGTCTTGGAGAGATCCAGCCCCGTGAGGCTGTATTCGGCAGTGCCCGCCGTCTCGTCAGTACTGACAAGTACCGGGGCGGATGCGAGGGCGACGGTTCCGTTGTAACAGACATAACTGCAAGGGGTGTCGACTGTGGCCATAGTGAAATTGACCCATCCCAGACCTGCGCGGACGTTGGAGACGACAGGAGTTTCGGCATTGGGGACAGGGGGAGTTTCAGGCTCCGGGACAACGAGGGAGACGAGTTCGCAGAATCCGCTTGCGGCGGTGTTGCTTGCCGCCCTGACCTTGAATTCGTATGTGACACCTTCTTTGATGTCTGTGAGCGTGTAGTTCGTAGTGGAGAGTGGGTCGGTCTTGGAAAAACCGTTGTCCGAAGAGACCTTGTAGTAAAGAATATAGAAAGCCGCCCCTTGTACTTCGTCCCAGCGGACTGAGATGGAGGACTCGCCGAGGGTGGCGCTCACGCCCGTCGGCGCGGCAAGCGTGTCCACAGTCTGGTCGTTTTTGGTGCAGGACATCGTGAAAATGCCTGCAAGAGCGATAATGATGGATGTTATTATTATTTTTTTCATAATCAATAGGATGTATATTTTGAAATCTTTGTTATTCTGTATTGCATATCGGAGTCGTCCAATGCATAGACATAATAAACCGTGCCTGTCTTGTTGACTCTTACGACAACGTGGCCTTGCGTTGAGACGAATCGAGCCTTCTGGGCTTCGGTGAAGTTCGGCACGTTGACATCGCAGAAGTTCGTCAGATAAATGTCAACCGACGGATTGGCATCTATGACATTCTTTACTGTGGCGGCATTTGGCTGGACGTCGCGCCAGATATTTGCAATCCACACGGTCGGTTTCAGGACGTTCATCTGCCCCGTACTGTTGGCGTTGGTCGTGCCGTGATGATTTGCCTTGGCGACGTCGACCTTGGACATCACTTGAGCCATCGGGGCTTCGCTGTCGAAGTAGGAGAATGTGCTGCGCCCGGTGTACTGATGGTCACCTGCCGTGAAGAAGTCGAACCTTCCGTATTTTAGCCGGAAGGCGCAACTGAAGCAGTTTTCGTTCGGTACGCCGACTTTGTCAGGATACGATTCCGGCATTTTCATTACTGAGTTATGGCCCGAACCGGTCCAATACCGGCCGTTCGCCGAAAGGTTCTGTATGTTGAAGGAGGGGTATGAAGCGGCATCGTACAGGAGGGTTATCTGGTCGGAGGCTCCGGCGTCGAATGCCGCCGCTTTCGTGCCGTTCACCGAAACTGTCCACTTGACGAAATTCTTGATATTGGTGTATTTGGCGTCAGTCAGGTCGTATGGATAGTCGTAGTCCGGGTAAGCCCTGTCGAGATAGTGTCTGAAAGGGATTCTTGTGCCTATTTCACACATAGAAGTCATTTTGAAAGTCCCGTCTCCGCCCGATGGCAGAGTGGACAGATAGGATCCCATATGGTCCTCGTGGAAGTGGGTCAGAACGGCATAGTCGATGTGGCCCTTGCTCTCGGGCGAAGTGAAATGGTTGATGTAGTTCACTATAACTTCGGCAGATGAGGTCTGGGCGTTCGGACGAGGTGCAGTAGGGTATTTGCCGTCGGCGTCTTCGTCGGCGAGCAGGGAACCGGCCATATCCACAAGCATCGTGGTTCCGTCGGGGAGAATATAGAATGCGGACTCTCCCCTGCCGGTGTTGATGAAGTGAATGTCAAGCGTCCCCTTGGTCCAGGCTCCGAGCGTCTCCCCGACCTTGCCGGCCGAAAAATCGGAACTGTCCCCGCCTGTAGAAGGCTTGGTGGATTCGCCGGGCTTGATGCCGTTGCAAGCTGCTGCTGATAACATAAGCAGCAGAAATGCGGGTAATTTGTTAATAGCCGTCATTCTGTACAAGATTAGGACATATAGTCATCTCGTCTGCCGGGAACGGGAACAGGTACTGCTTGCCGGCGTCGAAAGTGCCGAAAGCTATCTGTACGAAGCAGTTCTTGCCCAAGATGGTGTTTTCCAAATCGACAGTGCCATTTTCGTCTACGGTCGGAATGACGTCGGTCGGGAAGAACCAGTTTGTCTCATCTGCAGCCTTGAGTTTGTCAATGCTGAGGCCGACCATAGGCTTGTTGCAGGCCTTCTCCGCAACTCTCCAGCGGATGAGGTCGAAGAAGCGGTGATTTTCCCAGGCGAACTCCATACGGCGTTCGATACGAACGTCGGTCCGGAACTCGGCCTGATCAGTGGTCTTGACGGCAGGGTACTTGCTTGTCATCCTGTAGTCCACTCCGTACGCTCTCGCCCTTACCATATTGATGGCCTTCTGCGCCTCTTCGTCCACCTCTCCAAGTTCGCATTTGGCTTCGGCAAGCATCAGGAGTACGTCCGCGTATCGCATAACCACGATATTCGCTTGATTTTTAAAGTCCACCAGCCAGTCTTCGCTGACACCCTTCTTGAGGGTGAGGCCGTTGTAGGCGGCGTACTGGTCTACCGTGCGGTTGTCCTTGTTCTTTATGGACTGGCCGAGGTCGTTGGTGACGGTCTTGACCCACGGACGCGGGTCGATGGTGTAACCCATAAGTGTTCCTCCGGGTTCCAAAATGGTGGCCGAGAGGCGGGGGTCTCGATTCTCAAAAGGTTTGAGAGGGTTGTAGAGGGGTGATTTGTCGATTGTCTTGCCGTCCGTGCAGAGATAGGCGCACATCAGTTCGATGGATGGTTGTGCCGTGGCGTTCGCTCCCACACTTCTGGGAAGAAACGATTTGAGACTTGGAGAGACAAGTCCGAGACTCTCGTCACGCACGAGATAGAAGATGTTCTCCCTGGTTTTTTTTGTCTCCGGGAGAAAAAGCGTGGAGTAATCGCTTTCAAGGGCGAACTCGCCCGTCGCGATGCAGCCTTCGGCGGCAGCCTTGCAGACGGACCAGTCGGAGTTCCACAGGGCGGTACGCGCCTTGAAGGCGTATGCGGCCCCCTTGGTTATGCGTTTTACTCCCGAATAAGAGTCCGGAAGATACTCTATCGCCGTGTCGAAGTCCTTGTAGACTTGTTCCAGTACTGTGGCCTTGGGAGTCTTGGCCATCTTGTAAGCTTCGTCGAGGGTGATATATTCGGTGTAGAAAGGCACGTCGCCGTAGAGGAATGTAAGATAAGAGTATGCTACAGCGCGGAAGAAAGCCGCCTCGCCGCGATACTGGTCGACTTGCTCTTCAGTGAGTATGTCGGAGGCCCTTTCCACGCTTGCGAGGATGGTGTTTGCCCTTGCGACAGCCTGATAGAAACGTTTGTAGTGGGCCTCTGTGTCGCCCCAGGTGGAGGAGACTTCCCCCTTGAGGTAGTCGTAGACATATTCTCTCTGGTTCCAGTCGTCCGTCCATCTGTCCGAGTTGTACATACGGTAGGAGTCGAAATACCAGTAGTTGGTGCCATAAAGCTCGTTGAGAGCCATCTCGATTTCTTGCGAGTTGGAGAACCAGTTCTCGGTGGACCCTTCTGTCAGAGGGTTGAGGTTGAGGTCGACACAACCCGAGACGAAGAGGAGCATACCGGCAAATATGGTAGATAATAATGCTTTTTTCATTGTCATTAGAATTTAATGGAGATACCGAAATTGTATGTTCTGGCTATGTATGCGTTGAGCGCCGCTTCAGGGTCCCAGCCTTGCGGGTAGGAGTCTAAGGAGAGAGGGTCGCTGACGGATGCGTACACGCGTATGTTGCTTATCTTGATCTTATTGACCAATGCCTTAGGCAGAGTGTATCCGAGAGTGATGTTCTTTATGCGGAAGTAGGCGCCGTCGAAGAGCCAGAAGTCGCTCATCTCATAGTTGTAAGAATTTGATGATCCTGATTTCTGCTGGGAGAGGCGAGGGAAGCGGGCTGAAGCGTTCTGCTCGTCCGTGTTATAGTAACTGTAGTAGTTGCCGTCGAGAAAACTAGGAAAAGTGTGCCAGGCGGCGGTATGGAAGACCATAGCCTGGGACATCTGGACGATCTGACTGCCGACGCCGTTGAATATCAACGAGAAGTCGAAGTTTTTATAGTCGAGGGACAGATTTCCTCCGAAGACATAACGAGGGAGGGACCCGCCAAGCAGCTCGCGGTCATATTCAGGCGTTATTTTTCCGTCAGGCACGCCGTCCGGGCCGCTGACATCCTTGAATTTCACATCGCCCACCTGCACGGCATCGTTAAGTTTCGGCGAATTGGCGAGGTCGTCTTCGGAGAGGTAGAGGCCGTCGGAACGATATCCGTACCACTCGTTGTATTCGGAACCTTCACGGATAACCTGGCTGCCGTCGATGACGACACCTGACAGGTCACCCATAATGGAGCGGTAGTCGCTCACGTTGGCGGATAACGAGTAACCGAGTTCTCCTATGCGGTCTCTCCAGCCCAAAGAGAGTTCCCAACCGTTGGTGTACATTGTCCCGGCGTTCTGGCTCGGGTTGGAATAACCGATGAGGTCCGGAATTTCGAGACTGAGCAGCATATCTTCAGTCGTCTTGTGATAGTAGTCGAAGGTGGTTGAAAGGCGGCCGTCGAACATAGTGGCGTCGAAGCCTATATCCCAGGTCTTGGTGGTCTCCCACGTGATGTTCTCAATGTTGTAGGCGGTCTGGGCGGCGGTCATCTGGGAAACGGCTCCATTGCCGCTGTCCATAATGACATCTCCAAGTCTCATAATCGACTGCCAAGGGTAGGTGCCTATGCGCTCGTTGCCGAGGGTGCCGTAGGACGCTCTCAATTTGAAGTAACTGAGAGTATGTATCAGCGGCTGCATCCAAGGCTCTTCGGAGATGACCCATCCTCCTGAGATTGACGGGAATGTGCCCCAGCGATAATTCTTGTTGAATCGCGACGAGGCGTCGCGGCGGATGTTGGCCTGGACAAGGTACTTGTGGCTGTAGTCGTACATCACGCGTCCGAAATAGGAGAGGTATGCAAGCTGTGACGCGGAGCCGGACACGGACACCTGGTCTGCAGGCGCCCTGTCCAGATAAGGGTATCCCGTGACGGCGAACTTGTCGCCGAAGGCGCCGAGATCCTCCACATTGTAGCTGTAGTCCTCGTAGCCGGCCATCAGGGAGATGTTGTTATTCGAGGCGACAGTCTTTTTGTATGAAGCGGTGAGCTGTTTGGTGATAGTTGAGGAATTGCCGCGCTTCTCCGTGAGAGATGTGGTCTCGTGTCCGGTCACGTAGCCGAGGGCTACCGAAGGGTCTTCCGCAGAATAATATTGGAGTGCTGCGTTGTAGTCCTTGGAACTGCTCACGACCACGCTCGGGGCGACTATTCCGGTTATGACGAAATCTTTCACAGGCTCAAGTTCAAAACCGAGTCTGACATTGGCTCTCATTGTGGTTGATTTGACGAAACCGCCCTGGTCGAGGACATATTCAGCATTGCTGCCGATATGGCCCTCGCCGTATCTGCCGTCTTCCCAGTATGCCGCCGTATTGGGGCCGTACAGGTATGCGCCCTGCAGCGGATTAGTTTGCGGCGTGTTGTTCACGCTCTGGCGTAGCCTTACGTCGGCAAACGCCTTGAGGAACTTCGTGACGCGGATGTCGTTGCTGACAGAAACGTTGAGTACCGAATAGTCGCGGTTTTTATAAAGGGCCTCCGTATTTTCGTAGGATACGGATGCATTGGTCTTGACTATGCTGTTGCCGTATGCCAATGAGACGTTGTGTCTGTATGACGGCGCCATATCTTTGACGAGCAGTTTCTTCCAGTCTGTCAGCGGGTAGTTGTCCGGGTCAAGGTTGTGGTAAGCTTGGTAATTGTCTATCAAGTCCTTGCTGTAGATGGAGTACTCCTGTCCGGAGATGTTCCCTCCGTCGTTCCAGGAGATTTCGTTCTGCATCTCGAAGAAACGCGTCGTTGAGACTGTCGAAGGGAAGCGTGTAGGTGTGACGACTCCGAAGTTGCCGTTGTAGGTGATGTTCAGCACCCCGTCCGAGGCGCGCTTGGTGGTCACGAGGATGACGCCGGCAGCGGCACGGGATCCGTAGATTGAAGCGGAGGCCGCATCCTTGAGCACCGTAATGTTTTCTATGTCATCTTGGTTTACCTGGTCGAGGGTGGAGATAGGCACTCCGTCCAGGATAATCAGCGGGTCTGAATCGCTCATCGTGGTGACACCGCGCACCCTGATGGTTGCAGATGCGCCCGGCAAGCCGCTCGAACGGGTCACCTGTACTCCCGGAAGGGCGCCCTGAAGCGACTGGGAGACATTGGTGGCGTTGATTTTCAAAAGGTTTTCTCCGCCTACCGTCCCGATGGCGCCGCTGAGGTCTTTCTTCTTGGCCTGGCCGTAGCCTATGACTACGGTAGCTTCAAGTTCTTCGGCGAACGGCGTCAGTTGCACGTTGATAGTCTGATTTTTGCCGATGACGACAGTCTGCTCCACCTCTTTATAGCCGAGGCTCGAGTAGACGAGGACTCCGGAGTTTCCCGTGAACTCCAGGCGATAGTTTCCGTTGAGGTCGGTGATAGTCCCTTCGGCAGTTTTGCCCTTGATCAATATGGATCCGCCGATTATGGCCTCTCCGCTCTGGGCGTCTGTGATTTTGCCGGAGACGACGGTTCGTACCGTTCCCTCATCCTGTCCCGTCGCCGGGAATGACAGCGTCAGCGCGGCGAGGGAGATGATGAATGCAGAAAGTAGTAGTCTTCTCATCTTAGATATGTTTATTTGGTTGTTGTATTTTGGTTCAATTTATAAAGTATGTTGTGACGCGGATTGCCGGGGGTATGGAATGTGACCAGTATCTGCCCGTCCCTCTGGCCGAATCCTTCAGGCTCCAGTCCGAGATAGGATACGTCGTGGACTGCAATCCTCGTGTGTGCGTCCAAATTGATTATGTGGATTCGGCAGCGGCATCTGGAAGGGGACCCTTCGCCGGTATACATTATGCCGTCGCGAATGACGCTCCCCTGCCCGAAGTACACGTCGTCCAGGGCGAAACTGTCGAGAGCGTCCGCAAGGGCGAGATGCACCTGCCCCGAAGATTTGAAATCAGATTTACGTGGAAGTCTGAACTTCTTGATCATCATCCATCTGCCGTAGACGGGGTCGTCGGGCGGGTCTTTCCAATAAAAGCGGTTGCCGCCTCTCGTATAGATGAAGCCCCTCCCGGGGTCTATGCACCAGTCGAAAGTCTTGTTGTAGTCATCGCCGTCGTACCATATCTCCTGCACTATCCTGCCTGTCGCGAGGTTCAGGTCCACCACGTAACAGCGGTTGTTCCCAGTGCATTCTGTCACGTAGAGAAGAGGGAAAACAGAATCTTCACCATATTTTTCGTCTGAGAAACAGGCGTTGTTGCAATGGGCTTCCTCAAGTCCGGGGACGACGAATGTGGACAGCAGTTTGCGGCTGTCCAAGTCGACGATGAGAACCTGTCCCTTGTCGTGGAAGAAAAAGCCGAGGGAGTCCAGGACGGCGAACCCCTGCGAGGCCCCGCGAACTTCCACGCCCGGGTCCAGAAACTCGTCAGTATCGAAAATCCTGCTGATGAAAGTCTGCTGAACAGGAAGAAGACACGCCAGATATAATAACAACGCTTTCATATTTCTAAAATATTGCTCCGTCGTGGCGGCATACTTCGGCTGAGACTTCCACTGCCCTTCTGTGGGCCTGCGACACCTCCTTGCCGTTGAGAATCTCGGCCGCGAATGTGGCTGTGAACGAATCCCCCGCACCGACGGTGCTTGCAACTTCCACCTTGGGGGTCGGGAGGTAAGAATGTATTCCGTCCCCGAACACCTCGCTGTGTGAGGCGCCGGCCGTATATACGACGTAGCGAAGATTATAGCGGGACAAAAGGCCGTCTATGCCTTGTATCTTAAGCAGAGAGCAAATTTCAGGAAGTTCGGTCTCGTTGAGTTTGAGAATGTCCGCTCTCCGAAGCGAAGCGTCGACGGTGTCGGCAGTATAGAAATGCTGCCTCAGATTTATGTCAAATATTCGCAATGCATTCTTCGGCGCCGCATCTACCAGGTTTAGCACGACGTTACGGCACGTCGGAGTGCGCTGGACGAGAGACCCCCAGCAGACGGCATCGGCAGCCTTCATCTCGTTGACGGCAATTGTCGAGTCGGTTATGTTGTCCCAGGCTGCGCCTTCGCAGATTTCGTATGACGGCTCGCCGGCGGAGGAAAGCGTCACCCGGACCGTGCCGGTCGGGTAGCCGTTGGTCTGGAGAGCCGTGAGATCTACGCCGAGCGGGGCTATCGCTCGGCAAAGCTCCTCTCCGAGATCGTCCCTGCCCACGGCGCTGATGATGCCGGAGCGGCACCCGCTTCGGGCCGCCCAATATGCGAAGTTCATCGGTGCACCGCCTATGCGCTTTCCTGACGGGAGGACGTCCCAGAGCAACTCCCCTATGGCGACTACTGTTTTTTTCATATTGTCTTTTTAGTTGATGTCGACTCGCGGAGGATGACTTCGGGCTGGAGAACGACGGTGTGGTCGTACTTTTCGTCCGGTCTCTCGATTATCTTTCTGAGCATATTGAACGATTCGACAGCCATATCTTCAGTGGATTGGGTGATGCGCGTGATGCGCGGAGAATAGAGGTCGTAGCAGTCGTTCTTGTCGAAACAGACGACCGCCATAACATCAGGCACTTCAATATTAAGATCGTGCAGGACTTCAAGTCCGATGACCGAAATGGTATTGGTAGGGAACAATATGGCGTCTACCTTCCGGCGTACGCAGTCAATGATGTAATCGCGAATGTCCTGTTCTGCCTGACCGTAGACGGTTGTGCATACGTCGATTTCTCCGGAGAGGGAGTGCCTCCTCATAGCCTCGCGATATCCCTTCTCCCTGTCGTCCATACTTGAAATCCCGAGCGAGTAGTTTATCATCGCTATTTTCCTGTAACCTGCGTCATATAGAAGGTCTACGGCCATCTCGCCCGCTTTGACGTTGTCAAGAAGCACGCGGCCGCAGGAAAGCCCCGGCAAATCCCTGTCGAAGAGAACTGTAGGAATGCCGGCATCGATGACCTTCCGTACCACGGCACCGCCGCCCTTGCAAGGGGCGATGATCATCCCGTCGAGAGAGTTGTCCAGAAAAGTGTCGACAATGCTTTCCATCTTCGATTCGGACTCGTCGCTGCTGGCGAAGAGGACAGTGTAGCCACTGTCGTAGGCTACGTTTTCTATGGAACGGGCGATGTCGGAGAAAAAATGGTTGGCGATGTCGGAGGTGATGACCCCGATCGTATTCCGTCTGCCGTTGCGCAGGCTTGAGGCGGCCAGATTAGGCCTGTAGCCCAGCTTGTTCACCGCCTGAAGCACTCTGTCGGCAGTCTCTTCCACGATACAGTATTTCTTGTCGAGACCGGCCTCTTCGCATTTCTTGTTGCTCATCACAAACGAAACCGTCGTCACGGAAACGCCTGCTTCTTTGGCGACATCCCTTATGGTGATTCTTTTCATACCGTCATCATATTATGGATTCGAGAGTATTCATAGTACCTTGCGAAAGAATGCTTTCCGCCATTTTTCCGTATTTGGAGACGAATTGACGCGAAGCCGCAAGATTTGTGCTTGCAAAAGGAGAGGCTGCCAGAAAGTCGAGCGGATTGTCGCTCCGGACAAGTCTGAAATCGTCTTCGGTCAGCCAAGGGTCGTTTATTTCGAAGGCGGCGCCTTTGTCGTCCTTCCGGTATTTGAGGTAGTGTCTGTAACAGGCAAGAAGAAATGCCGGCCGAGTGAGGTCGGCGTTGTCGCGGACCATCTTGCCGAGGTTGGGCGTCACATAGACCGGGAATTTGGAGGCCCCGTCGGAGCACAGGCGTGCTATCTGGTCGCTCACCGTCCTGTTTGCGAAGCGTTCCAGAAGAGTCTTCTTGTAGAGTTCGAGGTCCGTCCCGTCAGGAGCCGGAACGTATGGAGTTATGTCCTTGTCCATAAAGTCTTTGAGCAGTGTGCGGATTCTGCCGTCTCGCATCGCCTCGTCGACTTTGCGGTATCCGGCCAGGAAGGACGGGTAGGAGAGAAGCGTGTGGGATGCGTTCAGAAGGCTGAGTTTCATATTCTCCCAGGCCTTCACATTGTCCGAGAACTGTGCGCCGACCTCCTCCCAGGCAGGACGTCCTGCGATGAACTTGTCTTCTATGACCCACTGGATGAAGTCTTCGCAATAGACTGGTGCCGCATCGTGAGTGCCGTTCTTGGCATTGAGCCTCTCGATGTCCTCCGGACGGGTGGCTGGAGTGATGCGGTCCACCATACTGTTCGGGAAGGTGACATTGCTTTCGACCCAATCGGCAAGTCCGGCATCCTGCGCGGCAAAAAATGCAGTGAACGACTTGCGTGCCGTATCGCCGTTGTGCTGAAGATTGTCGCAGGACTGGATGGTGACTGGGCCGCTTCCTTTGTCGCGGCGTCGTCTCAGTCCCTCGGCGACATAACCGAATACGGTACGCGGATTTCCTGGGTCGACTAAGTCGTGTGCCACGTTCGTGTCTTCAAGTACGAAGCGTCCGTCTTTCTTTGAGATGTTGTAGCCCCCTTCCGTGATGGTCAGGGTGATGATCTTTATGGCGGGGTCGGCTATTTTGTCAAGCACGGCCTCGGGATTTTCGCAGCCCCATATCAGATCGACGAGAGAGTCTATCGTGTAGAACTCGTCGTGTCCGTCGCGTCCGCATACGGTGAGGGTGTACTTGCAATTCTGGGACTTCAGGGCCTTGTAGAGGCGCTCGTCGCTCTGAAGCAGCATCGCCCCGCAGATGCCCCAGACGGACTGGGAAGGGTCTTTCTCCATCAGTTTGCAGGTCAGATACTCTTCGTGGGCGCGATGGAAATTGCCCACTCCGATATGAAGAATGCCTGCTGTAACTTCTTGTTTCATATTATCTTGATAAGTTTGTTCCATACGATATCAGTATTTTGCGAAGTTTGTCGGTGTCTATTTCGCCTACGCCCGTCCCGCCCCGTACACTGAGTGCGGCGGCGGCTCCTGCGGCTTGGCCTAGTCCCATACAGGAGGCTTGCACCCGGACGGAAGCCGAGGCCACCGAGTCTGCCGAAAAGGCGCGTCCGGCGACCAGATAGTTCGGAAAGTCTGGAGAATAGAGGCATCTGTAAGGGACGAATGCAGCTTCTTTGAGAAACTGGCAACGTTGCGAAGTGGTGTCGCCAGAGTGTATGTCGACAGGGTGGCAGCCTCTTGACACCGAGTCGGGGAAGTCGACCGCATTGAGATAGTCCTCGCCGGTGAGCGTATAGGCACCGAGTATACGTCTTGTTTCGCGCACTCCGGTCTGGGGGGCGGTCTCCAGGAGGAACGAGTTCGAGAAAGCCGGTACGGTCATTTTCAGAAGCGTGGCGAAAAGTGTCGCTTCCTCGCGCATCGCGCACTCTGCGGCTGTCTGCTCCCGGTTTGACGTCATATCGGCATCAATCCGGGTCATATTGACAAGGACTATGCCCTTCTCGAGTATGCCGCAATACCACGGCCCGCCGAATACGGGGATGTCCGGGTTCTCTTTTCGCAGCTCTTCGAACTTTTTGCGGACTTCGACGTCAAGATAGTTGACCCCTTGCTTGCAATGGCGGATCATCGGAAGATCTTCTGTATCCACGCCTCCCAGCATAAAAATCAGTGAGGCTGGCTGGAGTTTTTTCGACGCCGGCTGGAGGGGGACTCCGGCGCGTACAGCCAGGTCTGCGTCCCCGGTAGCATCGACAAACACCTTCCCTCCGATGGCTTCAGCACCGTCCTTGTTCTCCACGATGACGTGTTTGATTATGGTTCCGGAAAGGTTGCAGTCGCTAAGATAGGAGTGGAAATAAATCTGCACCCCGGCTTCGACAAGCATACGCTGTGCGATGAGTTTGTATTTTTCGGGCGAAAAGGTGATGTTGCCCAGAGGTTTCTCTTCCCGTGCGCCGCCTATCTCGGTCAGCCGGGTGATGAACTCCCAAGGTATGCCGTCGATGATTCGCCGGCCGTTATAGTTGAATACGCTTATCGGAGCCACAAGCGCGGCCGTGGCCATCCCTCCGAAGAAGCCGTAGCGTTCAATGATTGCAGTGCGCGCCCCTCCTCTTGAGGCGGCAAGTGCGGCGATGATGCCCGACGGGCCTCCTCCGCATACCACGACATCATATTCCGCCCTCACGGGGACTTGTCTGGACTGTAAAACAGTGTTCATAGTTGGGTGTTATAAAAACGTTTTACAAAGGTGAAAAAACGTTTTAATAAAACAAAATTTTTTATAATGATTTTTATTGAAATTCATTTACCGCGTTTGACTTTTAAATGGCTATATTTGTCTTATGAAAAAAACACTTCTTGCAGCGGTCGCGCTGTTTGCCGCGACACTCGGTTTCGCCCAGAAGCCGCCGATAGACCACTCGGTATATGATTCCTGGAACCGCCTTTCAGGCGTAAGCGCTCCGCAAAACGGAAAATGGATTGTCTACAATGTCAATCCGGAGGAGGGCGACGGGGCCTGCTTCTTTTATGAGGTGTCGGGCGGAAGGAAGATAGAGGTGCTCCGCGGGGTCAATGCCAAGCTCACCGAAGCGCTTGACTACGCCGTAGTGACAGTGAGGCCGCAGTTCGCGAAGACGCGGCAGGGGAAGATTGACAAGTTAAAGGAGGACAAGATGCCGCACGACACCCTGAAAATCATCGCCCTCGCAGGAGGGACAGATACGGCTTTCGCCAATGTCAAGAGCAGCAGGACGCTCGGGGAGCCGTTCTCCGAATATGTCTATTTTACCACATACCGGCCGGATTCGGTGCGGAGCGCCGGCTATCTGCTCGACCTGCGCAAGATGAAGGTGGACACCCTTGCGGACGCTTCGGCGCTCGCCCTTTCTGATGACGGCCGTTATGCGGCGGTGGTCAGGAAGCCTTACAAGAAAGATTCGCTTTCGGCGAACTCGCTGACGCTGATGGATTTGAAGGGAGGCACTTCCAAGATTCTGGCCAAATGCGGCAAGGACACCTCGTTCTCCGACATTTCTTTCGCCTCTGCAAAGGACGCCGGGGCCGGAAAGCTGCTTTTTTACAACCGGGCGGTGACCGACACGGTGACAAAGAAGGATTTCACCTCCATATATTGCTATGACGCCGTTGCCGGTTCGCAGCGGCTCGTCGTGGACGACGCCGCTCCGGAACTGGCCGGGAAGTTGCGCATCGCCTCCGGTGCCTCGATGAAGAGCTACGCCGCGCGGTCTGATGCGCGTTACATTGACTTTAACGTAAAAATAATCTATCCGGATGCGGACACCACCGTACCGGACTTCGAAAAGCCGCGGCTTGACATCTGGAGTTGGGACGCCGACTATAACCAGCCGGTCCAGAAGATATGGCTTGCGGACGAGAAGGACCGGAAATTCTCCTGGAGGATGCCATTCGACTGCGGAAGGCCTTTCGCGCTTGAAGACGACCTGATTCAGAGGATGTATTCGTACAGGACCGACGTCACTGGAGTGGCATACGTCGTTTCGGACAAGCCTTACCGCCTGGAATCCCAGTGGGACGAAAACCCTCATTCCGACATCTATGCGGTCAATCTGGGCGACGGGAGCCGCGAAAAAGTTTTCACCGACCTCGGAACGACCCGTCTGCAGCCTTCGCCTGACGGAAAGTATTATTCCTATTTCGATTACAGGGCCGCTCAGTGGTTCGTTCTCGACGCCGGGAGCAGGGATACGGTCTGCGTGACGCGCGGCATCGGCTATGCCTTTGACGACGAGGAAAATGACAAGCCTATGCTTGCCTCTCCATACGACGGGTCGGTCTGGCTCGACGACTCCAGGCGGCTGCTCGTAAGGGACCGCTACGACTGGTGGATCGTCGCCGCCGACGGAAGCGCCGCGCCGGTCTGCCTGACCGAAGGTGCGGGGCGTGCAGCCTCCACGCAGCTCGAGATGGCGCGGCCTTACTGGGAGAAGAGCAGTTTTGCGGAGGACAACTTTTTCAATTTCAAACGTCCGCTCTACTTCACCGGCCTGAACAAGGTGACCAAGGAGCGGTCGGTATGGACCAAGGATATGACGGTGCGGAAACCCGCGATGAAGAAACTGGTCGAGGGCGGATGGGCTTATTCCGCCCCGACGCTTTCTTTCGCCTCTCAGAAGGGACGGAAGCCGCTGCCGGACTCGAATCCGGTCATTTTCTATACCGCCCAGAATTTCGAGCATTGTCCTGACCTTTATGTGACGAAAGACCTCTTCAAGAGTTCCGTGAAGCTGACGGACGTCAATCCGCAGCAGCGCGACTATAACTGGGGGCGCGCCGAACTGGTTCACTGGAAGGCTGCCGACGGGACTCCGGCGGACGGGATTCTTGTGAAGCCGGAGGATTTCGACCCGGCCAAGAAATATCCTGTAATCATCTATTTCTACGAACTCTATTCCGACGAACTATATAATTATCGTATGCCGGCCCCTTCCCGGTCGACCGTGAACTGGCCTTATTTCGCTTCGAACGGATACCTCGTTTTCGTCCCGGACATCCGCTACAAGGTGGGGCATCCGGGGCAGAGCGCCTTGGACTACATTATGCCGGGGTGCGATATGCTTTGCGAGAACTCATGGGTCGACGGGTCGAAGATGGCCATCCAGGGGCAGAGCTGGGGAGGCTATCAGGTGGCCTATATGATTACCAAGACGGACCGTTTCGCCGCTGCCGGGGCCGGTGCGCCGGTTTCTAATATGACCAGCGCCTACGGAGGAATCCGTCTTGAGAGCGGGATGGTGCGCGAGATGCAGTACGAGTGCTCTCAGAGCAGGATAGGGAAGGATTTGTGGGACGGGTTCGACCTCTATGTCGAGAATTCGCCGCTGTTTGGGGTGCCGAATGTCACTACTCCGGTCCTGATAATGCACAACGACAAGGACGGTGCGGTCCCGTGGCAGCAGGGTGTCGAGTTCTTCACGGCGCTGCGCCGTCGCGGCAAGAGGGCCTGGCTGCTCCAATATAACGACGAGGAGCACAACCTTGTCGAGAGGCGCAACTGCAAAGACCTTAGCATCAGATTGTCGCAGTTCTTCGGCCATTATCTCAAGGGCGATCCGGCCCCGAAGTGGATGACCGAAGGCATACCTTATACTATGAAGGGGCTGGACTACGGCTACGAAACGGCCGAATGATGAGCGGAAGGGTCGAGGTTTCGCCGCGCTTGGCATTGAATAATAATTAATTATATATTTATGAAAAAACATCTTTTACTGATTGCCGTTATGATTATGGCTGCATCCTGCTCTTCACAGAAGGGCGTTTCCGAAAAAGTGATCGGGCGCGCCGACATAAAGGTCGCGGACGGCCTTATGACGCCCGAAGTGCTTCATCAGCTGGGCAAGGTCTCCGACCCGCAGGTCTCGCCTGACGGAACCAAGATCCTGTACGGAGTGGGTTTCACCTCTATAGAAGAGAACCGGACCAACCGCGAACTTTTCGTCATGAATGCGGACGGCTCCGGCAACAGGCAGATCACAGGAACCGCAAAGAGCGAATCCAATGCCCGCTGGATCGAGGAGGGAAGGAAGATTGCATTCCTTTACGGGGGCCAGATATGGGTCATGGACCCGAACGGGAAGGACCGGAAAAAGGTTTCCGATGTGAAAGGAGGAATCATGGAGTTCACGCTCTCCCCGGACCAGAAACAGTTGATCTATACGTCTATGGTTAAAAAGGTCAAGAGCGGGACGGAGGAAAATCCGGATTTGCCGGAATGTACCGGAATGGTATACGACAGTCTCATGTGCCGCCACTGGGATCACTTCGTAAACAGTATTCCCCACTCTTTCGTCGCCTCTTTCGACGGCTCGAAGGTGGGCGAGGGTAAAGACATCCTGGACGGAGCCCCGTTCGAACTGCCCATCGAACCGTTCAGCGGCATAGAGCAGCTCTGCTGGAGTCCCGACGGGCGCAGCATTGCATACAGCTGCAAGAAAATGCAGGGTAAGGAATACACTCTCAGCACGAATACCGACATTTATCTATACGATGTCGCGAAAGGTTCCTGCAAGAACCTTTCCGAAGGGATGCCGGGCTATGACACGCAGCCGGTTTTTTCGCCCGACGGCAAGAAGGTAGCGTGGCTCAGCATGGCTCGCGGCGGTTACGAAGCTGACCGCGTGAGACTTTTCGTAATGGACCTTGCTTCCGGTGAACGCACCGAAATCACCTCCGTGAAAAAATTGTTCGACCGCAATGTCGAATCCCCCGCCTGGTCCGCCGATTCAAGGCTTATTTACTTCTGCGCGGTTTACGATGAGACCAAGGCCTTGTTCAGCGTGGATATGGAAGGCAATGTCAAACGCATCACTCCGAAAGACGTTTGGTACGACTTCGAGGCTCCGTCCCTGCTCGGGGACAGCGCGTTGGTTTGCGTCAACACATCCATGATGCGTCCTGCCGAAATCGTTTCGGTATCGCTGGCTGACGGCAGCTGGAAACAACTTACGTACGAAAACAAGCATATTCTCGACCAGATTCCGGAAAGTCGGATGGAGGCCCGCTACATACCTACCACGGACGGCAAGAAGATGATGACATGGGTCATATATCCTCCGAAATTCGATTCGACTAAGGTCTATCCCGCCATCGAAATACTTCTCGGCGGCCCTCAGGGAGCCATAAGCCAGGACTGGTCGTATCGCTGGAACTATAAGATGATGGCTTCCCAGGGTTACATAGTGATCCTTCCGAACCGCCGCGGGACCACCGGGTTCGGTCAGGAATGGTGCGAACAGATTTCGGGAGATTACGGCGGGCAGAACATCAGGGATTACTTCTCCGCCGCCGATGCCCTCAAGGCCGAACCTTATGTCGGCAAGATGGCTGCCGTAGGAGCTTCATACGGAGGATACTCCGTATATTATGTTGCCGGACACAACGAAGGGAGACGCTATGCCGCGTTCATAGCCCACGCCGGCATCTTCGACGAGACCAGCGAATATTACGAAACCGATGAGATGTGGTTCCCCAACTGGGACAACGGCGGTGCTCCGTGGGATGGCAATCCCGAAACGAAGCGCCATTACAACACTTTCTCCCCCGACAAGTACGTAAAGAACTGGAATACGCCGATTTTGATTTCCGCCGGCATGGAGGACTACCGCATACCGTATACGCAGGCCGTGGCGGCGTTCAATTGCGCCCAGCTCATGGGAGTCCCTTCGAAACTTATGCTTTTCCCGGACGAGAACCACTGGATCCTCAAGCCGCAGAATTCAATCCAATGGAACCGCGAATTCTTCGCGTGGCTGAAGAAATATCTGGAATGAAAGAACTGGAGACCGAACGCCTGATCCTCAGACATATCGTCGCAAGCGATGCGCCCGATATCTTCGAGTATGCCCGGGAGCCGGAAGTGGGTTCCGCAGCGGGGTGGAAACCTCACGTGAACATCGGGGAAACGCGCAGCATAATGGACGATATATTTATCGGAAAGGAGAATGTTTTCGGGATAGTGCCGAAGGCGAGCGGCAAGGTGGCAGGTTCCATAGGCTTGATTCCGGATCCGCACCGCTCGAATCCTTCCGTGCTGATGCTCGGATATGCGTTGTCTAAGTCCTGGTGGGGAAAGGGACTCATGACGGAGGCCGCAAAGGCTATCGTAAGCAATGCTTTCCGTGAATTGCCGATAGATACGATTTCCTGTACTTGTTATTCGACGAATTCGCGTTCGCGAAGGGTCATATTGAAATGCGGTTTCGAATACGAGGGCTGCCTGCGTCGCGGGGAACGGCGGTATGACGGTACCGTATTCGATTTGGAATGCTACTCGATGTTCAAGCGGCAGGCCGCGGAGCTGTGAACTGGTGGCTGCGGGAGCTGCGCTTTTCTTGATCACGGAGTAGCCGAGTTTGAAATGCGCCGTGAACCGGTGGTGCGGGAGCTGCGCCGCTGCTTCGAGCTGTCTGAAGCTGTCTGGATATGCTTGCTTGGAAGTGTTCGAAACTGCGTGGAGCTGCCGGGAACTGTCGTGAGCTATTTATAGCCGCATGTAGCTGTCTGAAGCTGTCGTGGGCGGCTGCTGCGATGCTGGGGGCGCGAGAGCGCAGCTCTTTTCTTTCAATCGATTCATAAGCTGTTGTCTATAGGAATATCACTTATTGGAATATTGGTGTGGTTTCATGTGTAGATACTTGATTGTCAGGTATCGGGGAGAAAAGAGCTGCGCTCCGAAGAGCTGTCGGCCATATGCCGGCCACGGAAGCATTTTGGCGTTCCCACGGGAAAGTTCCATCCCGGGAACTTTTTTCATCGTAGGTAAATCTGGCAAAGAGGCTCTACAGATACCTAAGGGCCCGATTCCGGATAGCGAGTCTGCCAATCGAAAATCGGAACAGGGGCTTAAACATAGCTAACTCGTTGATTGTCAATTGCAGTACCCAATTTACCTACGGTGAAAAAGCCCCGATATAGGGAGACGATCTACCCCTAATGTATATTCTCCCATTAGAGGCGATTTTTCACTTACAATTGAAAAGTGCCGTCGAAGAGCTTGGAATATGATTTGTTTTCGCGTTGCCGGTTTCCTTGGATGAAATAAATGTTGCCGATATTTATATTTTGTGAAGAATGAAGAATAATGTATTTTCGAAGAAAGAAGTTTCAAATCGTTGAAATTGGAAACAATCAGAAAATACGGTTCAGCCCCGTTTAACATCGGGCTTCTGCATGGCGGTCCGGGGGCAGCAGGGGAGATGAAGCCTGTCGCCGAAGAATTGTCGAAAGAGTTCGGCGTTTTGGAATTCCTGCAAACCGGGAATACGGTGGCGGGACAAATAAGGGAATTGTATGATCAGCTTATGGAGAGTGCGGATCTTCCTGTCACGTTGGTCGGATATTCATGGGGAGCTTGGCTGGGGTTCCTGTTTGCAGGCGAGTATCCCTGTTTGTTGAAGAAACTTATTCTAGTGAGTTCCGGAGCTTTTGAGGATAAGTACAACAAGGACTTTATGAAGATAAGATTGGACAGGCTTTCGGTGGAAGAAAGGGAAAAAGCTGAAAGGCTGATTTCAGCGATCGACTCGGGAGATGCCGGAAACGCAACGTTGAAAGAATTCGGCGAATTGATGACCATTGCGGATTCTTACGATTACCTTCGTTCGAATGATGGCACGGTCGATTTGGACATACAAATATACCGTTCCGTATGGGCAGAAGCTGCGGAATTGAGAAGGACTGGAAAATTATTGGAGCATTCTGGTGAAATAAGATGTCCCGTAGTTGCAATACATGGAAAATACGACACACATCCACCTGAAGGGGTGGATGGTCCGTTATCTGATAAACTTGGCGACTTCAAAATGATCCGCATCGAGAGATGCGGACATACTCCATGGAAAGAAAAAGAGGCGAAGGATAAGTTTTATGAGGTTTTAAGAGCGGAATTGGAAAATCGACAGGAGAAAACTACATAAAAAAAAGGGAAGCCGGCAAAGCGGTTTCGGCCGTTCGGTTAGGCTTCCCCGATAATTATCTTTTTTCGGTTATTATCTGTCGTCCCTTCCGCGGCCGTAGCCGTTGCCCCGTCCGCGACCATAGCCGCCTGAACGGTCTTCGCGTGGGCGTGCTACATTGACGGTGATGGTCTTGCCTTCGAAGTCGGTATTGTCAAGGGCATCGATCGCTTTCTGTCCTTCCTCGTCGTTCGGCATTTCAACGAAGCCGAAGCCGCGCGAACGTCCGGTTTCGCGGTCTGTGATTACTGATGCGGAGCTGACTTCCCCATACTGTTCGAATAAAGCTTTCAAACTGTCATTCTTGGTACCCCAGCTCAAATGAGAAACATAAATGTTCATTTTGTTTTGATTTAATTATTATTATCCAATGACCCTGATTCGGGCATTGAATTGTTCTTTTCTTTATAGATTTACGAAATCATATCTTCTATGCGTCACGTACCCATGCACCTAAACGCATATCCGCGACCTTTTAACATCATCCTCAATAATGACGTTTACAGCCGCAAATGTAGTCAAATAAACAGATTATCCTAATTATTTTTTTGACGTATAAGATTTTCAATCGTTTTCGGCAGTATTTCTTGAGTAATCTTTGACATCGATCAGTTTATTTATCATGGCATATACGGTCAACCCTGCGATGCTGTTGATTCCCAATTTACGCGAAATGTTTTTGCGATGAGTGACCACAGTATATACCGAAAGATTGAATATGCCAGCTATTTCCTTGTTAGTCTTTCCCTTTGCTACTGCAGCCAGTATTTCCCGCTCGCGTCCCGACAATTCGTCGCTTTCCGATTTCGGTGTTCCGTTTAAGGAATCCACCGCAGTCAGCAGTTTTTTTTCGATCATTTCGGCGGAATCGTATATGCTTATGCATCCGTCATATTGGTAGAGCATGTTCTCGTCGTTTATCCCATAAGAGATTATCAGCAGTGCGGTATTGTTGTCTATCGACAGCATATGCCTGATATCGAAACGCTGGCGGAAATTAAAAACCGAAGGGTTGACGATCATCACATCGTAGGTGTCCCTGTTTATGGTGTAATATTTATCAACATCCGACAAAATGGTCGGGGTCTCGAATATGCGGTGCCTGCCGATCATGTTTGCCAGCCCGGTGGCGATTATTTGCGATGGTTCGATCAGCAGTATCCTGTGTCTGAGTTGATTATTCATTGCGTTCCTGCCTTTTTACGAGAGGTACGAGAAGTTCGTTTTCGATAAGAGTATGTTTGCTCAGGTCAAGCTCGATATGGAAAATATCGCAGAGTACATCGTAGCGTGCAGGAGAAGAACAAGTCTCAGGCAGATATTTAGTCACTATGCTCTTCAGGTCGTTGAGTTTCTCCTCGATGTTACTGTGATTCTTCTCGAATTTTCCTATGTTGTAGTTTTTGCCGGTATTCCCGTTCGCAAGCAACGTTTCTATGTAGGGAAATACGGTTTTTTCCTCGTAATCGAAGTGCTTTCGCACCTCGGCGTCGTAATCGTCATAGAATTTGTTCATGATTTTGCGGTCGGATTCATTGCAGGCCTTTATCATCAGATGTATGTCGTCGCGAAGCCGCGGGAAAAAATAGGAAGTGTAATATTTATGCGACGTTTTCAGATACGATATGATATGCGGGATATCGTCTAGAGTCAGATTGTCTGTGGATGGCTTGAAACCGTCGAAAGAGTAGATGTCGCAGATCATCAGGAACAGGTTCTTGGAAAGACGATATCTTTTGCAGATATCTGCAACGCTTGCATCGCCGAATCCCAGCTTTATGTCAAGGCGGGCGATTACTATGAGAAGGGAGGGGTCGGACGAAATCAGATCGGCCATTTTCATGCCTTCCGAGTACAATGTATTTTTCATTATCGCGAGTACTTGTTTAACAACTGCAAAGTTAGTAATAAAAAACACATGGATAATCTAACCTATTGTAGTTAAAACGATTCGATAAATACCAACTGTTAGCTATTGAACCGGGGTATGAGAATGCCGACCTTTGACCCAGGTTATAATCTTATTCAGCAGAAGAGTCCTTTGCAGTAAGTCCGAGGGGCTCTTCTTATTTTTTCGAAATCGGAGGCATACCTACTTCTTATTATTTTTATGATGACAATTAGCTATGAATAAGGATTGTCGTAGTGAAGGACAATCCATTATTTTGCAATCGCAAAAATGAAGGTAAATGAATAATAAATATAATCATCTGGGAAAGGCATTTGTAATCGGGATGATTCTCAATTTGCTGTTCGTAATAATTGAGAGTACTGCCGGCTTCATGTCCAACTCGATGGGGTTGCTGTCGGATGCCGGACACAATCTGTGTGATACAATATCGTTGTTGTTGGCATGGTTCGCATACCGCTTGACACGTGTTTCGGCCAACAGCCGTTATACTTATGGTTATGGCAAAAGTACGGTTTTGGCCTCGTTGGTCAATGCATTCATCCTTCTGGTCGCGGTAGGTGGCATCTTCGTCGAGAGCATACGCAAATTGTCCAACCCCCAGAAGGTAGATGAAAATGCAATAATATGGGTTGCGACGGCCGGCATAGTGGTCAATTTTATTACGGCCATGCTCTTCATGAAGGACAGAAAAAAGGATCTGAATGTCCGCGGAACTTTCCTGCACATGATAATGGATACGCTGGTCTCTGTCGGAGTCGTGGTATCCGGCATCGTGATAAAATTTACCGGTTGGACGATGATCGATCCTATTATCGGGTTGGCCATTTCGGTTATTATTTTCTGGTCGACCAAGGAGCTGTTGCGGCAAAGCATCCGGCTCTCCCTCGACGGAGTGCCTGACGGTATCGATTTGGCGGAAATAGAAAAGATAATATTGGGCATTGATGGGGTAACAGGAATACATCACGTTCATGTTTGGGCATTGGGGACTTCGGAGAATGCTCTCACGGTTCACGTTTCCGTAAGGAATACGGTTGAGAGCGAACGCATAAAGACGGATATCCGCAGGGAACTTTCTTCCCATGGCATAATGCACGCGACCATAGAAACCGAACCTCAGGATTACAAATGTCCGGAATACGAATGCAAACATAACAGGGCCTTTGAATTGAAACAAGTTAAATGAATATGCGGGAAAATGCGAGCATCTGACGATGGCTTCACAAAATTGGTCTTTCAATAATAATCATAGATAAACATAAGTTATATTTGAACTTCTAATAACTGAATAAGATGAAACAGCTTGTAATCGTGCGTCACGGGGAAAGCGAATGGAACCGCAAAAATCTTTTCACCGGTTGGGTGGATGTGGAATTATCCGGCAGAGGCATTTCCGAAGCCCATTCGGCGGGGAAGGCCTTGCTTGAAGGCGGCTTCGACTTCGACGTCTGCTTTACGTCATATCTGAAAAGGGCGATCGATACGCAGCATATAATTCTCGAGGAAATGGACCGGGAGTGGCTGCCGGTATATAAGAGTTATAAGCTTAACGAACGGCATTACGGAGCTTTGCAAGGATTGAACAAGGCGAAGACCGCGGCCAGATACGGTGAAGAGCAGGTCCATATATGGAGGCGCAGCTTTTCGGTACGGCCGCCGGAGCTCAGCGAGGACAGCCCGTACAATGCACGCCGCCAACCGCAATATCGCGGTATTCCTTCGGAAGAGATCCCTATGTGCGAAAGCCTGTCCGATACCATCAAGCGTTCGGTACCTTATTTCGAGAAAGAGATCAAGCCCCTTGTCATGTCAGGCAAGCGTGTACTGATAACCGCTCATGGCAATTCGCTCCGTTCCCTGATAAAATATTTCGAGCATATTTCCGACGAAGACATAGTAGGAGTCGAAATACCGACAGGGGTTCCGTTGGTTTACGAATTCGATGACGGATTCGAAGTGAAAAGCAAGTATTATCTGGAATGAATATGTGGGTCAAGGGAGATGGATAAGACAATTAAGTTTGAGGAAGCGAAGAAGTTCGAAGGCCCCGTTTCGTTCTCTGCAATGGTAAAACCGGGCGGAAGCCTGTGCAACCTCAACTGCACTTATTGTTATTATCTGGACAAGGTCAGGCAGTACGGCGGCAAGGAACCGGTAATGAACGATGAGCTGCTTGAAGTCTTTATAAAGCAATACATAGCGGCCAATGATGCAGATGTGGTCCAGTTCGTATGGCACGGGGGGGAACCTCTCCTTCTGAGTTTGGATTTTTTCAGGAAGGCCATGAAACTGCAGAAGAAATATGCGAACGGCAAAAAAATCGAAAACTCCCTTCAGACCAACGGGACCTTGCTCAACGACGATTGGTGCCGGTTCTTCGTTGCCAACAAATTTTTGATAGGGATCTCCCTGGACGGGCCTGAAGATATCCATGATTCGTATCGTCTGGATAAATCCGGCCAGCCGACATTCGAAAAAGTGATGAAAGGACTTTCGTTGCTTAAGCGTTATAATGTGGATTTCAATACGATGAGTGTCGTCACGAAGAAATGCGAGGGAAGGGGAGCGGAGATATACGAATTCTTCAAGAGTATCGGCAGCCACTACATGCAGTTCATGCCGGCGGTAGACCATTATGTTTCGTTGCCCGGATATCAGAGACCCTTGATAGTTGCTCCGGATTATCCGAATGCAGTCTTGGCTGATTGGTCCGTCTCTTCCGAAGGGTATGGGCACTTTCTTAACGATGTATTCGATAAGTGGGTCGTCTCCGATGTCGGACAATATTTCGTGCAGATGTTCGATGCTACCCTTGCCCAGTATTGCAATGTTACCCCCGGGGTTTGCACGATGTGCGAGACATGCGGCGAAGACCTGACCGTGGAACATAACGGAGACGTATATTGCTGCGATCATTCGGTTTATCCGGGGTTCAAGCTTGGAAACATAGTTTCGCAGGATATCAAATCCATATTCAACAAACCGGAGCGGCTTGCTTTCGGATTGAATAAGAGGGAAACATTGCCGGTAGTCTGTAAGAGGTGCATATATTATAAAGTCTGCAGGGGGGGGTGTCCTCAACACAGGTTCTTTGAGCCGGTTCCGGGAGAAGGAAGGGTCAATTACTTATGTGCCGGCCTGAAACTTTACTTTGAACATACCAAACCTTGCATGGAATATATGAAAAATCTTCTGATGATGCAGCATTCCCCTGCCGAAGTGATGCCTTTTGCGAGAAAAAAGCAGATTTAATATTTGGAACGATGAAAAAGATATTTACAATTACCGCCTCGCTGCTGCTTTGCCTCTCGGCATTTGCGCAACAGGCCCTGTTCGGAGGTGCCGGGATAAAATCCCCAGAAATCAATCCGGACAATACCGTAACATTCCGCTTTGCTGCCCCGAAGGCCATCAAGGTTCAGATTACCGGCGATTTCCTTCCTACGACGAAAATGGAAACCAAGTACGGGACGTTCGACGTCCCGGTAGTCGCCGACATGAAGCAGGACGACAAGGGAGTCTGGGAATATACTTCCGACACGTTGGCTCCCGAGCTTTACATGTATTCGTTCATCGTCGACGAAATCAAGGTCAAGGATCCGTCCAACGTCTATATGATCCGCGACGTGAATTCCGTGACAAACGTTTTTATTGTCAGCAAGGAGAAAGGGGACAGAGGATACCTTTACGGCGTGAACGAAGTTCCCCATGGAATGGTCAGCCGTGTCTGGTACGACAGCCCGTCGTTGAAGATGAAGCGTCGCATGACGGTATATACTCCTCCGGGATACGAAGACAATGCAAGACATAAGTATCCCGTACTTTATCTGCTTCACGGAATGGGGGGCGATGAAGAAGCCTGGATAAGCCTAGGCCGTGCCTCCCAGATACTGGACAACCTTATCGCCGAAGGGAAGGCCGAGCCGATGATCGTCGTGATGCCGAACGGCAACGTCGATGAGGAAGCCGCCGCCGGCGAGAAGCCGGGCGGTTTCGCCCAGCCTTCGATGCAACATGAAGGCATGATGGACGGAACATTCGAACGGTCTTTTCCAGACATAGTAAAATATGTGGAGAATCATTACAGAGTCATTGCGAAGAAATCTTCCCGTGCCATCTGCGGACTTTCCATGGGAGGATTCCATTCGTTGCATATATCCAGCTATTATCCGGACATGTTCGATTATGTAGGCCTTTTTTCTGCGGCCATAATGCCTAACGAAAGTCCCGGAGCCGATACTTCCGCCGTTTATAAGAACCTCGACGAAAAATTGAAGGTGCAGTTTTCCAAGAAACCGAAACTTTACTGGATAGGCATCGGCAATGCCGATTTCCTTTATAAGGCGAATGCCGACTACCGCAAGAAACTTGACAGCACAGGCTATAAATATACCTATTTCGAGACAGGAGAGGGCCACCTATGGAAAAACTGGCGCATTTACCTTTCCAAATTCGTTCCTTCGCTATTTAAATAGCAGATGTTTTCAATCAAGTGGACGGATCCCGGAGTTCCTGTGCGAACCCCGGGGCCCTTTTTGAGCATAGAATAATGCTGATTTTATTCTGCATAAATATAAATTAACTGCTGATTATAATCAGCAATTCTCCAAAGTAAAGCGTTAGGGATATTTTGCCTATATTTGAATCACATTTGCACTGCTCATGCGACATATGCGTATCACGTATCCGAAATTATTTCTGTTCCTGCTTTTGGCCGGGGCGTTTTTCAATGCGCATGCCGTAACCCAAAGCGAGGTCAAGGGCATACTTAAGGAATTGAACAGGACCATAGAGGAAAGGGACAAGTACCAGAAGGAAAAACAATGGCGGATATCCAACCTTCGAAACGAACTTGCCGATGCAAAAACCGAGTCTGACGAGTTTAACATATGCAGCCAGCTTTTCAACGAATACAAATGTTACCAGTACGATTCCGCATACCATTATGCAAGGAAACTCGATGGACTTTCAAGTAAATCGGGCGAAAAAGCCGAAGTAGCAAAGGCTAAGATAGCACTTCTTTTTTGCTTCAAATCGGTGGGGTTTTTCAACGAAGCCATGGAAACGATCAGGAGCTTTCGAACCGATGGCGTGAGCGATGGCGAATTGGCCGAATTTTACCTCCTTTGTGCTGAGACATACCAGAACCTGAGTTCGTATGTAAATGTAAGCTCCGACCTATCTTCAATATACGATAAAAAGAAGATGGAATATTATGATCTGGCTTTTGCCCACACGTCGCCCGGTTCTTATTTGCGAAGTTATATCGCGTTGGAGATAGGTCTTATACGAAACTATTCCGACAGCCTTGCCATAGAAGGAAGGAAAAGGCTCATATCGGGATTCAACCTGGACGAACACGAAAAAGCCGTCCAGTATTCGATTCTTGCAGCAGCGTTCAATTCGTTGGATAGAACGGATAATGCCGTGTATTACAGAGCCCTGTCGGCGATAAACGACATCAGGTCGTGTACGCACGAGACGACATCCGCTAAGGTCCTGGCCGAGTATATGTATGATCGCCATGATATCGCGTTGGCACATATATATATACAGCAAGCGCTGTACGATGCCGATTTCTATGATTCCCAATTGAGGAGGGTGGAAATAAATTCGATACTTCCGTTGATAGAAAACAGCAGATACAAATGGATAAATAGCCAACGAGTGTTATTTCTCGTGATAGGTGTCACAATTCTCGCCTTGTTGATACTGACATTCAGTCTTTTCGCCAAACTCAGGAAGCGCAACAAAGTGCTTGCCGAAACCCATTCCAAGTTGGTCGCAGGTACGGAGGTTCTCAACCGTGCGAATGCTACACTGTCTAAGTTGAACGGCAAGCTCAAGGAGACGAACGAGATCAAGGACCAGTACATAATACAGTCCTTGTACGGCAATTCCTCTTTCGTCAATGAAGTGGAAGAACAATTGCAACTAGCGATCCGGAATATAACCGCCCGGCAATATGATGATGCGAAAACCCTGCTGTATCATCTGGGTATCAAGAAGGAAAGGGAACGTATCTATGCTTCGTTCGATATGGCTTTCATGAAACTCTTTCCGAATTTCATCGAAGACTTCAATGCCTTATTCCCTGAGGATGCATGGATCCAACTGGATGCCAACGGAGCTTTGCCTATGGAAGTGAGGATCTTCGCTCTAATGAGGCTTGGAATTGACAATCCCGCCCAAGTCGCCGAATATCTGAATATCTCCGTAAATACGATATATGTTTACAAGACCAAAGTGAAGTCCAGGTCCCTTGTGCCGAAAGATAGTTTCGACAGTCGTATCATGGCTATCCCGAAGCCATAAACAATCTTAATAATATCGCGTCTGGAATTTCAAATGAGCTTGGAATAAGCCCGTTATGTTAACCGTTATCTTAATTTGGGTTTAATCGCTTTCTGATTGCATTATTGCGGGATATTTTTGCTTACAAAATAATAACCCAAATTCAACCAAAATAACGAAAGATGAAAATCCAAATCAAATTGACCGCCATTCTGGTGTTGTCGTGTGCGCTGTCATGCATGGCGGCGAATGTTTACGCACGGGATATCCAAGTGAGCGGCATCGTAACAGATGCAGTTTCCACAGAGCCTCTTGCAGGCGTCACGGTGATGGTAAAAGGCACTTCTCTCGGAACCAGTACAGGAGCTGACGGCAGTTATTCCCTTGCAGGAGTCAAGGAAGACGCGGTGCTTGTTTTCAGTTGCATAGGATACGTAAATGTTGAGACCGGAGTTTCGGGGAGGGCCGTTGTCAATGCATCGCTGGCTGTGGACAAGAAGATGTTGAGCGAGGTCGTCGTGATCGGCTACGGCACCATGGACAAGAAGGAACTTACTTCCGCTATCGCGCACATATCGTCCAAGGACTTTCTTTCCACGAGCGTGAGCGACCCTTTGATGCTGATCCAGGGCAAGGTGTCCGGAGTTTCCGTTGTCAATACCGGCGCCGCCGATCCTAACAGCTCAGCGAGCATACAGATCCGTGGCGTGTCGTCGCGTGCGGCGGGCCTCGATCCTCTCGTGGTTATAGACGGTGTCCCAGGCGGGAACATGTCGAACTTGAACCAGAACGACATAGAATCCATAGACATATTGAAGGACGGAGCTGCATCCGCTATTTACGGTACCCGGGGAAGCAACGGCGTAGTTCTAATTACCACGAAGAAAGGTAAGGAGGACGGTTCCATACATACCTCTTATTATGGTGTCGCATCCGCGAATTTCATGATAAAGGAACTAGACATGCTTTCTGCCGACGAGTATAGGCAATACAGGACATCGCAGGGTACCAGCGTCGATTACGGCGGCAACGTCGACTGGCTTAAAGAGGTCAGCAGGGTCGGCTTGACGCATCAGCACACGCTTACCCTTTCGGGAGGAAATTCCCGCAACAATTATCGCGTAAGTGCGGATTACCGCAAAGCTACCGGCATAGACAGGAGATCGGAGAGGGAGGAGTATGGAGCAAGGGCATCTGTCAGCCATACCACGAAGAGCGGGTTGTTTTCGTTCACGGCGAATATCGCGCCCCGCATCGTAAACGCGGTGGGTGCCGATTGGAACGTGTTCCATAACGCGATCGAGGCCAATCCTACTTCGCCCATATATGATCCCGACGATCCTTCGATGTATTTCAGCTTCTTCGGGCAGCAGGCCGGATATAACCCCGTTGAAGCGATCTACACCGTTAAGGACGACCGTGAAATCAAAATGCTCGACTGGGATGCGACGGCTAAGCTGAATATCACCGATTATCTGAATACGCAAATAACCTTCGCCGACCAGCAGACGGATAATTATAACGGTTGGTTCAGCCCTTCCACCAATACCGAAAGTATAAGCAAAGGGTGGTCGGGAGATGCGTCCAGGTCATATGCAAGCAGCAGCCAACACTCTTTGGAATGGCTTGCCAATTACAATAGGAATTTCGGCGATCACAATCTGAAAGTGATGGCCGGTTATTCCTATCAATATTTCCTGAATTCCGGAGTAAGTGCCGAAAATAAGAATTTTCCTTCGGACGCTTTGACATATAACAGTATCGGCCAAGGCGAGTGGGCTAAGGAAGAAGGGCATGTCGGTATGAGCTCGTACAAGAACGACTCGAAACTTATCGCTTTCTTCGGACGGGTCAGTTATGACTATAAGGGGAAATACCTTGCTACGGCTTCTCTGCGTCACGAAGGGTCCTCTAAATTCGGCGCGAACAACAAATGGGGCGATTTCCCGGCGTTTTCTCTCGGTTGGCGCATTTCCAAGGAGAAGTTCATGAAAAACCTGAGCTGGATAAACGACCTTAAACTCCGTGCCGACTACGGGGTAACAGGTAATCAGAATTTTGACAACTATCTGTCCCTCAATACTATGACCGGATTCGGCGATTACTACTATAATGGACAGTACTTTACCGTATGGGGGCCTTCCAAGAACGTCAACCCAGACCTTAAATGGGAGAAGGGCATCAACTGGAACCTTGGGCTTGATTTCAGTTTATTTGACAACAGGATAAGCGGTTCCGTCAATTATTTCAACCGCACCGAGAAAGATCTGCTCGGCGATTACAACGTATCCATTCCTCCATACCTTTTCTCTACCACGTTCGTAAATGTAGGAACGATGAAAAACAGCGGTCTCGAATTCGACCTTCACTTCGATGTCGTCGACAAAAGCGATTTCAAATACTCGGTGGATTTCGTGGGGTCGACCATGAACAACGAGTTCGTGTCATTCTCAAATTCGGAATATGTCGGGCAGGACTACTATTACGTCGCCGCTACGGAAGACCCGTTCCCGTTCCATTATTTGCAGCGCATCGAGAAGGGAAAGAGACTTGGGACGTTCTACATGTTGAAATTCGCCGGGTTCACCAAAGATGGCGACTGGGTAATTTACGACAAGAACAACGAGTACAAGCTGGCGGCTAACGCGACTGATGATGATATGCGGGAGGTAGGCAACGGGCTTCCGAAGTTTACGGCATCAATGACACACAGTTTCAGCTACGGGAATTGGGATTTGTCTTTGTTCTTCCGCGGAGCTTTCGGCTTCGACCTGTTCAATATACATGAATTCTATTACGGGCTCCCCGACGAGGTCGGGAATGTGATGAAACAGGCATACACGAAGAATGCCAATATAAAGGGGAATCCCGTAGTTTGTGACTATTTCCTCGAAAGGGGGGATTACCTGAAGCTTGACGTGGTCGATCTCGGATATAAATTCAAGTTGAAAAGCAAATATGTGGAGAATCTCAGGGTTTATGCGACGGGCAGAAACCTGGCGACCATAACCGGTTTTACGGGTGTGGATCCTTCGACATATCAAACGAACGGATTGCAACCCGGAGCTACCGGATCACGCAATTACTATCCTTCCTGCCGGCAGGTGATTTTCGGGGTACAAATCGATTTCTAAATTCAAAAAACGAAGTAAAATGAAATTCAAGGGAATATTTTTGACAGCATTGGCAGTTGTCCTGACCTGTTCTTGTACCAATCTGGATGAAACCGTTTACGACCAGGTCACCAGCGATAATTACTATAATACCAAAATGGATGTTATCCGTGCCGTTTACAGACCGTTCGAACATGGATATTACAGTGTCCAATCCCGCCAGGTGATCGAGGAATTGGCGGGAGACCAGGTCGCGACCTGGAAAAAGGACGACTGGTGGGATGACGGCGGAAAATGGAGACGCCTTCATTACCATACCTGGACTACGGAGGAAGAAGTTATCAAGACCGAGTGGGACGGCTGCTTTACCGGCACCATGCAGTGCAATTCGGTGATCGACGACCTGAATACGCTTGATCCCGATAAGTTCGGTTTTACCGAAGCCGAGTTCGAAGGGCTCGTATCCCAATGCAGGACGCTCAGGGCTTGGTTTTACATAAGATTGTTGGGAATGTATCGCAACATACCTTTGGTTGCGAGCAGTAAGGTTTCCTCGGATACGGTGGCCCAGGCAAAACCGCAGGAAGTGTTCGATTTCATAGAAAAGGAATTGAAGGAATGCATAGATCTCTTGCCTGCGAAAGAAGGTACGGGAGGAAACGGGACCGCCCAGGGACAATGGACCAAGGCAGGTGCCGCCGCTCTCCTGGTGCGGCTGTATTTGAATGCTGAAAAGTGGATAGGGGAGAAAAAATACACCGAATGCGAGACATATGCCGAAAACATAATCGACGGAGTGTACGGCACCTATTCTCTCGGAAAAACATGGGATGAAGTTTACGACTGGCAGAATGAGGATTGCCCGGAAGTGATATTCGCATTTCCGTCTGCCAAGGGATACAGCCATTATGTTTATTCCGGAGACATGTTCTGGTGGACCGTTCCGGCACGTACTGTCGCGAATTATTTCGGTGACACTAAAGCCGGCAACGGCGACCATAACTGCAAATACGGATTTTCGCCTAGCCTTGCGCCGGACGGTACCCCGTACACCACCGAATTGGGAAGGCCTGTCGCCAAGTTCCAGAAGTATCCCGAGGATTACAGGCTCAAGCTGTACAAAAACTTGGGGAACAGTAAGCGCGAAGGTATGATGCTGTTCGGTTACCTCGAGTATGTGGAAAACGGGGTGACCAAGAGGGTGGTTTCCCCTACCGGAGGATACGATTTGTATCTCAGGGATATGGTAGCGGATTTCGGGAGCACTCCTCCGGACGAAGTACCTTCCGACCAGACTTCCGACATGCTTCACGGGGATCACAATTCAGGGTGGAGATATTGCAAATATCCGTTTTACGGTGACGATGACGAAGGGCAAATGCAATCCGATTACGTTGAAATCAGGCTTCCCGAAATAATATATTCCCTCGCCGAATGCAAGTTCAGGGAAGGTGATGCCATAGGTGCCGGCAAACTTTTGAACTCGGTAAGGCGCAGGAATTATCCGGAAGACGTGGTGGAAAGTTACCTGTACGCACCCGAAGGTCCCGTGCAGCTCACGGAAAGCGAACTTCTCGATGAATGGGGCAGGGAATTCATTTCCGAAGGAAGGCGCAGGACCGATCTGATCCGTTTCGATAAATTCTGTACAGGGGTCTGGTGGGACAAGGAAGCGGACGGTGATTCGCATACCGAAATCCTTCCTGTTCCTCGGGATGTTCTCAATAGCAACAGTGCATTAAGGCAAAATCCGGGATATTGATATTATCAAACTTTAAATTAATAATTATTCATGAAAACAATTACGAAAATCATGGTACTCCTTTGCGGAGTAGCTGCTCTTTCTTCTTGCAAAAAGCAAAATGGGACCGATCCGATCGACATTGAACAGCACTATAAAATGGTCTATATGCTTGGTGCGGCTCCCGGTAAATGGGATAGCGCCGATCCGCTTCCGATGGAAGCGACGGATGACCAAGACATCTTCCAATATCAGATAGATCTTGTAAGAAGTGCCGAAAACAAGCTCATCAAGTTCACCGTTTCCGTCGATACCTGGGATAAGGCGAAATTCCTTATTCCCGCAACAGTCGAAGATGGCCAATCTTATGCTTATCTCAAGGAAGGCGTCAATCAGCTGAAGCTTGTCCAGGCCGTTCCTAAGGCCGATAATCCGGACGAATATACCGTCGACGATTATTTCTTCGGCCTCGATAAGGGCATGAGCGGAACTTATCTCCTCAAGGTGAATCCGGTGAAACTGACTTTGGATGCTACTAGACTGAGTACCATAGACGAGCCGGAAATCCGCGAATGGGAAGAAGGGAGAGTCTACATGGTGGGCGATGCCTCTCCTGCAGGATGGGATATTTCCCAACCGACCCTTATGGACAAGAACGGGAACATTCATACGTACAAAGGCATCCTGAAGACCGGAGAGCTGAAATTCCCTACAAAGTACGATTGGGGTGGCCCGACTTACATGGCTCCTGAGGCGGATACGGAAATCAGCAAGGCGGGGATCAAGGATGGCCAGGTCCTTTATACCGAAACCGGCAATCCGGACCAGAAATGGAAGGTCGTCGACGAAGGCACATACGAAATTGACCTTGATACGGAAAACCTGACGATCAATGTAAAATTCATCCAATAATGAAATTTAGCTACACAAAAACAATCATTGCTGTATCGTTATTGTCTCTCGCATCGGTAACCCTGTTTGCGAGAGACAGTAAATACACGAGAAAAGGCACAGGCCCCCAATATTGGATCGCCTACGAATACTGTTACGATCTCGATGTCCCCATGACCGAACTTCGCTGGAAATGCAATATAGACTGGATGGCGAAAACATTCAAGGACTACGGGTATGATATGATTTGCAACGATGGTTGGATCGAAAGTGCACAAACGATAAACGGGAACGGATACATTACTAAATACAACAGCAATTGGGAAAACGGCTTTTCATACTGGAATGAATATATAAAGGGCAGGGGCATGAAAATGGGGGTATATTACAATCCCCTTTGGATGACCAAGGCGGCTTACGACGGGGATTGCCCCGTAACCGGCTCCACCGCTACTGCCAAGCAGATTGCCGGCGATCATCCTTTCAACGACGCCCTTTACTGGGTCGATGTAGACAAACCGGGTGCCGAACAGTGGGTGAAAGGATATGTGCGTTATTTCATCAACCTGGGAGTAAAATACCTGAGGATAGATTTCCTGGAAAATTATGAAGATAACTACGGAACGAGGCGCTATGCCAAGGCTTTGCAGTGGATAATGGAAGAAGCCGGCGACGAACTTTTCCTGAGTCTCGTCATGCCTAACTGTTACGGGCATGCGAAAACGGAACTGCTATACGGCGACATGATAAGGATCGACAACGATTGCTTTTCAGGGGAATGGGATTTCGTGAGTTCCAGAAACAGGGGCAACGTCCGTGGAGTATGGCCACAGTATGACAACGTATTTGACGGTATGGTCGCGTTTTCCGATGTTGCAGCTAAGGGTCAGATGATATTGGACGGCGACTGCATGCGCCTAAACAAGTTGCAGAGTAAGGACGAGAGGCGATTCCTTTTCTCCATAATGGTGATGGGAGGTTCCGCCCTCGCCATAGCAGACCAATACGATACTGCCGACGATGATGTAGACGATATTTATAAGAACAGGGAACTGATCGAATTGAACCAACTCGGATTCGTGGCAAAGCCACTCAGCCGGGATATTCACGATATCAACAGTTCAAGATGGGTGGGCCAGCTCCCCGATGGAGATTATGTGGTCGGACTGTTCAATCGCGAAGACGAAGCGATGAAATATGGGATCGATTTTTTCGATGATCTAGGAATAGACGGCGGAAAGGTCGAAAATGTCAGGGATTTGTGGGAACACAAGGATTTGGGCTCCATGTCCGGTAAATATGAAGCGGAATTGGCTCCGCACAGTTGCAAAATTCTAAGGATAAGACCCGACGGCAAACGCAGATTCCAGGCGGAATGCTCTTCGGCAAGAGGAGGAGTGGTTCTGAAATGTCAATAATCTGATTAAGTTATGATTAGAAAATGGTTGGTAATGTTTATCTTGGTTCCATCCGTAGCCCTTTTAAGCTCTTGCTGCAAGGGCTACGGTTTATCTACCGTATCCGACGGGGAATTCTCGGGATTCGGATATCTCGATGATTTTACGGATGAGAGTTCGTCGGCCGAATTCGTGGTGGAATCAGACGAAGACGAAGCTGTCACCATCGTCGTCAGAGGGAAATGCGATTCCGCATCCGATATGGATGCCTGCGAGTTGAAGTCGGATCATTTTTCCGCTCCAGTCGTTTTCCATGAATATGGCGTATGGTCCGAGGCTTCCGTGGAAGCCAAACTGGTAAAAGGATACAACTACATTACCGTCGAATGCTTCAGGCCGACGGAGGGGAGCATAGCTATCGACTACATCGAGATCCAGTGAAGTTTTTGAGCGCAGCACTTTCTTTTCAATTCGTTCTTATTCTGCTGCTTATGAGGCTGCCACATTCAGAAAAACGGTGCGGTACGGACCTGTAAGTAGTTGAATGTTAAAGATAAGGGAAGAAAGTGCTGCGCTCTCAGCCATGGTTCGACAAGCAGGGCAGCACTTGCATAATTAACACGATTTTTCTCAGAAGTGAAGTGTTTTACCGTGATTATGAATTTCCTGTCCCTGGCGGTTTCCGGATACCTGAAGTTTGTTTCGAAAGGATTGGCATGACGAAAGTCATCGCAACGGTCAGCCCGTGATCGTTTATTCTCTCTTTCCGATTTGCGGACTTTATGAAATATCGTACCTTTGCGGCATGTTTAAGTCGTTACTTGACTCGGATTCGGTGTTGTAAACGATCCGTATTTCTTTTACGGATTATTCTTTCGGTAGCTCTCTGATATTTCTTGGAGAGAAAGGTTTCTATTTATTATATTTTTTCAAAACACTTTAAAACAATGAGTAACGATAATAGTACGTCAATAGGAGAATTCGATTATAATTTTATCTGCGATTTCTTTTCAAACACGAAAAGGCAGGGACCGGGAAGTCCAGAAGCTACGCTGAAGGCATTAAGTTTCATAGACAACCTCGACGGCAAATCCCTCATAGCCGACGTCGGTTGCGGGACGGGAGGCCAGACCATGGTATTGGCCCGACACGTAAAGGGAAAGATTACCGGTCTCGACCTTTTCCCCGGTTTCATCGACCTGGTTAATGCAAACGCCATAAAGATGAATCTACAGGACAGGGTGAAAGGTATTGTCCGTTCGATGGACGACCTTCCTTTTAAAAACGGGGAACTGGATTTGATCTGGTCGGAGGGGTCTATTTACAATATCGGTTTCGAGCGTGGGCTGAACGAGTGGCGCAAATACCTGAAAAAGGGTGGATATGTCGCCGTTTCCGAAAGC
>JALCST010000001.1 GCA_022653675.1 Bacteroidales bacterium | reverse complement strand
CGTTTGAAACCCGCTAGGGCTATATTGAAGAGTGCCGCAATATTGATTTGGTCTGTGGCTATTTTTGCGATATGCTTGCTGTTGCGGCGCTTGGAAGTGGCTTCGGAAGGATATGCATTGGTTATAGCTTTACTTTCTGTAATATTTGTTATCACATTGGTTGTCTATTTGTGGCTTCGTCACAAATGTGCTCTAAAGGCTACAAGAAATTCCCTGAGGAGCAGTGCCTCTTCCAACAGTACGGCCCACTATGCCTATTCCGTTCTTTACGGTACCCTTATCGTTGCTGTAGTGGTTGCCACGGTCTCCATTTTCACTTTAAAAGATGACTTTTTTATTGCAGTACCTCTGTTTTTTACGCTTGCAGGAATGATCCTATGGAGGATTACTACTTTACGGGAATTCCTTCTCGTATCTGTGGCAGGGATTTTGATTTATTCAATACCGTTCCTCTATACCTGCATTATCGTCTCGCCTGTGGGCCAGCTTCCTGGAACGGTAACTACAGCATTTTATAATTTATTGCTATTAATTGTTTTAACAGATCTGTATGTACGAAGAGATAAGGCCATTTAATGACGCTGAAGCTTCTGAAGCGCTGAGAAGGGTTTCGACCAATCCAAATATAAAGAAGATTTCGAAATATCTGTTTCCCGACCAGGATGCTGATACTATCGTCAAGCTTTTGTCCAACGTCAAGACAGTAGACCAGTTCCAGAACGATGTGATGTCCGTTGTAATCAAGGCCGTAATTTTGAAAAGCACCGATGGCCTTACATACGATGGCCTCGATTATTTCAATAAGGATTCCAAAGGCAGGGTTCCCAAGTATTTGCTTCTTTCGAATCATCGGGACATCGTTCTCGATGCGGGCTTCACTCAAATAATATTTTTTGACAACCATTTGCCTCTCACTGAAATAGCTGTAGGAGACAATCTTGTCAAGGATTCTTTCTTCGAGGATATAATTCGTTCCAACAGAATGATAAAGGTTACACGTAGCTTGAATCCCCGCGAGGTGTACAGTACGTCGAAAGTACTCTCGGAATACATTAGGATGAGGATTACCGAAAATGCCAATTCCATCTGGCTTGCCCAGAGGCAGGGACGCACGAAAGATGGCAACGATTTCACCGAACAGGGACTTTTGAAAATGCTTGCGATGAGCGGTACAGGGGATTTCGTCAAGGATTTCATGGACGTAAGAATTTTGCCCGTTTCGTTTTCTTATGAATTTGAGTCCTGCGATATTCTTAAAGCTATTGAACTGGTAAAAAAAGCGCATTCCGACAAGCCTTACGTTAAGGCTCCCGATGAGGATTACAATAGTATGCTTACGGGGATCCGGCAACCTAAGGGTAGGATTCACGTGTCGTTTTGTGAACCTATTACATATGAAGAACTCAGCACTTGCTCTACACTTGACCACAATATGCGTTTCCAGTGTCTCGGAGCAATTATTGACGACAAAATTCACAGAAATTACAAACTTTATCCAAATAATTTTATCGCACTTGACCTGCTTCGCGGAAACAACGAACATTGTAACAAATATTATCCTTCCGAGAAGGATAAATTTGTCCATTATATGAATACGCAACTCAAGAAAGTGCCTGAAGGAATTGATTTGGATGAAGTTGAGAAGATCTTTCTCGAAATTTACGCCAATCCCATCATTAACAGGTAGATTTCGATTTGTTACATTTTTGCTCTTTTTACTTTCAAACTTTAATTTGAAAAGTAAAAAATATTGTGTATATTTGTAATTCTTCGTAAAATTAAAAAAATAAAAAGAATGGCAAATAAAGCAATGATCCGTGTTAGGATGAGCAGCAAGGACGCACATTATGGCGGCAATCTTGTTGATGGCGCGAAGATGCTCGAACTCTTCGGCGATGTGGCGACTGAACTTCTGATAATTTACGACGGAGACGAAGGACTGTTTCGTGCTTATGACAGCGTGGAATTCCTAGCTCCGGTGCGTTCCGGTGATTTCATTGAGGCGACGGGAAAAATAGTATCCGTAGGAAATACGAGCCGCCGTATGGTTTTCGAAGCACGGAAGGTGGCTGTCTCGCGTCCCGATATAAGCGAATCCGCAGCGGAGGAGCTTGAAAAGCCTGTAGTCGTATGCCGTGCAAGCGGGACTTGCGTTACATTGAAAGAGTGCCAGAGAATTAAACATCAATCTGAATAAAATATATGGAGAAACTAGTAATTACTGCCGCTATCTGCGGAGCCGAAGTGACAAAGAAGCACAATCCGGCCGTACCTTATACAGTAGAAGAATGCGTTAGGGAAGCTCGTTCCGCTTATAACGCTGGAGCTGCAATGATTCATTTGCACGTGCGTGAAGACGACGGAACGCCTACACAAAGCAAGGCCCGCTTCAAGGCCATCATGGATGCTATAAGAGAAGCTTGTCCTGGTATCATAATAATGCCTTCCACTGGAGGAGCATGCGGAATGACGGACGACGAACGTCTTCAACCCACTGAACTAAATCCTGAGATAGCTACCCTCGATTGCGGTACCTTGAACTTCGGAGGCGATGACATATTTGTAAATACAGAAAACAGCATCAAAAATTTCGCCAGAAAAATGCAGGCCAGGCATATCAAACCCGAAATAGAATGTTTTGATAAATCTCACATAGAACAGGCTTTGCGAATAATAAAATCAGAAGGAACAATTACGCCTCCTTTCCAATTCAATATAGGATTTGGCGTGAATGGTGGAATAGGGGCTTCCATACTTAATTTCGGTTATATGCGCAGTGCCCTTCCTGAAGGGGCGGTTTATACGGCAACCGGTATCGGACGCCATGAATTTCCGATCGCAATGCTTTCCATTCTGGACGGAGGTCATGTAAGAGTTGGATTCGAAGATAATGTGTATCTCTCGAAAGGCGTCCTTGCCCCTTCGAACGGAGCCTTGGTGGAAAAGGTGGTACGTATGGCCAGGGAATTCGGAAGAGAGATCGCTTCTCCGGATGAAGCCCGCAAAATAATGTCTATAAATTAATAAAACAATATTGTTATATAAAAATAATTGCACTGATTGATATGAAAAAAGGAAACAGGTACGGTATTCACAGAGTGATTGAACCCAAAGGGGTATTGCCACAGCCAGCTGACAAGGTAGACAATGATATGACTGAAATATACGATGACGAAATCCTTATCGACGTAAAGACGCTTAACATAGATTCGGCAAGTTTCACACAGATTTGCGAGCAAGCGGGCGGAGATGAAAAGAAAATTGCCGAAATAATGACGGATATAGTCGCAAAGCAGGGCAAGCACCGAAATCCGGTCACCGGTTCGGGCGGAATGCTTCTTGGTACAGTGGATAAAATAGGTGATTCCCTTGCCGGTAAGATAGATTTAAAACCGGGTGATAAGATAGCGACTCTGGTTTCCCTTTCTCTGACCCCTCTTCGTATCGACAAAATAAAAGCGATCCGCAAGGATATTGACCAGGTGGACATCGAAGGCAAAGCCATTCTCTTCGAGAGCGGGATTTATGCGAAGATTCCAGACGACATGCCTGAAAATCTTGTGCTTTCAGCTCTTGATGTTGCTGGTGCCCCAGCTCAGACAGCCAAACTGGTAAAGCCTGGGATGACGGTTCTAATAATAGGTGCCGGAGGAAAAAGCGGAATGTTGTGTTGCTATGAGGCCAAGAAATGTGCCGGGCCAGATGGAAAAGTCATTGGCCTTTGCCACAGCCAGAAATCTACCGACCGTCTCAAGGCTTTGGGATTCTGTGATTATGTCTTCTCTGCCGATGCTACCCAGCCGGTGCCGGTTCTCGAAGAAATCGAAAAGCTAACGGATGGAAAGATGTGCGACGTAACCATCAATAACGTTAATATCCCGGATACCGAAATGACCTCCATCCTTTGTACGAAGGATGATGGGATCGTTTATTTCTTCTCGATGGCAACCAGTTTCACGAAGGCTGCCCTAGGAGCCGAAGGCGTAGGTAAGGATGTTACAATGATAATCGGCAATGGCTATACCAAAGGCCATGCGGAACTTACCCTTAATCTGCTTCGAGAGAGTCCAGTGCTCAGAAAACTGTTTACCGAACTTTATGCATAGATGCCATGAACACTGTATCGAGAAGGAAAATCCTTTTTCCTGACGTTGCAGACGCCGAATGGAACGATTGGAACTGGCAGGTCCGTAACAGGATAGAATCATTCGAGGATCTGAACAAATATATTAAGCTTTCCAAGGAAGACCAGGAGGGCGTAGTCAAGGCCCTTTCGCGTTTCCGGATGGCAATTACTCCATATTATCTTTCCTTGATAGATCCCGATGATCCTTTCGATCCAATAAGGATGCAATCGATTCCTACTGCCGCAGAGACAGTCATCTCGCCGGCAGATCTTGTGGATCCGCTTCACGAGGACGTGGATTCGCCCACGCCGGGCCTGACCCACCGTTATCCTGACAGGGTCCTTTTTCTCATTACCGACATGTGTTCGATGTATTGCCGCCATTGTACCCGCCGCCGTTTCGCAGGTCACGAAGACCACGAAATGTCGGATGAAAAGATAGATGCGGCAATAGAATACATACGCAAGACTCCGGAAGTCCGCGAC
This sequence comes from Bacteroidales bacterium, assembly GCA_022653675.1. GTDB lineage: Bacteria > Bacteroidota > Bacteroidia > Bacteroidales > UBA932 > JALCST01. Next base: position 271,137 of record JALCST010000001.1, on the reverse strand, counting down.
GTACTGCTGTCCGGAGGTGATGCGCTGATGGTCGGCGATGAGAAGCTTGAAAGCATTATTTCCCGTCTTCGTGCTATAGATCACGTGGAAATCATACGCATAGGGACACGTACCCCGGTAGTATGTCCTCAAAGAATTACCCCGGAGCTTTGCAATATGCTGAAGAAGTATCATCCCATATGGTTGAACACTCATTTCAACCATCCGAACGAGATAACACCTGAAAGCAGCAGGGCATGCCAGATGCTGGCTGATGCCGGTATTCCTCTCGGGAACCAGAGCGTTCTGTTACGAGGGGTCAACGATTGTGTATACATAATGAAGAAACTCGTTCAGGAACTTGTCAAGATACGTGTGCGCCCTTATTATATTTACCAATGCGACTTGTCGATGGGACTGGGGCATTTCCGTACCCCCGTATCGAAAGGGATCGAGATCATCGAAGGGCTTCGCGGCCATACTTCGGGGTTCGCCGTACCGACATTTGTGGTGGATGCTCCTGGTGGAGGAGGGAAGATCCCCGTAATGCCACAGTATGTGATTTCCCAAGCGCCCGGAAAGGTCGTACTCCGTAATTTCGAGGGAGTGATCACCACTTATACCGAGCCGACCGACTACCATAGCGAATGTCACTGCAAGAATTGCGTTGAGCAGAAGCCGGACGGGGTCCTCACCCTTCTCGAAGGGAAGCAGATGTCCATTGAACCCGATAAATACCTTCGGAGGGACAGATGCCTTAACTTTGCGGTAAACAAGGAGAAAAAACAGTAATTTTATCCGAACGTCTTTCCATTATTAAAGGTATGCCTTTTATCGACAGGTTATGCAGATTTAAAAGTGTTTCGGTCGTCGGAATGGAGAAGAATTCCGGGAAGACCGAATGCCTTAACTATATACTGAAACGTCTTTCATCATTGCATGTTCCGGTAGCGGTTTCCTCGATCGGGATGGATGGTGAGGCGGTCGACCAGTTATACGGTAATCGCAAGCCTGCAATAACCCTTGATGAAGGTACGGTGTTCGGAACAAGCGAAAAGCATTTCCTGTCAAGACGCATGGAAGCTGAAGTCCTAGACGTCACGGATATATCCACGTCTTTAGGTATGGTGGTTACTGCAAGGACATTACGCAAGGGGAATGTGATCCTTTCCGGTCCGGTAATGACCTCCGACATGCGCAAATGGATAGATTCGGTCGGTTGCTTCGGTGTGGAAATCACATTGCTGGATGGGGCTCTTTCACGTCTTAGCAGTGCTTCCCCGGCGGTAAGCGATGCTCTTGTGCTGTCTACGGGAGCTGCATACAGCATCAACATGAAGGAGCTAGTACGTGCTACTGCATATACGGTCGAAATGGTTATGTTGCCTCTTTGTACCCGTCGCACAGCCGTATGCAGGATATCCTCTTTTTCTGGCGGGTTGCCGGAAAATATAGACGAACTCGATTCTGTGGAAATAAAAGGTGCGTTGACCGACAAGACACTGCTTTCGATGCCGGATGGAATGGAGGTCATCGTTTCGGATTTTACCAAGATATTCGTTACGGAGGCTGTATACCGCGATTTCCAGCGCCGGAAGGGGAAACTCACTGTAAGGAACAGGAGCGAACTGATAGCCGTATGTGCCAATCCGGTCGCTCCTAACGGGTACAGGCTCGACAGCGAAAAGATGTGCGAAGCTCTTTCGGACAGGCTCGGAATGCCAGTCTACAACGTATTTGAAGAATCAGCTAAAAAAGATGAGGAATGAAACTTTGTGATATTTTGGATTCCCCGTGTGGGATTGACTTTTATGTCGACTCTCTTCGCTTCAGTTCTCCTATTGGAAGAAAAACACTTCTCGAAAGGAGGATGATGACTGATGGAGACGAAATTGCGAAGCATTATGAGGTACTTGCCCTTTTTTATTCAAAGGTCGTATGCAATGCCGGTGTTCTGCTCAAAATCCAGGATACCTTGCAACCAGTCAAGGATATAAAGGTTACTTTGAATAGGCTTGCACTCGGGGCGGTTCTGGACGAGATCCAATTGTTCGAGATCAAGCGCGTCGCCTTGGTTTGGGAAAAGGTCAGGAGGTTGCTTATAGAAACGGCAGGGCAGATAGAAATGCTCGGAACAAGCGAAAGCCTGGAGGACGTGGTAGATGTACTAGATCCTGAAAAACTGAGGATAGAGTCATTTTATATATACGATTGCTACAGCCCTAGTCTGGCCAAGATACGTCATCGGCTGAAAATTTCTCCGGAAGATGTGAACCTCCTGGCTGACGAGAAAGAGGAAGAGCATGCCATATTGATCCAGCTTGCCGGAAAGCTGAAGCCTGCTGCCAAAAGGTTGGAGAAGGCGTTGGATTCGCTTGCAGAAATCGATATTAATTGTGCCGTTGCCGATTACATGCAGCACGGTTCGCTTTGCATTCCGAAAATCTCCGGAACAGGAAAGTCAATGATCGTCGGTTACTCGAATCCGGAAGTGGAATCACAGGTTGAAAAGGAAGGGGGCATATACCAATACTGCGACATAGTTTTCAAGCGTGGGGTTCCTACCATTGTAATAGGAGCAAATATGGGTGGAAAAAGCGTGACGTTGAAAACAGTGGCCTTGTGCCAATACCTTTTACAGTTTGCGTTGCCGTTACCTGCCTGCAATGCCACTCTTTGCGTCGAAGAGAAGATTTATCTGATTACTCCGGAGGAGAGGCCGTCCTCGGCGCTTTCGTCTTTCGGAAACGAGATGAAAGAGATCGATTCCATGCTTCGCTCTACGGGAAATGGAGAAAAGTCGCTGGTAATTCTGGACGAACCTTGCAGAAGTACGAATCCCGTCGAGGGTAGTGCGATGGTCGAGGCTCTTGCTGATTTGACGGCAAGAAGAAAAAACGTAACTTTGATACTCGCAACTCATTACTGCATTTTACCTGTAGAAGAATGCAGATGGTTGAGAGTCATTGGAATTGAGAACGGAAAAATGAATTATGCACTTGTGGAGAGTTCCGACCGCGAAATTCCGCAAGAAGCTTTAAACGTCGCTTCCCAACTCGGTGTGGATGAAGAGTGGTTGGGTTTGGCTAAGAAAATATTGAATGATAAATGATTATGGAAAATAAACTGGGTCTTGATTTTAAACAGGTGGAATATGCCCGTTCCCTGGCTAAGAAAATTGCCGATGACGTGCAGGAATTCGCCGACCAGTATACGACGATTGCCGTAGAAAGGACACTATGCCGCTTAATGGGAATAGACGGAATTGATTCCAATGGTGTCCCCCTTCCCAATGTAGTGGCTGATGAACTCAAGGATGCTGGTTCTCTTTCCCAGGGAGCTCTTTATTACATCGGGAACGCCATTGTGCAAACCGGATTGCAGCCCCAGGAAATAGCCGAGAAGATTGCTGCGGGGAAAATGGATATTACCAAGCTTCCATTCTCATCCGAGGACCAGATAAAAACAGCATACGATCCCTTGATAAAAGTCGCTCTTGATCGTATCAAGCAACGTCGTACACGCCGCAACCATTACATTGCAACGATCGGGGAAGGGAGCCAGCCCTATCTTTACGTCATAGTTGCAACGGGCAACATCTACGAAGATGTCGTCCAGGCGCAGGCTGCCGCAAGGCAGGGAGCAGACATAATAGCAGTAATACGTTCCACAGGCCAGTCCCTGATCGATTATGTACCTTACGGGGCGACAACGGAAGGGTTCGGAGGCACTTTCGCCACACAGGAGAACTTCAGGATAATGCGCAAAGCCCTTGACGAAGTCGGCGAGGAGCTCGGACGCTACATACGTCTTTGTAATTACTGTTCGGGGCTTTGTATGCCTGAAATCGCAGTCATGGGTGCTTTCGAAGGGCTCGACGTAATGCTGAACGACGCCCTGTACGGCATCCTTTTCAGGGACATAAACATGCAGCGCACGTTGATCGACCAATTCTTCTCAAGGGTGATCAACGGTTATGCCGGCGTGATAATAAACACCGGGGAAGACAATTATCTCACCACGGCCGACGCTTTCCAGGAAGCGCACACCGTACTTGCCTCCGATCTCATAAACGAACAGCTGGCGGCATTGGCAGGAATCCCTGAAAAACAGATGGGACTCGGCCACGCTTTCGAGATGGATCCTTCCATCGAGAACGGATTTCTTTACGAACTTGCACAAGCCCTTATGGAAAGGGAGATCTTCCCGGACGCCTGCCTGAAGTATATGCCACCGACCAAATTCATGACCGGAAACATTTTCCGCGGACATATTCAGGATGCTCTGTTCAACATAGCCGGAATATGGTCGCATCAGGGGATACAGCTTTTAGGCATGCCTACCGAAGCCATACATACCCCATATATGAGCGACCGTTATCTATCCATAGAGAATGCCAAGTATATATTCAACAACATGAAGTCGATCGGGGACGAAATGTCTTACAAACCTGGCGGAATAATACAGACGAGGGCAGCTACCGTCCTGAACAATGCAACGGACCTACTTGAAAAAATGGTTTCGGAGGGATTGTTCACATCTCTCGAAAAAGGTATTTTCGCGGATGTGAAAAGGCCGCGCAACGGAGGCAGGGGACTTGACGGCGTTGTCCGGAAAGGGGAACACTACCGCAATCCATTCATAGAAATGATGTTGAAAAGAGTGTAGACAATGAGCGAAGGATTATATTCAATGGAAGCCAAGGATTTCGATAAAACCTTGGACCTTAAGAAGGTAAAACCGTATGGCGATACGATGAACGATGGCAAGATGCAGATAAGCTTCACCTTGCCGGTGCCTTTCGGCGACGAAGCGACCGAAGCGGCCAAACAGTTGTTAAAGAAAATGGGATTGAAAGATCCTCTGGTGGTCTTTTCGCGCGAGTTGACACCAGGTTTCACTTTCTTCAACTGCTATGCGGCGTGTACGGAAACAGTGGATTATACCGGTATTTATGTTCCAAAGGTCGAATCAGCAGTGATGTCTATGGAAGAGACCGACGAGTACATCAAGGCAAATATAGGACGTCATCTGGTCGTCCTAGGAGCTTCGACCGGTACTGACGCCCATACTGTAGGCATAGACGCTATCATGAACATGAAGGGTTATGCAGGCCATTACGGTCTGGAACGATATGAGATGATTGATGCATTAAATATGGGCAGCCAGGTCGCAAACGAGGATTTCATAGCGAAGGCGATAGAGATGCATGCCGACGCCCTGCTTGTCTCACAGACGGTTACCCAGAAGGACGTACATATAAAGAACCTTACGGAATTGGTAGAACTGCTCGAAGCCGAAGGCTTGAGAAACAAGGTGATACTTGTTTGTGGAGGGGCTAGGATAACTCACGAACTGGCTAAGGAACTTGGTTACGATGCCGGCTTCGGGATGAATACCTATGCCGACAACGTGGCTTCCTTCATAGCTCAGGAGTTCGTCGCCAGGATGCAGGCTAGAAGTGCATCGGAAAAGGAATAAAATAAATAGGGATATGGATTTCGAATTTGACAGGACTCATAAGTTATTCCTCCAGATGGTTCGCGCATTCGCCGAGAACGAAGTGAAACCTTTGGCGGCTGAAGTCGATGAAAAGGAACTTTTCCCCGAGGAGACCATCAGGAAGATGGCCGGACTCGGATTGATGGGTATCCCCGTTCCTAAACAATACGGAGGATCAGGTGGAGACCACTTGATGTATATAACTGCAGTGGAGGAACTATCCAAGGCATGTGCTACCACAGGTGTTATATTGTCTTCCCATACTTCGCTTTGTATTGCTCCGATAATGGAAAACGGTAACGAGGAGCAAAAGATGAAATATGTGCCGAAACTTGCTTCCGGAGAATGGCTAGGTGCGTTTGCATTGACCGAGCCGAATGCCGGGACAGATGCTTCCGCACAGCAGACGAAAGCGGTTGAAACCAATGGGGGATGGATACTTAACGGCAACAAGATTTTCATCACGAATACTGGTAAAGCGAATGTGTACATAGTTTTTGCTATGACAGATAAATCGTTGGGGAACAAAGGAATATCCGCTTTTATCGTAGAAAATACTTTTCCGGGCTTTTCCTGCGGAAAGCTGGAGGAAAAGATGGGCATACGAGGTTCGGCTACCGGTGAACTTATCTTCAGGGACTGCATGGTTCCTAAGGAAAATCTTCTAGGCAAGGTAGGGGAAGGTTTCAAGATCGCCATGAATACTCTAGACGGAGGCAGGATAGGGATTGCTGCCCAAGCCCTAGGCATAGCGGAGGGTGCTATGGACGAAACCGTAAAGTACACGAAGGAGCGCAAGCAGTTCGGGCGTAGTATTTCCAAGTTCCAGAATACCCAATTCCAATTGGCTGACATGGAGACCCGCATCTGCGCTTCCCGTTATCTGGTTTATGCGGCTTCATGGAAAAAGATGCAGGGAATGCCTTATTCTTCGGATGCGGCTATGGCGAAATTGTATGCTGCCGAAACCGCCATGGATATGACAACTAAAGCTGTCCAGTTTCATGGAGGCTACGGTTATACGCGCGAATATCCGGTTGAGAGAATGATGCGCGACGCCAAGATCACCGAAATCTACGAAGGTACTTCGGAAGTGCAGAAGATGGTGATAGCATCAAAATTATTCAAATAAAAGGGTCGATAAATGAACATAGTCGTTTGCATAAAACAGGTGCCCGACACCAATGAGATAAAGATCAATCCGGTAACCCATACGTTGATGCGTGAGGGCGTGCCGGCCATAATGAATCCCGACGACAAGGGAGGATTGGAACTAGCACTTCGCCTGAAGGAAGCTAACGGAGGGCGTATAACCGTGATATCGATGGGACCCATGCAGGCCGAACTGGTGCTTCGCGAAGCGCTGGCAATGGGGGCTGACAGGGCTATCCTTCTTACCGACCGCGCCTTTGCAGGTGCTGATACCCTTGCCACATCAAATGCTCTTGCAGGGGCTTTGAGGTGCCTTGAATGGGATGTTATCATCGCCGGCCGCCAGGCTATCGACGGAGATACGGCACAGGTTCCTCCGGAAATCGCCGAACATCTCGGCATTCCTCAGGTGACATATGTGACCGGAGCATCTTTCGATGACGGAATTTGGAAAGTTCGCAGGGAAACCGAAGATTGTTACGAGGATTTGGAAGTTGAAGGGAAATGCCTGTTATCTGTGTTGTCGTCTGCTTTCAAACCCAGATACATGAACGTTTCAGGAATAGTTGAAGCTTATGACAGGGAAATCGAGATATGGAACGCAGGCAAAATAGATGTCGACCCCCAGAAACTCGGGCTGAACGGTTCTCCTACTAAGGTAAAGGAAGCTTTTGCAAAATCTCTTAAATCGGCAGGAAAGTGTTACGAAGTTGGGCCTGAAGAGGGTGTAGAACTGATCGTAAAGGCTTTGGCGGAAAAACATATAATATAAAGGGCAAGGAAATGGATAAACAAGATAACGTTTTCGTATTTGCTGAACAGTGCGGGGAAGGTATAAGGAATGCGACCCTCCAGCTTCTCGGAAAGGGAAGGGAACTGGCCGACAGGCTGGGAGGAAAGGTTTTCGCCATCCTTCCGGGATATGGCGTACGCAAATATGCGGATATGCTTATAAGATTCGGCGCTGACGAAGTGATTCTCGTCGACGATCCCGTTCTGAAGGATTATACTACAGAACCGTATGCCCAGGCAGTATGCCAGGTATGCAATTCGTATCTTCCCGCCATAGTACTTTTCGGCGCGACTGCCATTGGCCGGGATCTCGCTCCGCGAGTCTCTTCACGTTTGGGAACGGGACTCACGGCTGACTGTACCAGGCTGGAGATATCCGATGACGGACAATTTCTTATGACCCGTCCTGCTTTCGGGGGAAACCTTATGGCGACCATTATTTGCAAGCGTCGCCCGGCTATGTCGACGGTGCGTCCCGGAGTAATGAGAGCTTTGGAGGAAAATGAAGGCAGGGAAGGCATTGTAACCGATTACAAGCCTGATTTCGACACGTCCCGATTCAAGGTCCGTCTCGTACGCAGGGTGCCGAAGGAGAAAAAATGCGTCGATATAGCTTCCGCGAGGGTACTAGTGTCCGGTGGGCGTGGTGTCGGAAATAGGGAAGGATTCGAAATGCTGAGGAAACTTGCCGATATATTGCACGGGGAGGTATCCTCTTCCAGAGCAATGGTAGATGCCGGGGTCATGCCGCATGATTGCCAGGTCGGGCAGACAGGCAAAACGGTGCGTCCCAGCCTTTATATCGCCGTCGGAATTTCGGGAGCGGTACAGCACCTGGCCGGAATGGAAGAATCGGATTTCATCATTGCGATAAACAAGGACAAGGATGCACCCATATTCAAGGTGGCAGACCTCGGTGTCGTAGGTGACTTGAACAAGATAATCCCGATGCTTACCGAAAGATTGGATGAAAGAAGTTGTGGCAGGAAATAAAAAGTTTTCATTTTATTTTTGAGTTTCAAAAAAAGAATATACATTTGCACTCCCAAAACGAGTCCAGACATTGATGCCGGGAGGGTTTGAAGGGAGCTTAGCTCAGCTGGTTCAGAGCGTTTGCCTTACAAGCAAAGGGTCGGGGGTTCGAATCCCTCAGCTCCCACCACATTAAAAAAGAGGTACTTGCATTAACAAGTGCCTCTTTTTTCGTTGATCATGCCCGGTAGGGGACAAAAGCCGCTTATTTGTTGTTGAGCAGTATCTCGTTTATGGCTCTGACCAGTTCGCTTTTAGGCAATGCCCCCTGAGCCATGGAAGGTTTGCCGTTTATCGGAATGAAAAGTATGGAAGGAATCGACCTTATTCCGAAAAGTTCGTCCAGTTCCCTTTCCTTATCCGTATCTACTTTGTAGAAATTGATCTTGCCTTTGTATTCTCCGGCCAGTTCGTCCATCACCGGGGAAAGGGCACGGCAAGGTCCGCACCAAGTAGCGTAAAAATCGATGATTGCCGGTTTGTCTCCCAGATATTTCCACTCATCGGGATTTTTTTCATAGTCGGCTATCTTCACCTTGAAATCAGCCGTAGTCATTGGAATAGTATTCATTTCGTTCTTCTTTTTTGCATCGTCCTGCTTTCCCGATGCCCAGCATGAAGAGAGCATCGTAACTGCAAGAAGAGTAATTATTGTTGATTTTAAATTCATCTTTTTTCTCTTTTTCTGCAAAAATAAGGCCTGTGTATATATTAATCAAACAGATTTTATATATCTTTGTATTGATAAAATCGATTTATATGACGTTGCAACAAATGGAATACATAGTGGCGGTCGACAAGTACCGTCACTTCGTCAAGGCGGCAAAAGCGTGCGGCGTAACTCAGTCGACGTTGAGTTCCATGATACACAAGCTGGAAGAGGAACTGGACGTGCAGATATTCGACCGGGATTCGCATCCCGTAAGGCCGACGCTTTGCGGCGAAAAGGTCATAAGCCAGGCCAAGATATTGCTTTTCAATGCCGCACAGCTTAGGGAAACCGTACTTTCGGAAAAGGAGCAGGAAAGCGGAGAAGTGAATATGGGCGTCATTCCGACAGTCGCGCCTTACATACTGCCAAGGCTTTTCAAGACCATGCACGGCTCCTATCCGGCAGTGACCCTTCGCGTTTCAGAAGCCCGCGCCGCCAATATCGTCCAGCGCCTGGAGCGCGCCGAACTGGATATGGCGTTGCTGACTACTCCCCTTGGAAATGCCAGCCTTCTCGAAATACCGGTCTACTACGAGAAATTCGTGGCGTACGTATCGCCCAGCGAGCCGGTTTTCAAGTTGAAGGAAATAGATTCGCACGAGCTTCCCACGGAGCATCTATGGGTGCTGCAGGAGGGGCTTTGCCTGCGCAACCAGGTTCTGAAGATCTGCAAGAGCGAGTCCGGATATTCCGCCATATATGAAGCTGGCAGCATAGATACGCTTGTCAAGATTGTCGACGAAAACGGAGGCTATACGATCATTCCAGAACTTCACGTCGCCTTGTTGCGAGATGACCAGCAATCGCAAATCCGCAAGATTGTAAATCCTGAACCTGTACGCGAAATATCGCTTGTCGTTCGTCACGATTATGTCCGCGAACGGTTGCTCAACATAGTAGCCGGCTGCATACGTGACATAATTCCCGAACACATGGTGGACTCAAGGCTGAAGAAATTCGCCATAAAACTGTAAGCTGGCTATGGTTTTCTATTTTTCCGCGACGGGCAACAGCAAGTACGCAGCAGAAAGGATTGCGAATGAGATCGGGGACAAGTCCATGTATGTCGTCGAATATATGGAGCGTGGAAATCGCATGTATGCCGCCGGCGAAAACGAAAGCGTCGGGATCGTAACCCCGACATATTTCGGCGGTTTGCCGAAACCCATGCACGATTTTCTCGATATGCTTGAAATCGGTGGCGGTTCCGGATACGTCTTCTTCGTTTCGACCTGCGGAACGACTACTGGAGGAACCGGTACTTTCGCACGGCATATCCTAAGGGGAAAGGGAGTGGAAATCTCAGCCTTTTTCGACCTCAGGATGCCCGATGCCTGGACTCCTGTTTTCGATCTGACCGACAAGGAAAAGGTCAAAACTACGAACGAAGCAGCCGAAACGGAACTTTCCGAAATCCTGATGCGCATATCGCGACAAGCGAAAGGGAACTTCATGCATCATAAATTTTCCGCTTTGCTGTCGGGAATCTATTACCTCTCTTACGGCCGTAAGAGCAGGACCCGCAATTTTACCGTCGGAGACGGTTGTACCGGCTGCGGTCTTTGCGCACTCAAATGCCCGGAACATGCCATTGAAATGAGGGACAAGCATCCGGCATGGATAAAGGAAAGTTGCGCCGTCTGTCTCGGATGCCTGCACCGTTGTCCTGAATTCGCCATACAGTATGGCAAGAATACGAAAAAGCACGGGCAGTACCTCAATCCGAATACTTCAGTTTTTTGATTCCGGCCCGTCAGAGCGCGCGTGATTTTTTAAGCAGTGTCCCCAACACTTCTATGTTTTCCGCTATCAGCTGGGGCTGTCTCGGATATTTTTCGGCTGTTTCCAACGATGTTTCGCCGCTTAGGACAAGGACGCCGAAGGCTCCGGCGTTGTGCGCCATCTCAATGTCGGTGTATATGCGGTCCCCGACCATCGCAATTTGCGACGGCTTCAGGTCGTGCCGCTTTTCGATGCCGCCGAGCATATTCGGGTCGGGCTTTCCAAGCACAATGTCCGGTTTTCTCCCTGTCGCGTATGTCAGGCAGGCCGTTATCGAACCGCAGTCGACGAGTATCGTAGGCTTGTCGGTGGGGCAGACGCGATCCGGATTCGTGCAGATGTATGGCCTTCCACGGCTAATCCACCATGCCGCCCTGCACAGCCTACTGTAAGTTAGGCTTTTGTCAAATGCGACCACCAATACGTCGGGCACGTCTTCTGCGTCGTCTTCGCAGGATTCGAATCCTGCCTCCTCGAAATCGTGCATCATGCTGGGGGTTCCGAGCATGAACAGCCGCCTTGCACATGGGTAATTTGAGCGAATGTAGTCTATTGCGGCAAGGGTAGTGGTATACATCTCTTCGGAGGTAGCATGGATACCCATCTTATCCAGTTTGTCCAGATAGTCTCTTATACTTTGGGAAGGATTGTTAGTAAGGAAGCTGTACCCTATACCCATCGCCTTCAGGGAGTCCAGGAAAGGTATCGTGTAAGGGAACGGTTTACGTCCAATGTAAATTGTCCCGTCCATGTCGAGAGCAACATGGCGAATTCCCTTAAGGCGAAACATCAGTTCGTTTTCGCCGTATGTTGATTTGTAAAACATCATTTTTTTGCTGCCGGTTGTTTTTCGTAACCGTCCCTTGGAGCTTCCCACATAAGCATGAAAATGGCCGATCCTACTATTGCTGCGGCGATCATTAGTAAAAACACGGTATTCCAACCATGTCCAGGATGTATCCTGTTTATTGAATCCACAAGTGCGCCGACTCCTACTCCGGTAATCAATACGCTGGAGTAACCGAATATTCCGGTCAGGCCGTTTGCCGTCGCTGCGGCGTTCTTCGTAGCCTGGTTTGCCGCCGATATTCCTATGAGAGCCTGTGGACCGTAAATAAAGAAACCGGCCATGGCGAGTACAACAATTATAATCCCAAACGGGGTATGTGCTGGCAGGAAATAGAAAATTGTCATGAATGCCGCAGCCCCCAGCATGCAGAACACGCATGTCCGGTGTGCGAGTCCTTTCATATATTTGTCTGTGAACCAGCCTGCGGCCAGCATTCCCATTATGCCGAAAATTTCGAAGATGGCTACGGTCCAGCCTGCATTCACCAGGGAAAGTCCCCGTGCTTCCTTAAGGAAGGTTGGACCCCAGTCCAGAATTGAGAAACGTACTATGTAGACAAACAGGTTGGCTATTCCGAGGATCCATATTAATTTGTTCCCGAATACTTTATCGCGCAAAAGACGCCTGTGCTCAGCGACATCGCTTTCAGATTCCGACTTTTTAGTATCGGTGCCTTCGATTTCAGGCAGTCCTACCGATTTCGGAGTGTCACGCAGGTTGATGAGGAGAAATATGGAACCGCACAATGCGATTGCCGCCGGTATCCAGAAGCACCACCTCCATGCACCCACATGCGCCGCCGATTCCATTACATGCCTCATTCCTTCGGCGTTTGACGGATCTATACCGAGATTCGCAGCTATTTTCGCCACCATGGCAGGATTTCCGCTCATGTCCTTGCCCATGTTTCCCATTATGTAGCCGCACATTATCGCGGTGAGGCTGGCTCCGATGGAATGAGAGGTATTCCAGATGGACATTTTCGTCGCCAGTTCCTTTGGCGGTATCCAGTGTGTTAGAAGACGTGCACACGGAGGAAATCCGGTACCCTGGAACAAGTTGTTTATTATAAGCAGGATGCCGAAAACCATGACCAGCATGTTTGTGAATTCAGGTCCCGATTTCTGACCAGTTATCAACCAGGAGATGTCCGTTCCAAAACCAAATGCAAAATTAGCTACGGAACAGAGGAAAAGTCCCGTAGCCATATAGAAACGGGCATTCAGGCGATCCGCCATAAACCCGTTCAGGAATCTTGATGCACCGTATACAAGCCCTATTATCGTCATTATTATGCCGAAACTTGTCTTTGTGATCCCGAATTCCGCTGAAAGTCCAGGAATGGCGAAAGAGAAATTCTTGCGGACGAAATAAAAAACGGCATAACCTATCATGGAGGCTACGATCGTCTTTGTTTGCCAGTATTGGAACGATCGGCTGGTAGCCTTTGTGTTTACTGCCATTTCATTCCCGGTTAATTCAGACTGATGACGTGGCTGTTTTTTCCTGCGGAAATGGTAATGCTGTCGGCAGTGATTTCTATATCGGCACGGCTCCGGAGGGTATTGACGAAAATGGGGAAGTCGCAATTTCCAGGTTTCGTCCCGGCTTTATGGAATTCGGGTCTGTGAGTATGTCCGCAGATCATCAAGGCTACGTCCGTCCCGTTAAGGATGGGAACGAAGAGTCGCTCTATTTCCCTGACACCTCTCCATCCGTTTGCATTAGGAGGCATATGTATGATAACGATCCGGACCGGAGCGTTAATATACTCCTTTGAAGAGACAATTGTTTTGAGCCAATCAGCTTCGTCTTCGCGGAAACTGTCATAACATGAGAGCCCGTAGTAGTGGATGTTGCTGTCAGGTTTGTCTTCGCCCCCGTCCAGCACCACGAAGAATGCGGGCCCTTCACGAAAGGTATAGTATGTGTTTCCGGTCGAAGTCGGGAAAAGGTTCAGGAATTCATACGATGCGGCTCCTCTGTTTTCGTGATTTCCGCGTGCGAAGAAAATCGGTATGTTTCCGGCAAACAAGTTGCAGGCCGAGCGAAGATAGTTGGTCTCTATGTCATATACGGATTCGATCTGCGAAGTCATATCCCCGTTGAACAATACAAAATCGTATCCTCCTCCGGCCACCGGTTTTGCCTGCGCCCTGAAAATGGAATCCCTTTCGTGCATGTCGTTGAATACGGCAAACTTACAATTTGCCTTGTCGGGATCCAAGGTAGTCACCTTATATGGATTTTGCCTGAATACGCTGCTTTCCACGGGAGTGGCATAGAATATTCTCCGGTTTCCCTCATTTTTAAGTACTTGCTCCGAAAAAATACAGTAGCGGTATGTGGTGCCTTTTTCCAATCCGGTAATTCTGATCCTGTGCAATTTTCCTATCGTACACCTTCCCTGAAAAGTTTGGTAGTAACGTTTCCTTTCCCGTGCATAGAAGTTTTCATCATCTGGGGCGATTTCCACCCATCCGGCGGCGTCCGTCGAAGTTATCCAGCACACCGTGAATTCTTTTTCCCCGACTGCACTCAGCCACGGGCCGCAAGTTACTTGCATTTCCGGTGCAACTATGCGTATGGAATCGTTTTCTGTACGGACCGTTTTTGCCTGTAATGGCAGCGCAAGCATTCCTAAAAACAACAATACAGGCGCAATTCTTTTCAAAAGCATATTATTATTCATATCACAAATTTAGGAATAAATAAAGCATTTAGTTCAATATCGTCATAAAACCCAGATCCATCGGGGAACGGATAATACGGAAGCGATATTTGTTACCTATTGATTTTCTTGGCCCCACGGTTTGCCGGGAGCGAATATGGCGTCAAGCCACTTTTCCATCATTCCTGTTTGGACCGCTACATCGAGTATAGTAAAGCGGCGTCGTATTTTTTGGGCTTGAATTGCGCTTTCGCGCAACTGTTTGCGGCTTATTCCTATTTCTTCAGGAAATATCGGTGCGCCGGCTGTTTTCAGCATTTTCGAAGCTTTTTCGAATGGAATTATCTGTTTGTTCAATTTCCCGCGTATTTCGTCCCAATTGTTTGAAAGGGTAAGCAATTCCTCGCGAAGATGCGGCTTGTCCACATATTTGGCTGTGATTTCCGTATCGCCTATGGTGGGGAAATCGGTTCCCTTGAACATCCGGAGGGCATCGGTCCTCTGTTTTTCAAGTGGCGGCCACTCTTCGACACATTTTTCCACATCCAGTTTGGCGATATCGGTGGACATAAACTGTTCGTAAATGGAGGTGGACATCAACGTACCAATGGAAACCTTGAATCCATGCGAGGGGACCTTGCCATCGGCGGTACGATGGTGTTTCATGTCCCATAAATGGCTGAATTGGTGGTCGGCACCGCTTGAGGTTCTGCTGGAATGATAAGATTGCATAGCAAACCCGCTCAACATGAGTCCTTCGATCAGGGGAGCTATGGCTTTCGGATCTCCACTTTCTACTCCTTCAGGATTTTGCAATGCATTTTTTAGGTCGTCCTGTACGACTCCGAACGAGAAGGGATCGATAGCCTCGATTCCCAATGCGTCAGCAATTATCCAGTCGGCTCCAGCGGTAATTTTAGCAAACAGATCTGCATATCCGCTAGCCGTCATCTCTTTCGGAGCCTTGGCCATGATGTCTGTATCGGCTATTGCGGCTAGCGGGGCACGGCAGGGAAAGGTCTGTTTGGCTCCCTTATACGTTATTGAAGCGCCGAAAGAGGTGTATCCGTCCATCGAAGCAGCGGTACCGATCACCATGTAACGCCTTTTTTTATGGAATGAACAAAGTTTGCAAATGTCGTTTATGGTTCCAGAACCTACAGCGACAGGAATTGCATCCGTCCCACTCAGAATATCGTCGACCATATCGATATATTTCCATTCGGCAAAAAAAGCCGGGTCATCTATTATGAACGGTTCATCTTGTGCCACTCCGGCTTTGTCAAGAATTTCTCTGACACTTTTGCCCGCTAGGGCATATGTTCCCGGAGTTGCTATGATGATTGCATGCTTACCAGGAAAATTATTTTTGAACAAGTTTCCCGCCTCGCAAAGGACGCCTTCCCCTAGAATCATGGCCTTTGTATCCGTTGCTCGGGATAATGCGTAACCTATTCTATCCATTATCAATTATTCCCATCAGTAATTTTGACCAAACGCTTTTCTCACAACAAAGATAGAATCAATAATCTTTTTGTAGCACTTTTGTTTGCTTTCAGACGAAAAATAGATTTGTCCAGCTCTGTGGTTTATTTTTTTATATTTGTAACAAAAAGAAACAAAAATATGGGAAACCGGCTCCGGCATAATGCCCGCAATGCTAAAAACACTTGAGGACGTTGGAGTCACGGTCATTGTCGCATGATATTTTTGAAATCAATAAAATCAATGTTGCATTATGGAAAATTTCGGCTTCGTAAAAGTGGCGGCGGCTATACCAGGAGTGAAGGTAGCGGATTGCAATTATAATTCTAAAAGGTTGTATGATATGATCTGCGAGGCTGCGGATCGAAAAGTACAGATACTTTGTTTTCCGGAACTTTCAATCACGGGTTATACATGTGCTGATCTGTTTGCGCAGTCGCGGCTAATCGATGTGGCTGAAAAGTCTCTGGTGGAACTTCTGGGAAAGACCAGGGGATTGGACATCGTTTATATCGTCGGCTCACCCGTAATATGCGATTCAACTCTTTTCAACTGTGCAGTAGTTTGTTTCCGGGGAAAAATAATGGGAATTGTACCGAAAACATACCTTCCGAATTACAAAGAGTTTTACGAAAAAAGATGGTTCGCTCCGGCATTCGAGGGTAACCGGAATATTACCTATGCCGGATGTGAGACCATCATGAGCTGCAATGCTTTGTTCGAATTGAACGGAAATAGCCGTGGTTCATCTCCATACGTCAGGTTTGGAGTAGAAATATGCGAGGATCTCTGGGCTCCGATTCCCCCTAGCTGCAATCTCGTCCTCGAAGGCGCCGATATCGTTTTCAATCTTTCTGCAAGCAACGAACTCGTTGGCAAACATGATTACCTCCGTTCATTGATATCACAGCAGTCTGCAAGGTGCATTGCAGGATATGTCTATTCTTCCTGCGGCTTCGGCGAATCGACGCAGGATGTCGTATTTGCCGGGAATGCCCTTATATATGAAAACGGTAAGTGCCTGGAAAAAAGCGAGAGGTTCTCCCTTGAAGAGCAACTGGTCATTTCCGAAGTCGACGTTGAAAGGGTACGTAATGAACGCATGGTCAATGGCACGTTTGCAGAGAATATCCGGAATGCATGCCTGAACAAACATGACGCAATCAGTATGGCCATGAATCCGCAACATTTCGAAATTACCCGTAGAATAAATCCGTATCCTTTTGTTCCGGAAGGGAAGGAATTGGAAGATAGGTGCAAGGAGATTTTCAGCATTCAGGTCGAAGGTCTTGCGAAACGTATAATCCACATCAATCCGGATTGTGTAGTGGTAGGGGTAAGCGGTGGCTTGGATTCGACGCTAGCCTTGCTTGTTTGTGTAAGTGCCATGGACAAATTGAGAAGGCCGAGGACCGATGTTGTCGGAATCACGATGCCATGCTTCGGCACTTCCCGGAGGACTCATGACAATGCGGTTTCATTGATGAAGGAGCTGGGTGTGACATCGATGGATATAAATATTACCGTTTCGGTGAGAGATCATTTCAAGGATATAGTGCACGACGAGAGCGATCGCGACGTCACATATGAAAATTGTCAGGCCAGGGAAAGGACCCAGGTACTGATGGATATGGCGAGCCAAAAGCATGGATTCGTAGTAGGCACCGGCGACGTGTCCGAGTTGGCGCTCGGATGGTGTACTTATAACGCTGACCATATGAGCATGTACAATGTGAATGTCAGCATACCGAAGACGCTGGTGAGATCACTCGTCAGATGGGTGGCCGACGACATCGAAAGAAGGGGAGGGGATAGTGAAGGCGTAGTGACATTGCGTGACATAATCGATACTCCAGTTTCCCCGGAATTGCTTCCTCCTACCACAGGAGGGGAAATCGCACAGAAAACGGAAGATGCTGTCGGTCCCTATGACCTGCACGATTTCTTCCTATATTATTTCCTGAGGTTCGGTTTTGCCCCTTCTAAAATCTTTTTTCTTGCCACCAAGGCTTTCCCGCGGAACCAGTTTTCTGAAGAGGAGATCCGTAAATGGTTGAAAGTATTCATAAGGCGTTTTTTCTCCCAGCAATTCAAGAGGAGCTGCCTTCCTGATGGCCCGAAAGTCGGTTCCATATCCCTTTCTCCGAGAGGAGACTGGAGAATGCCTAGCGATGCCGATGACAGGATATGGACCGAAGACCTTTCGGAAAGGATCTAATGTCTGTGGTGTTTCTTGAGATAGCCTATCAGCATTTCGGGACGGTCCGTCTGTACCATCGAAGCCCCGAAGGAAAGTATCCTGGTGTAAACGCTGCGGTCGTAAAATGCACGGTCGTCGGAAAGGCCACCGTTTAGCGAATTCCATAAGGTGTTGACCCAAAGTTTCGCACCGCTTGCGATAATTTCCTTGCAGGCTTCGGAGACTTCCGGCGTCCATTTTGTCCAGCAAACCTCATAAGCTACCGGAGCTTTGCCCTTAAGGCATTCGGCCAAAAGCTTGGGACCTTCCTTGCTGCGAAAATTTATGATCGGCATATAAGTTATGTTGTCCTTGTATTCCGAAAGGTTGGAATATACCTCGGCCGGAGTCTTGTTGCCCTTGATTATTATCTGGTCCAACGTCCCGGTTTTGACAAGGAGCTTGTGAACTTCGTTGTAGTAAGCCAGTCCCTGATCTATGTTGATTGTTATACGGTTTCTGCAGACGTTCAGCACCTCTTCGAGTGTCGGCACCTTCCACTCGGTTTCACAGCCGTGCCCACTTACGAGATTCAGCTGGCTGATCTCTGCATAGGTCAGATCGCTTACTTCTCCATGGCCATTTGTAGTGCGGTCCACCGTCTTGTCGTGCATTAGCACGAGTACGCTGTCCTTTGTCATTTTCAAGTCGATTTCGACCATATCGACACCCATGGCTATCGAACTTTCTATGGCGGGTATGGAGTTCTCCGGGAAATTCCTCCAGTCGGCACGATGCGAAATCACGATCACGTCTTTAGTTTTCGGGTTGTGGATGTCGGCTATCGTTTTTCTGCAATGCTTCTTTTCATTGGCGGTTGCGTTTACCTGAGCTGTATTTACTGTGGTGATGGCATTGGATGGATAAATTTGGGCATGGGCGGTTTGATGCCCCATTGCCATGCAACAGCCGATGACGGCTGCGAAAATAAAAATTTTTGATTTCATATTGATTGATATTGATTTGTTCAGAATTCCGCTTTTTTGCGTTTCCAATTCAATATTGGGAGAAGGAAGGAGATTATGGAAGCCGATATCCAGAAAATTACTGCGGCATGGAAATCATAATGCTTAACACCTCCTACCAATGTAACGTTGGCGTCTATCAATTTTCCGCTTACTATATCTTGAATTCCGGCGGCGATATAGCTTGCTATCCCGACTATTCCAAGAGCTGCCCCGGATGCCTTGCGGGGTACCATATCGACTGCCATCAAGCCTCCGAGGAAACATATAAGCACCCCAATCGCGATGCCGAATATGACCATTGCCAGGATATTGATAAATATTCCGTTCCCTCCAAAAAGAAACAGGACGAGTCCTATGGTATTCAGTACCCCGAAAATCAGTGCAGGTACATTGCGGTCACCCTTGAAAAGCTTATCAGAGAACCATCCGGAAAGTACGGTCCCAAATATGCCGAACAGTGCGTTGATCGAAATTATGCTAGTGGCTTTGGCCAATGTAAATCCTTTTTCCTCTTGGAGAAAAAGGACTCCCCAACCATTTATGGCATAACGGCTTATATACATGAATGCGCTTGCAGCTGCAATTATCCACACACCGGGTGTCTTGAACACTTTTTTTTGTATTTCCTTGGTCGATTTCCTGTCCGCATCGTTTTTTTCACCTGCCAGCTGTTCTATCGGAGGAAGTCCTTGGCTCTCCGGTGTATCGTAATAGAGTAGTAGTATGAGCACTACTCCGATCACCCCCGCAATGGACGAACCGAAGAAACCCCACTGCCAGCCGATTTTAGCTACGATCAACCCTACAAAAAGGTATGATAGAAACTCTCCGAGATTGTGGCTCAAGGAGAAGATTCCGTAATATGTCCCGCGTTTCTTCAACGGAAACCATCGTGAAAGTCCTACAACGGCACTCGGGGCTCCCATGGACTGGGACCATCCGTTTATCGCCCAAAGAAAAGCGAAGACTATGCAAAGCAATGCCGTCGGCAAGAGTCCGCCTGAGAATCCGAGGATTCCCATAAGAAGGTTGGCTCCAGCCGATACTATCAGTCCGGTCGCCATGAATCGCTTCAGATTGCAGTAGTCAGCCAGGAACCCGTTCACGAATTTTCCGATCGCATACGTGAACAGCATGGCGGATCCTATGATACCTAATTGTGATGCATCCAAAAGCCCGCTGTCGATCAGCGGTTTCTTCACAACGTTTAGGCTCGTACGACACACATAATAAAGGCTGTAGCCAAGAGTCCCTGCTATGAAAGTGCTGTAGCGGCATTTGAGATAGCGTTTGCTTTGAATCCCGGCGTCGCATTTGGCCTGGGCAGGGGAACTCATTCTGTAAAAATCTTTTAATTTCGACATCAGATCCAATTTTCTATTATGAAATACGCAACAAACGGCTTTTACACGTAAAATAATTTTTATAAAATCCCGCCTCGTTAAACAAGTTCACATATTGTAATAACTCTCCTTGATTTTGTGTAGATGAGGAAAAAGTATTATTTTTGTTGAACTGAAAACAATTTTAAACGACTTTATATGGAAACTGACTCAAAGAAATTCGTTGTAGGAATTGGTGAAGCGTTGTGGGATATGCTGCCTGATGAAAACCGCCTGGGCGGAGCTCCTATGAACTTTGCATATTATGCCATGCGTGAAGGGCTTGATGCGCTTGCAATTAGTGCGGTTGGGGATGACGAACTCGGATATGACCTTACGACAGACCTGTTCTTCAGAAAACTGAAATACCATATAGACAAAGTCTCTTTTCCTACCGGAACCGTAAGGGTAACAATAGATAAGCATGGAGAACCGAGCTATGACATCACTAAGAACGTCGCGTGGGATAATTTACCAAACACAAAGGAACTTATGGAGATAGCAGCTAAATGCCAAGCTGTATCTTTCGGTACTCTCGCACAACGTTCAGAGTGTACGCGCAAAACGATAAATGATTTTTTGGATGCTATGCCCGACAATTCCATCAAGCTTTTCGATATAAATCTGCGCCAAAACTTCTTTACGCGTAATGTTGTAATCAATTCGATGAAGAAGTGCAATATTCTTAAGATGAACTGGAAAGAATTCTTCGTAATGGAAAAGATGTTTGCCTATGACGGCATAATTGAGGGCGTCAACGACGATTACCGCACTGAACAGGAAAAAGCCCTCCAGATGATGAAGATCGAATTGAAGGACGAATTCCTCGCAGGATGCAGCTGGCTGATGACTAATTTTGACATTCCTATGGTAATGCTCACATGCGGAGCCTATGGAAGCTATCTGTTCAGGAAGAATCCTGAAAACAAAGAGTTGGGCTTCGACATATCGTTCGAAGAAACGCCCCACACTTCTGTCGTGGATACTATCGGAGCTGGTGATGCTTTTTCTGCAGGATTCCTGGCAGCCTACATGAACGGCAAGTCTCTCAAGGAGTCTCATAAGGCTGCCATTGAGACTGCCAATATAGCCTGTTCGTATGCCGGAGCCATACCGTACGTCTATATGGGATAATTGGAAAACCTTATTTCATCGAGCCTCTTACGATATCGAGCAATTCGTTGGTAATGGATTGCGGGCGGAATTTATTGTATTCCACAGTCAATTCTTGGATTAGATCGTCGGCGTTATCGGTAGCAGTCCTCATGGCAACTGTGCGTGCGGCATGTTCTGACGCATTTGAGTCCGTAAGTGCGGTAAAGAGTTGCTGACGTATGACCAAGGGCATCAGTTCGTTTATGAGCATCTGAATGTTCGGCTCTACGATATATTCCACCGAATAATTTTCATCATCCTCATCGTCTGTCTTGCGGAACTTGGATAAATTATAGGGAAGGAGAGGTTCATATACGAGTTCCTGGACTGCTTTTGACTTGAAATGGTGGTATATCATATCCACACGGTCTGTCTCACCATTCTGGAATTTGTTCATCAAGTCCGTCGCGATTGCTGCCGTATCCTTGTAGGATGGTGTTTCGGCTAAATGCTGGAATGAACCTGCGCTCCGATAATCATTTTTGAGGACGAAGGTTTCTATTTTTTTGCCGATAGGGTAGACGGTTATATTTTTTTTGCCGATCGATTTTTCATATTCTCCGGCCGATTTGGCGAATAACCTGTTGATGTTCTGGTTGAACATTCCGCAGAGTGATGAATTGGAGGAAAACACTATAATGGTTACGTTTGTTACCGGGCGTTCCTTAACAAATATGGAATTAACCGTTACGTCGGTCTTCAGAAAATTGGTCAGAATGTTTTCCAGTTTGTCACGATAAGGAAGCATACCCAGAATAGAGGTTTGCGCCCTGCGCAATTTGGCAGAAGAGACCATTTCCATCGCCGAAGTGATCTTTCGCGTACTTTTTACTGCATTAAGTCTGCTTTTTATCTCTTTAAGTGCCGGCATGATTAGTTTCCTGTCAAATGATCTGCTTAACTATGGAAGCAGCGGTCTCATTGAGGATGGCTGTTACGCTGTCGTTTATAGTGCCTTCTTTCAATAGGTTGAGAACATCATCCTTATGTTTCAATTCAAGCGTTTCAAGGAAGAGCTTCTCGAAAGTCTCAACCTTGTCAACCGGGATGTCATGGAGCAACCCATGCGTACCGCAGTAAAGGATTGCGATTTCCTTTTCGACGGGAATCGGATTGTATTGCTTCTGACACAGAAGCTTCGTGTTGCGTTGCCCCTTGTTGATGGCTAGTGCGGTAACGGGGTCAACTTCGCCGCCGAACTTAGTGAATGCCTCTAGTTCCTGATATTGAGACTGATTTATCTTAAGAGAGCTTGCTACCTGTTTCATAGCCTTGATTTGGGCATTGCCCCCGACACGTGAAACCGATATTCCGACGTTTATGGCCGGGCGTATACCCTGGTTGAACAGGTCGGTATCGAGAAATATCTGGCCGTCGGTAATTGAAATCACATTGGTAGGTATGTAAGCAGTGACATCGCCTGCCTGCGTTTCGATGATCGGTAATGCGGTAAGAGAACCTCCTCCCTTTATTTTTCCCTTTAAAGAAGGAGGGACGTCGTTCATCTGGGATGCGACTTCCTGTTGGCTGATAATCTTTGCAGCTCGTTCGAGAAGGCGTGAATGGAGATAAAATATGTCGCCAGGATATGCCTCCCTTCCGGAAGGACGACGCAGAATCAGGGAAACTTCCCGGTATGCGACAGCCTGCTTGGACAGGTCGTCGTAAATTACGAGAGCATGACGCCCGGTATCTCGGAAATATTCGCCAACTGCAGCTCCTGCAAAAGGTGCGAAATATTGGAGCGCGGCAGGGTCGGCTGCGCATGCCGAAACGACTACCGTATAATCCATTGCCCCATATTTCCGGAGAGTCTGGACCGTTGCGGCAACTGTAGAATCCTTTTGTCCTACGGCTACGTATATGCAGTAAACAGGGTTTCCTGCCTCGTAGTTCGCACGTTGGTTAATAATGGTGTCGATCGCTATTGCTGTTTTTCCCGTCTGACGGTCGCCAATGATCAATTCGCGTTGTCCTCTTCCTATCGGGATCATAGCATCTATGGCTTTCAGGCCAGTCTGAAGGGGTTCGTTTACGGGTTCCCTGAAAATTATGCCGGGGGCTTTGCGCTCGAGAGGCATTTCGTACAAGGTTCCTCCGTCAAGGGGCCCTTTGCCGTCCATCGGTTCACCCAAAGGGTTTATGACCCTACCGAGCATGCTTTCGCCTGCCATAATCGAAACGATGTGTCCGGTACGCTTCGCGATGTATCCTTCCTTGATCATGTCGGTTCTGCCCAAAAGTACGGCACCGACGTTATCTTCTTCGAGGTTCATTACGATGGCTTTTTCACCGTTCTCGAATTCTATGAGCTCGTTCGCCTGCGCGTTCCTGAGTCCGTATATTCTCACAACTCCATCGCTCACTTGGAGAACCTTTCCAATTTCACTTACCTGTATACCTGAATCTATGCTTTCAAGTTGCTGATGCAGGATTTCGGTAACTTCACTAACTTTAATGTCATCGTTCATAATAAAATTCTTAAAAAAGGATTATACGATCCTTCTGTTGCGGTCCGTCAACTGTTTCCTTATGTTCAGCAGCTGGGAATAAACACTGGCGTCGATTCTGAAATCGTTGAAATCGAATATGAATCCCCCTTCTATACGTGGGTCTACCTTTGTGTCGAATTCCATTTCAGCTGCATGCAGGTGAAGCCTTGTCTTTTCGCTGATGCGTTCCAGAACGTGTTTTTCAACAGGGACAGCCGTAGTGAGCTTTGCCACGCCTATGTGTTTGCTATTGCGGTAAAGGTCCATGTAAATCAAAATGATGGAGTTCACATAACCTTCCCGCTTGTTACGGATCACAAGTTTTATGAAGGAATTGAATGAAGGACTTACATCCTTTCCTCCCGGCGAGCAGGCTTCACGAATAAGCAAGGTCTTCTCTTCCTCGCTGACGAGAGGGCTTTGAAGTGTAACGCGAAGTTTTTTGACCTCGGGGAAGGCCATAGACAGGATCTGGCACTCCTCATAGACTTTCTTTTCGTCCCCGTTCTCAGCGGCGAATTGAAAAAGCGCCTTGGCGTACCTCATCGAAAGAATGTTCACATCCATTCCTTGTTCAATTTAGCTTGTTGTTTACGGCTTCGTCGACCATTCGGTCGACCATGCTCATTTGTTCTCCTTCGGAGTCCAGCTTCTTGCGGAGTATCTTTTCTGCTATTTCGATTGCGAGTTCGGAAACGTCGCGCCGTAATGATCTGGTAGCTTCTTCCTGCTGCAATTTGATCGTCTCCTTAGCATTGGCAATCTCTTTCTGGGCGGCAATCTCCGCCTTCTTTTTAGCGTCAGATATTATTTTTTCCCTCTCTTCTGCAGCCTCTCTCAGGATGCGGCTCTGTTCTTTGTCGGCCTTGGACACAATTTCATCGCTCGCCTTTTGAATATCGGCGAGTTTTGCATTGGCTTTATCGGCATTTTCCAAAGAACGGTCAATATACTCCTTTCTCTTGTTCACCATATTGGTTATGACCGGGAAACCGAATTTAGCCAATATGAAGAATACCACCAGGAAGGTGATGAACATCCAGAAGATAAGGCCGCTTTCAGGCAGTAGAAGTGACATGATCCCTTAACTGTTAAACGAAGTAACCGATAAGGCAGACGATAAGGGCGAAGAATGCCAGTCCTTCGATAAGTGCTGCCGAAAGTATCATGTTCATACGGATACTGTTTGCAGCTTCAGGCTGACGTGCAATGGCATCCATTGCCTTTTGCCCTATACCTCCGATTCCTATCCCGGCGCCAATTATGATTATTGCTGAGGAGATGGCTATTCCGAATCTTCCCAACGAGGCTGCGGCAGATGCCTCTAAAATAACTGTTAATAACATAATAATTTGATTTTTAATAGTTTATTTTTCGTTAATTTATTTTTTTACTACTTCCTTTTCCCCCACTTCCTTTTCCTGGGCAAGTCCGATAAAGACAGCTGAAAGCATAGTGAAGACGTAAGCCTGGATGAATGCGACAAGCAATTCGAGCAAACTCATGAATACGTTCAGGAGTATCGAGACTACGCTCATAGCTCCGGTCATGACGGGGCTTATAGTAGCTCCTATGAATATCAGGCATGTGATTATGAACATTCCCATATGTCCCGCCAACATGTTGCCGAAAAGACGGACCATCAATGCGAAGGGTTTTGTCAGCATGCCTATGAATTCGATCAGTTGCATCAAAGGGGCTTTCATCGCGACCGGAACATCCGGCCATAGTATGCCTTTCCAATATTTCTTGGTACCGAATACATTGGTTATGAAAAATGTAAACAATGCAAGTACCAGGGTTATGGATATATTGGCTGTAATCGAAATTCCGCCAGGAAAACAGGGAAGGAGTCCCATAACATTGCTCAGCAATATGAAGAAGAAGGCTGTGAGCAGGTAAGGGGAGAATTTCTTGTAGTTGGGTCCCACGCATTCCTTAACTATTTCGTTTTCGACCATCATTATGAACATTTCCATGAAACCCACGAATCCTTTCGGGGAAGTTTTCCCGTCAGGATGTTTCAGGTACCAATGTGCTGTGGACAGAATGATTATGAGCAGCAACAATCCGTTGATGAATATCGCCAACGTGGTTCTCGTGATGGAAATATCCATCATAGGGCGTACTTCCTTTCCGTTCCCGTCATATTCCACTATTTTACCGGCATAAGGGCTTCCCGCCGGAGCTATGTGAAATCCGTCATATACTCCGCTATTCTTTGCGAACTTACTGAAGGAAAAGGCGTGTATTCCATTCCGTTTGCTTATCAAAATGACCGGAAGGACAATCTTGATGTTTTTGTTGCCGATTTTGGTTATATTCCATTCGTAAGAATCCCCCACATGGCCAAAAATCATCGACTTGATGTCAAGGCTTTTCTTTTTTGCGGCATTGCCTGCCGCATTTAAAGCCACGCTGTCGTTTTGAGCCGTTTCGAGGCTGTCAAGGCGGAGTTCCTGCGCATTCTGAGCAAAAGCAGGCTGAATTGCAGCGAACAGAATCGCAAGGCAAATGATCGTTATGTTAAACTTCCTTTTTACCATATGAATAATAGAACCAGGTCTCGAAAGCGAGAACCAGCAGATAAACGGCTCCGGTGGAGATTAAAACTGCCATAGCTATATCCTTGTGTGCAAAGCAGTAAAGGACAGCTACAGCCAAGGCTACAATAAGTTTTACCGACTTGGCCGCAAAGAAGATATTGGTCCAGGATTTGGGTTTCCGGGCCTTTGCTTTACTTACTATCAGAAATTGCACCATGCCGGTAACGTAAAAGTATACCGGAATTAAGGGATACAGCCTAAAATAGTATTTGGGAATCCAGAAACGAAACACGGCTATGCTTATTACTGCGACCAAGGCAGCAAAAACCGTATACATCAGTATTCCTTTGGCAACATCTTTTCGGTTCATTTCCATAATAGTTACGACAGGCAGGCGGTTATTACGCCCTTGCTGTCCAGTTCCAAAAAACCACTCTCAACGACCACTGTGGCTTCTTTTCCGTTCACACTATAAATCAGGTTGCCGGCAGCAAGAGAAGATATGATAGGAGCATGTTCCGGAAAGATTTCGAAAGGGCATAGCGTTCCCGGTACCTTTACGTAATCTACGTCGCCATCGAAAATTTCCTTCTCCGGAGAGACTATGTTCAAATGCAATTTTGCCATATTTGCCGACATACTTCCAATCGCTTGCGTCAATTCTTAACTTGGCTAAGGATGGCCTTTCCTTTTTCTATCGCTTCGTCGATCGTACCTACGTTCATGAATGCTTGCTCCGGGATGTCATCGACTTCACCATCCAATATCATCTTAAACCCATGTATTGTATCCTTGATATCGACCATAACTCCCTTGATGCCCGAAAACTGTTCAGCGACAGTGAAAGGCTGGGAGAGGAACCTCTGCACCTTGCGTGCACGGCTTACAGTGATGCGATCCTCTTCGGAAAGCTCTTCCATGCCGAGAATGGATATTATGTCCTGCAATTCCTTGTTGCGTTGCAGTATCTGTTTCACCCTTTGTGCGACCGTATAGTGTTCTTCACCAATTATATTTGGATCGAGAATGTGCGAAGTTGATTCCAGTGGGTCCAGGGCAGGATAGATTCCCTGCGAAGAAATCTTGCGGCTCAGTACAGTGGTGGCGTCCAAGTGGCTGAACGCAGTGGCAGGCGCCGGGTCGGTATAATCGTCGGCCGGCACATATATGGCCTGTATCGAAGTGATGGAACCTTTCTTTGTCGATGCAATACGTTCCTGCATGGCTCCCATTTCCGTCGCCAGAGTAGGCTGGTATCCTACTGCCGAAGGCATCCTGCCAAGTAGTGCGGAAACCTCTGAACCGGCCTGAGTAAATCTGAAAATATTGTCGATGAAGAACAGTATGTCGTTCGTTTTCCCTTCTGTAGCCCCCGCATCCCTAAAGGATTCGGCAATTGAGAGGCCCGACAGCGCTACGGACTGCCTTGCTCCCGGCGGCTCGTTCATTTGGCCGTAAATCAGTGTAGCCTGTGATTTTGCGACTTCATCATAGTCTATTTTGGAAAGGTCCCATTCTCCCTTTTTCATCCCGTCCATGAATTCCTTTCCATAGCGTATTACACCCGAATTGAGCATATCGCGCAAAAGGTCGTTCCCTTCGCGGGTACGTTCGCCGACTCCTGCGAAAACCGAAAAGCCGTTGTTTTTCTTCGCGACGTTATTTATGAGTTCCATTATAAGCACCGTTTTCCCTACGCCGGCACCACCGAACAGACCGATTTTTCCTCCCTTGCAGTAAGGCTCGAGCAAATCTATGGCTTTAATGCCCGTATAAAGGACTTCCTCCACTGTAAGAAGATCGTCGAACTTGGGTGGTTCGTGGTGGATAGGGTAGGTTTTAGGTGCATCGATCGGCTTCATTCCGTCAATCGTGTCACCGATAACATTCAACAATCTCCCCCTCACTTCGGGACCTACCGGCATCTTTATCGGGCCTCCTATTGGATATGCTTTCAAACCTCTTTGAAGACCGTCGGTATTGTCCATCGCTAGGGTGCGGACCGTATTTTCCCCGACATGCTCCTGAACTTCCACAATAATGGTCTTTCCTTGGGGAGTTCTGATTTCCAATGCATCATGTATCCCCGGAAGGTTTTTTTCAGCTTCAAGCCCTTCGAAATAAACATCTACCACAGGCCCTATGACCTGCGAAATTCTACCAGATATAATATTTGCCATAACCTTGCCCCATATTCAAAAACCGTGCAAAAGTAACAATAAAATCCGACAAAAAATGATTGTTATATTTGTGTAAAATTAATTGTACAGACAATGAAAGGAAAATTCAAGTTTTTATTTCTAATCTCTTTATTTTATTACACTTGTGCGTTCGCACAAGAAAATACGACTGTCGTCGCTTCCAGGATCGATTCCGCGAATTCATCAGAAGACGTGAAGATCATTTCATTCAACATAAGGAACAGCACATCTCCCGAACAGGACGGGAATAATTGCTGGAGCAACCGTCGCGATGGAGCTGTAAGGGTGGTTTCGGACGAATTGCCGGATGCTTTCGGAATACAGGAGGGAACTCTGCATCAAGTGAAGTATTTCGAAAAATATTGCCCCGAATATACGCGTGTCGGCATCGGTCGTGATGATGGCAAGGATGGGGGAGAGTTCATGGCAATTTTCTTTCTCTCTTCGAAATATGACCTGATTTCTTGCGGAACCTTTTGGCTCAGCGAAACTCCTGACACGGTTTCCAAAGGTTGGGATGCGGCATGCAAACGAACGGCGACATGGGTAAGGCTCCGGAACAAATCTGATGGAAGCGAGCTGTACTATTTCAATACCCATCTCGACCACATGGGAGTCACCGCACGTTTCGAATCAGCCAAATTATTGAATTCCAGAATTCACAAAATCGCAGGAGATGATGCGGCAGTAATACTCGGCGGTGACTTCAACGTTTCCCCGGAAAATGAAGTGGTTGCTATTTTCCATTCTTATCTGGCCGACTCGCGCGATTCTGCTCCCGTTACGGACAGAAAATACACTTTCAACGGATTTGGAAATGGTTCAAGGGAACAAATAGACTACATACTGGGGAGGAATGTCAGGTTTTCCATTTTCCGCACCCTGGATGGGAATTACGGAGTTCCTTACATTTCCGATCATTATCCCGTCGAAGCAATTTGCAGACCCGATCAAAGGTGACTTTGCATGGATGAGTCCGTCACTTTATCTTGTACTGTTTGAAAAGCTCGATTGCCTGGTATTCGGCCATGCCGAGTTTATCGAAGATAATGGCGGTGTTGTGGTTGCGGTCTTCCGCGCGTTTCCAGAATTCCCTTGGGTCGGCACCGGGGAAAAGGGGACGGTCCTTTTGTGATTGGTGACGGAAAATAGCTTCGCGCTTGATCACGACTTCCTCAGGACTTAGTGGAACTGCCATCTCAGCTTCGGTTACATCCCACTCTTGCCATGCTCCGCGATAGAACCAAACCCGGCAATCCTTTATCCACGGTTCGTCTTTCAACTGGTGAAGAGCTTCGATGACCGCTGTCGTGCATACCCTGTGTGTTCCGTGTGGGTCGGAAAGGTCTCCCGCAGCGAATACCTGATGCGGCTGCACCTCTTCAAGTAGTTTTTTGACGATGTCTATGTCGGCTTGGGACAGCGGGTTTTTCTTCACACCTCCTGTTTCGTAGAAAGGCAGGTTCAAAAAATGAACGTGGTCATCCATTATTCCTAGGTACCTGCTGGCTGATTTAGCCTCTCCGCGGCGAAGGGCGGTCTTCAATTCGCGCACTTCCTTTTTATCCGGTTCCCCGGGATGTTTTTCGGCAAGCTCGTTCTGAATCCTGTCGAAAGTGCCGGTTATGCTGTTTACGTGAAGCAGTTTGTCGTCAATTTTTTCAAGCTGGCGCAAGACATCAACGTATTTTACTATTTCATGGTCGAAGACAGCAATGTTGCCCGATGTCTCATATGCTATGTGCACATCGTGTCCCTGTTCCGATAGACGTGCTATGGTTCCTCCCATCGATATGACGTCGTCGTCGGGGTGAGGGGAAAAGACTATGACCCTTTTAGGGTATGGCAATGCCCTTTCCGGACGGGTGGAATCGTCTGCATTCGGCTTCCCTCCCGGCCAGCCTGTAATCGCATGTTGCAGGTCGTTGAATACGTCTATGTTTATCTTGCTGGCGACCCTGTCCCCGGAAATCATTTCCCCGAGTCCGTTATCGTTGTAGTCGCGGTCTGTAAGTTTCAGGATGGGTTTGTCCAGTTTGCGGCACAACCAGAATACGGCCTTCTTTATAAGATAAAAATTCCATTTGCAGGAACCAACGAGCCAAGGGGTTTTTATTCTGGTCAGTTCGATCGAAGCGGGCTGGTCGATGTAATAGGTTACATCCTTGTGGGTCTGGAAGAAAGATGCCGGCACCTGGTCGGTAACTGCTCCCTCGACGACCTTGGCTACTTCTTCCGGGGATCCTTCCCCGAATGCGAGCAGAAACACCTTGTTTGCCGACATAAGCGTATCGATACCCATCGTGATGGCTTTGTGGGGCACGTTTTCGACTCCGAAAAAGTCTCCTGCCGCTATAAGGCGGGATATATAGTTCAATGTTACGACGTGCGTCCTGGTATTCAGGGCGGCACCAGGTTCGTTGGACGCCATGCCGGAAGTGACCAGGATGTCTATTCCCCCTTCCTTTTCTATTAGCGATTCGAAATAAGAACAATAGGCTGTAAGATCGTCGTGTTCAGAACTTTCGACGCAATGGATGTTTTTCTCGTCTATGTCGACCAAATCGAAAAGATACTCCTTTAGAAAACGGTAGTGGCTTTGAAGCTCCATTTTGTCCAGTGGATAGTATTCATCTAATGAAAAGACTACTACGTTTTTGAATGAAACGTCGCCCTTCTTGCAAGCGTTTGCCAGCGCTTCGTAAACCAATACGCACGGGGAAGAGGCGTCAAGCGCAAGTACGGTTTTTTTGCCTGACGTCGAATTGCGATTTATGGTGGAGATAATGCTTTCAGCCACAGTCAGGGCCGCATCGCTCGAATTCGTGTAAACCTCTACGGGGATTTTTTCAAATCTTTTGGTGAAATCCATTTTCTGTATCATATTCTTGATTTTTAATATCCGTATTTCTTCCAATGTGCCGCCAATCTTGCCCTTATCTCTTTTTCCCTATGATTGTCGCCGGGGTCGTAGAACTTTGTTCCTTCTACGCCTTCCGGAAGAAATTCCAAATTTACGAAATTACCTTCGAAGTCATGTGCATATTTGTAATCTTTTCCATAATCCAAATCTTTCATTAGATTGGTTACGGCATTTCTGAGATGCAATGGAACTGGTGGTTCGCCGTTTTCCCTGATATTGTTCAATGCCGCCTGCAGAGCCCTGTAAGTGCTGTTGCTTTTCGGCGAGGAAGCCAGGTAGACGCATGTTTCCGAGAGTACCAGCTGCGCTTCAGGCATTCCCACCTCGTGAACCGCATTGAAACAAGCCTCGGCAAGGAGCAGGGCGTTCGGATTAGCGAGACCTATGTCTTCTGAAGCCAATATCACCATTCTGCGTGCTATGAACAGGGGATCTTCGCCTCCCGCGATCATTCTCGCCAGCCAATAGACCGCAGCGTTGGGATCACTGCCGCGCATGCTCTTGATGAAGGCGGAAATTACGTCGTAGTGTTGTTCCCCGTTCTTGTCGTAATAGGACAAATTCTCCTGCAGTTTTTCGGTGACGAGTTTGTTGTCTATTATTATCTCCTTGTCCGGGGCGAAGGAACTCGCAATTATGTCTATTATGTTGAGGAATTTTCTCGCATCGCCTCCGGCATAACGGTACATGGCGTCGGTTTCCCTTACAGTTATCTTGCGTTTCCTTAACACCTCGTCCTTTTGCAAGGCATTTTTCAGCAGTATATCTAAATCGCTGTTTTCAAGTGGATTAAGCACAAACGTCTGACATCTGGAGAGTAGGGGGGATATGACTTCGAACGATGGGTTCTCGGTGGTGGCACCGATGAGAACGACTGTCCCGTCTTCCACGGCGCCCAAAAGCGCATCCTGTTGCGCCTTGTTGAAACGGTGTATTTCGTCTATGAAAAGAATCGGTGCGGCCTTGGCGAACATGCGGTTGCCTTTAGCTTTTCCGATTACTTCACGGACGTCTTTGACACCTGATGAGATAGCCGAGAGCGTATAGAATTCCCGATCGAGGGATTTGGCGATTATTTTTGCCAGCGTGGTTTTTCCGACGCCCGGAGGACCCCACAAAATGAAGGATGAAAGATTTCCGGTTTCGATCATCTTCCTGAGCACGCAGCCTGGACCGACCAGATGTTTTTGTCCTACGTAATCGTCCAGTGTGGTTGGCCGCATCCTTTCGGCAAGGGGGGCCACGTTCTCTCCAATCATTTCTTCCTCGGATATTATCTATTTAACATAATATAAATTGTGCAAAAACCGTGCTATTTTTCGGCTTCGCGTTTTTTGAGCTGTTTTATGATCTTGCCGATCACCTTGTCGATGGACTGGTCGGGCTGGATTATGTTGTAGCTTCCCCAGAAATCGTCGTCGGTGAAAGAAGAAACTTTTTTAGACAACACATCTCTCATTTTCAACCTGTTTTCAGGATTGATATTGAAATTTCCGGGTTTATGGTCGGTAACGGCAAGCTCTGCTTTTATGTAAAAATGGTTTCTCCATATGGAATGTTTGCGTCTCGCAGTGAATTTCAGTTCCATTTTGTCGTAATCGAGGTACCACTTGCCATCAGACGAAAGTTTGTAGTTGATGATATAATGAGCCTGGTCGACGGTTATCCTGGTATTGGCCGGTTTACTCTTTATAAACATTCTGACGGCGTTATCCTCTCCTTCGACATTTTGGTAGAATTCTATCCTGCCGACCGCAAAAGTCTCGGTATCGATATATATGTCTCCCCTGAACAATATGTTGTCTTTTGTTAGTGTGGTCCTTTTCTGGCTGAAACTGATTACATAAAACGTCCTGTCGTTCATGACCACCCGGCCCGAGAACTCCATGTCGTAATACGTATGGACATCCTTAAGGTATACTCCCAGGAACGGATTCTTTACTACGTCCACGTTCAAAGCCGATACCGGACCTCCCTGGAAATTGATAAAAAGGGTATCTGAGGAGTCGTAATTCTGGCTTCCACGCCCCTTGAATATGCCTACGCGATCGTTGCGGAACCCGCCGTACGACGCTTTTGAAATGTCAACTACCGCTTCATTCAATGCGAGGTACTTGCTTCCTTTCATGATCATTTCGCGGTAGAAACCGGTCATGCTGACATTTTCCTGAGGATAATTTTCTTTGGTCCTGTAAAATGCCTCGTCGAAGACGCTTTCCGCATCGTATGGTTTGACGATTGATGGATCAAGTTTCAGGGATATGCTCATAAGTTTTATGAGCAGCGGCCTTTCAACTGACGATCCCTTGAAGTCGGAAATTGGAATTTCTTCCGACGAATAGCCAAGGAATGAGATTTTTACAAAAACTGAATCGAAATTTGAAACTGATTCAGGGACTTTCAGCGTAAAGAACCCTTCCGAATTAGTTACGATGGAGATGTTGGACCCGGTCAAACTTATGGAAGCATAAGCGAGGGACTTGCCTGAACGGCTGTCAACGGTTTTTCCGGCTATCTCCAGATACGCGTCGTTTTGTGCAGCGACGGATGTGCCGGTTGCAATGCCCAGCATTGCGGCCAGCAGAATTGGGATTAGTCTCTTTGTTCTCATATATTGCGAATATAATACATTTTTAGTTATTTTGCCCTTCAAACCGAATTGAGATGGGTAGAAGAAATAAACCGTTGATAAACAATGTGCTGATAGAATCTGTCGCAGCCGAGGGGAACGGGTTGGCACATGTCGATGGAAAAGTGTTGTTCGTCAGGACGGCCGTTCCGGGAGATCTCGTGGACGTACAGGTCAGCAAGGTAAGAAAAGCCTATGACGAGGGCTACATAACCCGCATCGTAAAGCCTTCTCCCACCCGCCTGAAACCATTTTGCGAGCATTTCGGATCGTGCGGGGGCTGCACGTGGCAGGTACTTCCATATTCGGACCAGATAGCGTTCAAACAGAGGCAGGTGGAAGATCAGCTCGTACGCATCGGGCATCTGGACATCCCTCCTGTCCTGCCTATAATTCCTTCCGACAACACTGTATTTTACCGTAACAAGCTGGAATTCGCCTTCTCGAACCACAGGTGGATCGACAAGGAAGAGAATCCGGACGGTATCGCGCCGGACGACTGGTTGGCCCTCGGGTTCCATGTGTCCGGTTTTTTCGACAAGGTACAGGACATAAGGAAATGCTGGCTGCAAAAGGATCCTTCCAATGCGATAAGGTTGTTCGTGAAGAAGTATTGCATTGAGCATCACTATACCTTCTTCGACCTGAAGGCGCAGACGGGTCTCATGAGGCTACTAGTGATAAGAACTTCTTCTACTGGGGAAGTGATGGTAACGCTGGTCTTCAATTACGACGACGAACCGAAGCGTAAGGCTCTCCTCGATGCCCTGATGGCCGGTTTCCCGGAGATAACTTCCCTCTATTACGTGATAAACGGCAAGCCCAACGACAATTTTTCGGATCTGCCATGCGTCCTGTACAACGGAAACGCCTGCATTTACGAGCAGATGGAAAACCTCCGTTTCCGCATCAGCCCCAAGTCGTTCTACCAGACCAATTCCGAGCAGGCCTGCAAGCTGTATTCGGTAGTCAGGAATTACGTTAAGTCGGCTATGGCGAATAGTTGTATTTCAAATGACAAACCTGTGATTTACGACCTGTATACAGGCACCGGGACCATAGCCCTGTTCCTTTCGAGTCTCGCCTCCAAGGTGGTCGGGATCGAATATGTCCGGGACGCGATAGACGACGCCGTCCTCAATGCGGAACTGAACGGTGTATCCAACTGCGAATTCGTCGCCGGCGACATGAAGGACGTGCTTACCCCGGATTTCATCTCCGCACACGGCCGGCCGGACATAGTGGTACTCGATCCTCCACGTGCCGGAATCCACCCTGCCGTCGCCGGCGTCCTAATGGAAACCGCCCCGGAACATATGGTCTACGTAAGCTGCAACCCGGCGTCGCAGGCCCGCGACCTTGCCGTATTCGCAGAAAAATATGAAATCCTCGCCGTGCAGCCTGTCGACATGTTTCCGCATACGGTCCACGTTGAAAATGTCTGTTTCCTGAGGCTTAAAAAGCCCGTCGAACAAGCATAACATTTATGTTACATACATTGAAAAACAATATTATATGTGCATTGGCGACTCCGCACGGACGCGGGGCGGTGGCGATGGTAAGAGCCAGCGGCAAAGGGGCCGTCGAGGCGGTGGCGAACCTTCTCGACGAACCGAAAAGGGAAGAGATCCTGAAGGCCGGCGGCTATTCCCTGCATTACGCCGAAATCAGGTCCAGGGGCGAAACATTGGACCAGGTACTCATCGCCGTCTTTCGCGCACCCGCTTCCTATACCGGAGAGGATTCGGTAGAGATAAGCTGCCATTGCTCGAATTACATCATAACGGAACTGCTCGACCTGCTTTACGGCGAGGGAGTCAGGCTGGCAGGACCCGGGGAATTCACCAAGAGGGCCTTCCTCAACGGAAAGATGGACCTCGCGCAAGCCGAATCGGTAGCCGACCTGATAGAGAGCGAGACCGAAGCGGCGCACAGGCTCGCCATGAACCAGATGAAGGGTGGATTTTCGAGGGAATTGGCTGAGATGCGCAACCAGATGCTGAAGATAGTCTCCCTTATGGAGTTGGAACTGGATTTCAGCGAGGAAGAGGTGGAATTCGCCGACCGCGACGAACTCGACGCCCTGCTGGACAAGGTCATGCACCGCATAGGGGAACTCGTTTCGGGCTTCAGGCTCGGCAACGCCATAAAGAACGGCATACCCGTCGCGATAGTCGGCGCCACCAATACCGGCAAGAGCACGCTGCTGAACCTGCTGCTCGGTGAAGACAGGGCCATCGTCTCCCCCATCTCCGGCACCACGCGCGACTCCATCGAAGATACCGTGAACATAGGCGGGACGCTTTTCCGCTTCATCGACACCGCCGGAATAAGGACTGCAACTGAGACCATAGAAATGATTGGCATCGAGCGTACTTATTCAAAAATAAAGCAGGCCGAAACGGTCATCCTGATGCTCGATGCGGAACATCCCGAATCGTTCGGGATGTCCATAAGTTCGCTTAGGGACAAGCTTTCCGACGGACAGAAAACAGTCATCGTGCTGAACAAATGCGATCTCCTTGAGGAAAACGGGAAAGGCCCCGATCTCCCTACCCTGCTCACCTCGATCCGCGACATAGCCTCGCGTGCCGGCATGCCTCCGGCCGCCGTACTGCATATTTCGGCATTGAAGGGCGAAGGGCTCGACCTCCTGCGCAAGACCCTGACCGAACTGCGGCCACATGCCGAAACGTCGCCGGACGTGACATTGGTTACGAACATGCGCCATTACGAGGCGTTGCGAAGCGCCTGCGACGCCCTCGCGCGCGTCAAGGAAGGGCTCGCCGCGAAACTCTCCACCGACCTGCTGACTCAGGATCTCCGCGAGGCACTGTACTACATCGGCACTATCGTCGGCGAAATCAGCAACGAGGAGGTCCTGGACGAAATCTTCGGGAAGTTCTGCATAGGGAAATAATCCCCTTTTCCCATCCCCAACCATCCATCACAATCAAATATTAATTCAGTGAATTGTCGTTATTTATATTAATAACTTTTCATAGTTATTAAGAGATATTCATATTTATTCTGCTTAAATTTGTACCATATGTGGTACAAAATACTTTTATCAATCCGAGAAAGTAGAGAATCTTTACATAGATTTACAAACATTTACAAAGATTGACATCAAATTAATACTAACGTTACCGATAATGAGCAGAAAATGTACAGACGAAACGGAGCTAAAGCCACCCCAAAAGCAGTATTTGCCGCCTTCGGATTAATGCTCTCCAACAAACAATTATCCACCAACTACAAAAAAACTCTCTGAATCCTGCAAACTCAACAACGACTCCACCGCCGCCGAATAGTACGCTAACAAATTAGATTCATAACTATGGGACTTGCTTTATCCAGAAAAATTGATTTATGGAAGAAATCACTGCTTGATTTCGGAAAGAGGAATAGACTGATAAACTTTAAAGATGGCAAACGTAATAATGTAACTATTACAGAGCCTGGTTTTGATCCTTTATTTGCTTTGATTGGCATACAAGAAAAGAGTTTAAAGTTTCCTTTTGCTAAAAAAATTACGATTGATGAAGACGGAGAAGAATCTTATGATGGTGTAATTGATGGAGATTTAAAGACGACAAAGTCTTTGGGCGATTTGCAGAAAGCCTTAAAGACATTACGCTATAAGGCTAATTCGTCAATTGAGGAACAAGGAGTTAATACTTTATTTCTTTCTTTCGGACTTCTTAAATGGTCAGAGAAAGACAATTCTCGTGAAACGCTTCTTTCCCCGTTATTATTAGTGCCAGTTAGATTGACTATTAGATCCCTAACCGATCCTTATATTCTTTCGTCTCACGAAGACGAAATAGTAGTGAACCCCATTTTGGCTCAAAAAATGGAAAATGATTTTGGAATCGTTATTCCTGAATTTGACACCTCTTGTGATGATATCACGGATTACTTTCTCAGATTAGAAGAACTTTTCGAAAACAATAGTTGGGAAATAGAATATAAAGCCAACCTCTCATTATTTACATTCCTGAAGATTAATATGTACAAAGATCTTCAACGGAATGAAGAAAAGCTCAACTCCAATCCCATATTAACTGCAATTGCTGGAGAGACGCTACCCGACTCCATTTCAGAAGAGTTCAACCATATTGATATTGACCATAAAATCAAGCCTATTGATACTTTTCAAGTTGTAGATGCAGATTCTAGTCAGCAGGAAGCTATTTTGCTTTCGAAAAGTGGAGTGAGTTTTGTTCTTCAAGGCCCTCCTGGTACTGGGAAAAGTCAGACAATCACCAATATCATTTCTGAATCTTTGGCAGATGGCAAGAAGGTTCTGTTTGTTTCCGAAAAAATGGCAGCTCTTAAAGTGGTATACAACAGGTTGGCAAATACAAATCTCGCAGATTTTTGTTTAAATTTACATAGCCATAAAGCCAACAAAAAAGAGATATTGAGAGAGCTAGCCGCTTCAATAAATATTGATAGGAAAAAAGTTAGATATGAAGCACTCGAACAGCTCGATATTCTTGAGAGAAAGAAAGAAGCGCTGAATAAGTATCAAGAGCAGTTGCATACTCCGTGTTCAGGGCTAAATAGGACTATTTTTGATATCAATGGAGAATTGGCATCATTGCAACATGCTCCTGATGTGATTTTTGATATATTTGGAGTGAAAGATGTCACCAGCCACGATTTGCTAGATAGGTGTCAGATTCTAAGCGAATTATCTGAAGTTATAGGAAGACGCAGCGAAGATTTTTCCAAAAATCCTTGGCGAAACTCTACTATTCAGTATTTAACTAATGAAATCAGACATGACATTGATTCACACTTCTCTATTCTTCTACCTAAATTAATTAGCGAAAAGGACGCTTTTCGTTCTTTCATTGATACAAATTCATTAATTCTTGACTATAGTCTGGATGGTATCAAAGATTTATTAGCGGTTTTGAATATTGCAGTGAAATCTTTTGGTATCTTGCCTAAGTGGATATTTGAAGATAATATCGAAAAAGATATCGAACTCGCAAATCAATCTCAAACGCTTGTCGAGAAAATTAATTTTCTTAAAAAAGATCTCTCTGCCAACTATTTAGATACCTTCTTCCAAGAAGAAGGAGACAGTATTTATACTCGTCTTTTAGCAAATATTAATATCATTAATACTAACCTGTCGGAGAAGTATCGTATTGGAAACCATATCACAATCGAAGATTTTGCGGTGTTAGTAGAAGAATTATCTCATATTCTATTGTCTATAAAGCAACTAGATTGCTTTCTAAGCGAATTGCAGAGTGCCTTTGGTTTAGATACTCCCAACAATCTGCTTAATGCAAAATCTTTCTTTGCTATTGTTGATGCAGCCATTAACCCACTTTACCCTACTGAGGTGTGGTTTCACACATTCCAATATAACGACATCAAAAATAGTTATACAGATATCAAAAACAGTCATCTAATGGTTCTGCATCAGCGAGATGAATTATTTAAAATTATTGACAAAGAAATCCTGACTACTGATTACTATTCCATACTTCAAAGATATAGGAGTGATTACAGTTCTTTTCTAAGGGGACTAAAAAGTGGGTACCGATCTGATAAGAAAAATATTAAACGTTTTATTATCAACAGTAAATCAGATAGTTATGAAAGTGTAATCGAAATTCTTTCTAAGGTAAAAGAGTATGACGATACAAAGCAAGACATACTGTCCTCGTCTGAAAAATATGAATTATATTTTGGGAAATACTACAATGGAATTGATACCGATTGGAATCAAATTGATAATGCCTTTCTACGATTTGACAATTTGGTATCTGTTATGCCGCTCTCTCTGATTCCGGACAAGATGAAAAATTTTTTGTTGTCGAACGATATGCCACTAACATTATTGCAAAAGTTCAAGTTGTCATATTTAAACATAGTAAACTATTCAACCATTGAAAGAATAGCGCAAATATCTGATAATAATTATTCTAACACAACGCTTTTCTCGGAATTGGAAGATTATTTGGAACTAATAATTAGCAATGGTTCCAAGTTACTGAAAGAATATGAAGAAATATTGAAATTTCGCAAGGGGAAATCAAATCTAAATCAGCTTATTAAAGAATGTGGAGAACTATGTGAGTACCAAAAAGGAATCAGGCAGATTTCTTCTCAAAGCGAGTTATGTCAAGATGTTTTTCAAAACTATTATGATAGTGTAAATACTGATTGGACTTTTGTTCTTTCAACACTACGAAATGCCCGATCACTACGTTCTTGTATTGACACTTACCTGCTCCCTGATAACTTTGTCAACAGTATCTGTACAGATAAATCCTTTTCTAAAGAATGTGAAAACTGCTTAACATTTGTCTCATCGCTTAATAGAAATATTATTACCCAAATGAATTGGGTATCATCTCTTTTTAATGAATCAGAAAATTTTTATCAGTGCGATTTGGATGTACTATACGAAAGACTCACCAATTGCAAGGAAAAGAAATCTTTGCTTGAAGAATGGGCAGACTACTGCTCTATAAAACAAAAATGCGAGGACTATTCGCTGGATTCATTCGTGTTGGCTATTGAAGAGCAAAATATAGATTCGGAACAGATTGTTGATGCCTATAAAAAACGATTCTATCATTTGTGGATGGATGAAATTCTGCCACAGTTCCCCGAAGTGCAATCTTTTAGAAGGAGAAATCAAGAACATACTATAGATGATTTCAATAAACTGGATAAAGCACAGTTTCAAATAGCCCAGGCGAGAGTACGGGAAAGGATAATTAAGGGTATTCCGGACTTGAATTCCACAACATCGACAAGAGACGAGATTGGCGTTTTGAAACGTGAACTTGGCAAACAAAGGAATATTATGCCTCTGCGAAAACTTTTCAACACGATTCCTAATTTGCTGACATCTTTAAAACCTTGCTTTATGATGTCTCCTTTATCGGTTAGTGTCTTTCTTGAAGCCAAAAGCTATCAATTTGATTTAGTGATATTTGACGAGGCCTCACAGGTGCATACAGAAGATGCTGTAGGTGCGATTATGAGGGGAAAGCAAGTGATAATTGTGGGAGATACCAAACAATTGCCCCCTACCAGCTTTTTCAGCACGTCCATCAACAATGACGATTTATTTGATATGGAGGATGAAGACGAAACAGAAAAAGAAGATTTTGGAGCATATCAGTCTATTTTGGACGAAGCCGTGGCAATTTTCCCTGAAAAGACTTTAAAATGGCATTACAGAAGTAGGTTTGAAGACCTTATCACTTTTTCGAATTACAAGATTTACAATGATTCTCTAATAACGTTTCCTTCACCAGAACAAAACTCTCCAGATTGTGGTGTAGAGTATGTCTATGTGTCTGATGGCGTTTATGATCGAGGAAAGAAACGCAATAACATTAAAGAAGCTAAAAAAGTTGCCGATTTAATTTTTGAGCACTACCGGAAACATCCACAGAGGTCCCTTGGTGTAGTAACATTCAGTGAATCGCAACAACAGGCAGTTGATACTGCTCTGAGGATGAAACGTCACGAAAATGGTATTTACGAGCGATTCTTTATGGAAGATCGTGAAGAACCATTCTTTGTCAAAAATCTTGAGACTGTTCAGGGAGATGAGAGGGATACAATAATCCTGTGTATAGGATATGCTCGGGATAGTCGCGGAATGATGTATATGAATTTTGGGCCACTAAATAATGATGGCGGTTTTAGAAGGCTGAATGTCGCTATTACACGAGCAAAATATAATGTTAAGTTGGTTGGTTCAATAATGCCGATAGATATTCCGCTCGATAAAGTCTTGTCTGAAGGTGTTCGTTTGCTACGCTCTTATATAGAATTTGCGCAACAAGGAGTAAAAGCATTGGAAAAAGAATGTTCATATTCAAATTTAGTCGTATGTGAATCCCCTTTTGAAGAAGCTGTATACGATTTTCTAGTATCGAAAGGCTACCGTGTTGCTACACAAGTCGGTTGTTCTGGATTCAGAATTGATATGGCTATTCACCACCCTACCCAAAGTGGAAAATTTGTTCTTGGAATTGAATGCGATGGAGCTATGTATCATAGCTCACGTACCGCTCGCGAACGTGACAGATTAAGGGACTCCATACTTCGGGATATGGGATGGGATATTTATCGTATTTGGTCAACGGATTGGATAAAAGATGTTGAAACAGAGCAAGATAGATTAATTGAGGCAGTGAAGAATGCGTTGAATCCAAACAATGATAACAAAATGAATATAGATGTGGAGAATGACAATACTGAACCATTATCGATGGTCGAAATTACTGAAGAGCTTCCTAAGGAAGAAATAACCGTGAAAGATGATATTTTTATTCCTTACAGAATGGCTGATACCGATAATTTTGAAAGTTTATCTCAATGGGAGGTTATACGTTATGTGATTGAAACTGAACAACCTATTCATATCGAAGAATTGTGTCGAAGAGTAGCATATTTATATGGAAATCAGAAAGCTACTTCTAAGGTTCGAAAAGGTGTTGATCAGGCTTTCCGGTATTATCTGGCTGAACAGATAGAGAGAAAAAATGATTTCATTTGCTTAAAAGACTTTCATATAGAGCATGTTAGAATTCCAATGCAAAAAGATGATTACATTCGTCCGATAAGTATCATTTCATCAGAAGAACTACAGCTTGCATTGATATCTATTACAAAACATTCGTTTGGAATTTCTCCAGAAGATTTATTCTTCAATACTTCAAGAAAATTAGGATATTCAAGAATGGGAACCAATGTCCTTGAAGCAATCCGTGATGCGTATCAAGAGCTGTTACTCAAAAATCTTATTGAGGAAGTAGACGGCAAGGTTCATTTACTGTAAGCAATCGAAGCTCCAGTAAGCCTCCGGCAGTGTCCAGAATTTTGTGTAAATGAAAAATGCCTTGAGTTTTTCGGTGGCTTACAACCAATAAAGTCTTGAGACAAGATTGTGGTTCGAATTGACCGAGAAAGGATTGATAAGAAAATGCGCAAAAACGCTTATGCTCTTTACTACCACGAGTTTAATAAGCTTTGGAATAGAGAGTTAATAGTTGCCATAAGGGATTTCATCCAAAGCGATAACACTCAAGACGAGTTTTGATGTCTGGATTTTTCCAATAATAGATTCGACTGGACCAAAATTGTAGATTTCGAGACAACAAAAAACATGTGCAACATTGACAGAATGGTAAGCAACCGAAGAACCTGCGTAATCCGGAGCATAGTCTGCCACAGAATCCAGCCTAAAAAGGTGACTATAGCGCAATGAATGTACCTTCTGTAACGGAATCAAATGTACCTGTTGTAGCGCATTCGAATGTACCGTGTTGAAATGGCCGTTTCAAAGTTCAACAAAGGTATTATTATTTCTGTTTTTTTCTTCTCATGGACTCTCCTTTATTATGAAAAGCTTTCCATAAGAAAGGAACAAGTTATAGGCTTGAGAACAGGAAGACTATCTTCTCCTCCGAATCGACCGACAAAGGGGAACAGCCACATGGAGCTGCTTCCAAAACCAAATAAACTCAAGAATAAACCAGAACAAGTGAGCCCCAAAAACACCGGCAGGAATGTACAAACAACTTTACGAAAAAATGTCCAAAGAATGTTTGCTTATTACATGGCAAAATCAGCCAAATATCCATTTATATAATAATACT
This sequence comes from Bacteroidales bacterium, assembly GCA_022653675.1. GTDB lineage: Bacteria > Bacteroidota > Bacteroidia > Bacteroidales > UBA932 > JALCST01. The sequence continues at coordinate 226,992 of JALCST010000001.1, read as the reverse complement.
TGAATATAGTTCACAAAAGATACTGGTTGCTTAATTCGGAGCAAGTCCACCCATATTATCGGTGAAGAAATCCGCAGGATTTATTCACATAACAGTCATACATCTTTGTTATACCATTGTTAGTTATCGTTTACTATGAGAGGCAGGTTTAAGACTCCATACAGCGGCACGTTTTCCATCCACCCTTGATCCGCATATCCTTTCATGGAGACACGAACTCCTTTAAGATGGGCATCAGGATGATTATCCATGTATGTCTTCATCGAACGAGCTCGGACGTTTTCTTCGGCTTTCACTTCGATGGGTACGACTCTTTCCTCTTTCTGGATAACAAAGTCTATCTCAGCAGGCGTCGTGTCGCTGCTCCAATAATAGGGCGTTATATCCATTGCAACAAACTGCTGAAGGACAAATTGCTCGGTAAAAGAACCTTTAAACTCCTTGAATACATTGTCGCCTATGAGCATTTGACTGGCAGGGGCATTCACCATACATGCAAAAAGTCCACAATCAAGGAGGAAAAGTTTGAAAGCGCTCAAATCTTCATAGAACTTGACGGGCGATTGGATTTTTTTTACCCGATTTACCTTATGAATGATTCCTGCATCTATGAGCCATTGTATTGCCAGTTCGTATTCCCTTGCACGCGCTCCTTGCTTTATAACTCCATAGATGAACTTCTTGTTTTCCTTTGCCAATTGGGAAGGAAGACTATTCAATACCTGACCTATGCGAATACTCTCGGTCTTGGAACTATGCTTTGAAATATCGTTGCGATAGGCTTCGAGAATGTTTTGCTGAAGTCTGCGCACCTCGGCAAGGTCACGATTCGTAACGAAGTTCGAAACGACCTCGGGCATACCGCCCACAAAATAATAGTAATGGAGCTGTTCAATGAATTTAGATGCAAACGTGTCTATCATCTTCCAATCTCGCTGATGGAGCAACTGCAATAGAGTGTCTTCTCCGTTTGCTTCCAAAAACTCTTCGAAGTCCATTGGATGAATGGAAAGCATATCGACCTTGCCGACTGGGAACGAATTTCCCTGGTTGAGCGTAATACCCAACAGCGAACCAGCTGCCATCACGTGGTATTCTGGCGCATTCTCCTGGAAATATTTCAAGCTATGTAAGCCACGTGGGGCTTCTTGTATTTCATCAAAGATAATGAGCGTCTTTTCAGGTTCCGGTTTTACCCCGGATATCGCCTGCACCGAAAAGAGCATTCTCTGAATATTATAATCCTCAGTGAACAACTCTTTAGCCAATGGTTCCGCATCGCAGTTGACATAAGCCACAGAATCATAAAACTCTTTGCCAAATTCCTTCATCAGCCAAGTCTTCCCTACCTGCCGTGCACCAAGAAGAATTAGAGGTTTCCTACTCTCATTATTTTTCCAATCTCTAAGTTGGTTAAATGCTTTTCGCTTCATACCCTATATTTTCCGTAAATATACACTTTTATTAGGATACGAATAAAAGAAATAAACATTTTTTCGATGATATAAATACGAATTTCCTACACTTTTTCGATGACAGTAAATAAAAGTTCAGTGATAATACGTCAGAACATCCAGACGCCGAATGTGAGGCAGTATGCGGTGATGTCGCTCATGGTCGTCTGGTATGGATGATAGTACCTGATACCGATGCCAAAGTACGGATTGACGAGTCCGAGCCCCGAGAAGCCGAATCTCAATGTCGTATCCCCATACAAATAGGACCAGTCGGACTTGAAGTATGTGGATCCGGATGACAGGTTGAATTCCAACCTGTATTTTTCGCTTTTGACGACGTTGTATGCCACGTCCAATCCGAGCGTACCTAAGACGTCATAGTTTTTGGTGGTGGAACGGTTGAACATCCCGACCGACATTTCTACCGGAAGCCTCAACGAAAACCTGTCGTTGAACTTATATCCGGGCGATGCCGTCATTTCCATGAATGAGAGATGGTGGATATCCTCGATGTCGGATCCGCATCTGGTCTCGACCGTATTCGACCAATGATTGTACGTTGCCGCTTCCTGGGCATTGATGTTCGTGAAAATAAAAGCAAAAACAATAAGCAATACTATCCGTTTCATCATAACTGTAATTTTTCTCTAAAATAATTATTAACTTAATAATATCCAAATAAAAGAATATATTGAAACCGAGATCTGGCTTCGTATTTCCTCCCGAGAATTCCTTAATTTTGCCGGTCAAACGGGAACATTCATGCAAAAACAGATATCAAACAGGAGATTGGAAGTGGTAGCCGCGATAATAAGGCGCGGCGACCGGATATTCGCTACCGAGCGCGGGTATGGAGAATTCAAGGACTGGTGGGAATTCCCGGGGGGGAAGATGGAATCGGGAGAATCTCCGCAACAGGCTCTCGTACGTGAGATCAAAGAAGAATTGAATGCCGATGTTTCCGTAGGCGATCTGATCAAGACCGTCGAATGGGATTATCCCGGATTCCACCTGACCATGCATTGTTTCTGGTGCGAATTGGTTTCGGAGGCGCTGCATTTAAATGAGCACGAGGCGGCAAAATGGCTTTCGAAAAATGATTTGCACTCGGTAAGGTGGCTTCCGGCAGACGAGACCCTTCTTTCGGACATCAAGGAAGCGCTATGAACGCCGGTATTCGATACTGATGACGATTTCTTATTTCTTGAAGATGATCCAGAATAGATAAAGGGCTATCGCCATGAGGCCGAAGATAAGCAGTTTAGGCGAGATGCTCGCAAGTATCATTACGACAATGATGAGGCCAAGGACAATGTATGCCAGCTTCTTCTTGTCCGGAAGATAGTTCCAGACTGATTTCATGCGACAGAAGAAATTTCCGAAATCGGATTTCGCTTTCGCGAAGAAATTGTTTAACGGGCAGCTTTTGCCGCAACTTCCGTTCCTCCTCCTGCCCGTGTTGTCTGCCGGTCTTGCTTTCTGTGGTTTCTCCTTTTTTACCTTTATGGATATTTCTTTCTTTTTCAATTTGCCGTTTTCCACCACCCTTAACGTCAAGATGGTTTTCCCTTTCGATCTGGTTATGGAAATTTCCCTATTGCCGGAATCGGCAAGTTGCAATATGGCCGATTGATATCCGTCATCTACTTTCAAGCTTACCGAATCCGGATTTTGGCATTCCCAATGGATGATGACAGCCTCACCTTCCTTAATGGCTTTCCTGTCCACTTTGAATATTATCCCTGACATTTCTCTCTTTGATTTTTACCATAATCAACAAAATTTGTGCGGCTTTGACATGGAATGACAAAATGTCGCATATTTATGAGGATTTTTCTTATCTTAAGCGCAACCCATAAAAATATAATATATGAGACTTTTCATTATAGCAAACAGGTTGCCGGTAAAAATTTTCCGTGACAAAAACGGTGAAATACAGTTCATGAACAGCGAGGGAGGATTGGCTACGGGACTGGATTCCATAAATTCGGATCTGGAAAAGCACTGGATAGGATGGCCGGGAATGAGTGTTGATAGCAAAAGGGAAGAAGCTTCGGTCACGCACAAATTGGAGGCTCAGAATTACCATCCGGTTTTCCTGACGGCGAAACAGATCAATTACTATTACGAAGGATACAGCAACAGTACCCTCTGGCCTTTATTCCATTATTTCTACTCTTTCATAGAGTTCGACAGCCGGTACTGGAACAGTTACAAGGAGGTGAACGGTATATTTGCCGAAAAGGCGTTGAAGTTTATCCAACCGGGCGATATTGTCTGGGTGCAAGACTACCAGCTCATGCTGGTTCCCCAGCTTCTCAGAGAAAAAATGCCCGAGATATGCATCGGCTATTTTCATCATGTCCCATTCCCTTCCTATGAATTCTTCCGTGTCCTGCCGGAACGTGCCGAACTTCTTAACGGCCTGCTCGGTGCGGATCTGATCGGATTTCATACCCATGACTACATGAGGCATTTCATCAGCACCGTGGAAAGGGTCCTCCATCACAAATTTCATCTCGACAGGATCAATGTCGGAAGAAGGGAAGTGTATGTCAACACATTTCCGATGGGAATAAATTACAAAAAATATCATGATGCCCCGACTATGGATACAGTCAAGGGGAATTACAGGAACTTGTGCAGGAATTACGGCGACAGGAAATTGATACTCTCAGTCGACAGGCTGGATTACAGCAAGGGAATCATACACAGGATAAGAGGATTCGCCGGATTCCTCAAGGACCATCCCGAATATCACGAAAAGGTGTCGATGATCATGATCACGGTCCCTTCCAGGGATAAGGTGCTGCGTTACGCAAAGCTCAAAAAGAAAATAGACGAAACCATAAGTTACATCAACGGGATTTATTCCACCATAAACTGGATTCCTATCTATTATTTTTATCAAAGTTTGGAATTCAAGGAACTTGTGGCTCTTTACCACAGGGCTGACATAGCTTTGGTAACTCCGCTGAGAGACGGCATGAACCTTGTCTCAAAAGAGTATGTCGCAGCAAAGCGTAATTTACCCGGAGTCCTTATACTCAGTGAAATGGCCGGATCGGCCATAGAACTTCGCGAAGCCATAATAATAAACCCGAACGATATTCGCCAAATCGAACAATCAATCGTGGAAGCCCTGAAAATGCCACGGGAAGAGCAGCTGCGAAGGATGCACGAAATGCAGAAGGTCGTCGAAAAAAACAATGTGAAGAAATGGGCTTCAAACATTGTCGGGGAGCTTATCCAGATACACGGAAGGAACAAGAAAAACAATGAGAAAGCCGTAACCCCTGCTATTACCTACCGGATAAGAAAAAAATACAGGAAGGCAGTACGCCGCCTGATACTGTTGGACTATGACGGTACCCTTTCTCCGTTTTACAATCATCCCGAAGATGCCTATCCCCGTCCGGAACTTTTGGATCTGCTGAGCAGGCTTAAGGAGGATGGAAAGAACGAACTGCTTTTGAACAGCGGACGGGATCGCAAGAATCTGGAAGAGTGGTTCGGCCCGCTTGCCATTGACATGGAAGCCGAACACGGAGCCGCATATAAAAGGGAGGGGATATGGCATGAGCGAGTCATAAAAACCACATGGAGCAAGGAACTGCTCCACTTCCTCAATACTTTCGTAGACATCACCCCTGGAGCCTACCTCGAGAAAAAGGAGACCGCCCTTGTCTGGCACTACAGGAATGTTGACGACTGGTTGGCCTCGTTGAGGGAGCAGCAACTGATCAATGCCCTGATCGCCCCATGCAGCAGATATGGACTGCAAATAATGAGGGGCAACAAGATCGTCGAAATCAAGTCGTCCCGTTATTCCAAATCTTCCTGCATCGGAGACCTGCTCGATAAGGGGAACTATGATTTCATATTGTGCATGGGAGATGACGTTACCGACGAAGACATGTTCCGTACCCTCCCCTCTTCCGCTTATACCATCAAAATCGGCGAAATATCGGACACGGCAAGGTATGACATATTCCAACAGGAAGACGTGTTGCCATTTCTCAAGGGAATCATGGCTTGAGGAATTTATAGACTTCTTTTTCTTCCGTAAAGAGCAATGCCGTATCGATCAGGGCCAAGTGTGAGTATGCCTGGGGAAAGTTCCCAAGTAATTCCTTGGTATCGAAATCGATATCCTCGCTGAACAGTTTCAGGTGGTTTGAATATCCCAACAATCTTTCGAAAAGTGAACGGGCCTCTTCCTTCCTGCCCGTGACGAACAGTCCTCTCACCATCCAGAAGGAACAGACGACGAAAGCGGATGAAGGGGTACCGAAATCGTCTTCGTCCCTGTATCTGAAAAGCAACCCCTTGTAACTCAATTTCTCATATATGGTATTGACGGTCTTGACATAACGTTCGTCGCCCGCATCTATGAAACCGTAGGGTTCCATGAGAAGAAGTGATGCGTCCAGCTCTTCGTTATCATAAGTTTGGGAAAAACTTTGTATGCCTTCCTTCCATCCGTTCCTGAATATGTCTTCACGAATTCGCTTCGCCTCTTCGGCATAGCGTGTAGTATAATCTTCCCGGTGTAGCATTGCAGCGAATTTCGATGCTCTGTCGAGCGCTACCCAGGACATTACCTTGGAGGAGACGAAATGGGCTTTTTTGCCACGCATCTCCCAGATTCCGCTGTCTTTGTCCCTCCACTCCTCCGTTACAATCCTTGACAGATGCTTCACTACTTCGAACATATCCTCTATCTCGTCGAGCGGAACCTGGAAAGTGCTGTAATATGAATAGATCATGTTCATCAGGTATCCGTACGAATCGTTTTGCTTTTGCTGGTAAGCTTCGTTACCTATCCGTACTGGTCTGGAATCGCGGAATCCCCGCAGATTGGTCAGCTCCGTCTCCGTCAGTTTGGTCTCTCCGCGGATGCCATAGATAATCTGGAACCTGTCATACTTGGAACGGAGAATACCCTGGATAAAGTCCATGAAACGGCCTGCCGAATTCCTGTGTCCCAATTGAAGCAGGGTCTCTATTGACATCGAAGCATCCCTCAGCCAGCAGTAACGGTAATCCCAATTTCGCACGCCACCAGGCGTTTCAGGGATGCCGGTCGTAACCGCTGCCACTATGGCACCCGTTCGTCTGTATGACAAAAGGCTGAGCACCAACATACTTCTCTCTATATAATCCCCGTACTTGGAGAATTTTTTAGAACGTATGGTCCAGTTCAGCCAATAGACTTTGGTTCTCGAATATTCCAGGCGCACCCTGTCGAGAGTGACATCGATAAGTTTCTGGTTATAGGATACCATCAGGCTCTGGTCCCCGGTCAATATTATTTCCTTCTTTTCCAGGATTGACCGGAAATCGAGTGTGGAATAGAGATAAACCGTATCCTTGTTATTTTGCGATGAGATCACTTTTATATGATCGTTTTCCACCTTGAACGAAACATCGTCGCGTGCATAATTAAGTTTCGGGGCAAAATCCACACGGATGCGCGGGGAACCGCTTTTGACATGTATGAGACGATAAAGTTCGGCCGGCATATATCTTTTACCGGTATCGAAAGTCCTATATAGCGGCATGAAATCGAATACTTCGAAGCTGCCTTCGCCCTCATTTGTGAAAGTAGTCAGCAGTATATTCGTATGTTCCACATAAGTCTGGCTGATCCGATAACCGTCGCCGACCAAAAAACCGAGGCATCCTCCTTTTTCCTTATCCAGAATTCTTGCGAAGATGCTCGGCGAATCGAAATCCGGAACACAAAACCAGTCCACACTCCCGGTCTCGGAAATCAAGGCGGCAGTTCTTCCATTGCCTACTATTCCATAATTTAAATTTTCAATTCTGTCTGTTTTCATGTTTGCAAAGATAATGATAATAGGGACAATTCATTGGCACATATTTTGAACAAAATCCCTGATCGTTCGAAAACTAAAAAAGGATATTGATGAGAGATATAGAAGCAGTAAAAAAGAATCTAATTCTTGCCGCCGACGATCTTTTCGGACAGCTGGGATTCGAAAAAACCAGCATAAGCGATATTTCGTACAAGATAGGCAGGAGCAAAACATCCTTATATTATCATTTCAAGGACAAATATGAAGTTTTCAGCGACGTCATAAAGATGGAATTCGATGACGTCAAAGGGAAACTTCAAGCTGTCAGGGACAAAAAATACGACAGCGAAAAGAATCGTTTTACCGAATATCTTACTGTCAGAATGACACACATGCAGAAGATGAAGGCTTACAGAAATTTCATACAGAACAATATTTTCGCCGGGGACTCGAAACTCAAAGGGATAGTAGCAGATGCAAGAAAAGGATTCGATTCCTGGGAAGAGGAATATTTCAGATGGATTTGCGACCGCGGGCACAAGGAGGACATATTTTCCGATAAAGTTAAATCTGAAATGTTCTCAAGGGCTTTGATAAATATTCTTAAAGGTTTGGAAATTCAATTTTATCTGACTGAAGACGAAGAATCCATGGAAATGACATACGAAGGGCTGATAGATCTTCTGATTTTCAGAAATCCGATTTTGGGGAACGGAAAAGTCGCTGAATCCCCTGTATTGTAGAATAATAAATTAATTTAATATATGAAAAAGACTATAATTGCTGCAACGGTACTGGCATTGACCGCTATAACTTTTACTTCCTGTGAAAAGGCCGATTATCAAAATTTCGCCGGCAGTTACACCTACAAGACAAGCGGTAAGGTTGAATTGTTGGCATCGATGTTCGTGGACGCCAGCCAGGAAAAACTGGATTATTACGCTTCGCTTGGATTGACTCCGGATACCCTTTGGGTCAATTTGATGCCTGAAGAGGGACAGATGAATATCGTTACCAAGGACAAAACAAATGGAAGTATGCTTATAACTTTCAACGCAATTCTCGGGGATGTAAGTACTATTACGTCGTCTGTGGAAGGCAATGCCATCACATTTACGGGCAGTAATACAAAGACGGCATATATAACCGCCGAAGATGTTTCCATAGGTAGCGGAACAGTGGCCGTCGAAGGTAGCGGCAACAAATACGATAATGTAATAATTTTAAATATGGTCTATTCCGGTACCATAAGCATAGCCGGTGTGGATATGACCGTTTTGGACAGCGATGTGAAATGCGTGGCAAAAGAGAACTGAATATGAATGCACGTATTCTTACAATCATTGGAGCAGCGATGCTCGTGATTTCAGGTTGCAGCAGTCGCGGCAACGTTAAGGTCAACGACAGCGTCAAGGCAGATTCCATCACCGTCAAAGTTATGGAAATTCACCCTTTTCCCATGATATGCTCATCAAGTTATGTGGGAAAGGTGGAATCTTCGAAAAGTACGGTCATTTCATGCCAGTATCCGGGTACGCTTACAAGCCTGGCAGTTCATGAAGGCCAATATGTGAATAAGGGGGACGTAATTGCGGAAATTTCTTCGGAAAGCATAACGGCGGCATATGAAATAGCCAAATCCAATCTTGAACAGGCTCGCGACGGGTACTCGCGCCTGTCCATAGTCCACGACAGCGGAAGTGTTGCCGACGTGAAGATTGTCGATATGCGTACGCGGCTGAATAAGGCTGAAGCTGCTGAAGCGGCTGCTTGCAAAGCTGTCGAAAATTGCAAGGTCAAGGCTCCTTTTTCAGGTGTCATAGATAAAGTGCTAACGGAGCAGGGAGTGGAGTTGGGAGCCCTTGTCCCTATTGCCGAACTGGTCGATGTATCCGGCGTAGAGATCCATTTCCCTGTCCCGGAAAAAGAGTATGCTGACATTAAGGTAGGCTCCCGGGCCACCGTGTCCGTGCCTGCCCTTGAGAAGGAGATCTCGGCTAGAGTCTCCTCCAAGGGAGTCGTAGCTTCCCAATTGTCGCACAGTTACGATTGTACTTTAAAATTCGTCAGCGACAGGTCGGGCCTTATGCCGGGCATGGTATGCAAAGTCTTTCTGGAATCTTCCGCCGAAAATGGTATAGTGATTCCGGGGTCTGCCGTGATGACGGATATGGAAGGAAGATACGTATGGACCGTGCAGGCCGATACCGTTCAAAAGAAATATGTGACGGTCGGAGGATATGCTTCCAAGGGCATAATAGTTACCGGAGGCCTTTACGAGGGAAACCTGGTAATAATAGAAGGCAGCAATAAGGTATCAACCGGGATGCAAGTCAAGGCCATAAGATAATGAAAAAATTCACGGGCATTGCCGGATTCGTAAATTGGGCGATTGACCAGAAAAAGGTAGTTTATATTCTCGTCATCGCACTGGTAATTACTGGCATATTCGGATTGAACAAAATGAAGAAAAACGAGTTCCCCGACTTTGAAATAGAGCAGGGACTCGTAGCGGGCGTATATCCGGGCGCCTCCGCCGCCGAAGTTGAGGAACAACTTACCAAACCCTTGGAAGAGACTCTGTTTTCTTTTCCTGAAGTAAACCGAAAATATACCAAATCCGTCACAAAGGATGGAATATGTTACATATATGTGGATTTGAAATGCAAGCAGTCGAGGAAAAACGAGATGTGGTCCAAGATAAAGCTCAGCCTGCAGGCACGGAAAGCCACACTTCCTACGGGAGTACTGGATGTCGTTGTGCTGGATGATTTCAGTTCAGTTTCATCCATTCTTCTCGCGATAGAATCGAATGACAAGAGTTATGCTGAACTGCAGGATTACGCAGACCGTCTATGCGACAGGTTGCGCGAAATGCCGGATCTTGCAAAAGTATCAATAATAGGGAAACAGAATGAAGAGATAGCGGTCACGCTTGACCGGGAAAAGTTGTCCTCTTACGGCATTGATCCGACCTTGCTTTTCCTTAATTATCAGACTTCCGGTTTGAATATACCTTCCGGTTCATTCCAGACCGATTATGTTACGGCTCCCATACATATTGCGAGCACGGTGGGAAGCGAAAGGGAAATAAACGACAAGATAGTATACTCCGATCCTGGCGGGAATGTCCTGCGTTTGAAGGATATTGCTGATGTGCAACGCAGGTACAAGACGCCCGGACAATTCGTCTCATATAATGGACACACCTGCCTGATATTGGACATACAAATGCGGAACAGCAAGAATATTGTCGCGTTCGGCCATAAGGTTGACAGGATTCTGGCCGATTATTCGAAGGATTTGCCGGCAAGCGTTAAAATGAGCCGTATCTCGGACAAGCCGAAAGTAGTGGGAACTTACGTTTTCTCATTTCTCAAGGACCTTCTTCTGTCGATGCTTGTAGTTATTCTTGTGATGTTGTTGCTCTTCCCGATGAAATCGGCTCTTATAGCAAGTTCCGGCCTGCCCATAATAACCGCTATAACCATAGCGGTTATGTACATGACGGGCATGGATTTGAATACCGTCACATTGGCTGCACTGATAGTCGTACTCGGGATGATAGTCGACGATTCGATAATAACCATGGACGGATATATTAACAATCTCGGGAAAGGGCTCGGCAAAAAGGAGGCAGCCTGTGCCAGTGCGAAAGAGCTGTTCGCCCCCACTTTTACCGCTACACTTGCAATTTGTACGATGTTTTTCCCGATCAAGTACATCATTCCCGGTTACCTCGGCTCATTCGTCAAACTGTTTCCTTGGGTAGTCGCCATTTCCCTGATGACATCGTTGATCTATGCCGTAACGGTTGTTCCCTCGCTGGAGGTTAAGTTCATAAGCGAGCCGACATCTAAGAGGAACAATGTCATTTCGAGAATGCAGAACAGATTTTTTAAAGGTATAGCCAATGGCTACGAAAAAGCCCAGGCATTCTGCTTCAGGAAGCCTAAGCTGACGCTTTTGTTCGGTCTGGTCGCAGTAGGCTTGGGAGTTTTGATGTTCAGCCGTATCAACATACAAATGATGCCTCTGGCAGCTCGCGACTATTTTGTGGTTGAGATGGAATTGGAAGGAGGCAAGGGAATAAAAGACACCAAGGCCCTTTCGGACTCCCTCGAGAGGATTTTCAGGAAGGATCCGCGTATCGAATCGGTCACTTCGTTCATAGGTACAGGCGCACCGCGTTTCTCCGCCACCTACTCTCCTATACTTCCCTCCCCCACGACTGCCCAGATTATAGTAAATACCAAATCTTCAAAGGCTACGGAAGAAGTTCTGCATGAATACGAATCGAAATACGAGCATATTTTCCCTGAGGCCCTGATACGTTTCAAGCATATGGATTATCAGGCTGTCGATGCACCGGTGCTGATAACACTCAAGGGTGAAGACCGAACCAAGCTTGTAGAGGCGGCCGACAGCATAAAAAAATACATGTACAGTCTCAGCGACGAATTGATGTGGATACACACCGATTGCGAAGATTTCGAACCTTCCGTCGACATAACGCTCGACAATGACGAAGCGGCCAGGCTCGGTGTTAACAAGACACTTCTCAGCCTCTCCCTCGCCAGCACTTTTAACGGACAGACCATAACCAACATTTGGGAAGGCGATAAAAAAATCCCCGTAAATCTTTACAGCAAGGGAGTAACGGGAAACATGGATTATGAGGATATCGGTAACCAAATGGTGAACACCTCTATACCGGGTATAAGCGTTCCACTGCGACAAGTCGCTTCGATTTCTCCCGATTGGACACCGAGGCAACTCGACAGGAATTCCGGATCCCAGTCCGTCAGCGTATACGCTGATATGAGATATGAACAGAGCCAGCCCGTCGCGATGAGGAAGATAAGGAAATACATAGAAAAGGATATAAGGCCCAAACTTCCTAAGGGAACGGAAATAGTATACGGCGGGCTTACTTCGTTGAACAAGTACGAGGCCCCATATATCGCATGGTCATTCCTTGCAGCCGTATCTATCCTGTTCCTCTTCATGCTCTTCCATTTCAAGAAGTTTTCCATAGCCTTTCTTACTTTGATAACAAGCACACTATGTCTTTTCGGAGCTTCATTCGGCCTATGGATATTCGGCTTGGATTTCAGCCTCACCGCCGTCCTGGGTCTAATAAGTCTTGTGGGAATAATTGTCCGAAATGGAATTCTGATGTTCGAATATGCCGAGGACCTGCGTTTCAAGCAAGGAGTAGATGTCAAGACAGCTTCCATGGAGGCTGGTAAACGAAGGATGAGACCTATTTCCCTTACTTCATGCACAACGGCTCTCGGCGTGCTCCCAATGGTTATAAGAGGCGACCTTTTGTGGAAACCTATGGGCGTCGTTATCTGTTTCGGCACCCTGCTGTCCATTTTCCTTATCGTACTTATAATGCCTGTAGCATATTGGCAACTTTTCAAGAACGCTCCAAAATTGATTGTCGGAAATGAAGAAAAATAAGATGATGTTGGCAGTACTGCTCCTGTTTCCATGCATGACGGTTTCGGCCCAAAATGAAATTTCGCTTTCACTGGAAGAGTGCAAGACGATGTCTAAATCCAACGATCCCTATGTGCGCAATGCGCAGCTGGATCTTCTTTCAGCCCGCGCACAGAAGCGCGAGGCATTGGCTGAATATTTTCCCACCGTGTCGCTAAATGCATTCGGATTCCAGGCGATAGATCCGATGCTCGACATACAGGTAAAGGATATCCTGGGAAACTCGGATGCCGCGAACAATCTCAATTATTACATCCAGACTCTCGGGGCGCTTTATGGGATCAAAACTTCATATTCGGCGCTAAGCTCGGGATATACGGCTTCTTTGACACTTACCCAGCCTCTTTATGCAGGGGGAAGGATAGCCAATGGAAACAGGCTCGCCTCCCTTGGAATAGAAGCCGCTTCCCTGCGCAGGAACGTCAAGTTGCGTGACAACGATGAGGATGTCGAACAAAAGTATTGGCAGGTGGTATCGTTGGAAGACAAGATGGTGGCTCTCGCACAAGCGGTAAAACTTGTCGATACGCTGTACAAGGATGTCTCTTCGGCCCGTCTGGCCGGACTTTCGGTGGAATCCGATGTAATGCAGGTAAAGTTGAAACGTAACGAACTTCTGTCGCAGAAGATCCAATTGGAAGGAGGGATCAGACTCGCCAAAATGGATCTTTTCAATGCCATAGGGGTACAATACAACCCATATCGCACGACAGCTTGCGACTCCCTACCTTATATTGACGATATTCACTTGTCCGACAAGCTTTCCGGACTTTCTGCCCCGGACAAATACTACGTTCCCGAAGAACAGGCTGCGAGAAAAATGGATGAAAACAGGCTTCTCGAACTGTCGGTGGATGCCAAGAAACTCGAGAAGAGGATAGCACTCGGTGAGTCGCTGCCCCAGGTGGGATTGGGAGCATCTTATGGATACGGGCATTTAATCGGGGATCCCCGGACCAACGGGGTGGTATTCGCGACCGTAAAAATTCCCATTACGGATTGGGCCAAGACGTACAACAAAGTTCGCAGGTACGGATACGAAGTCCAAAAGGCCGTCAACGAAAAGGAGTATCTGGACAACCAGCTGATACTTCAGGTGCGGCAATTATGGGTAAATCTCACATGTGCATGGGATCAACTGCAGGTGGCAAAGGAATCCGTATCAGTCGCCGAACAGACGGTAAGGCAACTTTCCACCCGATATGAAGCCGGATTGGTTCCCGTATCCGACCTGCTCGAAGCGCAGACCGAACTTCGTTCTGCACAAAACAAACTTACCGACGAGGAAATAGCTTATTGTTTGGCACTGACGAAATATCGCCTGCGTACCGAAGCCACCGGGCCGAGAGATTAAGACAGCTCCTTTACAGAACCCTATCTCTCTTTAAGGGAAATGGCGAATCCCCCTCCCCTCGCTGCCGTGAGAGTCATTACCGTAGTGGAATCCACTGTTTCATGTTTTATGGTATATGCTTCGGGATTGGTTTCGTAATCCGCGTCCGGGGAGTCGGCATATATCGTGGCTTCGTACTTTTTTCCCGACTTGAGGAAATCCAACGGGAATGTCAGCTCGCGTTTCTGGTCGTCGGTCACTCCTCCTACAAACCATACGTCCTTGTCACCTGCGCAGAAGCGGGTGGCTCCGTCAACATAATTTCTTGCACCGTCCTTAAGGGCTGCAACCCCTTTGGCCGCTTTATCAAGGGAGCTTTTTTTCACCTGCCGTGCCACGACGATGTAATCGCCCGGTTCTGCGAGAAGATAACGGCTCTGGTTCCAGTCGACTGCGACATCCTTGATGAACTGGAAGGCATCCATGTGCTTTTCGTAATTTTCGGGAAGGTCGGCGGCCATCTGGAGAGGGGAATACATTGTGACATAAAGGGCGAGTTGTCTGCAGATCGTGGATTTCAGCTTCGCATGGTTGTCGGGAGCGAACTTGCTCAGGTCCATCTCGAAAATGCCGGGAGTGTAATCCATCGGACCTCCCTGAAGGCGTGTGAAAGGAAGTACGGTAACATGGTTCGGAAGTACGCTTTCCTGATATTCGGTCCCCTTTGCCGACTCGTTGCAGATGAGATTCGGATATGTACGGCAAAGTCCAGTAGGACGTGCGGCTTCGTGTGCATCCACCATTATGTGGTGCTCGGCCGCCTTTTTGACAGCATACAGATAGTGTTTTACTATACTCTGGCTGTAATGATGTTCTCCGTAAGGTATGATATCGCCGACATACCCGCTCTTCACCGCATCGTATCCGTATTTGTCCATCAGATCGTATGCTGCGTCCATATGGCGCTCGTAATTATCAACCGCACTGGAAGTCTCGTGGTGCATTATGATCCTTATGCCTTTGGAATGAGCATAGGCGTTCAGGGCCTTTATATCGAAGTCCGGATACGGGGTTATGAAATCGAATACGTCATCCTTTTGATTGCCGAACCAGTCTTCCCATCCTTCGTTCCAGCCTTCAACCAAAATGGCATCGAAGCCGTTTTCTGCAGCAAAGTCTATGTAACGCTTCACATTCTCGTTGTTGGCTCCGTGACGGCCGTTAGGCTTGCATTCGGAATAGTCTGTTACTCCAAGTTTGACCGACGGCAGTTCGTCCGTATATGACCACGAAGACTTTCCGGTTATCATTTTCCACCAGACACCCATGTATTTTACAGGATGGATCCAGGAGACATCATTATATGCACATGGATCGTTAAGGTTCAGGATCAATCTTGAAGACAATATGCCACGTGCATCGTCGGTAACCATGACGGTCCTCCACGGTGACCTGCAAGGCGTTTGCATGTGTCCTTTCCATCCTTCTGCATCTGGAGTAAGCCATGAACTGAATGTAAGCGTCTTGTCATTCAAATTAAGATTCATGACCGGATAGTTTTCGACATCAGCCTCGTGTATGTTGATATATATGCCGTCGTCGGTTTTCATCTGCAGAGAAGTCTGCACGCCTGTCGGGGAAAAGACGGTCTGGGATGCGTTCCCTTCCACCGCGCCGTCATGCAGAGAACGGATTTCGGAAAGTCTGGATTCGGTATATGTATATTCTTCGGTATCGTAATCTCCAGGAATCCACCATGCCTTGTTGTCTCCTGCCATGGCGAATTGGGTGATCTCATCTTTTATGGTAAAGTATGTGAGGCCTTCCTGTTGAGGAAATTCGTAACGAAAACCCAACCCGTCGTCGAATAGCCTGAAACGTATGATGACAGATACTTCATCCGCATCGCTTTTCATGCCGTACGTGGGGTCAATCGGATTATTTCCGGATTTGATCTTATTCGCTCCTTTGCGTTTTTGCACTAAGGTTACTGACAGCTCGTTATAGTGATTCCTGATTTTACTTTCTTCTCCCCAAACCGGCTCCCAAGTTTCATCCAGGGAATCCCGTTCGACTTTCTTAAGAGAGAATCCGTTGTAGAGATCGACAGGTTTCCCATATGTATTCACCCCTTTCTTATCGATTTTCTTGCCTCTCAAGACATAGCCGAGTCGGCTCTGCTTGATGACTTCCCTCCCTTTGTAGGAAAGGGCATACATTGGTCTCCCATCATTTGACAAGGAGAACTCCATTTCAAGATTGCCATCGGGGCTGGACAATTTCTCGTTAGCCAGTTTTATGGCATTACCCTCCTTTTGACATGATACCATGGCAAGTAAGGTCAACAGTAAAATGCATAGTTTTTTCATAAGGTCAAAGTTATAATAAATTCGGGAATGGAGAGCTTCTCATGATACCGGAATAATTCATTCCGCCGGATTGAAAGTTGAATCCACCTTTTCGGCTTTTCTTCCTTTTCTTCTTTATTTTACCTGTCAGGTAATCTATTTTTATATTTGGATGATTTTGTTTAAGATAATAATGAAAAAAACATTGATTAATTGGCTTTCATTGGCAATTGCGGCTTTCCTGCTTTGCCTTTCCGGATGTAAAAAAGAGATACAGCAACCTGTTCCTGAAGCTGCTGGAAAAATAACATCGGAAATACAGGATGACGGGAACGTGCTGCTTTCTGTAGAAACGATCGAAAATGCCGAAACCTACAATTGGTATTTCGGCGAAGACGTTGTACAATCTTCGGAATCCAACACCTACTTGGCTAAAGTATCTGGAACCTACAAGGTGACAGGTGTCAATAAAGGCGGCGAGGGTGCTCAAAGCGATGCGATTGAAGTCACAGTCGGATTGCCTGCCGATGCCGGGACGATCACGCAGGAAACTCTGGAAAACGGATATATCCGGCTTTCCGTTCCGGAAATAAAGCGCGCCACATCATATCGCTGGTATCTCGACGGCAACAAACTCGATGACACAGAAACCCCAACCTACACTGCAGAAATCGGCGGGTCGTTCGAGGTTGCTGGCATAAACTCCGTGGGAGAAGGGAAACACAGCACGGCGGTAACCATTGCAGTAAGCTCTTTTAACATTCTTACGGAAGAACATATTCCGGACGCTACCTTTAGGGAATGGGTAAAAACAGAAATCGCAAACGGAAGCGATTCATACACGAACACTGAAGCCGCTGCATATACCGGGACCATAAATGTAAGTTCCATGAGCATCGAATCGATGCAGGGCATCGAATATTTCACCGGGATCACCGAACTCGACTGCGGCAGCAACAAGTTTGCGGGACTCGATGCCAGTGCTCTTATCAACCTGGTTTCACTTGAAGTGTCCAATATGGATCTGCAGAGTCTGACTCTTGGCGATCTTCCTAATTTGAAGACCCTTGACGCATCACGCAACAAGTTAAAATCCATAGACGTAAGTGGTTGCCCTGCTCTACAGGAACTCAATATATTCGCCAATGACGTATCCGAGTTGAATATAAGCAAAAATACCGCACTAGAAGTATTGAACTGTTTTGCAAATTCAATCTCCGAATTGGATCTGACAGGTATGTCATCCCTGACAAGTCTGACTTGCGGAGAGAACAATCTTACTTCCCTGAATCTCCAGTACTGTACCAGCCTTACCGAACTTTATTTCCAAAACAATTCGATAAGTTCAATAGACTTAAGTAATCTCAAATCGCAACTCGTAGAGTTGAATTGCTCGGCAAATCCCCTCGTCTCGCTTGACTTGACCGGATTCTCTTCCCTGACCTGGCTGCAGTGCCAGCAGCTCTCCACATCGCAATCCCTTGATCTTACAGGATGCACAAAGCTTGAACTTGTAAGATGCGAATCATCTTCCCTTAATGAATTAAACGTAAGTAGTTGCTCGGCATTGAAGGAACTTTATTGCTACGACAACCAACTGTCAAAACTTGATTTGAGCAATTGCAAGTCCCTGTCGCTTTTGTATTGTTTCAGCAACAGTATCAGTGCTTTGGATATCAGCCAATGCAAGAATATGGGAACCTTATGGTGTTATGACAACGACATCAGCGATTTGAAACTGAGCACCGATTCACTCAGGGACCTGGCATGCGACAGAAACAAATTGGAGTCTTTGGATATCGCAGGGTGCACTAGCCTGATGACATTTACGTGCTCTGAAAATCAGTTGACTTCTTTGGACTTGAGCAATTGCAAATCATTGCAGAGCTTGTCATGTTGGGGCAACTTATTTCAGCAGTATTGTGCCAGATGTTTGCTGCCAGGTCTTCGTGGCTTATGTCTATCCCGTCGTCAACCACATCTACTATTACTTCCGGGTTTCCGGTACAGATCTTCCACGCTTTTACAAGATCTATATCCGCTCCAGCTTTAGCGCATGGCATGGAACCGTCATTGTAATAATGCCACTGTTTTCCCAGTCCAGGATCGTCGAACCCGCTTGCACTATCTGCCGCACTCTTTGTTTTCGAATTCGCCAGCCGAAGAAGTTCATGTGCAGTGTATGATTCCGATGCTTCGTAAGGTTCCCTGTTTATCTTCAGGCATGGCTCCACTACGGAAATTCCCCTGATGTTTGTAAAATCGTTGTAGGCACGTGTAACCGGTACGTTTTTATCGAAATAAACGTCGAACCAACGGTCCAATCCCGCCTTATGCCAACGGGGTTCGCACCTTCCCGCCTTGCCGAATGTGGGTTCTATTTTTGTGGCACCCAGCTCAGATGCCAGTTCGTCCATATCAGAAATTCCAGTAACGACCTCACCTCCTTTTGTCTGTAAAGACAATTCCTCATAAGTGGTTTCGTCAAGCTTTATCCGGATCGCTCCGGGTATTATTGCATCTTTCGACAGGTTTGCCTGAAAATCTGGAATATTGGTGTTTCCGGAATTCCCTTCGGCATCGTTGCCGATCTTCTCGGAAGTACATGAAAATAATAATACAGGAACTAGAAATAAAAGAAGATATTTAATTTTCATATTGTTCTTATTTTTATTCAGTTTATGCTTAATTGATGTTCATAGGATTCACCTATCTTCTCAGTTTGGACGGATCGATTTTTATTTTCCCGCCATAACTCAGGTTTTCCAGATCGATATGACCTGAAAGTTTCGATTTGCATTCTAACATATTCCGGCCTTCCCCGGAATCCAGGACCATCTTGCAATCCTCATAACCTTCCGAAAATGCCACTCCCGCAAAATTCATGTCCTGATCGTACCCCAGGACGGCGACCCATATCGGGAAATTCTCATATTCGGCGCTGAAATCCAGTGTCCTGCTCTTTTTATCGTATTTAGGGCCGAAATCTTCCAAAATGTATATGTTTTCGCCTGCTATGAAGAACGCCGTGAAATATCCGTAATATTGTTCCTCCTCGTCACTTGTGACCAAGGTGCTGTCATCAATGAACAGACTGTCGGACCTGTATCGGATATTTACCAAATAGTCAGTGCCGCCCCATGAGCTGATGGAATATTCCTGTTTATCGTAAACTTTTGCGACTGTACCTGTCCATGATGAAGGTCCCGGATCGCTCAATATTGATGGTACGCCTGAAGCTTCGTAGCCAGCATCCGGGATGTCCTCGAATTTCAACGGACCTTCGTAATGGCTTATCGTCACGGCAATTTCCGGACTGGCTTCCCCCTCCCCTATGCTATTCACACCGGTCACCTTGTATTTCCCGCTTTCGGTAGCGACCAACGTCCTGACGGAGGAGATCTGCATCACTGAATTGTCCTTATACCATTTGTAGGAAACGGCTTTCCCTATGGAATCCACCGTCAACGTAGCAGTTTCTTCCGTAAGGCCGCTTTCGGTTATAATTCCTGCAGCATCAGGCAATTCGCCTGCAGCCTGTCTTATTACAACCTCTTCATAATCTTTCCCTGCATCTACCCTGAATACCGAAATACGCGAATCGGCGCTATTGTTCGGAGCAAACGAGACTTTTACCGATCCTTTTCCCTCTCCTTCTCGGGTATTGATGCCAATAATCCAGCTGTCATCGTTGGTTACAGCCCATTTCATATCGGACATTATGTTGAATGTGGCACTTCCTCCTTCAGCCGATATTTCGGTTGACTGATCATAATCCACAGACAACGAATATGTTTCCGTTTTTTTACATGAAACTGTTGAAATAACAGTAATCAATACAGCTACTACAACCGGTAATTTTCTTTTCATATATACTGTTTATTTGGACAAAACTTTCCATCCTGAATCATAATCAAAATTAACAATTAGGCAATATTCAATAAAGTTAAAAAAGAAGAAGACGGAAATCCGTTTACCGAACAGGAAGAAATTAAGAATGAATTTTAACTGCGTGTTTTTTACAAATAAAACGCCGGATATTGCAACAAATTCATTTGCTTTTTATTAAATGTAATATAATTATTATAGATTTGCACGGTTATTGAAATGACAGAAGATGATAAGTGCTCTCTCTAAAACAGTTTTGAGAAACATTAAAATAACTGAAAAATGTCTGATGAGTTACAGATATTCAAGGAGATGGCCCAAACAGCCAAGATGGGATGGTGGAAATTTAATCTGAGGAGGAACACTTTTTTTTACTCTGATTTCGCTTCCGATTATTTCGGTCTTCCCAAAGACCGGTGTTCATTAGAGGAATTGGCAGAAATTATCGCTCCGGAATATGGGAACGTTACACTTAGAAACCTTACCGACCCGGCATATCCTCAAGGTCCTTATTCAAAAAAAAGCTGCCCTTTCATAACGAAAAGAGGAATTGCATGGGCCGATGTCTATACTTCTTCTTGCCGTAAAGACGAGGCCGGAAACATTGTCAAGGAAGGATATTTTCAAGTCACCGGGGAACCGGGAAGGAAAAGCAGGGCGGATGTCCTGACAACGGTCAACGATCTTCTACTCGGGTTGAACTCGACCACCGACCTGTTGCTTAACATGCTGTCTGGGACCAGCTTGGACGAAGCGATAAACGGGATCTTGAAAAATATGACCGATATTGTCAAAGCGGACCGGTGCTGTCTTTTCGTTTTTCTTGATGATAAGAACGCAAGTTGCAAGTATGAGGCTGTAGGCCAACGTGTAGAAGCACGCATAGATCTCCTTCAAAATCTCAGGTCAGGAGATTTCCCATACCTGACAAGCCGCATATCCCGAAACGAACCTGTGGTCCTTAACGATATTGGCGATCTGCAGCTTTTGGCCGAAAGAGAATACGAAGCACTGAAATCCCGGGATATAAAATCCATGATTGCCATTCCCCTGTTGAATGGAAAAGAAGTTTGGGGATACGTAGGAATCTATGTTACCGGACAATACCGCAACTGGTCCAAGGAGGATTACCAATGGATGCTCTTCCTTACGAATGTCATATCAGCTTGTTCAAACAGGGAAAAGATGCAGGACAATCTCAGGCATGAAGAAGAAAAGCTGAAAAGCATGAATATTTCCCTCACAGAGAGCGAAAACATGTTGAAGACAGTATTCTCGAATACTTCTGCCGGCATCGCATTTTACGACAAGGATGGCCATCCCGAAAAATACAATTCCAAAGCCTTAAAAATATTCGGATTGCAATCCATTGACGATTTGAAGGAATATTCCATCTTCGACGATCCATCCATCCCCGGAAATTTCATTGAGGAGGCGAAAAGAGCCAATCTCGCCGAATCCGACATAGATTATGACTTGGATGGCGACAAGAGATTCGCTTCTTCAAAGCATGGAGTCGTAAGCATGCATTTCAAGATGTCGAAACTTTATGGGACAGTTGGCGAACATGTCGGTTACCTGCTTTCGGTGGAGGAAAATGGTGAAGGCACTATGGTCAAAACCGGTGTGTGTGATTTCGAATCGCCATTCTCGATTGTCTCCGAATCGGCAGGGATCGGATATGCCAGCATTAACCTGGTGGATTTCAAAGGCTATGCTAACAAACAATTTTGCCGGAACATAGGTATAAATTGCGAAGAGGTTACGGAGAAATCTATCGAAGACTTTTTCCAAAATTTGTACGATGAAGACAGGACCGGATTGAAGGCCTTTTTTGAAAAAGCGAAAGAGGGATCCGAAAAATCCATCAAGGGAGAGGTCCGCATTCATTTTGCCGATGCATCCGGAAAGAGATGCAAATGCATCTACAATGTCATGGAAATAACGGAATTCGCCCCTGAGAAAGGCAAGATAGAAGCCGCCTGTGCGAATTACGACATTACTGAACTCAGGGAATGCATGGAGAATCTTAAGAATGAGTATGACAAAACAGTAAATGCGGACAAACTCAAGAAGGCTTTTCTTTCCAATATGAACCGCGAAATAAGTTCCCCTCTTAATGCCATAGTAGGTTTTTCAGATTTGCTTGCAAGCGAGGAGAACGTGGAAACCAAAAAGAATTACGCCAAAATCGTCCACGATAATTCCTCCCTTATCCAACAGCTGATTTCAGATATCCTCGATGTCTCGAAGATCAAATCGGGAACAATAGATTATAGCTACAGCATCATCGATGTTTATTCTCTTTGCAACGATTTTATGCTGTCTCTGAAATTGGGTCTTAACAAGGGAATCGTCTTGCAATTCGTTTCCAAGACAAAAGGGGAATGTAAGATAAAAAGCGACAGGAAACGGCTTCAACAGGTGCTTAATAGTTTGGTGACGAATGCTATCAAATTTACTTCTTCCGGTTACGTCCAGTTAAGTTTCGAAATTGATGGCGACCAGATACAGTTCGACGTCAAAGATACCGGCATAGGAATCAAACCTGAAGTTTTGCCACATATATTTGAAAGTAGCGCTCAGGTAGATGATTCCGACGAGGGAACAGCTGAATTGGGACTTTCCATATGCAAAAATATCGTTGAAGGACTTGGAGGGAAAATAGGCGCCGAATCGGAACTTGGGATAGGTTCACACTTCTGGTTCAGGTTGCCGTGCGGCGATATACCTGAACAAAAAGAACCTAAAGATCAGAACCAGGAACAGCAGAAATCTTCGGAGAAGACGGATTGCAACAACGGGAAAACCCAGAAATTAATTCTGATTGCCGAAGATGTCGAGAGCAATTATCTTCTCCTTTACACTATTTTGAAAAGGTATTACCGCATCAAATGGGCTGTAAACGGAAGAATTGCCGTGGACATGTGCCGTTCCACCAATCCAGACCTCATACTTATGGACTTGAAGATGCCGGAAATGGACGGCCTGGATGCCGCAAGGAATATCAGGCTGTTCAACTTGTCGGTCCCGATTGTGGCAACGACGGCATTCACGTTCGAGAGTGACAAGGAAGAAGCGGAAAAAGCCGGTTGCGACGAATTCCTAACGAAGCCTATCGTTCCTTCGGAATTGAAAAAGATCATATTGAAATATCTAGAAGATAAGTGATCAGAAAGGCAGACCTATGCCGAAATGTAAGGCGCAGGCATCATCCCTGAACATGTTTTTCGGATTCAGGAATTTTTGTTGGGAAGGGTCGTATAACTGAATACCGAAATCCATGCGGATGAGAATGGCGCTTAAATTGATTCTCACTCCTAACCCGTAGTCCATGGCAATACTTGAGCCCAGAGTAGCGATTGAAAACTCGCCGCGGTCGGCATCCTCGTTTCCTGAAACGGAATCGCTCGTCTTAGGGAGGTTCCAGACATTTCCAGCATCGAAAAACACTGCTCCCCGAAGTACGCTGTAAATCGGGAAACGGAATTCGATGTTTCCCTCCAGTCTCATGTCTCCTGTCTGGTTTGCTATCTTGAACGTAGTGTCTCTTGTCGCAGTACCCGGTCCTACGCTACGTGCCTGCCATCCTCGAAGACTGTTGGCACCTCCTGCCCAGAAAAGGCGTTCGAAAGGCAACGTGGTGGAATTTCCGTAAGAAAATCCGACACCGCCGAGAATTCTTCCAGCCACCGCAAAATCTTTTGTTTCGCCGAACTTGCAAGTATATACGAGTGACAATTCGTTGCGAAAGTATTGTGCGTAAGGAATTCCCCAGATCAGGTGGTTTGAAGATTCGTCTTCCTTAAGGTATTTGTTGAATAGACTTATGATATTTCCGGCTACATCAATCTGGTATCTTGTATATAAGTTTGAAATGTTTAGACCGTTCGGATTCGAAGTGTAGTATAAAACAGCCCCGGAACCGAGATCAAAATGGTTCTTGTAAGAATATTGCAAAAACGGATCTTTCAAATTCTTCAGCCAGTCTTCATCGACGTTCGCCAGTTGTACGATGCTGGCCTGCAGCGGATAGATCTGGAAATAATATCTCTTGCCGACATCGAAACTGTAACCATAAGCCGATGACAGTATGTTCCTCTTATACTCTGGTCGGTTCTGATAGTTATATGTAAGATTGAATTCGGTCTTGGGCAGATTTTTTGGGAAAAGCCTGTCACTTACAAACAGAAATTTGGGAATAGCCAAGTTTGCAGAAACCCCAAGTTCGTTGGAATGTACGTCACTCGAATTGAGCATGAACTGGAAGTTTCCCATGAATCCGAGCGAAAGCAATTCCCCTCCTCCGAAAATGTTTTTATGCGACCATTGGAACGAAGGTGAAATTCCGAAAAGAGAACTTGAATTTACCGATGCTTCCAGATTGAACTTTATACTCTGAAGTTTTGACGGAGTCAGAAGCACCGAACAGTCCAGAAGAGATGAATCCGATTCGGAAAGCTGCAAATTTACGGTTTGAAAAAGAGGAACGCTGGCGAAACGTTCGTATGTATTGTTTACCGCCTCTTCCGAATAAAGGGTTCCTGGCTTCAGTCTGTTGATCTGGTCAGTAAAAGAGCTGCGTACCTTGAGGCCGCCAGTCGGAATTATTGAAATTTGCCGGAAGTGGTATTGAATATGGGGTTTCGCAGCTGACTGGGCTTCGTTACGGGAATAATCTTCAAGGCGAATGTAAAGTGCTGCCGAATCCCTTACCGCGGTAGTATCGGCATAAAAAAAGAAATAGTATTTTGTAAGTCCCCAATAACCATGGTTACGGTAAATTTCGGAGAGCCGGGACGATTCCGTCTCCAGAAGTTTTTCGGAAAGTATGTCGCCTCTATGGATAGAATAACCAACATCTGCATCTTTTGTAAGACCTCTGAGGATGGAATCCCTTATTGTATAATTTATCTTGTTTATGTGGAATTGTTTTCCGAGAGTTACAAAATAATACTGGGTAGCGTTTTTTCCGTCGAATGCCACTGAATCCCGGATATTGGAATTATAATAGCCCAAAAATTCCAGATGGGAAAGCATCGAGATTTCAGTACTGAAAATCGCGGTTGAATCGTATATCACCGGAGCCTTTCCAGCTTTTTTAGTGCACTTGTCCCATGCACTGCCGGAATTGTTTCCCCAATTGTATATCCATAAAGGAAGGGAAAATCTTCCGCCCGCTTTCTGCTTTAAAAAAGAATTGAGGTCTGATGCCGAATAACTGTCCGAATTTTCAATAATTATCTTATTTTCTTTCAGACGGTGTTCACCTTCCGGAACCAGTTTTGTCGTACTGCAGCCGGCGCACAAAAAAAGTAGCGGGATTATGAATCTGCTCTTCATCAGTCACAAAAATAGTATTTTCATCAATATATATGAGATAAAAAAGAGAACTTGGTTATATTTGCAGCCATTATCGAAATCCGACTCGATTACTTTGACAAATTAAAGACAATGTAACTCACTTGCATTAACAAAATGAAGAACAAGTACAGCGATTTGATCGACCAGACTTTTGAGTTTCCTCAGGATGAATTCAGGACAGAGGACAACGAATTACTTTTCAATAACATACCATTGATGGACATTATCGAGCAGTATGGAACTCCCCTAAAGATGACCTACTTGCCTAAGATAAGTTCGCAGATACAGAGAGCCAAGCGCATGTTTAACGTTGCAATGGCAAAAGTCGATTACCAAGGGGATTATCATTATTGCTATTGTACCAAGAGCTCTCATTTCTTCTTCGTGTTGAAGGAAGCGTTGAAAAACGACATCCACCTGGAAACTTCGTCAGCATTCGACCTGAATCTGATCGAAGCTCTTTACGACGAGAAATTGGTTGACAAAGATCTTTACATCATCTGCAACGGGTTCAAGAAACAGCAATACATCGACAACATCGGAGAGTTCGTAAACGGAGGATGGCACAATCTGATTCCCGTCCTGGACAACATGGACGAACTCGACATGCTTGACCAGGCCATAGCTGAACCGGTCCGTATCGGCATCAGGATTGCAGCCGAGGAAGAACCGAAGTTCGAGTTCTACACCTCCCGACTTGGGATACGGTACAGCGACATTGTTCCCTTCTACATGGAGCGGATAAGGAACAATTCCAAGTTGACGCTGAAAATGCTGCATTTCTTCATCAACACGGGGATAAGGGACAACGCCTACTATTGGAACGAACTTTCAAAGTGCGTCAACGTATATTGCGACCTCAAGGCTGTCTGTCCCGAACTCGATTCCCTGAATATCGGAGGGGGATTCCCGATCAAGAACACTCTTGCAAGTACTTACGATTACGAATACATGGCCGAGGAGGTCATCTCGCAGATCAAGGGGATATGCACTTCACGCGGTGTCCGCGAACCGAATGTCTTCACCGAATTCGGCAGTTTCACCGTAGGGGAAAGCGGAGCCACCATTTTCCAGGTGATAGGGATGAAACAGCAGAACGACCGCGAAAGATGGTATATGGTGGACAGTTCATTCATGACGACCATGCCCGATACCTGGGGAATCAAACAACGCTTCATCCTGCTTCCCATCAACAAGTGGGATTGTGAATACCAGCGCGTATTTCTCGGTGGCCTTACCTGCGACAGCCAGGACTATTACAACGCCGAAGCACACTCCAATGCCATTTTCCTTCCGAAACTCGGCGAAAAGGGAAGCGAACCACTCTACATCGGTTTTTTCCATACCGGAGCCTATCAGGAATCCATTTCCGGTTATGGGGGAATCCAACACTGTCTGCAGCCTGCCCCAAAGCACATACTGGTGGATTTGGACGAAAACGGGGACTACAATACGCGTCTTTTCAGCAAGGAACAGACATACAAATCCATGCTGAAAATCCTCGGCTATTAGTTTTTTAAGTAAATTGCCGCTGCAATGAAAATTACGGCGAATGAAATAAAGCTGGTGCGCAGTCTCCGGCAAAAAAAGTTTCGGGATGAAACTGGGCTTTTCGTGGCGGAAGGGGAAAAGATGGTCCGCGAAGCGGAAGATTCGAATTTCGCAATAATAAACGAATACCATATTGAAGAGATAGGGGAAAAGACGATGGGCCGCATTTCCATGCTCTCCACTCCCTCTCCGGTACTCGCGATCCTGGAACAGAAGCCTTTCCCCGGTAAGGGAGATATCATGAAACTGATCGAAAGCAAACCGATTTGTCTCGCCCTTGATTCGGTCAGGGACCCTGGAAACCTCGGAACGATACTGCGCATCGCCGACTGGTTCGGCATGGATGCGGTTTTTGCATCACCGGATACCTGCGACCTTTATAATCCAAAAGTAGTGCAGGCTTCCATGGGTTCCGTTTTCCACAAATTGTTCGTAAGGACTGAACTGGCGGAAATCTGCAGCAAATTCACCGAATGCGGGATGGAAATTTACGGCACCTATCTCGACGGAGAGGGATTGCGTACTGCCCCGCTTTCCGGAAACGGGCTCATAGTAATGGGATCCGAATCGGAAGGAATCAGCAAAGACATTACTTCTTATGTCACACGCAAGCTGCTGATAAACCCCTATCCCATAAATTCCAGACCCACCGATTCCCTCAATGTGGCGATGGCCGCCGCCATTGTCTGTTACGAATTCCGGAACAGGTAAGGTCTTATTATTCCTTCTCCCTCGAGAAAAAATCGCATACCTTTCCTATTAGGGAATTGATCTCGGTTTGGGTCATCAGGGCCTCGATTGGGAATCCCAAAGAAACGGCCCTGTAATCCATTCCGTCGTAAGCAACTCCAGCAGAGATGTCGTTTTCCTTGTATCTGAAGATCGTATAGGTACGGTTCCCTATCGGAATGATTCCGTCAGGGGATTCCGCAGAGTATATCTTAGAATTGAATTCGGTATTGAAATGATATTCACCTTCCATTCCGACCGGTGTCTGTTCCGATTTGACTACCCCTCCCCTTGATGCATGGTTAGTCATCCACTTCCAATGAAGGACATTCTCGGCGAATGTCTTTGAAGGGTTGATATAATCCGCTATTCTAGTAGAATCTATCGTAAACTGGAAATCCTGGTCCCAGATATCTGTGCCTATGTTCGAACCGGACAGGAGAAGGTTTCCTCCCGCATTGCAATAATCCGTGATATTCTTTTGGAAATCGAGAGGGAATACCGTATATCTCAAAGGATTGGAGCCGTCACGGCCGATTTGTGTGGTTACCTGCTTCCCGAATATGATGTCGACGGTGCGGTAAATTCCCATAGCGACCTTCCCTTCGGTTACCGCGTCGCGGCTGCTCGAACAGAAGGCATATCCTTTCTTCATGAATGCAGCACCATGTATTTTCGTGAAATCAAAGGTATTGCCGGCGATAACCTTCGTTTCGAGATCTCCGTAAGAGGCTCCGAAACCCGGAGCGTCGTCATCCATCCAAGGTATATTGCGCCTGTATTCGTGCTGCTCCCCTATCATGTTGATATTGCGAATATACGGAACGCCCGTGTCGGTCAGGAAATCGAAGCCCGCCCGCGTGGAATCCGGACTTGCGAAACTTGCAGGTGCCGATACCCTATCAAAGCCATTGATAATCAGAACAGTACCCCTGACTCTGCCGTAAGGCACGCCTACGGACATTATCTCGGAAGGAAAACTCTTTCCTCCCGCATTGAGTGCTTCCACCTTGTAACTGAAAATGTGTCCGGGGACTATCCGGTCTTCCGTCCCGGGTCCTTCGACGATCCTTCCGTTGTCGAAGCCACCATTATCGACGCGTTTGTAAACGATGTACTTTTCAGCTTTTGCAGTCGGTTCCAAAGTATCGTCGACCGCGTTCCAGGAGAGGAATACGCAAGTATCGCCTTCAAGTTTAGCGGAAAACGACTTGACCGGAAGCGGAGCAACGACATAATCCGTTCCATACCTGTAACTCAGGTATTTCAACATTCCCTTGTATATTGCCCTCGAAACGGTGAAGCGGAACGAGGGATCCATCCCGTAGCGCATATCAGCGAAGTTTTCGTGTGAAAGTAGTTCGAGAAGCATGGCAGGGACCTCAGGGCAACGCGATTCAGCATACAATCTGTCCCATAGTCCCCTTCTGTTCCATTCAGGTTCGAATTGTGCCTTTATGTCATTGACAATCTGGGTTTGGACTATATCACAATAATCGCGGGCAGTGCCCCTGTCGAAACCGTCCGGATACTTGACCTTTCCGTTGGAAACCCTGGTGTATATCGCGAGCGTGCCGACAATGGAGTCGGTCAATGTTGTGCCGGCATCGGAATGGAAAGCCAGGGAGAGGTCGATCGGAATCTTTTTCGCCTGTTTCGGTTCTTCTCCCTTAGGATTGTTCACCGAGCCATTGTTCAATGCATTCACCCATATTCCCCGGGACTGGTAGTCGTCGGTGTAATCGTTCTGGTTCATGTTTGGGGAATAGACATCTTCGTCGAAACCGGACCACTGCAACCAATAGCGGGCACCTTCGGTAAAACGGGGATAGTGGGATATTTCAGGTTCGACGTCGTAGTCAATCTTCCTGACATTGCCGTTTTCATCGACCGTAGCCGGCTTCCTGGCTATGTTGCCCATTCCTCCGCCGAACTTCACCGCGTCGGCGGTAACAACCTCACTTCCGTTTTTGCCCTCGTTGCTCAACATTACGCCTTGATCCGCCAATCTTCCCTTATCGAAATGGAATGTTCCGAGATATACCCACATCCCGCTGCCGATACGCTGGTTTACGGAGAATAGCGTTGTACCGCCGGCATACATGACGGTATATTGAGCCTTCTCCGTACTCTTGGGTTCTGTCTGGTATGATACGTACACTGCATAATCCCCCTCTTCGGGAATATCCGGAATCCAATATGCGAAACTCCTGCGCCCCCTCGAACCTTTCACTGTATGGGCCTCGCGGCAAGTCCCCATCCTGAAAGGATTTTCTCCTTCGAGATAACAGGCTTTCGGATTTGCAAAACCGACTGCAGAAGGGGTCGTCCATGTCCTGTCTCCATCATCTTCCGAATATCCGTTGTCTGAATCATTGTCGACGACCACTTCATTCGTGTTGACGTCCCTTTCCCGAGGCAAGAACACTTTGGCACCTGCATTTTCCAACATGGGAACGAGAAATGGCAACACATAACTTTGGGTATAGAGATCCTCAACCGTCATGAAGAGGCGAGCCCTCTGCCACTCCCATCTTTTAAGGCTTTGCTCGTAATAATAGCCGTGGCTTTGCCACAGGGCGATATTTCGGCCGTCAAGTCCTTTCGTCACTTCGTACGGAGCTGATTCGTCTGTCGTTATAGGTGTCCCCCCATGTTCCTTGTGGATCTTTGGATTCTTTTTACCGCTGAGATAGCAGTCCGCAAGATCTTCCAAAGGACGCTTGTTTGCGACATAAATCCTGAAATTGCCCGAATATCTCGCGTATCTCTCAGGCATTAATGCCTTAGCTATGCCATATATGGCCTTCACGTCATTGTCCCGCAACGGGTTATCCGAAAGAGACTGGGAAAAATAAATGTAAAGCCGTCTCTTACTGATCTTAACCGTATCTACCGAAATAGGTGCCACTGTGGTACGCCCCGACATGTATGTGTTGACGGAATCTCCCATCGGTTTGAATACCTCCTTGATCGTTTGTCCCTGGAGAGAAATGTCCGCAAGCAAAAGAAGCAAAGCGGAAAAAATTATCTGTTTTTTCATATTCTTAGAATGAAGTGTACAAAATTAATAAAACGTCTATCATTTCTCAAATGTATTTTGTGCATTTGTCTTTTCGATAAATTTTTCGCAGCAATCGACAATACACATTACAGACTGTTGTGAGCCTGTTTTATCTCTTTACTTTTGCCGGTGCGATCCAGCCGGGATCTTTGGCTCCATGCCGGATGCACCAGATACAATAACTTATAAATTAAAATTAACCTTATGAAGCTTAAACTCAAATTGGCGGGACTCGCACCCGCAATCGTAGCTCTCGCGTTCGCTTCCTGCAGCCGTGAGACATCCCTTAACCCGAATCTCAAAATCCGCGAAGCCGTGGTCAATGTGACTGTCCATGGGAATTCGGGAACCAAGACCGTTCTCTCTTCACCACCGGCAGAGGATGCTAGAGTCAACGACCTGACGATTCTCATATACCGGAATAATTCGCAGTCCGAACTGTCCGAAAACATACTCGACGGTTCGTATGCCGTCGTCTCCCCATCAAGCATCAGCGACATCAAAGTAAGGGCGACGGCCGGAAACCGGAACATATACGTTGTCGCCAATGCACATGGTACGGCTTTGTCGACTGCAACCGATGAAGCGTCGTTCAAGGCAATGATAAGTGAACTAAAGCAGGAATCGGAAGGTGATTTCACGATGGTAGGCAGCGAACACGGCTTCACCCTAGTGGAAGGCGACGCCGCCGTCAATGACGTTACGATTGCAATTTCGAGAATGGCGGCAAGGATAACTTTATCGGGAATCGATGCGGATTTTTCCAATACCACATTGGCCGGCAAGGTATTGACAGATGTGAAAGTCTATGTTACCAATGTCAATTCTTCGAAATTCTATCATGACGGTACGACTTCTCCGTCCGACGTCCATATAATAAATTACCAAGGATATGTGGCGGAAGACTCCCCGGTTTCGGGTAACATGGTAAACATGTTTTACGAATCCGTTGCGGAATCCGTTGGAACTGGATCTAATTCAGACACCGGAGTACACTATTTTTACGCGTATCAAAACATGATTTCGGAAGAAACGGAAATCAAATTCACAAGGCTTGTCATCGAAGGCAAGATAGACGGCGAGACATATTACTGGCCGATCAATATAAATCAGACGGGATTCCGCTCCGAATCACCGGGACACGACGGCGTAAAAGCCAATTGCTCATATGATTATAAAGTAAAAATAACCAGAATAGGAAGCAATAACCCGGATGATGCCGTCGAAACCGCTATAGCGAATGTGACGTTGACCGTCACGGATTGGACAGTGGTTCCATGTATTGAGTTCGAATTCTGAAAATTAAGAAGTTATGTCGTCTCACAGAATCATAAGGGGATTGCTGTTAGCTTTCATTGTTGCAGTGATTTCCGTTTCAACCGGATGTTCAGGCAAGAGGGATCGCAATGAGTCCCCCTGCCTCGTCACACTCTGGCCGGACCCCGGATTCTATCCTACAGGTAATTCGTCCCTATGGTTCTGCGACGGCATTAAATTAAATTCACAATGGAGTTTCGGCCGGTTCGACAGGAAATCGGTAGTGGATTATCCTGTAAGCAAAAGTACGAATGCGATCTATCTCTGGTGTAACATTACTGCGAAAACGGAAGTCGACATAAATGACAAGAAACTTATTTCCGATGGGACCGGATGTGACAGCCTTTATTGCTCGTCGATATTTTTCGACAGCGGACAGGAAAGCTTGAGATCGGAGATGAAAATGCAAAGGATGTATGCCAGACTTTTCGTAGGCATTACCGGTTTCGACGAAAAGGAAGTACCGGTTAAGATCAGGGTTAAGGGCACAACGAAAGGATATTATGTTGACAAATCACTTGTGATGGGAGGAACAACCTTCGAGGTTATGCCGCTTGTAAATAGCAAGGGCTCTTTGCCCGAAATCCGGGATACGGTTGATTTTTCCGTAAACATAATAAAGCAGGAAAATCTTTCCGGTCTGGAAATGACGGTGTATTTCTCCTCCGGTATGGGAAAAACCTTGCCGATAGGAAAGATCTTGAAAAACTATGGAGCTGAAGAAAGCGCAGGTGATGATTTTTTCAAAGATTATCACGTAGTAATAAATATGGTGCACGGTACAATAACGATTGGAATACTGAAATGGGAAAAAGAAATGATATTCGAAACGGAGTTTTGAATGGAAAGTCTACCGGCATGGCAATACTACGCTTGCTTATACTGATCGCCGCACTGGCAGTTTTTATGCTGTTGCTCGGATGCAGCGAAACCCTGGTTCACAAATATTGCGAAGGGGACCAGACTTTGGTGACACTTAACCTGAACTGTTCGATCAAAGATGAGGAAACAAAATCTGTTCTTGCCGATGAAACAGGAATCAACGATATCAACGTCTACATATTGGATCCTGAAGGATTTTGCTCTTGCCACAAATACTGCGTACCAGGAAAGTTGACAGCAAAACTATGGAGCAAGGTGCGATATGACATTTACGTCATAGCTAATGCCGGATATGACACAGGCATTGCTGATCTCGACGATATAACTGCAATGCGCATTGAAGCAGAATCTCCTGAAATCGCTTCAGGAAGATCCGGATTGCTCATGAGCGGATTCATACAAAGACTTTTGCCCTCGGAAATGACTTCGGTGCTAATTCCGATGGAAAGATGCTTTTGCAAAATAAACTTGAAGATCGACACTTCCCGACTTTCCGTTTCGAAGATAAAGTTGGATTCGGCCGTGCTTTGCAATATTCCCTCTTCAGTAATGCCTTTCAGCGAAAGCAAATCGGCCGATATTGGCGATGTTTTCGATAAGGGGTTTACTGTTAGTGGAATATCATTACAATCTATAGATAAAAAAGGCATAAACCTATACTGTTATGAAAATGCTCAGGGAGTTTTGTTGGAAGGAAATCCAGATGAGAAGGAAAAAGTGTTCGATGAAAGCGACACGATCGGCAAGTTGTGCACTTATCTTGAACTTTATTGCACATGCGAAAGGGCGGATGGACATTGCAAAATACGCTACCGTATGTATTTGGGCAACAATACTTGCACTGATTTTTCATTGTTGCGCAACAGGGAATATTCCGTATCTGTCGCGTTATCCGAAAGCGGAACGGATGAAATCACTTGGAGAGTAATTGTATATGGTTTTCAACCCGTTCTCCCGGAACCCGGTTGTTTTTTCTACTCGGATACGACATTTTCTTCTTCTTATGATGAAGGTAAAACATGCATCGGCATTTTGTATGACGTCGACACTACACGGCCGGCCGGCAACCGGTATTGGATCGTCGGATTGGAGGAATCAGGGATCCTCGCATGGTCCACTCTCAAGGACCATATTAACGGTCTTGCCGAGGTAGGACTTAGCTTGGAACTTGATTCTTCGTCCATGGATGGTAAACAAAACACATATTTGATTGCGGAAACCGCCGATTATTCGGAGAACAACTATCCGGCTGCATATTACTGTCTCGGGTACACGACTCCCGGATTCGGCCCGGGGAACTGGATTCTAGGATCTTACAAACAACTTTTGCCTCTTTACGATAGTATTAACCGGGATCTTCTCTTGAAAGTGAACTCGGCCATTTTTATTGCAGGTGGAACAGAGTTGGAATCGGATGTCTCATATTGCATGTGGTCAAGCACGCCGATGTCGGAAAGCTTCATTTGGTGTTTCACAAGATACAACACAACTGCCATGATATTGAAATCATGGACAATTAACGTCAACAAAGTTAGGCCTATATTGCAAATCTGACATATAACCTTTTCACATGGTTGCTTACATTTTGCAACCATCATATCTGTCTATGAAGGAAACTTCAAAGGAATCTCAAAGAGGAATGAAGATTATTTTTTATAAATGTATTAATAAATTGTTATTTTTGCAGCGATTTTGGTAAATGAAAAACCAA
Organism: Bacteroidales bacterium; assembly: GCA_022653675.1. Taxonomy (GTDB): domain Bacteria; phylum Bacteroidota; class Bacteroidia; order Bacteroidales; family UBA932; genus JALCST01. The sequence continues at coordinate 192,018 of JALCST010000001.1, read as the reverse complement.
ATTAACTAACATAAATTATTATGAAAAAGTATCTTGCAATTCTTGCTGCAGCTCTTATGATTTGTGCATGCAGCCATCCGGCTAAAGATTTTACCGGTAAAATCACCAGTGTCAATGCAGACACCATCGTCGTTACCGAACAGGAAACAGGAGTCCAGCAGGCTTTTGCCGTTGTATCAACCGGTAACTCAATCATTCTTCAGGGATCACCTGTCGTAGTCAAATATACCGGGGCTCTCGATTCCGCCGCTGCGATCAAGGCCCAGAAGGTAGCCGTCGATTCAACATATGCCGAAGCTGTCGGTTCATGGATGTCCGCAGACAGTACGATGACAGTTACCATAGGAATCGAAGGAGCTGCTTCCGATAATTGCGATACCCTTGCCATAACATCATGGGAACTCGCCGGACCGGTTCATGAAATCATAGTCAAAGGCCAGAAGATCAGTGCTAAAGACACTACAGCTTTCACCACTAAAGCCACAATTTCACAGAGTGACGGCAAATATGTGATGACTGACGAAACTACCGGCAGCACTTACAACAAACAGTAATCTTTGATTTTTTAATTAAATTAAAAACCCCGGCATGTTTGTGCCGGGGTTTTTCTATTTCATAAGTTCCTCGGATCTCTTGATGAAATCCGCAAGGGCCTTTCCTTTCAACATGTTGTTGGCCAGCAATGCAAGGTCAATGCATTGGCATAGCTGCTTGTTGTCGGGAGCTATTTTGGCTTCGTCACCCAAGACCGCTGCCATTACCGGATTTTCAGCATTAATTACAATATTATAGGAAGCAGGCATATCACCCATAAAGTTCATGCCTCCGCCAAGAGATGACATATCACGGTATCTACGCATGAATTCGCTCTGTGTCAAAACAATAGGAGCAGATTTTTCGCCCAGGTTCTCGACATCCACAGTAAATTTTGCATCCTTTGGAAGAATGGTCTGCATGACTGCGTTGAGAGTCTTCTTTTTTTCTTCATCCATTTCAGGCTTTGCAATGTCATCCTTTGCTATTAGCTTGTCAATCACATCGGAATCCACTCTTATGAACGAAGAATCCGCGATTTTTGTTTCGAGAAGGTTGACGAAATGGGCATCGAGCTGTGTATCGAAAACCAGGACGTCATAACCCTTGTCCTTTGCGGTTTCTACCTGTTGGTATTGTTCGACCGCATCGGAACAGTAAAGATAGACTACTTTTTTGTCCTTGTTCGTCTGTGCAGCCTCGATGGCTTTTCTATAATCGTCATATTTGAAATATTTGCCTTCAGAATTCTTGAAAAGTGCGAATTTCATTGCCCGTTCGCAGAATTTTTCATCCGTAAGCATGCCGTATTCGATGAAAATTTTCAGGTTGTCCCATTTTTTCTCATACTCGTCCTTTTGATTGTTGGCGATATCCTCCAGCCGGTCCGCGACTTTTTTGGTTATGTATGTGGATATCTTTTTGACGTTCTGGTCACCCTGCAGATAACTGCGTGATACGTTCAAAGGAATATCTGGTGAATCTATCACGCCGTGAAGCAGAGTAAGAAATTCCGGCACTATGTTTTCGACTTGATCGGTTACGTACATCTGGTTGCAGTAAAGTTGTATCTTGTTCCTGAGAATATCAACGCGGTCTTTTATCTTCGGGAAATAAAGGATACCGGTCAAGTGGAAAGGATAGTCGACATTGAGGTGGATCCAAAACAGAGGATCTTCGGCCGCAGGAAACAGGTCGTGATAGAAATTAAGGTAATCATCGTCCTTAAGCTCCGTTGGCTTGCGCATCCAAAGAGGGTTCACATTATTTATTATATTGTCTTTATCCGTATCGACCATCTTGTTGTCTTTCCATTCCTGGACTTTGCCGAAACGTATGGGAACAGGCATGAACCGGCAATATTTGCCAAGCAGTCCGCTGATCCTGTTTTTGTCTGAAAACTCCTTCAGGTCGTCATCGAGATATAGTGTCACTGTCGTACCGCGTTCGGTTCTCGTCCCCTTGGACATCTTGTATTCAGGGGTTCCATCGCATTCCCACTTTACGGCTTCAAAATCCGGTTGCCATGATAAAGTATCTATTTCCACCTTTTTGGAAACCATGAACGTGGAATAGAAGCCCAATCCAAAATGTCCTATCAGGTTTGTCTGATCCTTGTACTTTTCGAGAAATTCCCCTGCAGATGAAAATGCTATCTGGTTTATATCCTTCTTCACCTCATCTTCCGTCATTCCGATACCGTGGTCTTTGATGGTCAAAGTATTTGCAACAGGATCAACCGAAATGTCAATGGTAAGGTCGCCGTATTCACCCTTGAAATCGCCAGACGAAGCAAGAGCCTTCAGCTTTTGAGTGGCATCCACCGCATTCGCCACGATTTCGCGCAGAAAGATCTCGTGATCGGAATAGAGAAACTTCTTTATTACCGGAAAGATATTTTCCGTAGTAACACCAATTTTTCCTTTAGACATAGCTTATATTTTTTTTGAATTATTATCCAGTCGAACGGGAAATCAAAAAAAATACCACCAGTGCAATCCTGACAATAAGTCATATCAACGCAAATCAATATGGCCAGTCCCTGTCGTATGCGTAAGCGATAGCCTTGTTTAGAGTTTGGCAGAACTTGAAAGTCTTGCGGTAGTCTTCTACAAGATTGCCGACCAGGTTTTCTGAAAGCACATAACCGCTATCCACTTTCTTATCCAGACACCATGCGCGGCATTTCAAATAACGGGCATAAGGATGGTCCTGGGGATATGGTACGGGCACCCTCTTCATCATGCCATGGATATCCATCTCGAATCCGGCAGCCTCCTTCACGGAACTGTCGAAATTGTCACCGTTGCAATCGATATCTTCGCGTACGCTTTTCAGGACTTCGCGGGGGGCAAAATAGATGCCGGTAGCCAGCATATGGGAATCGGTTTCGAACATCGTATCGTCCGGTACCGGCTGGATATGGAAATAGTACCCGCTGTATCCCGAACATTTGCCGAAGGGACATATGAAAGCTCCAATATGGTTTTTGTATGGGGTTTTATCTCTTGAAAACCGCAAATCTCTGTATATACGGTAAGTACATTCCTTTACCGTAAGGTTGCGCACGGAAGGGTCGAATTCGCCTATACCTTCGATGAGCCTTGCGGTCAGGGATTCGAAATACGCCTTTATTTTCAGATACTCAATTTTATGGGCATCAAACCAGGGTTTGTTGTTGTTTTCTGACAATCCGCTGAAGAAATCGAGAAGATGTTGCATTTCGCTCATCGCACTCAAAGTTAGGAAAATTTAATCAAATCATGGCCCCGGCGAAATTACCGACGACTACAAGAAGGGAAAAGAAAACAACGAACTGCGCGGTTTCAGCATCGAGTTTGGATATCATGCCCGGATCATACCCCTTGCTGATTTTCTTGAAATTCTTTATAGCCAAGGGTATGGAAACCAGTGAAAGGACAGGGACCATCCAGCTTACGATGCCGAATACTGCATCTGCGACCAGGATCACGTAGGCTGCTATGCCGCAGACCATGTAATAAATGATACACGGCTTCGCCCCGAATGCTATCGGAGCCGTCTTGACTTTGGGATTATTTTTCCCATCCACGAAGCGGTCGCGAATATTATTGGCATTGAGAATATTAACAACCCATAACCCAGTAGGAACGGATACGAGAAGGACGGTAGCGTTCAATTTGCCCGTCATTACGAAAAACACTCCCAGCGATATCAGAAGCCCATATTCGACGAAAATGACCACATCACCCAAGGTTTTGTACTTTAGATAAGTATATGAAAATGAAAGTAGAATTCCGACAAATCCGATAGCAATGAGTATCCACATCTGGACTGAAGGCAAGGAAAAAGCCATCGCAAATCCGAGAATACATACGACGGCTGCCATGGAAAAACCGTATGCTAAAATCGTATTTGGTTCGAATATGTGGTCGATCAGCGACCTGTTCACACCGTATGATTCGGATACATCGACCCCCCATTTGTAATCGAAATAGTCATTGAACAGGTTTCCGGACATCTGGGCAATTACCGCTCCGAAAAAAGCAAGGACGCCGAAAAGCCAATTCACCTCATATATTTCCCCTACCCCGTTGACCGGACTTCCGTTACAGGCTCTCAACTTGCAAAAGAAGACGAAGGATATTGCGACTAAGGCAGGCATAGCCGAAGCAGGCAGCGACCACGGATTCACTGCGAGAAACCACTCCTTCATCGTATGTTTCCTTCTTGCCATGTTGCAAATTTAGATAAAATCCCTTACGGATAAGAGATCATTTCTTCTTATATTTGCGCTTGGTCTTTTCACCCTAACAGATATGGTCAGATATTCGGATACGGGGAATAATTTCCTTATGGAAAAAAGGATCCGCAAGATCCTTATGATATGCAGTTCCTTCGACGCTTACGTACTTGAGGAAGACGGACAAATAGAAGCTCAGGTGTACAAGGAATACATAGACCTGAACATCTCTAATCCCCCTTCTTTCACCTGGGTGACCACCTCTCTCGAAGCTCTCGAACTGCTTAAGAATTCGCATTTCGATTTGATAATATGCATGTTCAACATAGGCGACCTTGATGTATTCCGATTCTCAAAGCAACTCAAGAGCGAAGGTTCCGACACCCCTATAGTCCTTCTGACCAATTTTTCGAAGGAACTGTACAAAAGGATCGAGGACGAGGACCATTCCGCAATAGATTATATTTTCAGCTGGCATTCGAACGTTGACCTCATCATTGCTATAATCAAGTTGATAGAAGACAAAATGAATGCCGACTCCGACATTTTCGGGGGAGGTGTCCAATGTATCCTCCTCGTTGAGGATTCTGTACGCTATTACAGTACCTATCTTCCCGCAATATATAAACTAGTCTTGAAACAGAGCGCCGAATTCATGCAGGAGACCCTGAATGAGCAGCAACAAAAAATGAGGAAGCGTGCCCGTCCGAAAATTTTCCTCGCAACAAATTACGACGATGCCGTCGCCATTTATGAGAAATATAAGGAGAATATGCTCGGGGTAATTTCCGACGTCGGATTCGTGCTTCATAAATACGACAAATCCGAAACCGAGAAGGAAGACATGGGCATAAGGCTCTGCAAACTCATAAGGGAAGACGATCCCCTCATGCCGGTAATACTTCAAAGTTCCCAACTTTCGATGAAAAAATATGCCGACCAGATGCAAGTCGGTTTCGTCCTAAAATATTCAAAGACTCTGCTTATGGAACTCAGCGATTACATAAGCAGCGAGTTCGCTTTCGGTGATTTCATGGTACGGGATCTCGATACGGGCGAAATTATTGGGAAGGCATCCAATCTGCGCGAAATGCAGATCCTGATTTCCGAGATTCCTGACAGAGAGCTGATTTATCTGACATCACACAACCGTTTGTCAAAGTGGATGTTTTCAAGAGGACTTCTGAGCCTTGCGAGAAAGGTGAAAGCAATAAAGAACACAGACTTCAAGGATTTCGACGAACATCGCAATTATCTCGTTAATCTGATAAAGGATTACCGGATTTTCAGCGGTCAGGGAGTGATCGCCAAATTCGATCCTGGCAATTACAACAAATACATCTGGTATTCTAGAATAGGAGAAGGTTCCCTCGGAGGCAAGGCTCGCGGCTTAGCCTTTCTAAACAGTCTGATACAAAAATATTCCCTGGCTGGAAAATATCCAGGCGTTCTACTGACTATTCCCAGAACACTGGTGCTTTCGACAGACATCTTCGACGATTTCATAGTAGATAACGGCCTTCAGTATGTCATTAATTCCGACACCGCCACAGATGAGGAAATACTCTCCGAGTTTGTAAGTTCGCAACTTCCGGAAGCCGTCCTGAAACAACTTAAGGTATTTCTCGAAACCGTCAACACGCCTTTGGCCGTCCGTTCTTCATCCAAGCTCGAAGATTCCAATTTCCAACCCTTCGCGGGCATCTATTCTACTTACATGATCCCCTTGACTGATAACAGGGACCAGATGCTAAGGCTCGTGGCAAAAGCCGTCAAGTGCGTTTACGCCTCAGTCTTCTTTGCCCGCAGCAAAGCATACATTCACACTACGGAAAACCTTCTTTCAGAAGAGAAGATGGGAATAGTAATCCAGTGTGTTTGCGGAAGCAAGGATTCGGGATATTTTTTCCCCACTCTTTCTGGCGTCGCACGTTCGATAAATTTTTACCCTATCGGTTATGAAAAGCCTGAAGACGGAATCGTGAATATGGCTTACGGACTCGGGAAGCTTGTGGTGGAGGGAGGAAAGACGTTGCGCTTTTCCCCGAAATATCCCGACCATATTTTGCAACTATCCACTACCCGTCTTGCTCTAGCAGAGACTCAGGAGGAAATGTATGCCCTAGACCTTTCGCCGGAAGAGTTCAGGACTTCCATCGACGACGGCATAAACATTCACAAATTTTCCATCGAGGAAGCTTCTAAATTCAGGAACATAAAAAACGTTGCATCTACTTGGGACGCAGAAAACGACAGGATATCTCCGGGTGTTTTTCGCCGTGGCAGGAAAATCATAACATTTGACAATATACTTAAATACAATACTCTTCCACTTGCAAGGATCCTCAGCGACCTGCTTTCGATTTGCAAGGAAGAGCTTCGCTGCAACGTGGAAATGGAATTCGCACTAGACATGGATGTGCCGGAAGGACGCCCAGCTAATTTCAACTTACTTCAGGTAAGGCCAATAAGCGATATGAACGATAACAGGACTTTCGATTGGACTTCCGTTAAGAAGGACAATGTGCTGATATCTTCAGAAAAAGCTTTGGGCATGGGTTACATAGACGGTATTACTGATATAATTTATGTAAGGAACGATAATTTCGACAAATCGAAGACGGAAACCATTGCCGAAGAAATTTTCCGTTTAAATGTAAAAATGCGTGAAACAGGGCGCTCCTACATACTTGTCGGTTCGGGAAGGTGGGGATCTTCGGATCCATGGCTCGGCATACCTGTCAAATGGAACTACATAACCGAAGCAAAAGTCATCGTTGAATGCGGATTGAAGGGGTACGAAATAGATCCTTCGCAAGGAACCCATTTCTTTCAGAACCTGACTTCCCTTGGAGTCGGATACCTGACCATCAATCCGTTCAGGAATGATGGATTCTGCGATTTCGAGCGTATGGACGGCATGCAGGCAGAATATGAAAGCACATTTCTCCGCCAGGTGAGATTTGAAAGGACCCCGACGGTATTTATAGACGGACGGCTTTCAAAAGGGATAGTATTGGTTTGACCAATCACTGTTTGCCTTTGCCAAGTCTCCTGCTGTTTATTCTCTGCAATCTGGAATATTCGCTGTCCGATTCTATCTTGTCAATGATAGTTGTGACCACATTGTATATCTCGCTGCCTTTCCTGTAATCGGCGGGACATATGAAATTCACGCGGTTCTCATTGAGCATTTTACGGGCTTCGGCAGCCTTGGTAAGCCTTTCGGATGGAGGGTAGACAGCAATGGAATTGCCTCCGAACATCTTCACGATCTTCATGCATGGGATGTCTGTCGTCCCGTCCCCGAAATAGATCATATTGGAAAATGGTACGGGCTTGGTATCCTCAGGCTGGCTTTCATTGACCTTCAAACTGTCGCGTATGCTCATTATCCCCTTGTTGATTTTGAAGAGGAACTGCGTCTTATTAGTGAAATCGACGGCTACGGCCGGCCAGACGGCATTGCCATTTTCGTCATACATGAAGGAACAGGCGAATATTTTCTTGAATTCGCCACCGATAGGACTGCCCTCTATGATTTCGATCAATCCGCTGGAATTGATGTAGTGCTCCACCATCACCCCGTGTTTCATCCCGTAATCATTAATCAATGAAAACCATTCCTTAACTCCTTCGAACAACTCTATGCTTTTTCCGAATCCTACGAAAGTTTCCCTTTTAAGATTTATGCCGGCCTTTTGTGCTTCATCTATCATGAGTTTCATGTAACATAGAATCTGGCTCGCCTCCTGCCCCTTTGCGACATTCTCGCTCATTTTCCAGAATTCTTCGGGACTTTTGCCGACGGCCTGGATAAACCCGAATTCCTGCATGTTGCCTGGTGAAAGGGTTCCGTCGAAATCGTATATGAGGGCCACTATTGGTTTCTTTCTCATAGTCAATGATAATTTATTCGCAAATGTATTAAATTTCGGTAATTACGCCTACAAGTAATAAAGTTTGGACATCATGGGTAATTTTGGACATTATTATTGCTATTTTGAATGGCATATATTTTGCAAAAAAGAGACGTACTAATTGCTAAACCTTTTATGAAACATTACTTTACTCGTATCGAAGAGTCGATGAAAAAGTATTGGAAATCTCCAATACTTACAAATTACAAAGGTAACTCATTTACATTCGAAGACATAGCTCGCCATGTCGAGAAATTCCACATAGTCTTCGATAAAATCGGCGTCAACAAGGGCGATAAGATCGCCTTATGTGGCCATAACTGTGCCGAATGGGGAATGGCATTTCTGGGAGCCACCACTTATGAAGCCGTCTGCGTACCTCTTCTGAACGATTTTCCTCCAGAAAGCGTCCAGACCCTGACAAACCACGCTGAAGCCAGGATACTGTTTACCGATTCCTCAGTTTGGGAAAAGATAGACAAGGACAAAATGCCCCTGCTCGAAGCCGCCATATCCCTTGACGATTTCAGCATACTTTGGGCAAAGGAAGGAAATCTGAAAATGGCAAAAGATTCCGTCGACGGAGCTTTCGACAGCAAGTTTCCAAACGGTTTAAAACCGGAGGACATAAACTATCCCGTCCTGAATTTCGATGAAATTTCCGTAATAAATTACACTTCCGGTACCACGAGCGCTCCAAAGGGAGTCATGGTTACCAACAGAAGCCTTTCCTCCAATATCGAATTCGGGGAAAAACACATCCCCCATAGGCCCGGTGACACTTTGGTTTCCATGCTTCCCCTGGCCCATATGTTCGGGCTCGTCTTTGAATTCCTATATCAGATTTCGGCAGGTTCACACGTCTTCTTCTTAGGAAAAATTCCTTCCCCGAAGGTATTGCTACAGGCATTCCAGGATGTTAAGCCATACATGCTGATAACCGTCCCGCTTGTCATCGAGAAAATTTTCAAAAGTTCCGTATTCCCTGTAGTAAAGAAACCTTCAATACGCAGGCTTATGAAAATCCCTTTCCTGAACAACATCATTAAGACACAGGTCAGGCGAAGCATACTGACGGCTTTCGGAGGAAAAATGAGAGTCCTCGTAGCTGGCGGCGCAGCGATAAACCAAGAGGTGGAATGGTGGATGAGATATGTAAAGCTCCCTTATACCATAGGTTACGGTATGACGGAATGCGGGCCTCTTATAGCATACCAGGATCCCGACAAGTTCGTTCAAGGTTCATGCGGTGTCATTATAGACAGGATGGCCGTTAGAATAGATTCAGAAGACCCGCAGCACATTGTCGGAGAGATCCAGGTACAGGGAGACAATGTAATGCGCGGCTATTACAAGAACGAAGAGGCTACGAAAGCCACATTTACAGAAGACGGATGGCTTAGGACCGGAGATCTCGGACTTTTGGACAGGAATGGGGACATTTTCATCAAGGGACGCAGCAAGAATATGATTCTCACCTCAAATGGGCAGAACGTATATCCCGAGGAGATCGAGGACAAACTTAACAACCAACCGTATATTGTTGAATCTGTCGTACTCGAGCGTGACAAACAGATTATCGCACTCGTATTCCCGGATCAGGACCGCATTTCCCAGGAACAGCTCGATTCGAACGGAGTCGCCAAGATAATGGAGGAAAACAGGGTAAACATCAATCTTCTCCTTCCACAATATTCGAGGATATCGAAGATAGAAATGATGGATAACGAGTTCGAAAAGACTCCGAAACGTTCAATAAAGAGATATCTATACAAATAGTCCTCAGCGGTTGGAGTACATCGTTTCGTAGTACTTCATATACGCTCCCGATGTTACACTGTCGAGCCATTCCTGGTTTTCCAGGTACCACTCGACAGTTTTTTCTATGCCCTCTTCGAACTTGAGGGAAGGCGACCATCCCAGTTCCCGATGTAGCTTTTCACTGTTTATGGCATAACGCAGATCATGTCCGGGACGATCTTTGACATATGTGATCAGATGGTCGGAGCTCCCTTCCGCACGGCCCAATAGCCTGTCGGTTATCCTTATCAGGAGTCTTATGATATCTATGTTCTTCCATTCGTTGAAGCCTCCTATGTTATAGGTATCCCCCACTTTCCCTTTGTGAAAAATCAGGTCTATTGCACGGGCGTGATCGACTACGTAAAGCCAGTCGCGGACGTTTTCACCCGTACCATATACAGGTAAAGGCCTGTTGTTCCTGATATTGTTGATAAATAGCGGTATGAGTTTCTCCGGGAATTGGTTGGGGCCGTAATTGTTTGAACAGTTCGAAATCTTTACCGGCAAACCGTAAGTGTCGTGGAATGCACGTACGAAATGATCGGATGAAGCCTTCGATGCCGAATATGGGGAATGGGGTTTGTAAGGCGTGGTCTCGTAGAAATACGAACCATCGTTGGGAAGCGAACCGTAAACTTCGTCGGTGGAAACATGATAGAACAGTTTGTTTCTGAAGCCACCCGGAGTCCAGAAATTTTTTGCGGCCTGAAGAAGCGTAAGGGTACCCATCACATTCGTTTTAGCAAACGAGAAAGGGTCGAGCACCGACCTGTCTACATGGCTTTCAGCCGCCAGATGTATTATGGCATCCACATCATATCTGTGAAGCAGGGAATCCACGAATTGGAAATCGCAGATATCTCCCTTTTCGAAGACATAATTCGGCATCTTCTCGACATCCTTGAGATTCGCGAGATTTCCCGCATATGTCAAAAGATCCAAATTGATTATCCTGTATTCAGGATATTTGTTAACTAACAAACGAATCAGGTGCGATCCGATAAAGCCCGCTCCTCCTGTGACAACGATATTTTTCATATTCATTAATTAATGATATTCAAAGATAATCAAAAAAAGGCTCCATGTCAAGCGGACAAGGAGCCTTTCCATAATTCAGAATGCTTTTCAATATATAGGCATGACTGTATAATCGAAAGCCTTCACTTCAACGCAACGTGGAGTATGGGGGTTGAAATATTTCGTTTCTACCAGTCCCAGGTATTCGAATGCAAGGGCGGGAATGGTGACATACACGGTTTTGCTCTCAGGAGAAAAATTTGCTACAACCAATGAGTGCCGCTTGCCGTCGGAACGCATGAATGCGAATTGACTTTCGGGATCGAACATATTTGAAAGAGGATTGCAATATTCCAGGTCGAATGTCTTCCCAGTAAGGAAAGGAGAAGTGACCGAACGCTTCATTAACCTAAGATATGCATTTCGTGTTTTGGTTTCTGGCGGGATAGATTTTCCTTCCAAATGCCTTTTAATACTTGGAACGATACAATAATCGTAAATGGAAGTCTTTCCATCCACTTTGCTGAATCCTTCGTTCTGCATTCCAGCTTCGGCAAATTCCTGACCGAAATAGATTAGGAAAGACGCTTTGTTGAACAGTGTGGCCACAGCGGCGGCACATATTTGCGCATGCGCTCCGATCAACGCCGCACCTCTTGCCGCAGGAGTTTTGAAAAGTGACTCCGCACGCTTGGACACCGCACCGGTTACGAAATCCGACGCGATTCGCATCTCATCATGGTTTTCAAGGAAATTCAACATGTTGTCCTGCAAATTGCCCAGCGATTGCCACACCTTCGTTATAGAAGAAGCCGGCTTATCGCCCTTTATTATGTCCAACAGCGTATCGTGCATCCCGACCTTGTCGTAAAGCAGATCGAAGCCGGCACTGCGGTAAATCTTGTAATTGCCGGGATTGTACGCCTCCCCTATGAAAACAGTATCCGGATACTCCTTCCTTACTTCCGAAATGGCATATCCGAAGAAATCGGCCGGCACCATTTCTACCATGTCGCAGCGAAATCCGTCCACTCCCTTGGAAGCCCAGAATTTCAATACGGAAGTCATTATTTCCCACGTACTTCTCGAATTGTAATTCAACTTTACGGTTTCATACCAGTCGGTTATTGAAGGTGTAGGAGAAAAAACATCGTTTCCGCTGGCTTTTGCCGGATTTTCGAAATAGTTGCCCTCTACCCTGTCAGGAAGTACGAGGGGCGAATTCAGCATATAAAAGTTTTCGTCGGTGAATTTGAACCTGTCGGACTCATATTCCCTGGCGACATGGTTCGGCACGAAATCAATTATGACTTTCATGCCGTGGCGATGAGTACGCGCCACCATCGCAGCGAATTCCTTCATCCTTGCCGGGACCTTGTCTGCAAGTTCTGGGGCAACATCGGCATAATCCCTTATGGCAAAAGGCGAGCCGCACTCGCCTTTTACTATCGCAGGATTACATTTCTGGACCCTGATAAATTCCGTTTTACTTGCATGTGCGATCACTCCGGCATACCATACGGCATCGATCTGCATTGCTGAAATCGAATCGAGCACCTCGTCGCTGATATCCGAAAATTTACCGCTTCCGTTGCCGTAAAAAGTACCGTTCTTATGGCATTCGCGTGAACCGAATGCCCTGAGGAGAATCTCGTATATGTTCATGGCCGTCGCCGCCCTCCCTACCAGTTCAGAATCTTGTAGAAATCGTAATTTTCCGGATCGGGGATCCATTTCTTCGCCGCCCCGTAGTCGGAAGGAGTCAGATAATGTACCAAATACTTGTATATGCCTTGTGCCATATCTCCATCAATGTCGACGACCCGCGGAAGGATCTTTCCAGTTACGGGATCCTGCAGATCCTTCAGATAAAGGGGACGAACCTCCCCCATCTGGTCTACGTAAACCATGCACCCGGTCTCTCCCTCGTGAAATAGTTCGTAGACTCCAAATCCGAGCTGCGAGCAGTACATCAAGTCATATGCTATTGGAGCTACACAGCGAATATCATATCCTATTTCTATCGGACGGGTCTTTATTTTAAGACCGAGTTTCTTGAATTTCATGTCCATAAGGTCGTTGAACAGCTGGGCTTTGGAAATCTTGCCGAGTTCCGGATGACCATGTTCGTCGTATGTGAAACGCAGGCCGGTAGCTTTCAGATCCTCCGGATCCATTCCGTCGAAAACGCCTTCGGCGATCATTATGCCACCGTATGTTATTCCCATTATCTTTCTTTTTATAATGGAGGAGATGGATAGGTTTATTATCTTATCCACAGATATCTTGGTCTTGTTGAACATCTCCGGGATTATTATCATCGGATAATGGCACGCGGCACCTATGCCGAGAGCCAGATGACCGGCAGTACGCCCCATTGCAGAGACCAAAAACCAATTGCCGGATGTTCTAGCGTCTTCGTAAACCGTCTGCGCTATGCGGCATCCTTCGGCTTTTGCCGAATTGAATCCGAAAGTCGGTGTATTCATCGGCAGAGGCAAATCGTTGTCGATAGTCTTCGGAACGTGTATGTTCTTTATATCGTAATGCTTGGCAAGAAGGAACTTGCTTATTCTGTTAGCGGTGGAAGCGGTATCGTCCCCACCCACGGTAACGAGCAGTTTGACGTTATTGTCATAAAAAAGCTTAAGATTGAAACGTTTTTCGAAATCCTCGTCAGTAGGTTTATACCTGCTCATCATCAGATACGAGCCTCCGCGGTTGAAAATGGAATCGGCGATCGCGAAGTTCATATCCTCGATTCTCGGATTTTCCTCGAAAAGGCCCTGATAGCCCCCGTGAAGCCCGATGACCCTGTATCCGTTTGCAATGAACGCCTTAGTGATTGTCCCTACAACGGTATTCATGCCGGGAGCAGGACCCCCTCCCGTCAAAATGATAATGGAATCTTTCATATTGCTTATATCTTAAATATTTGTCCAGCTAAATAGCTGTCCGTACGGTTTGCAAATTTACTACTTTTTTGAAAAAATGACTATTTTTGTCAGTATTAACTATTAAGGGAAAGTGGCTAAGATAACAAGGGAAGAGGCAAAAAACAGGATCGAAGATTTGACATCGAAGCTGAATGAGGCCAACAGGAATTATTATATTCTCAACTCTCCAACCATCAGCGATTTTGAATTTGATATCCTGCTTCAGGAATTGCAAGCTTTGGAACGGATGTATCCGAAACTCGCCTTACCTGATTCCCCGACAAGGAAAGTCGGAAGCGACCTGGAAACGACTGCAAAGGAATTCGTCCAGTATCAGCATCGTTACCCGATGCTTTCCTTGGGCAATACTTATGACATGGACGAGATGTACTCGTTCCACTCGAAGATCGCCGGAGCCGTATCGCAACCGTTCTCATATTCGGCAGAATTGAAATTCGACGGGGTAGGCATATGCCTTACTTATCGCAACGGCATACTTGTACGTGCACTGACCCGCGGGGATGGCCGGATAGGTGACGATGTTACACGTAACATAAGGACCATAAAGGCTATACCGTCAGAACTCACCGGAGGGAATTGGCCGGTCGAATTCGAAATCAGGGGAGAGATCTTCATGCCTTATGCGGCATTTGACAGGCTAAATGAAGAGAGGGAGGATTGCGGCTATGCCTTGTTCGCAAACCCTCGCAATGCAGCGGCCGGTTCCCTGAAGACGCTGGATCCCGAAACTGTAAAGGAACGTGGCCTCGACTGCATACTGTACCATATGCTTGGAGAGAACCTCCCTTTCAAAACTCACGATGAGATGATGCGTGCAGCTGCGGAATGGGGATTACCTGTCAGCAAATATTCGAAGATCTGCAATGGCATAGAAGAGGTAATGTCTTACATAAGGCTCTGGGAAACGGAGCGGAAGAAGCTCCCATTTCCAACAGATGGCGTAGTTATAAAAGTCAACGAACTAGCCTTGCGCACGCAACTCGGATACACGGCGAAGATCCCGCGCTGGGCAACGGCGTTCAAATTCAAGCCAGAACAAGCTTGTACAAGGCTTTACAGCGTTGATTATCAAGTAGGACGCACTGGTGCGATAACCCCTGTCGCCAATCTCGACCCTGTCCAACTTTCCGGTACGATGGTAAAACGTGCAACTTTGCACAACGCCGATCAGATGGAACTCCTCGACATACATATAAATGATTACGTCTACGTTGAAAAAGGCGGCGAAATCATTCCTAAGATAACCGGTGTTGATCTGGACAAAAGGTCTCCCGGGGCAGAAAAACCGCTTTTCCCGAAAAATTGCCCCGACTGCGGCACTCCTCTGGTGAGGGACGAGGACGAAGCTGCCTGGTATTGTCCCAACGACGACTGCCCTACCCAGATCAAATTGGGGTTCGTCCACTTCGCATCCAGGAAGGCAATGAACATACTCGCGGGGGATGCTACCATAGAACAGCTTTTCAATAAAGGTTATATAAAGGAACTTCCTGACATATACGACATTACTATGGAGCAACTGCTCACGTTGGACGGTTGGAAGGATGCTTCTGCCGAAAGATTCCTGAAAAGCATAGCATCTTCCAGGAAAGCTCCTTTTCATGCCGTATTATTTGCTTTGGGAATCAGACATATAGGTGAAAATACGGCAAAGGTTCTGGCCAAGCGTTTCAAGAACATCGATGCGCTGGCTTCAGCTTCCGAAGACGAACTCGATGGAATGGACGACATCGGTCCCATACTTGCAAAAAGCATAACGAGTTATTTTGCCGACAAACGCCACGTTGAACAGATAAACCGCCTTAAGGCCGACGGGCTCAATTTCATTGAGACGGAAGAGATGAAACTCGGGGAAGAGCTTGCCGGAAAAAGCGTAGTGGTTACCGGGAACTTCTCTGTCCCGCGCGAGGAAATCAAAAGGCAAATAGTCCTTCACGGGGGCAAAAACACCTCCAGCTTAAGCGGGACTACCGAATACCTTGTTGCAGGCACAAAACCGGGCCCCGAAAAGATCAGGAAAGCCGAGAAATGGGGTATAAAGACCATAAGCGAAGAGGATTTTTACGAATTGACTAATGGCAAACATTAAGACAAAAGCTCTGAACACATACGAGAGGATTTTCAAATTCCTCACGCATGACTTGTGGGTCGGAGACTTCTCAGAAGTCAAGAAATCCACGCAGAGACTCTTCCTATATCTTAAAATTGCCATAATAACCATGAGGAACTTCAGCAGCCACAGAATTGGAAGGGAAGCTGCGGCACTGAGCTATTCATGCCTCATGGCAATCGTTCCAATGGTGGCCATGATACTTTGGATATCCAACGGCTTCGGGTTGGACATAGCCCTAGCCGACCTGCTGTACAACTCCTTCCCCACCAGCCACCAGCTAATAGACGCCATACTCAGGATCGCGAACAACATAATCAACACGACGCAGAAAGGACTTTTCGGGTGGATATCATTCGGAACCTTCCTGTGGCTGGTAATATGGGTTTTGATATGTATTGAAGGGGCTTTCAACAAAATATGGAATGTCAGAAAATACCGTGCCATCTGGAAAAGGGCCCTTGTAATACTGGGGATAATATTTCTCTCCCCTTTCATCCTTCTCCTGTTTCTATACGGAGGAATGTACTTCACGAAAAATCTCGGGAACCTGGTCGGCAGCGACCTGCCGATATTCCGTTTCCTGAAATCCAATCTGTACTGGGTTGTTTTCTACATAATTATTGTCTTGGTTTTCATGCTTATGTACAAACTGATACCCAATGCCGAAGTCAAATGGAAACCGGCTTTCGATTCGGCTCTGGTCTCCGGTCTCGTTTTTCTCATACTGCAATTCCTCTATCTGAAAACTCAGCTTCTGGTATCCAAGACCAACAGCATTTACGGGGCGTTCGCCGCCCTGCCACTGGCGATGGTTTGGCTCAGCTACTGCTGGCAGATCATCCTCTTCGGCTCCGAACTGTCATACGCTTATCAGCACGTGGATACTTACGACAAATACTCCACCCTCCTGCCACAAATCAATAGGAAATCTAAAAAAAAAGAGAAATCAAATGAGCATTAGCCATGGAATTTACTGCTGAAGATAATAAATTGATAGATACGAAGTTCGAGGAACTCAGGCTGGCTGCGCTCAAGCGGTGTGCGAATCAGGAAGAGTATGAAACGGTTCTGAAAGCCTTCAATTTCGCACGGAAAGCCCATAAGGGCGTACGTCGCAAATCCGGCGAACCTTATATCATACATCCCATCGCGGTGGCCTTGATAGTAGTCAAGGAAATCGGGTTGGGCTACAAATCGATTTGCGCGGCTCTCCTGCATGATGTGGTGGAAGATACGGATTATACGGTAGATGATATAAGGAGACTCTTCGGAGACAAGATAGCATCGCTCGTAGATGGACTCACCAAAATCAAGAGTGCTCTCCACAACGATTCGAATATGGATGAACGCAGCCTACAGGCCGAAAACTTCAAGCGCATCCTTCTCACGCTGAACGACGATGTCAGGATAGTGCTGATAAAACTCGCCGACAGGCTACACAATGTGCGTACTATCCAATACATGCCCGAGAACAAACGCGACAAGATCCTGAGCGAGACCATGTACATATTCATTCCCCTCGCACTCAGACTTGGTCTGTACAACATCAAGAGCGAAATGGAGAACATATGGCTCCAATACAAGGAACCCGAAGCATACGAAGAGATAAAACAGAAGCTCGATACAGTAATGCAGGAGCAAAGCGAGTCGATCGACAAGTTTATCGAGCCAATTTCCGAAAAATTGAATAATGCGGGTTTCGAATTCCAGATAATAAAGAGAATAAAGACGCCTTATTCCATTTGGGCCAAGATGAACATCAAGGGAATCCCATACGAAGAGATCTATGATATCTACGCCGCAAGGATAATATTCAAGCCTGTAGCGGACGTTACGGAAAGGGAACAGTGTTGGCGTATTTATTCCATAGTCACCGATCTTTACCACTGCAAGACCGATCGTACACGCGATTGGGTTAATAACCCGAAGAGCAACGGTTACGAGGCACTGCACTGCACGGTGATGTCTCAGGAAGGTTATTGGGTGGAGGTACAGATACGCACCGAGAGGATGAACATGATTGCCGAACAGGGAATCGCCGCACATTGGGCCTATAAAAAGAAATACAACATACAGAAAGACGAGAACGAGGTAGACATCTGGCTCAAGAAGGTCAGGGAAATCCTGCAAAGCCACGACGCCAACGCACTCGATTTTCTCGACGATTTCCACAAGGAACTGATTACAAAGGAAATTTACATATATACGCCAAAGGGAGAAACCAAGACGATGCCAAAAAGTTCCACAGCATTGGATTTCGCATATTCGGTACATTCCGAAATCGGCGACAAAGCAATAGCTGCAAAAGTAAACCAGAAGCTAGTTCCCCTATCCTATGTCCTTCAAAACGGTGACCAGATCGAAATCATTACGGCGGAGACCCAACATCCGAAACGCGAATGGCTCGAATTCCTGAAGACTGGCAGGGCACGCAGCATGGTTACGGATTATCTGAAAAACGACACAAAGAATAATATCAGGGAAGGAATGGAATTCCTGTATGACAAACTCGCCGAGAACGGCGTCAAGCCGAGCAGCAGGGTCATAAAAAAACTGATTGCGAATTACCAGATAACCGGAGGGAAAGAAGATCTTTACAACAAGATAGGCATGGGCATAATAGATCTGAAAGACCTCACAGACGTGCTTAAAACCAACACAAAAAAGAAAAGGGTACAGATGTGGGGAGTCTCCGAAGTAAGCAAAGTTGAAACCGACCAGAAACTTAAGGAAGGATATGTCCTCAGGGAAAATCCGAAAGACCTTTCGCTTTCATTCAGAATAGCGGAATGCTGCAATCCTATTCCGGGAGACAGCGTAATAGGGTTCCTGGGTGACGACAAGAAGGTCATAATCCACAAGAAAACGTGCACTGTGGCACAGAATCTAGCATCAGTCCAAGGCAACAGGATCATTTCCGTCAAGTGGAGCAAATTCACGGTCCAGTCTTTTCTGGCACGCATTTCGTTGCGAGGAATTGACCGCGTAGGAATGCTGAACGAGATTACTAAACACATCTCCCTGGAATTGAGCGTAAATATCAGGAAACTTGTAATACAATCGCACGACGGCATTTTTGAAGGCTACATAGACCTTTATGTAAAGGATACCGAGGTGCTGAATAACCTCATTCAGAAACTTGGCAAGATCAAGGGGATGGAAACCGTGGGCAGAACGGATATAAGCGAAGAGAAAGACTAGGAGAGCACGGAATGAAAAACAAAAGCATAATCTCCATTATTACTGCCCTCGCAACGGCGACGGCACTAGCCATACTGCCAAACTCCTGCGCCAACACATCGTCCCCTCCGAGCGGAGGCCTGAAGGACACTCTCCCTCCCGTTCTCATAAAGCTCGTACCACCCCAGAACGACACTAATTTTCCACGCGTCAAGGGCAAGGTAGCATTCACTTTCGACGAATACACGGTAATCAAGACTGCGAATGACATCTTTGTTTCCCCTCCCATGAAGACAAAACCTAAGACAAAGGTTTCCGGAAAGAGTATCGTTGTGTCATTTCCAGACACACTCAAAGAGAACCAGACGTACACGCTCGACTTGGGGAATGCCCTGGTCGATAACAACGAAGGCAATGTGTTTCCAAGAATGGTGTACACTTTTTCCACCGGTGGAGAAATAGATTCCATGTTCATTACCGGAACGGTTATGGATGCCGAGAAACTGTTACCGGTAAAAGGAGCTCTTGTATCTTTGTATACCGACATGGGAGATTCGGCCATATTCAACAACTTGCCCGTCGCGGCAACCAGGACCGATGATTGGGGCTACTTCGTAATCCGAAACATAAAACCATGTGAATACAGGCTTTACACGATAAGCGACGACAACAATAACAACCTTTATGATCCGGCAAGCGAATCCGTGGGCTTCATAAGCAGGATGATAAGACCTGACAGCGTAATGCGAAGGAACAGCTATTCCTTAGGAACATTCGACATAAAGGATACCTTGGCATGCAAGAAGAGGGAATCCGAGTACAACGTCCTGATGTTCACAGAGGAGAATTCGAGGGAAAAAATCGTGAACTCAGGCAGGGTCTCGCCATGGGAAGTCTTCATCAAATTCCTTTCCCCAAATCCCAAGATAGATACCATTCATTTCTCAGGCATACGGGACAGCAAGTTGATCAAGCAGTTCAACGAGAAAAACGACAGCCTGACCATCTACTTAAACGAACAGGGATACATCCCCGACACGCTGTTTGCACAAATACGTTACGGGAAGACGGATTCTACAGGCGATATCTCACCTTTTACGGAAGATCTGAAATTGTTCATGGAAAGGGCGGCAGCAATGAAAATGCAAAAGCAAAAGGACACAGCCATGGGAGTTACAATTACGGCACCTCCGGATATGGTAGAACAGACCGGATTCGTTCTGGACTTCTCCATGCCGCTCCTAAAATCCCAGTTCGATTCCATAATCTATATTTCAAAGGATCCGAGAGGCAAGGAAAAACGCGAAAAATTCAAAATAGAGCAGGATGAACACAATGTATGCAGGTACACAATCAGACCTCTTAAAGATCTCCAGAAGGGATTCGATTATACCATTACCCTAAGAAAGGGAACTTTCACCAGTTTAGAGGGATTGCCGAACGACAGCCTGTCCGTTACCGTTACCTTGCCCAACGATGACGACCTGAGTTCAATCACCACCGTGATGACAAACGTAGACAAGAGGTACATTGTCGACCTTGTCAATGAAAACAGGGAAAAGGTCTTCAGGACATATAAGATAGACGCTCCCGCAATATTGAAATTCCCCTATCTCAAGGCCGGGAAATATTCCATCAGGATAACGGAAGACGGAAACAGAAACGGAATCATAGATACCGGTAACCTTCTCGAACACCGCCAGCCGGAGAAGGTGATGCTTTACGAATTGCCGGGATCCATACCTGAAACCGCTGTGATAGATCTGAAGGAAAAAACAGATCTGGAACAGGATATAGACGTGGGGAAGATGTTCAAATGATGGGATTCAGAACGATATTATGTGTCGCTGCATTTATCGCGGCATTCCTTCCTCCGCTTAGTGCCGCCGACGGCGGGCTTAGCGGAACCGTCAAGGCTGGAGAGGATACCGTCATGACATATGAGACACCAGATACTGCCGGTAAGAAGAAGGTGCTCGCATTCCCCCCACAGCACATGATAGGAATCCAATATTCTTACGATTTCAGCGGAATAAGCTTCTCTCCCGACATAGAACCAAAGGGAATAGTATCCCCTGTCAACGTAGCGTTGCTTTATACCTGCTACATGAGCCTATGGGACATGATGCCCTATTTCGGATTACAGACAGGGTTACGCTATACCACGGAGGGATTTACGTCTTCGTGGGAAGACTGTAACGGCACATACAACGAACTGGAAGTTCCACTGATATCGCAGTTCAACTACAAAATAGGGAAACATCTGAGGATCATTGCAAACGGCGGATGTTACTACGGCTACCGACTTTCGGTGAGCAGGACGGTTACCGACGACTACAGCGGCGAGCAAACCGTTTCCAATACTTTCGACGATAAAGACATACGGAACGACTACGGTTACATATTCGGAGGAGGCGTAGGCCTTATCTTCGGGCCCGTCGAAGTGCATATCGAGGCGAATTACAAGCGGGCGATGTGCAGCGTTTACCAGACCACAAAAATCAGCGACGAATATTGGCTATTCGGCTATTCAAACCAATTGAGGTTTTCGATAGGCTTAAACTTACATATCTTTTAATCCGATGAAGGCAGATACAGGCATAGAACGCATTTCATTCGACATAGGTGGCGTTAAATTCGGAGACGGTGCACCTGTCGTATTGCAGACCATGTGCAACACCTCCACCGACGACATCGAGGCATCCGTAAACCAATGTAAACGTTGCTTCGACGCCGGCGCCAAGCTAGTCAGATTGACTACGCAGGGAAAGCGAGAAGTATCTTCCCTTTCAGAAATCAAGAAAAGGCTTCATGCTGACGGCTATTACGGACCTTTGGCCGCCGACGTCCATTTTTCAGCTGAGACCGCCATAGCTGCTGCTTCGGTGGCCGACAAGGTACGTATAAATCCCGGAAACTTTTCCTTCTCAAGGGACGAGTCAGGAAAGGCGTCAAAGGTCGCTTCCGAAGCATTCAACAGACTGATCGGGACGTGCAGGGATACGGGATGCGCGTTGCGTATAGGCATAAACCACGGATCACTTGGAGAGCGCATAACCGCAAGATACGGCGATTCCCCACGAGGAATGGCCGAAGCCGCAACCGAGTGGATGGACAAGTGCATCGAATCGGATTTCAGGAAGGTGGTCTTTTCGCTCAAGTCAAGCAACCCGATCGTCATGGTAGAAGCTTACAGGCTTTTCATGAAAAAGATGGAAAGCAGGGGACTCATTTTCCCGCTGCACATCGGGGTAACTGAAGCCGGGAACGGGGATACCGGCAGGATCAAGTCCGCAGTGGGAATCTACAGCCTGCTCAGGGAGGGAATCGGCGACACGGTACGCGTTTCATTGACGGAACCTCCGGAGAATGAAATCCCGGTCGCAAGGATGATAACCTTCCATGACCCGAAAGCTTCCTACGACTTCGATACTTGGGAAGAATTCATCGTTGCCGCCTCATGTGACTTCGGTCCCGCACTTGTTTCGAAACGGATTTCCGATTTCGACATAAAAGCCACAGTCGGTGGGAAAATGGTCACGGCTGAAAAAATGTCCTCCTTCAAGGAGGACCTGTTGCAGGCCTGCAGGCTCAAATTTACTAAACCCGAATACATCGCCTGTCCCGGCTGCGGAAGGACCCTTTACGACATAGGCGAAACACTCGATAAGATAAAGGAAGCTACAAAAGATCTGGGCGGCGTCAGGATAGCCGTAATGGGATGCATTGTAAACGGCCCTGGGGAAATGGCCGATGCAGATTACGGCTATGTAGGAGCGGGACGGGGATTAGTCACTCTTTACAGCCACGGCAAGGTGGTCGAGAAAAACATTCCGGAAAGAGACGCAGTGCTTCGGTTGAAGGCTTTGATTTCACGAGAAAATAGTACATTTGCAACAAATAATGGATAATGCAACTGCAAAATAGAATTGAAGCCAAGCTTCAACTGATAAATGGCCTTGAATTTCAGGGCTATTCTTTTGGTTATATGGGCCCGGCCGATGGAGAAACGGTTTTCTCGACCGCGATGGTAGGTTATCCTGAAAGCCTTACCGACCCTTCCTACTCCGGACAGATGCTCTGTATTACATATCCCCTGATCGGCAACTACGGTGTTCCGAGACAAACTTCAACCGGAGGTATTTCCGATGTTCTGGAATCCGAAAAGATATGGGTACGGGGACTAATCATCTCAGACTATTCCTTCGATTACAGCCACTGGTCAGCCGTCGAAAGTCTCGACGAATGGTTGAAAAGCAACAGGATTCCTGGCATTTACGGAATAGATACGCGGTCCCTGACCCAGGTCCTGCGTGAAAACGGATCCATGCTGGGCAGGATAATTCAGAACGGTGCCGAAGGCGGATGGGACATAAATGATCCGAACAAAGTCAATCAGGTTGCGGTCACGAGTTGCAAGGAGGTTACCATATATGGCGCCGGAGAGGGGAAAAAGAAGATCGTCGTGATCGATTGCGGAATCAAGCACAACATATTGCGCTGTTTTTTAAAGCGAGACGTAGAAATCATACGTGTTCCGTGGAACTACGATTTCAATGACGGTTCCATCGGTTCCTACGATGGGCTTTTCATATCTAACGGACCTGGGAACCCGGAATTCTGCGGCATTACGGAAGAACATATACGCGCCACCATGGCGCTCTGCAAGCCGGTCTTTGGCATATGCATGGGGAACCAATTGCTCGCACGTGCGTCCGGAGCAAAGACATATAAACTGAAATACGGACACAGGAGCCACAACCAGCCTGTCCGTCTCGTCGGCACGACAAAATGCTACGTCACCTCCCAGAATCATGGCTACGCCGTAGATGACACCACCCTTCCGGCTGACTGGAAACCTTTGTTTGTCAATATGAACGACGGTACCAACGAAGGCATCAAACATGTTTCCAAGCCGTTTTTCTCAGTACAGTTCCATCCTGAGGCTTCGAGCGGCCCTACAGATACCGAATTTCTGTTCGATGAATTCATAAAGATGCTATGAAAAATCAAAATATAAAGAAAGTCCTTTTGCTTGGAAGCGGTGCGTTGAAAATAGGCGAAGCCGGAGAATTCGACTATTCTGGTTCCCAGGCTCTCAAGGCGATGCGCGAAGAGGGTATTTACACGGTCCTGATAAACCCGAACATCGCTACGGTCCAGACTTCGGAAAATATAGCCGACAAGATATATTTCCTGCCGGTCACCCCATATTTCGTAAAAAAGGTAATAGAAAAGGAGAAGCCACAGGGCATTCTACTATCCTTCGGAGGCCAGACCGCCCTGAACTGCGGAGTATCGCTGTATAAAAGCGGTATTTTCGAAGAATACGGAATCGAAGTTCTTGGAACCCCAGTCCAGTCCATAATAGATACGGAAGACCGCGACTTGTTCGTCCACAAGCTGAAAGAGATCGATGTCAGGACCATCAAGAGTCATGCGGTTTACAATATTGAAGAAGCCGAAAAGGCAGCGGAAAACCTGGGTTATCCAGTAATTCTGAGAGCAGCATATGCTTTAGGCGGGTTAGGCAGCGGATTCGCTGACAATAAGGAGGAACTGGACCAAGTAGCCGAAAAGGCATTCTCATACTCTTCCCAGGTCCTCGTCGAAAAATCCCTGCGCGGCTGGAAGGAAATCGAATACGAAGTGGTACGCGACCGTTACGATAACTGCATCACGGTATGCAACATGGAGAATTTCGATCCGCTGGGCATCCATACCGGGGAAAGCATTGTTGTAGCTCCATGCCAAACATTGACGAACAAAGAGATATATTGGCTGCGCGAACTTGCGATCAAAATAGTTCGCCACGTAGGGATAATCGGCGAATGCAACGTGCAGTACGCTTTCGATCCCTCCGGCGAAGATTACCGTGTCATCGAGGTCAACGCAAGGCTGAGCAGAAGTTCCGCCCTCGCATCAAAGGCGACGGGGTATCCCCTCGCCTTCGTAGCTGCCAAACTCGGTTTGGGCTACGGGCTGTTCGAGCTGAAGAATTCCGTTACTAAAACTACCCCAGCATTCTTCGAACCGGCGTTGGACTACATAGTATGCAAGATTCCGCGATGGGACCTCGCCAAATTCCACGGCGTCTCGAGGGAAATAGGCAGCAGTATGAAATCCGTAGGGGAAGTAATGGCCATAGGCCGGAATTTCGAGGAAGCCATACAGAAAGGATTGAGAATGATCGGACAGGGAGCCCATGGTTTCGTGGCTAACAAGGAAATTGTAATCAAGGATATAGACAAGTCATTGCGGGAGCCTACCGACAACCGCATATTTGTCATATCAAAGGCTTTCGAAAGCGGATATACCATCGACAAGATCCATGAACTCACAAAGATAGACAAATGGTTCCTTTGCAAGCTCTACAACATAATACTGACCGGCAACGAATTGTCGAAACTCTCAGGCACAGACGGTCTTTCAGGCGAGCTGCTCCGAATTGCAAAGCAGCAGGGATTTTCCGATTTCCAGATAGGACGCCTGATTTTCAAGGATAGATACGACATGGAGGATTCGGTCAACGTCATCCGCAAATATCGCAAGTCACTCGGCATACTTCCGGTCGTCAAACAGATAGATACCCTTGCCGCAGAGTTTCCAGCCGCGACGAATTACCTGTACCTTACCTATAACGGCACCGCAAGTGATATTACTTATGAACACGATGGCAGGTCGGTCATAGTCCTGGGTTCAGGAGCGTACCGCATCGGCAGTTCGGTCGAGTTCGATTGGTGTTCGGTAAATGCACTCCAGACCATCCAGAAGGACGGTTACAGGGGTGTTATGATAAACTACAATCCCGAAACCGTCTCCACCGATTACGACATGTGCGACAGGCTGTACTTCGATGAACTCACCTTCGAGCGGGTAATGGACATTTACGACCTCGAAGCTCCGCACGGAGTAATAGTTTCCGTAGGAGGCCAGATTCCTAACAACCTTGCCCTCAGGCTCGACAATGCCGGAGTCAAAATCCTGGGCACATCAGCAAGAAGCATAGACGAGGCTGAAGACCGCCATAAATTCTCTTCCATAGTCGACAAGCTCGGCATCGACCAACCGCGCTGGAGGGAACTTACCACTATGGACGACGTTTACGAATTCATAGACGAGGTAGGTTTCCCAGTTCTGGTAAGGCCTTCCTATGTGCTTTCTGGTGCAGCAATGAACGTCTGCTCGAATAATGAGGAACTACGTGAATTTCTGAAGCTGGCAACGGACGTTTCAAAGAAGCATCCCGTCGTGGTATCGGAATTCATCCAGCATGCCAAGGAGATCGATTTCGATGCGGTAGCAGACAAAGGCGATATTATTGCATATGCCATTTCCGAACACATCGAATTCGCAGGAGTACATTCCGGCGACGCAACCCTTCAGTTGCCGCCGCAAAAGCTATACGTAGAAACGGTACGCCGGATCAAGAAGATATCTAAAAAGATAGCCGGGGCCCTCGAGATATCCGGCCCTTTCAACATACAATTCCTCGCGAAGGAGAACGACATCAAGGTCATCGAATGCAACCTGCGCGCTTCGAGAAGTTTTCCTTTCGCATCGAAAGTCCTGAAGATAAACTTCATAGAGCTCGCAACCAGAATCATGATCGGAGAAGCCTACGAAAAGCCCCTCAAGAGCGCATTCGACCTCGACTATGTAGGGATCAAAGCTTCGCAATTCTCGTTTTCGCGCCTGCAGAAAGCCGACCCCGTACTGGGAGTTGACATGGCATCTACCGGGGAAGTGGGATGCCTCGGCGACGATACGAACGAAGCCATTCTTAAGGCGATGCTGAGCGTAGGCTACGACATTCCGCAGAAGAACATACTCGTTTCCAGCGGAGATGCCATCCAGAAGGCATCTATGCTCCAATCCTGCAGGCTTCTCGTAGAAAAGGGTTACAGGATCTTCGCAACCGGAGGCACCTTCAGGTTCCTTCAGGATAATTACGTCGAATGCACGCGTGTCCTGTGGCCATCCGAAACGGAAACAAGTGACGGCACCGTCCCTTCCGCACTGGAAATGGTTCGAAACAAGAATATCGACTTGGTAATCAATATACCTAAGAACCTTACCCCTATCGAACTCGAGAACGGATACAAAATACGCCGCTCAGCGATAGATTTCAATATTCCGCTTATTACCAATCCTCGTCTCGGTGCTGCTTTCATAAACGCGTTCTGTACCCTTCCTCTCGACGATGTTCAAATAAAAAGCTGGGACGAATACACATCTTAGCCATGAGTATCTGGGTCGCCATATTGATTCTGATAGGGGGAATCGCGCTATCAATCTGGGGAGCGAATCTGCTCGTTGACAATGCTGCCCTCATGGCACGAAGACTCGGTCTCTCCGAATTCGTCATAGGAATCGTCATAGTCGGCATCGGCACCTCTTTTCCGGAGATGTCCGTAAGTTTTTATTCCTCCATTATGAACATGCCCGACATGTCCATCGGAAACATAATTGGTTCGGATATATTCAACACCCTCATGATTCTCGGACTCACTTCCCTGATAAAACCGATCCCATACAAGGCCGGCAACATAAAGCGCGACGTCCCTCTATCCATAGGTGCAGCCGTTATTTTGGCCGGTATGGCTCTCTTCAAAAAGAGCTTTTCCCGAGTCGAAGGCGCCATACTTCTATCGGCATTCGTCATATATTTGCTTATAACCCTACGTGAAGGACGCAAGCAGGCTACCCTAGAAGCAGCCGCAGCCGGATGCGAAGTAAAGGAACACATGTCTTTCGGACAGACTGTAAAGATATCTTCTTTCATCCTGGCTGGTATAGGAATGCTGGTTCTCGGCGGAAAATGCTTCGTAGACGGAGCTTCGGCGATAGCACGAGCTTGCGGCGTTACCGAAGCTTTCATCGCAATCACAATAGTGGCTGCCGGGACGTCTCTCCCGGAACTCGTATCAAACATAGTGTCGATTGCCAAGGGAAAGGGGCAAATGGCTCTCGGCAACATAATAGGCTCCAATATCTCCAATATCCTGTTGATCGTCGGAGGAAGCGCACTGATCCATCCCCTTTCCATCACAAACGTTACGATAGTTGATTTCGCCGTACTGCTTTTGTCCCAGGCCTTCCTCTTCACCGCCGCATTCATGTTCAAGAAAAACACGATCGACCGCGGGGACGGCATCATTTACCTGTGCAGCTATGGTGCCTACCTCGCTTGGCTGATCTGCAATCTCTGACCTGCTAGCAGGACGTCACTGGCAGACAAAATGAACATTCTTGGTTATCAACTTGTCAAATCCATCCGTCACGAACAGAAGGACATCACCCGAAGCCGTTTCAGATGAGGAAACGCTTAACGTTGCCGTCCATACCTTCGTCTCCGGATCCTCGACCAGAGTATCAAGGGTTACTCCAAATACGTAGGAAATGAACTCAACCTGCGGGGTGGTACGGGTCCCCTCGATGGTGATCGCGAACGAAACCGAAGCTCCTGGTACGAATGTATCCGAATAATCACCCAAATGGACGGAAAAATCCTTGTATGTCAAGAATTTGAAAGTAGTACCTCCTGCAATCGTTATATAGGTGAAGGTATCGTCTGAAGTAATCGATTCTATCAGGTTGAAATCGTCCGAATCATCTCCTTTCATTCCCTCCACAGGTATCCTGTTACCATCCTTGTCGGTAATGAAATACGAGGCGGAACCGTATTGTATGGCCCAATACTCGACACCTCCCGAGGTCAATGTACTTACCACAGGCACTTCGGTTACATCCTCTCCGTCGTTTCCTATTGCGAGAATCTTGTTCCCGTCTCCGTCTAATATAAAATTGAAACTCGTCTCTCCAGCGTATTTTATGGTCCAGTAATACCTGCCCTCGAATTCGCCGACGCTTATGACAGGAGCCTTAACCGTATCTTCCGAATATGTTTTGCCTTCCGATATGACTGCCACGGTACCATCCGAGAAAGTTATGGTCATCTTGCTGATCTTGAGTTGATCGTAATCGTACTTAGTGGATACTATCTGTACGCTGTCCTTCGCGACCTCATCCAGAATGGTTTTCAACTGGGCAACGCGCGAATTTACAGAATCTACGGCAGCGGCTGTCCTTAGATGGAAAGCCCAAGTAGGGAAAGTAACAGTGTCTCCCCCGGAAAGAGTGAATACCGCAAAGTCTCCGGATCCGTCTTCGGAAACCGAAGCTATCCACGAATCGCCATTGAGGCCCGTGCTCATTATCTTGTCTCCTTCCGAATCGAGTATGAATTCAGGATCGGCCCCGTCGATCGATACGGCCCAATAATAATAGCCGGTGACGGTATCCACCTTTACAGATACTATCGGAGCAGTACCGTCTTCGCCATCTTCCGGAGTGACGCAGATCGCATTCCCGTCGGTATCATAAATCAACGATGTGACCCCGTCCACGGTCTGCGTCCAATAATATTTGTCATCTTCCCCTTTCCGTACGCCGTAATAAAATGCGGGAGCATCATTGCCGTCCTTCCCATTCCTGATGGTTATGGCATTGCCTTTCTTGAAGGATACCGTCGTGACGGTATCCCCATCATCGATCTCCTTTTTTATCGAAGTGACATAATCCGACGATTCGAGATTTTCTACCGACTGCTTTGCGAGAGCAATGCTGGCATTCAGATTCTGCACCGAATTGACAACTGCCTTCCACATATCTTCCGAAGGAAACTTAAGCACCGTACCGTTCGTCATAGTGAAAACTACATATCCGTTCTCATCCTCCGTAACTTCATGGAAAAACGTAGCTCCGGCATCCCCGGTCGCCTGTCCCAAGCAAGTCCATGATGCACCGTCGTCGAAAGAAATGTACCAGTCGCCGGCTGATATCTTAAGGAGAGGAGTTGTTCCGTCGCTCCCCGATTCACCGGTAGCGCCAGTGTCACCCTTGTCCCCGTTTTCCCCGTCAGAGCCGTCGGTACCGTTTATGGCTCCGGCCCTTACTTTCTTATAGGTGGAATCGTAGATATATGTGGTGATGGTACCGTAAGTCACTGTCCAGTAATAATATCCGTCAGTATACATCCGCACTCCGATCACAGGGGTCTCGCCGTCGATCGCATCCTCTCCATCCTCTCCCATCGTGACGGTAATTGACTTCCCGTTCGAGAAGGTGATCTTGTATGCGGTAGTATCGCCGCTCGTAATCACAGGCGTGAAGTCCGTAACATAATAATAGGCATTATAAGCTGACAATACCGTGCTCAGGGTGCTGACTTGGCTCTTCATCGTAATTAGTTTCTGCTTGACGCTGTCCACTCTCGTGCCCAAATCATCCACTTCGTCGTAAAGATCTCCATAGCAGGATGTGGCCAGGATTGGCAAAAGGACAATCGCTAATAACTTGCAAAATCTTTTCATGGTGCACTCAATTGAAGTAAACTGATCTCATAACAACTTTGCCCTTGCCGTCGCCGAAGAAAAGAAGAAGTTTCTGGGTACCGATCAGCGGAGTGACGTTGAACGTTACGTTAATTGTTCCGGTGAATGTGCTGAGATTGGAATCATAAGATATTTCCCCTACCGAAACCGATTCTATTCCAGAAGTCGTGTAATATTGTATTTCAGGATCAGTGATATAACTGCACGACAAAGTGAAATTCAATGCATAGGATGTAGTTTCGCCCGTCGTAGTCAAAGTGTATTCGGTTCCCATTTCGTTTTCGCCATATGTCCAGTCCGTCAATGCGAATTCCTTGTAGATTGGAATCCGGAAAGTCGTCGTGCTATCTGCAAGAACTATTGTCAGGTAGTCCGAGTCGGAAGTTACGGAAGAGAAGAACGATGTCCCGTCTTCCCCTTTTACGGCACTTGCCGTCACTTTGTTCCCTTCCGAATCCTCCACATAAGTAGTGTCGCTTCCATTTACAACTACCCAATAATAAAGCCCGTCTTCCTCCTTGGATACGCTTATCGCAGGCGTACTGCCGTCCTCTCCGTCCTCCGCGACAGCCTTGACCTTGTTACCTTCGTCGTCATAAACCCAATTGACTCTCGAAGTGCCGTAACGGACCGTCCAGTAATAGATTCCGTCCGTATCTTGGGCAACGCCCATTACCGGCGCCGCAGCATCGAGGCCGTTGTACAGGTATAGACTCTTGCCGTTCGAAAGGGAAATGTAATACCCTACGGTATCTCCGTCACTATATATGATCGCTTCAGTCTCTTTTATATAAGTTCTTTCCTCAAGAGCTTCGGCAAGTTCTGACATCGAGTTTATATTCGTGTTTATAGTGTCGATCGCCCCCATAAGGGCTTCGTATGCGGAATAAAGCGGAATCTTGACGACCGAACTGTCAGCCATCGTGAATATGGCGTATTCCCCGGACGAAACGTCCACGTTAGCAAAGAATGAAGTGCCGTCTTCGCTTGAAGCTTTTACCTTGCCGCCTTCCGGGTCGAGAACCCATTCAGCATTCCCGTCGCCGTATTGCATGGTCCAGTAATAGATTCCTGCCGAATCTTCCACACCCACTACCGGAGTAATTCCGTCATTGCCGTCTGAAGCGGCGGCCTGGATCATGTTCCCTTCCCCATCAAGCATCCATGAAGTCGAATCGCCGACGGTAACCTGCCAGTAATAAACGCCGTCTTCGTACTTGGAAGCGGTAACTTCGGGAACCGAAGCATCCTTGCCGTTCACTCCCTTATTGAGGACTATGGCCGTACCGTCCGAAAAAGTTACGTTATAACTCAGGGTATCTGATCCGTCAATATTGAAGGTAATCGAGCTTACGAAAACGCTGTTAGTGAAGATGGAATCCACAAGCTTGCTTACGGCGGTTATCTGCTCGTTCATCTCTTCCACCTTATCGGAAATGGAGGTGAAGGCTGATTCGGTAGGAACGCTGAAGGATGTACCGTCTACCAGGGTGAATACCACATAGTCGGGATCGGAAGTATCGACGGACTCGAAGACGGCATCCCCGGCATCCCCGGTAGCCTGCCCCACTTCCGTCCATGTCTGGCCTGCATCGACCGAAACATACCAGTAACCGTCATCTATTTTCAACTGGGGGGTTATTCCGTCGCTTCCAGTAGCCCCGGTGTCACCGGTATCTCCCTGGTCTCCCTTTTCACCATCCTTACCGTCTTTCCCGTCGATTCCGACAGCTAGGATCTTGTTACCGAGCGAATCAGTGAGGAAAGTGGTTGTTCCTCCGCTATATGTGACCGTCCAGTAAAGGTTGCCGTCCTCACCTTCGGCTATTCCTATGACAGGCGTATCCCCGTCCTTCCCATCGGCACCATCCTTGCCGTTGTAAATGACAACGTAGGTTCCGTCGGAAAAATTAATCTGGTAACCGACTTTGACGCCATCTTCCTTGTAGTCGCTCACGCCGGAGATATAATTCTGGGATTTCAGCGCATTGGCAAGAGTTTGCAAAGTGCTGATATTGGTGTTCAGCTCAGCGCAATAAGTTTCCAGGTCTGTAACCCTCTTGGCAAGGTCGTTGATCTCCGTCTCGAGACCGGTAGTACAGCCTGCGAAAAAAAATGCGGCCGATAAAAGCAAAATCGCTTTGAAAGATCTTTTCATTTTATGATGTAAATATGTTGAATACTCTTGTTACAAAAATAAATATTCCTATACTAATAAACAAGCTCCAAGGCCTCTGCAACGACATAGCAACTTCCTCCGATAAAAACCGTACTGCTTTCGGATGCTTTTCCAAGAGCTTTCTTCACCGCTGATTCGACCGATCCCGCAGCCTCGCCCCTGAGTCCGGCTGCCGTGAGCTTTTCGCAAAGTTCTCCGCAAGGCATCGCCCTCGGACCTTTCGCATTGGCAAAAAAATAATAAGCTTCACGCGGGAACATCTCTTTTTCACCCTCAAGATCCCTGTCCTTCACCACCCCAAATACTATTATGTCGACTCCTTCCCTGCACAACTGGGGCATCACATAGGAAAGCCCGTTCGGATTGTGCCCGGCATCGCAAATAACCCTCGGCCCGGACTCCTTCAGCACTTCCCATCTTCCACGCAATCCCGTCCTAGATGCTGCATGCTTCAAGGCATCCACCGTTTTTGCATGCGAAAATACGAAACCGAGTGAAGAAAGAACCTCCAAGGCACACCGTACCGTACGAAGGTTGTTCCTCTCATAATCCCCCTGCAATTCGAAACCTTCGAGAGAGTGCGCCGCAGGCTCCTCGTCCTGTGCGAAATGCAATTCGGAGCCATGCAATGCCGCGGTTTTCTCGAAAACAGGCCTGGTTTCATCCAGATACTCTCCGACTACGACAGGTATACCATCCTTGATTATTCCGGCTTTCTGTACCGCAATTTCGGCAAGGGTATGGCCAAGGTACATGCAATGGTCCAAGGCGATGTTGGTGATAACGCTCAATATGGGAGTTATTATGTTGGTCGAATCCATAAGCCCGCCCAAGCCCACTTCGATAACGGCTATATCGCACTTCTCCCCAGCAAACCAACTGAACGCCAATCCGGTTGTGATCTCAAAGAACGACAATCTGTGCTCCACGATATAAGACTCCTCTTTCCTGACGAAGTCATAGACGAATTCCCTGGGAATCATTTCAAATCCTTCACCTTCACATATCTTTGCCCTTTCGCGGAAGTCGATCAGATGTGGCGACGTATAGAGTGCGGTTCTGTACCCGCAGGAGGCAAAAACCGAAGCCATGAAATGTGATACTGATCCTTTTCCATTGGTTCCGGCAACATGGACGGCCCGCAACGAGCGGGAAGGATACCCGAGATGCCTGTCGAAGGCTTCCATGGCTTCCAACCCGGGTTTATATGCTCTGTCCCCGACGACTTGGTATGATGGAGACATGGAAAATATCTTTTCCAATTCCTTATTATACGAATTCAAATCCATACTGCAATTTTAGCAAATTTCGGTTTATGCTGTCTGCATATCGAAAAAATCAGTATTTTTACATATTGAATCTATCAAAACAATAGTTATGATTTTTTTCTTCTCCTGCCATGACAAACATGTCATAGCGGTAAAATCCAAAAGCAAATTAAACGAAAAAACAAAAGATGCATTGTGCTGGCTCTTCTCGGGAGCCGAATTCCTGCCTTCCGAAAGCATAGAAGGAATATTCGTGGGACCAAGAAGGGAGATGGTCACTCCATGGAGCACTACGGCGGTCGAAATAACTTCGAACATGAAAATTGAAGGGATACTCCGCATCGAGGAGTTCTTTCCTTCCGATACCGCTTCGCCGGAGTATGACAAAATGTTGCAGAGGGTTTACGACGGCCTGGACCAGAAAATCTTCGATGTCGAAAGGAAACCTGAAAAGATAGTGTACATCACCGATTTCAAGGCCTACGACAGGCAGGAGGGACTGGCACTTTCCGATGCGGAAATCGGGTACCTTCAAAATCTGAGCAAACGAATCGGACGCCCCTTGACTGACAGCGAGGTTTTCGGGTTTTCACAGGTCAATTCCGAACATTGCAGGCACAAGATTTTCAACGGCACATTCGTCATAGACGGGGAAAAGATGCCACACTCCCTTTTCGAAATGATAAAAGGCACCTCCAAGAGGAATCCGAACGACATAGTATCGGCGTACAAGGACAACTGCGCTTTTCTCGACGGGCCTGAACTTGACATGTTCCACCCTGAGGACGGTTCAAAGCCCTCCTTTTTCGTGACCGACCGGGAAAAGACTGTGATATCGCTCAAGGCCGAAACACACAATTTCCCGACGACGGTCGAGCCGTTCAACGGTGCTGCGACTGGCAGCGGAGGCGAAATAAGGGACCGAATGGGCGGTGGACGTGGCTCCTACCCGATCGCAGGCACCGCAGCCTACTTCACATGTTATCCCCGCTTTGACGGCGACAAACGAGAATGGGAATGCGTTCCGCCACGTAAGTGGCTTTACCAAACCCCTCTGCAAATATTGATAAAGGCATCGAACGGGGCTTCCGACTTCGGGAACAAATTCGGACAGCCTCTGATCGCCGGTTCCCTGAACACTTTCGAACATTTCGAAGGCGATAAGAAATACGGCTACGACAAGGTTATCATGCTGGCAGGCGGAATCGGCTTCGCTAAGAGGGACGAATGCATGAAGGGGATTCCCGAAAAGGGGGACAGGATAGTCCTGCTCGGCGGAGACAACTACAGGATTGGCATGGGTGGCGGAGCAGTTTCGTCAGTGGATACCGGCGAATACGATAATTCCATAGAACTCAACGCAGTACAGCGCGCTAATCCGGAAATGCAAAAAAGAGTCTACAATGCCATCAGGGCATTGTGCGAAGAAAGGGAAAATCCTATAGTCTCCGTGCATGACCACGGAGCGGGCGGGCATTTGAACTGTTTTTCCGAACTTGTAGAAGAAACAGGCGGGACAATAGATGTTTCCAAGCTTCCGATCGGCGATCCCACACTTTCCGACAAGGAGATCATAGGTAACGAAAGCCAGGAAAGGATGGGTCTCGCCATCGGTGAAAAGGGAGCCGGGCATTTGAAAGACATATGCGAACGCGAACGCGCACCGTTCTACCTGGTAGGAGAAGTCACCGGGGATCACAACTTCAAACTCACGGATCCGGTTAAAAAAGAGAATCCTATCGATTTGAAAATAAGCGACATGCTTGGTTCCACCCCAATGACTGTAATGGAAGACCGCACAGAAGCAAGCGATTTCGCGGATATTCCTTCGACAAATAAATTAAACGCATTGCAGTTGGAAGAAGCCGTGGAAAAAATGCTCCGTCTGGAGTCCGTTGCCTGCAAGGACTGGCTGACAAACAAGGTTGACCGTTCCGTAACCGGCCTCGTAGCCACGCAACAGTGCTGCGGACGCATCCAGCTTCCTTTAAACGATATGGGTGTCACAGCCATAGGTTACGAATCCAGGGAAGGCATCGCCACATCCATAGGTTCGGCGGCTGCGGCAGGACTTATTGATCCGGGAGCAGGTTCAAGGCTTTCTATTGCTGAAGCATTGACAAACATCGTCTTCGCACCTTTGAAGGATGGGCTTGCAAGCGTTTCCCTGAGTGCGAACTGGATGTGGCCTTCCCGCAATCCTGGTGAGGATGCCAGACTTTACGATGCGGTAAAGGCATGCTCTGACTTCGCCATTGCATTGGGAGTTAACATTCCTACCGGAAAAGATTCGATGAGCATGACCCAGAAATATCCCGACGGGGAAAAGGTCATAGCCCCAGGCACGCTAGTCATATCGGCCGAAGGACGTGTCAGCGATATCGGACTTTGCGTACATTGCGATCTACAGCCGATCGCGGATTCGTATATATATTATATTCCTTTCTGCAGCGGAACAGAGCACCCTCTCGGTGGATCGGCTTACGCCCAAACAAGAGGAAAAATAGGAAAAGTCGCACCTGACGTTGGCGCCGGCCCCGATGCCGCTTCATATTTCTCCACATGCTTCAACGTAGTGCAGGACCTCATTCGCAAAGGAGCCGTTTGTGCAGGCCACGACATATCCGCAGGAGGTCTCATCACCACCCTGCTCGAAATGTGTTTCCCTACTCCTGATACAGGTATGGCTCTGGATCTTAAACAATTCGATAATGATTTATTATTCAGCGAATTGCCCGGGATAGTCATACAGACTTCAAGCAAACTGACAACGGGGAATCTGCGTAAGGTAAAATTCTACAACATAGGAAGGGTTACCTCAAGACGCACGTTATCCATTAAGTTGCCTTCGGTATCCCTTATGTTAGATATCGATCTCCTTCGCGACATGTGGTACAAGACTTCGTTCCTGTTCGACTCACACCAATGCGCCGGCGAATGTGCCAGATTGCGCTTCGAACACTACAAAAAACAACCTGTCAATCTAATCTTCCCCGACGATTTCGACGGGAAGGCAGCTCCCATTCCCGAATATTCAAAAAGACCGGTTGCTGCAATCATACGGGAAAAGGGATCGAACGGCGACAGGGAAATGGCTTATGCCTTGTATAAGGCGGGGTTCAAGGTAAAGGATGTCCATACCACCGACCTCATAAGCGGACGCGAAGACCTTCACGAAGTCAGGATGATAGTTTTCGTGGGAGGTTTTTCCAACGCCGACACGCTAGGTTCCGCCAAGGGATGGGCGGGAGCTTTGATTTACAACGAAAAGGCCCATAAAGCCATGGAGGATTTCTACAACAGGAAGGATACCATGAGCCTTGGCATCTGCAACGGCTGCCAGCTGATGGCTGAAATGGGCTTCATAACCCGCAACGACGGCGTTAAATCCCCAATGATGGAGCACAACTGCTCCATGAAATTCGAAAGCGGTTTCATTCCGGTAACGGTTCCAAATTCCCCTTCCATAATGCTCAAATCGCTGAAAGGAAGCACTCTCGGCGTATGGGTAGCACACGGCGAGGGACGCTTTGCGTTCCCGGATTCCATTTCATGCTATAACGTGGCATTGAAATACGCCTATGACGCATATCCCGCAAATCCGAATGGTTCGCCATGCGGTACCGCCGCCATATGCAGCAACGATGGCCGCCACCTTGCAATGATGCCTCATCCTGAAAGAGGTATAAGACCTTGGAATTGGGCATATTATCCTTCCAATAGAAAAGGAGACGAGGTCACTCCATGGCTGGAGATGTTCGTCAATGCCCGCAAATGGATAGAAAAAAAATAAAATCATGGCAAAGAAAAAGTTACCGAAGATATTCGTGTTGGACACGAATGTCATCCTGCACGACTGCATGTCGATTTACCATTTCCAGGAAAACGACATAGTAATACCCATAACCGTCATCGAGGAACTGGACAAATTCAAAAAAGGGAACGAAGCCACGAATTACAATGCGAGGGAATTCGCTCGCGAAATGGAAAAGATATCCTCCGATTCGCTCTACGACGGAGGCCTTCCACTTGGCAAAGGACTCGGCAAGATGAAGGTGGAGCTCGGGCACCCTTATACCCCTGAGATGAAGGAATCTCTAATTGACGATACCCCGGACCACAGGATCCTTGCCATCGCCGATTGGGTCAAGTCACATAATACTGACAGGACGGTGATCCTGGTTTCGAAGGACATGAATTTGAGAATGAAAGCGAAGGCTCTCGGAGTCATGGCTCAGGATTATCTCTCGGACAATGTCAAGGAGGAGCATCTCGAAACCATAAGGCACGAAGTGGAAACGTTAACAGACGTTCCCGACGCTTTCATAAACGGACTTGCGGGGACAGGAAAGGCTGAAGCTTCCATGCTGAAAGCGGGACATCCTTTCGCCGCCAACAATCTTGTAAGATTGGAAGCGGAGGGAACCGGTATCCTAGCCAGATACAAGAAATCCGAAGATATTTTCGTAAATGTGAAGCCAGTCAAGGCCTATGGCATTTTCCCTCGCAACGACGAACAGACCTTTGCGTTGGATGCCGCATTGAATCCGGAAGTACAACTTGTATCGCTTACAGGCACGGCAGGTACCGGCAAGACCCTGATCGCTCTTGCTGCGGCACTGGCCCAGGAAGACAAATTCGAACAGATCATATTAGCGAGACCTGTCATACCACTTCAAAACCAAGATATAGGTTTCCTTCCCGGTACGGCCGAAGAGAAGGTATCACCTTATATGCTGCCGCTGTTCGATAACCTTTCGGTCATAAGAAAGTCATTCAGGAGCGACACTTCGAAGGAAGTGGTCCGCATCGAGGACATGCTCAGGAGAAACAAGCTTGTCATTAGCCCACTAGCCTACATACGCGGACGCTCGCTCAACGACGTGTTCTTCATAATAGACGAAGCTCAGAATCTCACGCCACACGAAGTCAAAACCATCATAACAAGAGCCGGTGAAAACACCAAGCTTGTTTTTACCGGGGATATCTGCCAAATAGATTCCCCTTATCTCGATATCCATTCGAACGGATTGAGCTACCTGACGGAAAAACTTTTCGGACAGGAGATCTTCGAACATGTCAACCTCGTAAAGGGCGAAAGAAGTGTACTTTCCGAACTTGCAGGCAGGTTATTATAAAATAAATTATTTATATTTGTATTCTGAAGAAGCTGAATTATAACTAAATTTAAAAAAATGACAAAAAGAGTTTACCGTTTTGGCGGTACAAGTGCCGAAGGGAATGGCACTATGAGAGAATTGCTGGGTGGGAAAGGTGCGAACCTGGCAGAAATGTGCACATTGAAGATGCCGGTTCCGGCAGGATTTACGATTACGACCGAAGTATGCACCGAATATTTCAAACTCGGCGGAAAATTTCCCGACACCATGAAAAAAGAGGTTGAAGATGCCCTGAAAGCTACGGAAAAGGTTATGGGAAAAAAATTCGGCGATCCGAAGGATCCCCTGCTCGTCTCATGCCGTTCCGGTGCACGCAGTTCAATGCCTGGTATGATGGAGACAGTACTGAACATAGGCCTTTGCACATCCACTATCCCAGGCCTGATATCCAAAACGCAAAACCCTAGATTCGTTTATGACGCTTACAGACGTCTCATAATGATGTATTCCGATGTTGTCATGGAGAAGGCCGAGAATATCGAGCCTGAGGACGGAAAGGGAATCAGGCAGCAACTTGACCAGATGATGCAGGAAATCAAGGACAAGAAAGGATATAAAAGCGACACGGAGCTTACCGAGGAAGACCTTGTTAAGCTCTGTGACGCTTTTAAGAAGAGAATAAGTCAAGTACTCGGGGAGGATTTTCCGGACGAACCTTACGCCCAGCTTTGGGGAGGCATAGGAGCCGTATTCAAGTCATGGAATGGACATAGGGCCATTTCTTATCGCCACATAGAGGGTATTCCAGACAATTGGGGAACGGCATGCACCGTAATGTCTATGGTATTCGGAAACATGGGAAACAACTCTGCGACTGGAGTAGCATTTTCGCGCAACCCTGCAAACGGCGACAACAAGTTTTACGGAGAATGGTTGATCAATGCACAGGGGGAAGACGTCGTCGCCGGCATACGCACCCCAAATCCTTTGAACGAAGCTACCAAAAACGAACGCAACAAACATATGGTATCGCTCGAAAAGGCGATGCCGGAAGTTTATAAACAATTATACGATATCCGTACGAGGTTGGAAAGCCATTACCACGATATGCAGGACATAGAGTTCACCATACAGGAAGGCAAGTTATGGATGCTTCAGTGCCGTATCGGCAAGCGTACCGGACTGGCTGCCGTAAAGATGGCCCTGGACATGGTGAAAGAGGGAATGATAGACGAGGAAACAGCTGTAATGCGCCTTTCCCCGTCCCAGTTGGAGGAATTACTCCACCCCGTTCTCGATCCGTCATCTGAATCTACAGCTGTACCTATCGCACAGGGGCTTCCGGCAGGACCTGGAGGATCTGTGGGAAAAATCTATTTCACCGCCCATGATGCATGTGTTGCTGCGGATCGCAACGAGAAGGTCATTCTCGTACGTGAAGAGACCAATCCCGAAGATGTTGAGGGCATGCGTGCCTGCGACGGGCTTCTGACGGCAAGAGGAGGCATGACCTCACACGCCGCGCTTGTCGCCCGTGGATGGGGAAAATGCGCTATTGTAGGTTGCGAGGCCGTACATGTAAATCTTGCCGCCAAAACGATGACTGTGAACGGTATAGATTACCATCAGGGAGACTGGATTTCCCTGAATGGAACAAAAGGCCTGGTCTACGACTCCGCCCTGAAAACCATGGACGCTTCCGAGAATCCCATGTTCAAGAAATTCATGCGGATGTGCGACAAGTTCCGCAAACTGGGAGTCCGTACGAATGCAGACAATCCGGAAGATGCAGCCAAGGCTCTTTCTTTCGGAGCCGAAGGCATCGGGCTTTTCCGATTGGAACACATGTTCTATGGTGCCCATTCGGAAGCTCCGCTTGGAAAACTGCGCAAGATGATCCTTTCCAATACGGAAAAGGAGCGAATCGAAGCGCTAAGCGAACTTGAACCTTACGTAATCAAGTCCTGCATGGGAACCATGAAAGTCATGGACCATAAATGTGTTACATTCAGAATACTAGATCCCCCTTTGCACGAATTCGTCCCACAACTTCTCGAAAAGCAGAAGGAACTCGCACGCGACCTGGGCATTACAGTCGAAGATATCAGGAAACGCGGAGCGGCACTTCACGAAGTCAATCCTATGATGGGCCTTCGCGGAGTACGTCTCGGAGTAGTTTATCCTGAAATCTCCGAAATGCAGTTCAGGGCAATATTCACAGCAACAGCCGAACTTCTAAAGGAGGGATTGCATCCGAAACCTGAGATAATGATTCCCGTGACCATAGACGTCAGGGAGCTTGATTTCCAGAAAAAGATATGCGACAAGGAACATGCAGCCGTCGAAAAGAAATACGGCGTACAGATAAAATACGAATATGGTACCATGATAGAGATTCCACGTGCAGCGCTTCTTGCCGATGAGATGGCCAGAACCGCACAGTTTTTCTCTTTCGGTACCAACGATCTGACCCAGATGACATTCGGATTTTCACGCGATGATGTGGGAGCCTTCATGAACGACTACATGGATAAAAAAATACTCGAAGCCGATCCTTTCCAGACGATAGATGAAAAATCGGTCGGAAAACTGATTGAAGTCGGCGTAAAAGGCGGGCGAAAAACCAATCCAAAGCTTTCCGTAGGCATTTGCGGGGAACATGGCGGTGATCCGGCCTCGGTCGATTTCTGCCAACGCGTAGGGATGGACTACGTTTCATGCTCTCCTTTCCGCGTACCTATTGCACGGCTTGCAGCTGCACAGGCAGCAATCAGGAACGGGAACCGTTTCTAAACTTCCGATAGTATCGAGTCAATAAAATTCCAGAATAATGTCGTTGAAACATTACTTTCAGAAAATAATCCTTAAGCGCGGCGAGCCTCCTCGAGAAAAGAAATTCCACTCTTTCGATACGGCACGCAGCGTAGGGATTGTTTTCCCGGTAATGGACGAACAATCAGAAGAAGCATTTAACGTTTTGCGCAACGCATTGAAAAAATATTCCATTCCGTTTGACGGTCTCGCCATCGAATCTTCGAAAAGTCCGGTAAACATGTTCTGGTGCATATCAAATCCGAATATTACCGTCATC
The DNA here is from genome assembly GCA_022653675.1 of Bacteroidales bacterium. Classification (GTDB taxonomy): domain Bacteria; phylum Bacteroidota; class Bacteroidia; order Bacteroidales; family UBA932; genus JALCST01. The sequence continues at coordinate 149,719 of JALCST010000001.1, read as the reverse complement.
AACCGCAAGGAGGTCAATTGGATGGGAATGATATCGAACGAAGAGAACATTTCAGGGTTCACAGGTTTCAATTACGACCTCGCCATAAACATGTCCGTAGACGATTCCTTCACTTGCAGATATGTCATTCGAAGGATGAGAGCGTCTTTCAAAATAGGATTGGGTACAAGAAACGACCCTACATACGACATGGTAATACAACCGCATGGCGAAGATGCAACTTTCACCCAACTGGAGCTGGCCGAAGAGATCGTCCTGTACCTTTCGACGATAAAATCGAAATAGCGGTTGCCAACTTTTGATTCGAATCATTTATGTTTGAAAAAGAAAGCATTACTATTTCAAAGCGAAGGTCGTTTTGGGATTATTTGATACTATTCATCAAAGGCCTTTTCGTTGGAGCAGCGAACGTCATTCCAGGGGTTTCGGGAGGAACTATAGCATTCCTTACCGGCATTTACCAGGAACTCGTCGATTCCCTCAAATCTATCGACGGAAAGGCGATGAAGTTCTTTTTTACCCTGAAATGGAAACGGTTCGGGAAAAGGATCGATTTCAATTTCCTGCTGGCGGTCGTACTTGGTCTCTTGGTAAGCATATTCTCCCTGGCCAGGCTCATGACATACCTGATGGAAAACAGGCCGATCGCAATATGGTCATTTTTCTTCGGGCTTATCATAGCATCTTCGATATTCATCCTGATGGAAATCAAGAAATGGAATTGGAGGCAGATACTGGCACTGATCGTAGGAGTATTGATCGGGGCTGCTCTTTGCATGCTCACCCCAGCAAAAACGCCGGATACGCTCTGGTTCATTTTCATTGCAGGCGCACTCTCAGTTACGGCCATGATACTGCCCGGCATTTCGGGAAGCTTCATAATGCTGCTGCTCGGCAAATACGACGCGATAATGAAAGCGATCGGAGACATAACGGTCGGACAGGCGACAAGTGCCCAAGTCTGGTTTCTCGTAGTGTTCCTGATCGGAGCCGTCGTGGGACTTCTCGCATTTTCCAGGTTGCTTTCATGGCTTCTGAAAAAGTGGTACGATGCTACTGTCTGCCTTCTTTCCGGATTCATGCTCGGTTCCCTTTTGAAAGTATGGCCATGGAAACTGGAACTTGCCTCGGGCATATCCCGTGTACTGACCCCGGCCTCCTATTCCAAGTTAGTCGCCCCACCCCAAGTCTGGACAGCGGTGTTGTGGTGTGCCGTCGGAGCGGCTATTGTTCTAGGAATGGAATTAATGGCAAACCGCCATAAATCCAAGTCCTGATCTCATGCGGTAAGCAAATGCTATTGTCCCATCCTTTTTTTTTAATACATTTGCATCCGTTTTGGTTCCGTAGCTCAGCTGGATAGAGCAACAGATTTCTAATCTGTCGGCCGTGGGTTCGAATCCCACCGGAATCACTGATAAAACTTAATCATCAATAAGTCTGACACACAAGAGCTTGAAAGAGGACTAAAGGGTAAGCTGTTCTGCAAATGTGTTTTTCTTTTAATTCTATTTTATCGGATTGAATATCTTGAGTGGCTTTTTGGGAAAAAAGCAAGACGGTTTCATCGTAGGTAAATTGGGTACTGCTATTGATAATCAACAAGTTAGCTCTAGTGGAAACCATATATCGATCAATTATCGTCTGACTCATTCCCAAAAATCGGCTTTGGAGATATCTATGGAGCCTGTTTACCAGATTTACCTACGGTGAAAACTTGCCCAGGAAAGGCAAAAGTATTCTCCTGCGAGCACAATTGTTTCCATGGTCGGCAGGCGGGCGACGTGCATTTCGAGTGCAGCACTTTTCTCCCCGATGTCTTACAATCAAATATTTACACAAGACAAGCCTGTCATATCCACATATATGACATCCTCCTAAAAGACAGATTACAAACTGTTTGAAAGAAAAGTGCTGCGCTCTAGCAAAGACCCAACCGGAGCTTCGGTTCCCACATCGACCCCAGACTAACCTCTAAAGCTTATTTTCGAAAAGTGGGAATCAAACCGGAGGTTCGACAGACAAAACCGGGTCTTATCTAAACCCAATTCCTATCTCACCCTGAGAGACCGGCCTATACGCAAGAGAGTCGTGGATCTTATGCCGTTCAGTGCGCAAAGATTCCTGACAGTGGTACCGTTGCGGCGGGCGATGGCGCCTAGCGTATCCCCGCTTTTTATACGGATATATTTTGCTGCGATGGCTGCGGCATATTCGGCATCGGTCTGGCCGTAATGCGAACGTATGTCGAAATAGTTTTTCTTAAGATCGAGTATAGAATCGCGTATGACGCCGTCCGTGAAATCGAATACTCTTTCGGGATCGAATGCATGCCCCTGGTAACGCGTCTCGAAATGCAGATGTGGACCTGTGGAACGTCCCGTGGATCCGCCGATACCTATAGGTTCTCCCGCCTTTACAATTTCACCGCTGGATACCAGATGCCTGGAAAGATGGGCATAGTATGTCTCCAGGCCGTTACAATGACGGATGACTATGAGGTTGCCGTAACCGCCGGTCTCCCTTGAATATTCGGCTATTCGGACGACGCCGTCGAAAGCGGCACGTACCGTATCTCCCCTGTTCAACTTAAGATCTATACCGCGATGCGGACGCCCGTGCCGATACTTGTAAGTGGAATTTATCTTGATGGAATCCAAAGGCATGCAGTAATGGATTGTGGAATCAATCAGACGTAAGTCGATCTCGTCTGGCAACGAATCGATCGGAGTGCCTTGCATGTGAATTTTTCTCGTATCCCAATCGGCATACATCTCTTCATCGTCTATCACGGGTTTGTCCAGATCGAGATAATCCCAGCTTTTATCACTAAAAAGAATAATCTTAACATATTTGTCGGCGGTATTAACGGTATCGATGGCAATTATTGCACTTTCGTTAGGGACACCGGAAGCTCCGGCAGAAGAAGTGCTGCCGGTATTGGTTTCCTGAGCAAAAATCCCGGAACAGAACATGAACAGGGAGAACAGGGTCAGCAATTTTTTCATTCGCTGTAGGTTTTAGCACTACAAATATATCGCTTTTGATCCGGATTCGAGGAAAAATAATCTAAAAATATAAGATGTCGACATATAAAAAATGGCTCGGGGTGGTTGATCCGCTCCCCGAACCATTTAATAAAATGTACAATATCTGCTTTAGCAGGAATATCAGCCCCGTTTATCGGAAAGGACGATCTTTCCCTCCTTTGCATCTACGTTTATGACGCTCTCCTTGTGGATCTTGCCGTCGAGAAGGTCCATTGCGAGCTCGTTGACCAGCTCTCTCTGGAGAATTCTCTTTATCGGACGTGCACCATATGCCGGATCATATCCCTGCGAACTCAGGTAATCCACGAAAGCATCCGTAAAACTCAAGGTGACGTCCATTGATTTCATCTTTTCCTGGAGCTGCTTTAATTGCAATACCAGTATCTGACGGACATCCTCATGTGTCAGAGGATGAAACATTATTATCTCGTCTATCCTGTTCAGGAATTCCGGACGTATGCTGCGTTTGAGCAGTTCTATCACTTTTGTGCGGCACTCTTCGAACACCTGCCCGCCGTTGGAATCGGTCAGCCTGTTCATATAATCCTGGATCATGTCGCTCCCGACGTTGGATGTCATTATCAGGATCGTGTTCTTGAAATCGACGGTCCTGCCCTTATTGTCGGTCAGGCGGCCGTCATCGAGTACCTGCAGAAGGACGTTGAAAACATCCGGATGGGCCTTTTCTATTTCGTCGAGCAACACTACGGAATAAGGCTTGCGCCTTACGGCTTCGGTAAGCTGCCCCCCTTCCTCATAGCCAATGTATCCCGGAGGAGCGCCTATGAGACGTGATACACTTTCACGCTCCTGGTATTCTGACATATCTATTCTCGTCATAAGGTTCTCGTCGTTGAAAAGGTATTCAGCAAGGGCTTTCGCAAGTTCAGTCTTTCCGACACCAGTGGTACCGAGAAACAGAAACGATCCTATGGGCCTCTTTTCGTTCTGCAGCCCCGCACGCGAACGGCGTACGGCATTGCATACAGCCTTTATTGCCTCATCCTGCCCTACGACACGCTTGTGCAGTTCACTTTCCATTCTCAGGAGCTTCTCCTTTTCGCTTTCCAGCATCCGGTTTACAGGAATGCCGGTCCACTTGGCGACGACTTCTGCGACATCTTCCGGTCCGACCGATTCGTTCATTATCGGATTTTTCTCGGATTCCTTCCTGCGGGTCAGGTCTTCTATTTCTGTATTGAGCTTCGCAAGCTTGCCGTACCTGATTTCGGCCACTTTGCCGTAATCACCGTTGCGTTCGGCATTGGTGGCTTCGGTATTGAGTTGTTCTACCTGCTGGCGCTTGCTTTGGATATCCTGAAGCAGGACCTTTTCCTTGTTCCATTGCTTCATCAGGACGTCACGTTCCCTGCTTGCCTGGTCTATCTGGACATTTATTTCGTCTATCTTCGGCGATTTACCTTCGAGCTTGATGGCTTCCCGTTCTATTTCGAGCTGCTTGATCTTACGATTGTATTCGTCGATAGGATCAGGGACGGAGTTCATCTCGAGGCGCAGTTTCGCACAGGCCTCGTCTATCAGGTCGATAGCTTTGTCCGGAAGAAACCTGTTTGTAATATATCTGTGAGACAATTCCACGGCCGCTATGATGGCATCGTCCTCTATCTTCACCTTATGGTGGTTCTCGTATTTTTGTTTCAAACCGCGAAGTATGGATATGGATTCAGCAGGCGAGGGTTCGTCGACCATCACCATTTGGAAACGGCGTTCTAGCGCCTTGTCCTGCTCAAAATATTTCTGGTATTCGTCGAGGGTCGTGGAACCTACCGCTCGCAGTTCTCCCCTGGCAAGGGCCGGTTTCAGAATGTTTGCAGCATCCATTGCACCGCTAGAACGGCCCGCTCCTACAAGGGTATGTATTTCATCTATGAAAAGTATTATCTCTCCATCACTTTCGGTTACCGCCTTTACGACTCCCTTTAGCCTCTCTTCGAATTCTCCCTGATATTTGGCGCCTGCGATAAGAGCACCCATATCGAGCGAATAGATCTGCTTGGACTTTAGGTTATCTGGTACGTCGCCGTTCACTATCCTCTGGGCTATTCCCTCGGATATCGCGGTTTTACCGACACCAGGTTCTCCGACAAGTATGGGATTGTTCTTTGTCCTCCGACTCAAGATCTGCAGAACCCTGCGGATTTCGTCGTCGCGGCCGATGACCGGGTCGAGTTTCCCCGCCTTAGCCATCTCGTTTAAATTGATAGCAAATTTATTAAGTATCTCCAAATTTTCGTTGTTCATATTCTTTACCTCCGACTGAAATTAGTATCAAATACGTGCCATATGATAAATTATGCCATTTTGACACAGCATTGAACCTTATTTTGTTATATTTGCATTCGTATAAAAACAGAAACTTACTTCTATATCTCATGAAAAAGAACTTGCTACTTTCGTTAGTTGCGCTTGTCGCACTGACAACCGGAGTTTATGCCCAACCGGCAAATACACCCCAGAAAAAAGACTCGGCGTCATTTGTATTCACTACGGTAAAGGAATTACCCATTACATCAGTAAAGGACCAGTATCGTTCGGGCACCTGCTGGGATTTTTCCACCCTTTCGTATCTCGAGTCGGAAGTACTGAGAATTAAGGGGAACAAGGCTGATTCGAATATCTGCCTTTCGCCGATGTTCGTCGTTTGGAAGAACTACTCCGAAAAAGCCACGAAATACATAAGGATGGACGGAACCATCAATTTCGCTGGAGGAGGATCCTCGATGGACGTCGTCCATTGTATCAAGGACTATGGTATTGTTCCCAACTGCGAGATGCCAAGCAAGAATTTCGGCGAACTAGGACCCGTTCACGGAGAACTCGATGCTGTATTAAAGGCGTATGTCAATGCACTGAAAAGCGATCCCAACGGCAAGCTTTCCCCTGTCTGGCATAACGGATTCGACGCCATACTGGACGTCTATCTCGGCAAATGTCCTGAAAAATTCACTTATGAAGGGGTGGAATACACTCCGAAAAGCTATGCCGAATCCTTGGGATTGGACCTCGACGACTATGTGTCGATAACATCATTCGGTCATCACCCTTGGTATTCGCAATTCCAAATCGAAGTTCCGGACAACTGGCGCTGGGATTATTCTTATAACGTTCCTATTGATGATATCGTAAAGATTTTGTATAATGCTATCGACAAGGGCTATACAGTAGCATGGGCTGCTGATGTCAGCGAGATCGGATTCACACGCTACGGCCTCGCCCGCGTTCCTGACGAAGATTCAGTCAAGAAGGAGATGAGCGATTCCGACATGGCACACTGGCTCGGACTTCCACGTACCGCACGCAATGCCGAGATGCAAAAAAAGATGGAAAATCCTTCCGTACCGGAAAAATTCTACACCGATGCGATGCGCCTCAAGGAATTCAACAACAAGCAAACCACCGACGACCATGGGCTCCATCTGTTCGGGACAGCTGTCGACCAACATGGAAACAAATATTTCCTCGTCAAAAACTCATGGGGAAAGACGGGCAATTACAAAGGAATCTGGTATGTTTCGGAGAACTATGTAAGGGCAAAGACCATGGACATCCTCGTAAACAAGGAAGCCATCCCTAAAGACATACGCAAGAAGTTGGGAATCAAGTGATGACAAGCCTGATCCCAAACATCTTGACATGCTTCAACCTCCTGATGGGTACTTGTGCGTGCATTTTTGCATTATCACAATATCCCATCGGGAGTTTGTATTTTCTGATCGCCGCATTCATATTCGACAGCATAGACGGATTTGCAGCACGCAAGCTTAAATCAGTTTCCCCGATAGGTAAAGAACTCGATTCCCTGGCGGATGTAATAAGTTTCGGTTTGGTTCCATCGCTGGTGCTTTTCGAATGGTGTGTAAAGGAGCTTCCGATGAAATTTAATTTCCTCGCTTTCATTCCTTTGGTTATTGTCGTTTCTTCTGCCATGAGATTGGCAAAATTCGACATAGATGAAAGACAGAAGGAAAATTTCCTTGGATTCCCGACACCGGCGAATGCCATGTTGGTAACTTCGATTACCGCTTACGCAAAAAATTATAGCACGACCGGGCCTAATGCGGCAGCCCGCGTGATGTCGATTCCATGGGTGGTTCCGGTAGTATCGGTGCTGCTAGCGTTGCTGCTGATTTCAGAGTTGCCATTTTTCTCGCTAAAATTCAAGACCTTGAACTTCAACGAGAATATAGTAAGATATGTATATCTGATAATATGTGCTGTATTTACAGTCGCGGCATTAATCGTCAAAATGGCATTCCCGCTATACGTATTCTGGATTTTCGCTATTTACCTGTTGCTTTGCCTCGGACTATGCTTTGCAGGATGCATTACGCACAAGCGTGCATGATCATTCCGATTCCCCGAATTGAGCGGTAAGCTCCCGTATCCGTTTGTCGGCATCGTTTCCGCGTATTCCCAGATAAAACTTGATCTTCGGTTCAGTACCTGAAGGACGTACGGAAACCACCGAACCATTTTCGGATACGAACTGAAGCACATTGGACTTAGGAAGCCCGGTCTTTTCAGGTTCGAGGTAATCTATCACTTTTACAACTTTGCTTCCGGCAAGTTCTACAGGAGGATTGCTGCGGAAATTATTCATCATCTCCCCTATCTTGGAGGCACCTTCCTCTCCGGTCTTGTATACGGACATAAGCGATTCCCTGTAATAGCCGTATTCCTTGTATATGTCCTGGAGGAAACCGTAAACAGTACGGCCGCTGTCGGCCAGCCAGGCTGCACATTCTGCAAAAAGTGAACAAGTTATCACGCTGTCTTTGTCACGTACGAACTCGCCGGCATTAAAACCGTTGCTCTCTTCCCCTCCGCAAATGAACGTCATTCCCTTGCCCTCGTTTTCACGGACGACTTGCGCAATATATTTGAATCCGGTCAGGACGTTATACATCTTAACGTGATACGAATCCGCAATATCCTTCATCAATCCGGTCGTAACTATTGTCTTGACGGTATAGGCCTTGTCGCTCAGCTTACCAAGCTCTTTCCACCTCTCAAGCATGTACTTGGTCAGTATCGAAGCAGCTTGGTTGCCGTTAAGGAGATAAAAATCACCCTTGTCGTCACGTACGGCCGCACCAACCCTGTCTCCGTCCGGGTCCGATGCGAGAACTACGTCCGCCCCTACCTCTTCTCCCCTGTCGATGGCCATCTTCAGGGCACTGTGCTCTTCCGGATTCGGCGAAGCTACGGTAGGAAAATTGCCGTCGGAAACATCCTGGTCGGGAACATGATAAATCTTAGTAAAACCAATCTGTGCGAGTGCGCGAGGCACGAGATATACACCGGTGCCATGCAAAGGGGTATATACGATCTTAAGGTCATTGTGGCGTTTTACGGAGTCGGGCGACAACGTCAGCGACAGAATGGAATTAAGATATTCTGCGTCAATGTCGGGACCTATCAGTTCAGGATAATTGAGTCCGTCTCCCCATTCTACCTGTGAAGGCGAAGTTATTTTGCGGACCTCCTCGATTATATTTTTGTCATGAGGGGCGGTAATCTGTGCGCCATCCTGCCAGAAGACCTTGTATCCATTATACTGCTTAGGATTATGTGAAGCAGTAATCATGACGCCTGCGTTGCAATGCAGGCGACGTATGGCAAAGCTTAATTCTGGCGTCGGCCTTATATTGTCGAACAGGTAGACATAAATGCCGTTTGCCATAAAAACGTCCGAGGTCACCTTGGCAAACTCCCGGCTGTTGTTCCTGCTGTCGAAGGAGATTACCGTCTTTATCTGTCCGTCTGGGAAAACCGTTTTCAAGTAGTTGGAAAGGCCTTGAGTAGCCATTGCGACTACATACCTGTTCATACGGTTCGTGCCGGCACCCATTATTCCGCGAAGTCCTCCGGTACCGAATTCAAGGATTCTGTAAAACCTGTCCTTCAGTTCCTTGCGGTCCGTATTGAATAGTGAGGATACTTCGGTTCTCGTTGCAACGTCATATTCGCTGCCCAGCCAGCTTCTGGCCACATCTTCCCAATTTTCCATGTCAATTACGATTAGTCTTCAAAGGTAGCTTTTTTTCCATAACTTTGTTTTATGGATTCCGCTCTACAAGAGTTCATACTCGCACACGAGAATGACGACATACAAAAAATGCTGCTTTCGGTCCCAAAAGACGGGAACGGGATAGACATAAAAAAAGCCGCCACGATCATAGAGGCGAGAAAAAAAGCCAAAGACAAAATACCTTCATTCTATGCTGAACCCGACATAACATATCCGGGACGCATCTCGGTAGAACAATGTTCATCCGAAGCTACTGCCCGCTACAAACGGAGGTTCATTCCCTATCGCGGCTGTTGCGTGTGCGACCTGACGGGAGGACTCGGAGTGGATTCCTATTTTCTTGGAATGGATGCAGGCAAGATCCTGTATCTCGAAAGGGATAAGGATACTTTCGAGGCTGCAAAGCATAATTTCAAAGCTCTCAAAGCCGATAACATAGTTGTTATCAATGCTGATTGCGAATCAATTGGCAAAGTAAAAGGTATATTGTCATCATACAGTGCCAACCCTGAGCTCATATTTGTCGATCCTTCAAGAAGGGATGCTAACGACCATCGCAAGTATGCCCTTTCCGACTGCTCTCCAGATATCATTCCCATGGCCGGAGAACTACTTGACATTTCTGAAAGAGTTTTAGTAAAGGCTTCCCCCATGATAGATATAAGCTTCATCCACAGGACATTCCCGATGTGCAGCGAAATACATTCCCTTTCGGTGGGAAATGAATGCAAGGAGGTGCTTTTCATGCTGGAAAAAAATTTCGCGGCCGAACCTGTAATATTTGCCACCGATCTCAATGAAAAGGATTTCAGCGTAAGGTACACGATCGGATCGACCTTTTCGGAGGAAAATGAATCCAATGCGGAATATGTCGATTCCCCCGAGGAATTAATGGGCCAATGCAACGCAATGATGTTGTTCCTGCCTGGGAAAGCAGTTCTGAAAGCCGGATTTTTCAAGCTGCCATGCACAAAGTTCGGACTGAAGAAAATAGATCCCAGTACGCACCTTTACGTTGGCAAAAAAGCTGAATGGGGATTTCCAGGCAAGATGTTTTCGATTAAAGAAGTACTTTATTTCAATAAAGGCAACTTGCTGGATTTTAAGTCAAGATATCCATTTGCATCAGTGTCGGCAATGAACTTTCCCGTTACTGCCGAGTCGCTCAGAAAGAGACTCGGAACAAAAGAAAGCGCAGACATCCATGTTTTCGCATGTTCCTGCGCTTCAAAAAACATCATGATAATCGCCGAATCCCTGAAAAACGGTGGGAAAACTAGTAATCGAGTTCGGTAGGAAGCGGCTTCCCGAGAAGGTACTTGTACCAGAATTCCATGTTGTCGCGTTCCCAGAAGCGGTGTTGGTCGCCTTTGTATCCGTGATAGCCCTCCGGATAAACCATCATTTTGAATTTCTTTCCCTTCTCCTGCAGTGCTCTTACGAGTTGCAAGGTATTCTGGAAGTGCACGTTATCATCCAAAGTCCCGTGCGACAGGAAAAGCATGTTGCTGTCATCCCCTATGTAGGAATCGAGATTGTTCAAAACCGCATTCTTCGCATATCCGTCCGGATTGTCCTGAGGGGTATCCATATAACGTTCGGTATAATGGCTGTCGTAAAGACTCCAGTCGTATACTCCGGCACCTGCAATTCCATATTTAAAATATTCGTTGCCACGGGTCACCGCCAAAACCGTCATGGTACCTCCGTAGGAAAATCCTTCGATGCCAACCTTGGCAGGATCTATACAAGAAAAATTTTGCTCGAACCACTTCATGGCATCGCAGAAATCCCTCAATTCGTAATGTGTAAGTTGCCTGTAAATCTGATTTATACTTTTTTTACCCAAATGACCTGAAGCACGGTTGTCTAGCCATATTTGGATTACTCCGTTCTGAGCCCACCACTGATTGTTAAAAGAAGGCCTGCTCCAGTCATCCATGACTTCTGTATATCCCGGACCCCCATAAATCTCGACTATCACCGGATATTTCTTCGTCTTGTCCATATTGAAAGGCCAGATGACTTTGGCTGGAATGCGCAACCCGTCGGATGTGGAATAATGCATTATCTCTCCGGTTGCGATCTTGTAATCGAAGAACTTGCTCCCGCGACTGTCGGCGATGAGCCAGGTATTCGCATCCTTTTCGATGGACATTGCCACCACCTTGGCAGGAGTACTTACATTGGAATAACGTGCAGCGAATTTCGTCCCCTTAGGAGAAACGACCACATTGGTAAAATCATAATCGGTAAGGGAAAGGCACTCTGTTTTCTTTTGGCTACCCCGCAAATTCACACGGTAAAGCTGATTGACAGTTGTAAAATCGCGGCGTGCGGTATAATAAAGGTATTTTGAATCTATCTTGACCAGCTTTATACCCCAATTCGGCCCTTCAGTAATCTGCCGATAACTTCCATAATAGCCTTGAGCACTATATGGAACGTAATATATCTGCTCGTACAACGAAAAGTCCCGGATTATGTAAAAGCCGTCGGCCGTGAAAGCGATTCCTTCCGGCCAGTCTATCCAGGTTTTCTGGTCCTCGCTGTAGACCAGGCCTGCGGTCCCGTCGTAAGGGGAAACGGAAAGTATCTCGAAATGATTCTGGTCGCGGTTCATCCAGGTCGCAAGAAGTCTCCTCGAATCCGGAGACCAAAACGGAGTTCCTATGTAGTGGTCCTGCTTCTCATCCAGTTCGGCCCAGACAACGGACGGTTTTTCACCGGTAGCAAAAACATCGTCGACCGACACTATTCCAAGACGGACATCGGAATTCGTATCACCAGCCTGGGTATACCTCCATTCCACCCACTTCCCGAAGTGGCCTCGCGAATCATACGTCATGAACGCATTGACCTTGCTGTCGTCGGTCCTGAAAAACGCAATAGACTTGCTGTCGGGGGACCACCAAAATGCCTTGTATGCAGTAGGACGTCCTATTATTTCCTCGTTATATACCCATGACGAATAGCCGTTCTTTATTAAATCGGTTCCATCGAAAGTGAGGCGTTCTTCTTCACCTGAAGATAAATCTTTAACATACAGATCATTATCTCTCACGAAAGCCACTCTCCGGTGATCCGGTGAATAATATGCGTTGACTGAATTCTCTATTTTGCCGTCATATTTCGAAACTCCGAACGCATCTGCCTTGAAGTGGATTTCCGGTTCGTAACTCTTCTTGCCCACTGCCTTCGTCTCCGTATATTCTTCTTTCTTGAAATCGTAAATTTTTTCCGTCTTGTCAGAAGGATCATAAAGGAGAAGATGGTTTTCATCCGTAAAGCGGACTGGATAAGGAATCGGTTCGATCACGTGATCAGGCAAGTTTCCTTTGACAAGAAGCGAAGAAGGCAACATTACTTGGGCGGAAGCTCCTGCAGATAAGACCAGAGACAATGCATAAACAGGGACCAATACTTCAATTAATTTATTCATATCATTTGACTGTTAATAGTTTCACTATTCATCTAGAATACTTCCCTCTTCGAAAAAACGCCGTGGATAATTTACGAGATACACTTTTTCGACGCCCCTGGTTATCGCCGTATACAGCCATTTCATATCGTCAAGGGTAAAATCTCCATAAAAAGAGTTATCTATGAAGACACATCTCCACTGTCCTCCCTGCGATTTATGACATGTTATCGCCGCAGCGTACTTCAATTGGAGTGCATTGAAATAATGATCCTCCCTGACTGCGGAATACCGTTTCCGTTTCGATTTTATATCTGAATGATCTGCATCGACACCCTGGTACAGCGCTTCGCTCTGTTCCCTGGAAAGCGAAGCCGTTTCGGAAGAAAGGGTATCCAGTATTATTTTAGCAGTTATTTCCACATCACCATAATCCGGGAAAGAGAGCACCGCTTCGGCGAAATGAAGGCCGTAGCGCTCTTCGTAACGGCTGATATGTTCAACTTCCGCTATGTCACCGTTTGCAATGAAATCCAATTCCTCAACTTTTTCCAGGAACTGGTAGCAGTTTTTGACTACCATTACCTTGTCTCCCACGCAAAGCTGCTCGTCGCTGAACAGAACAGTAGATCGTATCCCGTAATTGTAACGGTTCGCTCTTTTGTTGGAACGACACAATACGACAGTATCGTCGATGCCGTATTTATGATAGGCATCGGAAATTTTTTCTATAAGTTCGTTTCCCGATATCTGTTCGAAATCATTAAAGCCCTTGGTCCTGAATTTCGGCAGCGATGGTTCACCCGATTCTATAGCCTTGCGAAGAAGCGTGGCATTGAACAGGATTCCCGATTCCCTGGTCTGCCGCACAACAGTGGTAAGGACGGAACTGAAAACTTCGCCATAGCACGACCGCATGAGTGACACGTTCATGGCCGGGCTGTTATCAAGCCCAACGGGAGGCAGCTGAGCATTATCCCCAACCAGTATGAGCTTACACCCCGGACCGGAGAAAACATAACGGACAAGATCGTCTATAAGGTTTCCAGAGCCGAACATCGAACCTTCGGGAGAAGAGTTGGTAATAAGCGAACTTTCATCGACAAAAAAAATTGCATTACTCAATTTGTTGATATTCAAATCGAATTCTCCGATACCAGTCAACATGGATTTCTGGCGATATATGAACTTGTGTATCGTATAGGCTCTTTTCCCCGAATATTTGGTCAGGACCTTTGCCGAGCGACCGGTTGGGGCGAGAAGCACAACATGGACCGAAGCTTCGGTCAAAGCATCAACGAAAGCCGAAATGGCCGTAGTCTTTCCCGTGCCGGCATAACCGTTTACTATCATTATCCTGCCCATGTCTTGTGATACGAAAGACGATAATGCGGAAAAAAGTCTTTCCTGGCAAGGGGTCGGTTCCATACCGAAATTTTCATGCACCGAGTTTAGGATAAAGACACCGTTCATCATCAGCGCTTGTTTCTAATGTAGAAGATAGCAAAGAACGGAAACAGCTCGAGACGTCCTATCAACATTTCGAAAGGCATGATGAATTTCGACAAAAGGGGAACCTGTGAATTATTACCCATTGGTCCTTCTGCACCGAAAGCCGATCCAACACCTCCGATGCAGGATACAGAAGTCGAAAATGCATCTATCGCCGGCATCCCGGTCGCGCAATATATTAGCGCACAAACAACCAATATTAGCAGGTAAAAAATAATAAACGTATTTACCATTGAAACCACATCCTCCTTTATAGCACTCTTACCTACTTTGACCGGTACGACTGCATCAGGGTGCATGTACCTTACCATTTGAGCACGTAATGAAGAAAAGAATATGGCGACACGGTCGGTTTTGATACCGCCGGTAGTACTGCCTGTGCAACCTCCCTGTATTCCCATCAACATCAAAAGTATAATAGAGAACATCGGCCATTTGGAAGCATCGGCAACACCGAATCCGGTGCAAGATGCTGCGGAAATGGTCTGGAAGAATGAAACCCGTAGAGCATGCCATACGTTGGTCTCCTGGCCAGTGAACAACAGATTCAAAGTGATCAGTAAGCCGACGGTAGTAAAACCCTTAAAAAAGAGTTTGGTCGGAGCGGACTTGAACAGTTTCGTGGAACGGTTTACTACCGAATAGTAAATCAGTCCAAAGTGAAGAGCGGATAAAACCATGAATATGGCAACAATGCACTCGATCGGGAAGGAATTGTAAGAAGCGATGGAACTGTTTTTTATGGTAAAGCCACCTGTCGCAATGGTAGTAAACGATATGTTTATGGCGTCGAAGGCCGGCATCCCAGCTATCATCAATGCAATCCATTCGAGGATGATAAGGCCTATGTAAACTGAAACTCTTATCTTGATGATACTGAAAGTCCGCTTACGGTAATCCCCCCTCGTCAGATCGGAAATTTCCATCCCGGAAATACGGGAACGATGTTGCTCTATCGAAGGAAGTATCAAAAGCATGAACACGACGATCCCGATACCGCCAAGGAACTGGGTACTGGAACGCCAAAGAAGCAGTCCACGTGGAAGGGACTCTACGTCGGTCAGGATGGAAGCACCTGTAGTTGTGTATCCCGAAGTGCTTTCGAACCAGGCATTGACAAGATTGAACTCACCTCCCCATAAAACATACGGAATCATTCCGAATATGCAGCAAAGAAACCATGAAAGTACTATGATCAGGAACCCTTCGTCAAGTTTGATAGGCGATGTCTCCTTAACGAATATTAGTGGAAAACATCCGACGAGAGCTGAGATTATGGCCCCTAGCAAAAGGGGGGAGAAGGATGTGTCGAAGTTGTTGAACGCAGCGTAAAGGGCACATAAAGCCATTACACTACCGTTAAGCATCAATGAGATACCAACATTTTTCGAAATTACCCTTACATTCATACTCCGCTATCGGACAGTCCACTGTCAGAGCCGCCGGAACCGTTCCTCTTGCTCTCCATAAGTTCTTTTATGGAATCGTAAAGATCGCTTATTTCGTCGCTGTTATGAAATTTTAGTTCGAAATCCTTATGATACTTGTTGTACTCGTATACGCCCCGGCCCATTCTTATTACAGGATTCAGTACGTAATAATTCATGAAATAATTGAACAGGAATACGATTATTATGCCTGCAGCCACCGCTACGATACCCGGCATGATACTTCTATAGAAGCTTTCCTGCATCTCCTCAGAATTGCGAGTAAGGGCTTTCTGGCAAATTCCGTTCAAATTCAGGAGAGAGGCATTGAGCTTTTCGTAATAAGGTTTAACGCGGTCAAAATACCAGTTCTTATGCTGCTCGGGAGAACTTTCCCACACGGTTTCTGCTTCGGATACCACCTGCATATATGCAGCATAAATGTATTTTACGCTGTCACAATATTCCTTGGAAGGTTCTCCTTTCAACAGATCCCTGACCTCATTGAGCTTGGATTCGAAGACTCCTTTCGATGTAAGGTCAGGCACATCCTCTTGGTTGACTGAACTTATTGCAGTTACAATACGGGAATTGTACTCGTCGCAAATTCCGATAAGGTCGCGCGAAATATTGATGCTGCTGATGTTATCATCTATCAGCCGCGATACGTAATTGCTCATCCTGCTGTATTCGAAGATGGCAATAAGGCTCGAAAAGAAGAGTACCAGCCCGATTACGACGAAGCCGAGCGAAATGCGCCTCTTGATGCCCATTGATTTCCCTTCCATGACTGCAAAGATATGTTTTTTTTATTCCGAGTGAACCTGAACCTGAGGGAACGGGAAGCTTATGCCATGCTTTGGCAATTCACGGTACAGGTCCTCGTAAAACCGGAATTTCTGTATCCAATAATTGTCAATCGTCGTCCAGCAACGGACAAGAAGTATGACTCCGTTGTCGCCGAGCTCGCTTATGACCACATAGGGTTCTTCGGGCACCTCCGGCATGTGAAGTATCCACTCCTTCTTGCCGAGCATGTCGAGGATGCATTTTTGTGCCACGTCGAAATCGTCCCCATACGAGATCGCAACATTCCATTCCGCCCGCATCAGATTGGTCTTCGAGTAGTTGTTGACATTCCCATTCTGCAGTGTACCGTTAGGTATTATAACATCCCTGTTGTCGGGGGTGATCAGTGTGGTCTGGGTAATCTCTATTTTGGAGACCGTCCCCGTATAACCCTGTACCTCTATGAAATCCCCAACCTTGAAAGGCTTGAACGTAAGTATCATCACGCCACCGGCGAAATTCTGGAGCGTTCCGCTCATCGCCATGCCTATGGCAAGGCCGAGGGAAGCGAGTACGGCCGCAAAGGAGGTTGTATCTATTCCAAGAACGCTTATGACGACTATGATCAAAAGTACGGTAAGAAGAAAAGAGACAAGACTGGTGATAAAGCTCGCAAGTGATTTTTCCGAATTTTTCCTGGAAAACAACTTGACGAGCATCTTCTTGATTTTTTTTATCAGCCATGCTCCAATGATGTAGATCAAGATCGCAAGAAGGACCTTAAACCCGAATCTTATGAGATCGTTGCCGACGGTCTTCAAGGCGTTAGAAGGATTCATAGCGGCGATTTCATTGACCTTCTCAGTGATTTTTCCGACTACGGCCGAATCGGAAGGCGTTTGAACAGGAACCGAAGTCGGCATTGTCTGCAGAGGTATGAACAACATATTACTTTGTGTTTAATAATCCGATCATCACATGGGCAATCCTGTCGGACGCACCAGGGTTGCCAAGCACATCCCTGAGGGCGGCATACTCTTTCCTCATGCCGGAAGCATATTCTCCACCACCGAGAAGTTTGTCCGTTTCGAAGTAAATGTTCTCTGCGGTACAATCGCCCTGTACAAGCTCCCTGAAAACCTGATGACCCATTATGATATTCGGAAGTGTGTATAACTTTATTTTAACCAGTCTGTGTGCCACTGCGAAGGAAAACGCCCCCCCTCCGTAAACAGCAGTCTGCAAAGTGCCGATAATTGCGGCCTCAAGCGTAGCGGTACCTGAAGCTATCACTGCACACTCAGCATTTTTAAGAACACTGTAAGTAGCACCCTTTACAATACTTATCCTGCTTTCCGGACTCAGGAAACTGCGGACATACCCATCATCCAGCTCAGGGGCTTCGGCGAGAACAAGTTGATATCCCTTATACGGGGATTCCGAGAGCAACCTCTCATACTCGGCAAATCTAGGCATCAGAAACGATATCTCCATTTTCCTGCTTCCCGGCAACAGTGCTATGATAGGTTTATCTTCAAGCCCATTACGTGCCAAAAAAGTTTTCCTGTCCTCGGACAGGCTTGCATCTGCCGATATGGAATCCATCAAGGGATTTCCCTCGTAAATAGCCTTGATACCGTGTTTTGCAAAAAAAGGCACTTCGAACGGGAATATAACGAAAAGATTGTCCACATATTTACGCAACTGCTTTATTCTCCACCCTTTCCAAGCCCATACTTTCGGAGCGATATAGTAAAAGACACGGATTCCGCGGCCATGAGCGAATTTGGCCATTTCCAGGTTAAATCCGGGATAATCTATCAGCACAATTGCATCAGGTCTCCATGCCACAATGTCCTTCCTGCATTCCCTCATATTTTTCAAGATATCCCCCAGGCGTAATATCACGGCAGTATATCCCATTACCGCTGTCTGGGAGTAATCCTTCCATATTTCGGCACCGGCCTCCCGCATTTTCTCTCCTCCTATCCCACGTATTGATGCGGAAGGATCGACTTTCAAAATAGCCTTAATGAGATTCGAGCCGTGAAGGTCCCCAGACGCCTCACCGGCAATGAAATAAAGTCTCATTTCATCATTTCGGGTTTCCAAAGGCGCCCAAGCCTCTCCGATTCGGCATAATCGGTAGTATCCAGAAGGTGCGGTACTATACTTACATATCCTCCGGATATCAGCAGATGGTCGGCGCTGTCGTAACCATCGTGATTTACAAAACTTCCGGTCATTCTGAAATATACCGTACCCTTTTCCCTGTCTTCACGTGTCATGTCGAACTCGTGTATCCACTGTCCCGCACCCTGATGTCCCATTCGTATACCCTTTATCTTTTCGATAGGAAGATAAGGAAAATTTATGTTCAAGTATACACCCTTCCGGAATGGATGGGCTACGTAACTTTCCATAATCCACGGGACGAAGTGAAGCAGGGAAGAGAAATCCGGATCAGAATCGCACGTATTGAGAGAGAGTCCTATCGAAGGTATCCCATATGCCGTTGCTTCAGCACAAGCCCCGAGCGTACCGGAATAAAGGCTGGCCGTGGACGCATTGGAACCGTGATTGATTCCTGAAATCAAAAGGTCGGGCATACTGTCGAGGGAGAAAAGGTGATTCATCGTAACCTTTACGCAATCGACAGGAGTACCTCCGAAAGAATATTTGGAAATTGCACCTTTTCCATTCTCTTCCCGCGAAGAACCACAGTCCGTCAGCGCTATCTCCTTGTTGAGCGTAACCGATGCCGATTTAGCCGACTGCGGTTTGGCAGGGGCTACTACGGTGACATTACCCCAACGTCTCATGAATTCAGCTATGACATTGATACCCTTAGCTTCTATTCCATCATCGTTTGTAACTAGAATTTTCTTTTCCACCATTTGCTTTACTCTCTTAGTATTTGCAAAGATATAGAAAATTGGGTTTTATTTCATTAATGATTACCTTTGCGAAAATTAAAGAAACTCTAATAAACAAATATTAAGATTATGGCAAAAATTAAAGTTGGTATTAACGGCTTCGGCCGTATCGGACGCCTCGTTTTCAGGGCAGCTCAGACTCGTGACGACATCGAGATCGTCGGAATAAACGACCTGATCAGCGTCGATTATCTCGCTTATCTCCTTCGTTACGATTCAGTACATGGTCAATTCCAGGGCTCCATCGAGACAAAGGAGGCTGAAGTCGAAACAGGTGCCGACGGAAAGGTAGTCAAGGTTTTGAAACCTGCATATCTGATCGTTAACGGGCATTCCATAAGAGTGACTTCGGAAAAAGACCCTAATAATCTGAAATGGAATGAAGTAGATGCCGAATATGTAGTCGAGAGCACAGGCTTGTTCCTTACAAAGGAAAAGTCGCAGGCACATATCAACGCAGGTGCCAAGAGAGTCGTAATGTCCGCCCCTTCAAAAGACGACACCCCAATGTTCGTATGCGGCGTAAACGAAAAAACTTATGCCGGACAACCGATCATGTCCAATGCTTCCTGCACTACCAACTGCCTCTCCCCTATCGTAAAGGTTTTGAATGACAACTTCGGGGTTGACGAAGGACTCATGACCACCGTACACTCTTCGACCGCAACCCAGCTGACGGTCGACGGCCCTGCAAAGGGAGGAAAGGATTGGAGGGGAGGCCGCGCTGCCGCAGCAAATATCATTCCTTCATCCACAGGCGCAGCCAAGGCTGTAGGAAGAGTAATACCTGAATTGAAGGGGAAACTTACCGGCATGTCCCTTCGAGTTCCTACGATTGACGTATCCGTAGTCGACCTTACAGTCCGCCTCGAAAAGGCATGCACCAAGGAAGATATCGACGCCGCGATGAAGAAAGCTTCTGAAACCAGCATGAAAGGCATACTTGGATATACCGAAGATGCAGTCGTCTCTTCGGATTTCATAAGCGATCCTCGCACTTCCATATACGATGCCAAGGCTAGCATCTGGCTCAACGAACATTTCTTC
Source organism: Bacteroidales bacterium (assembly GCA_022653675.1). Classification (GTDB taxonomy): domain Bacteria; phylum Bacteroidota; class Bacteroidia; order Bacteroidales; family UBA932; genus JALCST01. The sequence goes on along the minus strand of JALCST010000001.1, from coordinate 129,485 downwards.
AAGGCTGTTTCCTGGTACGACAATGAATGGGGATACAGCAATAAGGTTCTGGACCTCATTGAAACAACCGCCAAGATTAAATAAGCCGAATTTTTCATTGGAAAAAGAGGGAGGCCGACCGATCAAAATCGATCAGCCTCTTTTTTTATGGCAACGGCAACCTGTAACATTTTGTGCAAATATGATCCAAACAGTCATTATTTAAGTATCTTTGGACATATAAGTCCATTATATCCATGTTTCAAAATCTGACAGACGCATCCAGATTTCAGTTCGCACTAACGGCTCTTTACCATTTCCTGTTCGTACCACTAACGCTTGGACTTGGATTTATGATAGCCATAATGGAAAGCAAATATGTGGCCTCAAAGAACGAATTCTGGAAACATACGGCGAAATTCTGGAGCAGGATTTTCGCAATAAATTTCGCTTGCGGTGCTGCTACAGGCATAATCCTCGAATTCGAGTTCGGAACGAACTGGAGCAACTTTTCATGGTTCGTGGGAGACATATTCGGTGCACCTCTCGCCATTGAAGGAATTCTCGCATTCTTTTTGGAAAGCACTTTTTTTGCAGTCATGTTTTTCGGATGGAATAAAGTCGGCGAGAAATTCCATCTTGCATCCACATGGCTGACTGCTTTGGGTGCAATATTATCCGCCGTATGGATCCTTACCGCGAATGCATGGATGCAGTACCCCGTAGGGATGGAGTTCAATCCAGCGACCGCCCGCAACGAGATGGTCTCCTTCAGCAAGCTCGTATTTTCCCCAGTGTCTTTAATGAAGATCGCCCATACCGTTACCGGGGGATTCGTACTCTCATCCGTTGTCGTAATCGGCATAAGCGGATGGTATCTCATGAAAAAGAGAAACATCGCCTTCGCTACGAAAAGCATAAGAATCGCCGCCATTTTCGGAATAGTCTCGTCGCTTCTCGCATTAGGTTCTGGCGACAGGTCGGCAGTCCAGGCAGCAAAATACCAACCGATGAAACTCGCCGCGATGGAAGGGCTGTATGACGGAGGTTTCGGCGAACCTATGGAAGCTGTCGGAATAGTAAAATCCAACGACAATGGAAAATACATTTCCGGGATCGGTATTCCGCGAATGCTTTCAATTCTTTCGTTTCACGACCCGAATGCATATGTGCCAGGTATAAATGACATCATAAAAGGTGGATACCTTTATACAGATGCGACTGGAAACACGAAAAAAGCGCTCTCCTTCCAGGAAAAGAAAATAAAGGGAGCCATAGCACAAAGGGCCCTGGCGGACTATCACATTGCTTCGGAATCCGGGAACAGGGCAGCGATGGATTCTACTGCAAGTATATTGAAAGTCAATTACAGCTATTTCGGTTATGGATACCTTGACTCGCCACAGGAGAGCGTTCCTGACGTACCTATGAACTTCTATTCGTTCAGGATCATGGTTTACTGCTTCGCCCTGTTCTTTTTGCTCTTTATCTCCGCAATGATATTCAAATGGCGCAAATGGCTTTCGATTGTCGGAATAATATGCATCCCGCTTGCTTACATAACAGTAGAATGCGGGTGGATAGTTTCCGAGGTAGGAAGGCAGCCATGGGTCGTCCAGGATCTTCTTCCCGCAAAGGCAGCCGTTACAAGCGCATCGCTTGCCAACGTAAATACTGCCATAATAATATTCGCCGTGATATTCACTACCATTTTGGCAGCAATGCTGTCTATCATGTTCCGCTCAATAAAGCAGGGGCCGGAAATAATCAAATAACCGATTAAATCCACTATCATGAATAATTTGCACAATCTTCAACAATACTGGTGGATTCTGATTTCCCTTCTGGGGGCTTTGCTGGTTTTCATGATGTTCGTACAGGGGGGACAGGCACTCTTTTTAAGGATGCAGGCCAATGCAAGACAGAAGAAAATGCTGTATGGAGCGCTTGGCCACAAATGGGGTACTACCTTCACAACTCTCATCACATTTGGTGGAGCTCTTTTCGCCTCATTTCCCCTCTTCTATTCCACTTCGTTCGGCGGAGCGTATTGGCTTTGGATTCTAATATTGATACTCTTCATACTCCAAGCAGTATCCTTCGAATTCCGGAACAAGGTTTCAAACCTACTAGGAGCAAAAACATATGATTTTTTCCTGATGCTCAACGGATTCCTCGCTCCTATCCTAATAGGTGTCGCTGTAGCTACATTCTTTACTGGCGGAGCCTACCACATTGATAAAATGAACATAGTCTCCAATGGGGCATGCAGGACTATATCTTATTGGGACAATCCTTATCACGGACTCGAGTGCATAGCCAACCAATTCAACCTTTTGCTGGGGCTTGTCTTTCTTTTCAGCTCCATGACACTTGGATCAATGTACTACATGTGGAATTTTTCGGTTCCAATAAGGAAAAGCGCCGCAGACATAATAAGGGAAGAATTCGGAGACACAAATCCACCGAGTGCCGAGATTGAGGCCAAACGGCTGAAGGGAGCCGAAGAATCGCTGAAACGCATGGCAATGGACAGAAAATATCTCGCAGGAAAAGCATACAAAAACATGGTACCTTCATCTATCATATTTCTTATCCTGTTCATAGTTTTCGTCCTGGATTTTGGAATACGTTCCGGATATGCAGTGGATCCTGCCTCCGGCTTGATCACACCCGAACACTCGAAGTATCTGCACAACCTTACACAACTTGTATGGCCGTTGGTGTTTCTTTGTACAGGTACCGCCTTAGCCATTTTCGGCATTTTTACGAGAATATGCAAAGCGAAATGGTTCTCGGCAAAAGCATCGTTCCTTACCACGGGACTAGGCATAACACTCGCGGTCTTCAGTCTTCTGGCATGCGCTGCCTTGAACAACACCGCATTCTTTCCCTCTACTGTAGCGATACAGGATTCTCTCACACTTCAGAATGCATCTTCAAGCCTTGTAACGCTCAAGACGATGTCTTATGTATCCTTACTGATTCCGATAGTCATCGCATACATAGGAGTGACATGGCACAAACTCGCCGGGACATCAAAAGGATATTAATGCAGCATCTGCTTGCAATTAATTTTTGCAAAATCAAAAACAATCATTATCATTGTAGTGAAGAAAACATGACAATGAGATTTACGAACGTCAATAACGGCACCAATAATAATTGCAATCAAAGGAGTTGCAGGAGGAGTCGTATTGATTAAAACGTAAGAAACTTATACATCAACTTTAACACCCCTCCCGAATAAGGAGGGGTTTTTTATTTCCAATACCTTAATTTCAAAATTCAATCATGGAAAAGACTTTCATCCCAAAAGGCTACAAATCGACACTCGATCTGTGGCAGACCGAACAAGGCATCAAGTTCATCAAGGACACGTTCCAAACGGAGCTATCAGCGGGATTGCATCTTCGCAGAATCACCGCGCCACTTATGGTAAAAAGCGGTACCGGCATCAACGACAATCTCAACGGAGTGGAAAATCCGGTAGTTTTCCCGTTGAAATCCATGGAAGGCAGCCAAGTGGAAATAGTACAATCCCTTGCAAAATGGAAAAGACTCGCCCTTTACACACACAAGTTCATGGAGGGGACAGGCATATACACCGACATGAATGCAATACGTCCGGATGAAGTCACCGACAATCTCCATTCAGTCTATGTAGACCAGTGGGACTGGGAAAAGGTTATGCTGGTTTCCCAAAGGAATACCAAATATCTGCACGACACTGTTCGAAGCATATATTCAGCATTGAAACGGACGGAATATCTTGTAAGCGAAAGATTTCCGGAATTGCCTTCGTTCCTGCCCGAAGATATATCGTTCTTCCACTCACAGGAATTGCTCGACATGTATCCTGACCTGACCCCGGGCGAAAGGGAAAAGAAAGCTTGCGAAAAGTTCGGGGCCATATTCGTACAAGGCATAGGAGGTAAACTTACCGACGGGACGATCCACGACGGCAGGTCGCCGGACTATGACGACTGGTCCACTACATGCGACGAAGAACACGGTTACAAGGGATTGAATGGGGACATCATAGTCTGGAATCCGGTTCTGAAACGCCAGTTCGAACTCTCTTCCATGGGAATCAGGGTCTCTCCAGCATCCCTTGCCCTCCAACTGGAAATAAGAGGTTGCTGCGAAAGGAGGAAACTCTACTTTCATAAGATGCTGCTTTCGGGAGCTCTTCCGCAAAGCATCGGAGGCGGAATCGGACAATCGCGTCTATGCATGCTGCTGCTTCGCAAATGCCATATAGGAGAGGTTCAATCGGCACCATGGAGCGACGAAATAAGAAAGGGATGTTCCGAAGAGGGAGTATTTCTAATGTGAGAGGATAAAATACGGGCCAATCACTGTCTCGAGCCAAAGATCGCAGTACCGACCCTCACCTCGGTCGAACCGGCGGCAACGGCTACCTTGTAGTCATGCGACATTCCCATGGAAAGGGTATCGAAAATGGAGCAGGGATAAAGAGGGCTATCGGCTTTCTTAAGGCGCTCGCGGACCACATTGAACAGGGAATGCAATTCTTCGAATTCATCGTGTACCTGTTTCATATCGCCGACATTGGAGGCCATTCCCATCAATCCACGGAGACGTACATGAAGGAAAGGAGCATCGTTGGAACCCGCCGAAGAGCAGGGACTTTCAGTGGAATAAAGAAGGGAATCGATGAATTCCAGAAGTTCAGACTCTGAAAATCCCTGTTTTGTCTGTTCATCACTTGCAATATGGACTTCAAGAAGTACATCGGATTTCATTCCGAGCCTTTCTGCCTCCATGTCTATGGCTCTCAAAAGATGTTCGGAATCCACAGATTCTATCATTGAGGCATACGGAACTACCATTTTCACCTTGTTTGTCTGAAGGTGCCCAATAAAATGCCATTCGATCCACGCCTTATCGGAAGCGGAAACGGGTCTGTATGAGACACCCATTCCGAGGAATTCGTCAATTTTGGATTTGAATTCCTGGGGACGGCTCTCTCCGAAACGACGTTGCCCCGCATTGTAAGCTTCGACGATCATCGAAGCGGGATGAAACTTGGAAACGGCAATCAGTTTTACTCCGTCCGGGATTTCTTCACGCAATTTAGCAAGATTATCTTCGATATTCATATCATATTATCTCCTGCCCTGATTCTTCATCTGCTGCTGTTGGGCTTTCATGGCTTCATCGAGACGCTTCTGGAATGCAGATTTTTTGACAGGGGCCTTGCTGTTCGCCCTAGCGTGAATCTGGGCATTCAACTTGCCTTCGTTTATGAAGAACTTGCGGATGATCAGTGTCACGATAATGGTAATCAGATTGGAGATCATATAATAGTAGCTCAACCCAGCAGAGAGGTTGTTGCAGAAAATCAAAAGAAATATAGGCATGAACCAAACCGACATGAAATTCATGGTCGATGCCGAAGGGTCACTGCTTGCGGTGTTCTGCGCATTCATCTTGGCGTAGAAGAATGTGGTTATCGCCATAAGCAAGGCGAAGAGCGACATATGGTTGCCATAAAGCGGGATGTTCACTCCGAAATCCCATATCGAATCGTAAGTGCTGAGGTCCTTGCACCAAAGAAAATGAGACTGTCGCAATTCGAACGAAACCGGAAAGAAACGGAACATGGCCCATAACAAAGGGAACTGTATCAACATAGGAAGACACCCTCCCCACATGCTTATTCCGCATCGTTTGTAAAGATCCATTGTGGCCTGCTGCTTCTTCATCGCATCCTCCTGGCGTGGATACTTTTCATTTATTTTGTCCACTTCTGGCTTGATAAGCTTCATCTTTGCCGAAGACATATACGACTTGCGCGTCAGTGGAGAAAAGATAAGTTGAAGCATTATGGTCATTATCAGAATTATAATACCATAATTCGATATATATTTATTCAACCAGTTGAAAATTGGGATAAGCATTACCTTGACTATTCCCCCTATCAGCCAGCCCCCGAACTGAATCACCTTCTCGAAATCCTGGTGATAGCTTTTCATGGTACCGTAATGATTCGGGCCGAAATAGAATTGGAAAGGAACCGTGAAATCGGGGCTTTTGTCCATCTCCACACGTGCAGAAGCCGAACATGCCATGAGGTTTTTGTCGGGATCGTCTTCAGGATAAAAACTCATACCGACATCCAGGGATGAAAAATCTTTCGGGGCGACCATGATAGCGGAAAAAAACTGCTGTTGGAAATCGAACCACCTTACTCTGGCCGTCACCGATTTCTTTGCGTTGTCCCTTCTTCCGGCATTAAGGTTTTCGGTCTTGGTCTCGCCCGGGCATAACAGGGCAACCTTGGAATATTGCCTTTCGTTCTTGTATCCCTTTTCGAAGCGTGGTATGGTAAGGTCCCATGACATCTTCATATTGGAATAATTACGCGGAATAAGCCTGTCCATACCGACAAAGTGCAGGGAATTATCCACGAGATAGCTTCCGGGTGCCAGGGAATAGGTGTCATCGATATAGGAAGAATCGGCAAAACTCAATCTCATGGTCACCGAAGTGTCCGTATGGTCAACACATCTGAAATTGAGTTCCGAAGTATTGATATGTTGCGGAACGTAAAGGTCGTAATCCAACTTGCTCAAACCGGGCTTAACAATATCAAGCTCAAGGCTGTCGTAAGTATAGTAGTTTTTAACGTTGACCTTGTATACCTGCGCTCCTTTGGTGGAACATGTTATCTTGAGTTTGTCGTTTTCTATTTCATAATAGGAAGGATTCGCCTTGCTAATGCTGTCGAGCATGGGATCCTCGTAAAGGGATTCCGTGGAAGGATTTGCGGCGGCAACTTCCGCTACCGTATCAGAAAGCGCAGCTACCGAATCTTCTTTTGCAGCCTCGCTTATCAAATTAGCAGCCGCAACGGAATCGGCAGAAATCTTCTGCTCCATCTGTTTGTCATATTGGCGATTACTGTACCAACTGAAAAGAAGCAGTACTATCCCTATCAGAGCGAATCCGATTATACTCTTGTCCTTCATCGGCGTCCTTAGTTCTCTTCGGAAGGTTGATCCCCCTCATGTTTAGAAGCTTCGGCAACGTCAAGATCCTTAATCTGCTGTTCAGTTTTCGCGAGTTCCTCCTTAGCCGCTTCGATTTTCACATTGAGACCTGCAAGAATGGCGTCAGCGTTCTTGGATTTTGAAAAGAAGCCCATGTTGTTTTCATAGGTCTGAATTTCCTGCTGCTCCTTCAGGTATTTCTGATACAGGCGGTCCCGTTCTGTGCGCGGAGGGAAAGTACCTCCCCTGCCGTAACGCTGATCCCGGTTTCCGGAATAACGGTTGTTGAATTTGCGTATCTGAGAATCGTCTCCGCCCGCACCGCGTATGGCGTCGAATTTCTCATCCATGGCCTCCTTGAACTCCCTCTGTATCCTCTCCTTTTCCTTGTAAGGCACAAACCCTACGGAATTCCATTGCTGCTGAATCTCCTTCAATGCCTCTGCATCCGCATTTACATCGTCCCCAAGTTCGTACTCCCTGACCTTACGTATTAGATCCTTCTTGACGGTGAGATTGTCGGAATATTCCTTGCTCTGACTGCCGAAATGCTTGTCACGCTCCTCGAAAAAAGCATCGCAGGCTGCACGGAAACGTTTCCATATCTGTTCGGAATATTTACGTGCGACAGGACCTATTCCCTTCCATTGCTTCTGGAGTTCGATAAGATCTTCCGTCGTCTTCTTCCAATCTTCACTATCCTTCATAGCCTCGGCCTTCTCGCATATGTCCACCTTTTTGCCGTAATTTTCCTCCATCTCGGACTTGAACTCTCCGTAGTAGTCGCGCTTAGCATTGAAGAATTTATCACAGGCTGCACGGAAACGGTCATATATGTTCTGGTTTTCCTTCTTCGACGCGAAACCTATCTTCTTCCACTCCTTCTGGATTTCCTCAATATCCTTGGAAAAGGTATTCCAAAGAGAGGGATCCTTTATTTCCGTATTGGCTATGGTCTCAACCTTCTCGCAAAGCCCCGTCTTCTTTTCGAGGTTCTCCTTCTGCTGTATTTTCAAGGTGTCGAAATAAGCTTGATGTTTCTTGTTTATTACTGCGGTGGCTTTCCTGAAACGTTCCCAAATGGATTCGCGGTTTTCCCTGTCCACAGGACCCAGTTCCTTCCACTGTTCGTGAAGTTTCTGTAACTTGTGAAAAGCATCGACCACATTGTTTTCGTTTTCAAGTGCTTCTGCATCTTCGCAAAGTTTTGTCTTGGCTTCGAGGTTCTTCTTGAAATCCAAGTCACGAAGTTCCCTGTTGATCCTTACGTAATCATAAAACTTCTCCACATAGAGCTGGTATGTACTGTTCAAGCTTTCAAACTTGACCGGTGGAACCGGGCCAATAGATCTCCATTCGGCCTGGAGTTCGCGGAATTCCGGAAAAGTCCTGTTCACATCCTCCTGCTTTTCGACAAGGGCTTTCAGTTTCTCTATCACTTCCTCCTTACGTATGAGATTTTCCTCCTTGTGCTTTTCCGATTCGGCAAGATATGCTGAACGCATGGTCTTATACTGCTGGTAAAGAGTCTTGAATCCCCTTTCGACCTCTTCGAAAGGATTCGTCGAAACCACCTGGGCCTCGCTTTCAGTTTCTGGTTCTCCTTCCCCTGAAGTTTTCTGGATTGCTTCAGATTCGGGTTTAGCAACATATCCGCACGCTATCTTCTCACGTTTAAGGACTTTATAAAAAGCAGCCTTAATCATTTCCGCATGCTTGTAGAGTTGCTGCTGGTCCTTCGAATCGATCAATTTCTGAAATATGTCGACAAGTTCCTTGAGACTCTTGCTACTGTAATCGATAATAGGTTCAGCCTTATCAATGAGTGACTTTGCATTGTCCCTGGCTTCTTCCTCAATTTCAATTGCAGCTTCCTTTGCTTTCCCCAGTGTTTTGGAAGCCATATCGAAGACCTCAGCGACCTTGTCGGCAACTTGGGATTCGGAAGTTTGTTGACCGCCGATCTGCCCTTCGGCAGGAGTTTGCTGCTCTTGTGAAGCAGCATTTTTGATTTCGTCACTCATGATAATGAATTCAAATATGTTTTATAGCCTGCAAATATACATTTTTTTGTAATTCTACCCGCAATTTCCCTATTTTTGTGCCGTTATGAGAATAGATATACTATCCGTTGTACCCGAACTTCTCGAAAGTCCGTTGAATCATTCCATTGTCAAGCGGGCAAGGGAAGCCGGGCTGGTGGATATTCATATCGACGACATAAGAGAATACGGCCTCGGTAGATGGAAACAGACCGACGACTACGCTTTCGGAGGTGAAGCTGGTATGGTAATGATGATAGAACCGGTCTACAATCTCATCGAAAAACTTAAGTCGGAAAGGGACTACGACGAAGTCATATACATGGCCCCAGATGGGGAACTGTTCAACCAAAGCATGGCCAACGAACTTTCTCTAAAAAAAAACATTATCATTCTTTGCGGTCATTATAAAGGAATAGATCAAAGGATTCGTGAGCATCTCATAACCAGAGAGATATCTGTAGGGAACTATGTGGTAAGCGGTGGTGAAATCCCCGCGTGCATAATTACTGACGCTATCGTACGTCTTATACCAGGAGCACTTTCCGACGAACAATCGGCACTGAACGATTCTTTTCAAGACAACATGATCGCCCCTCCATCATATACACGGCCAGCAGAATTCCACGGATGGAAAGTTCCCGAAGTCCTTTTGAGCGGCAATCCCAAACTGATAGGCGCATGGAAAGAGGAACAGTCCCTTTCACTCACCAAAACCCGCAGGCCCGAAATGTTGGCCAGCGAAGGTAATGCAACGGCACAGCAGGCATTTTAACCTAATACGGAGTTATCTTTATAATGAAAAAGAAAACGAATCCACTGCAAAAGGCGCGAATCTTTAGGATAGTTTTCGCCTGTGTCTGGATAGTGCTCATCACCCTTCCTTTCGTCTTCGTCAGCAAACGCAGCAGCGCCATCGGCAGGGTGATCCTCAAGACACAGTTCGGTCCGTCGGTCATGGGCGCACTCAGCGGTTCCGTGATAGCCTTGGCGGTTCTTCTCTTGATGACGCTGGCCTTTGGCAGGGTATACTGTTCTTTTCTCTGCCCCTTGGGAATATGGCAGGATGTGGCAGGCAGGATCGCAGGGATCTTCAAGAACAGGAAACAACGCAGGACCCATTATACGCGACCTCTCAATTGGCTTAGATACGTTATCTTGGGTTTGGTGATCGGATTCCTAGTTTTCGGGATATCATATCCTTTCGCATTCCTGGACCCTTATTCTATTTATGGCAGGTTCGCTTCACAACTTTTCGGGAATGCTGCGAAAGGAATAGGCAACCTGCTTTCCGGAATATTTCCTTATTCCATCGGAATAAGGCATTTCGCAAACTTCCAAGTATGGTCATTCGTTGTGGCAGTATTCCTGTTTTGTTTGGTAACCCTGATGAGTTCATTCGGAGGCAGGATATATTGCAACTCTATCTGTCCCGTCGGATCCTTGCTAAGCATTATTTCACCGGTTTCGATGTTCCGTCTCGAGATAGACGAAAGCAAATGCAAGCATTGCATGCTATGCCAGATGAACTGTAAAAGCCACTGCATAGACTCGAAAATATCCAAAATTGATTATTCGCGTTGCGTCGTCTGTTTCGATTGCGCAGATTCCTGCACATCCGATGCTTTCGCATTTAAGTTCACTTGGGGAAGTAAAAAAAGAAAAGTACCAACCGACGGCAAACTGGTTTCAGGAGGGGAAAAACCAGCAGATCCAGCATTCAGAAAAACACTTATCGCACTTGGAACGGGAATAGCGTCAGCAGCGGCTGTTTCGGTGATCGCAAAGGCAACCGGAGGGAAGTCAAAACCAGCGTTCGGAGAAAATGAAATCGCCGACGGAAGTTTACCGGCGGGGATAGTTCCGCCTGGAGGTAAATCGATATTACATATCAAGAACAATTGCACGGCTTGCCAGGCCTGCATCTCGGCATGTCCTAATGAAATAATAAAACCAGCCGTGGGACAATACGGGATCGAAGGCTTCATGATGCCCATAATATCATACGATCACGGATTCTGCGACTACGACTGTCACTCCTGTTCCACGGTTTGCCCTTCCGGCGCCATAGAACGCACGACACTTGATGAAAAGAGAAAGATACAGATAGGCGAAGTCCGTTTCAATGCAAAGAATTGCCTGGTAATAAAGGAAGGAATAGATTGCGGGAATTGCAGCCGCCACTGCCCTACCGGAACCATCAAGCTGGTGACCCTGACCAACGGCCGTCTTTTTCCCCATATCACAAGGGAGAGTCTGGATACATGCATAGGCTGCGGAGCTTGTGAATATGTCTGCCCGGCCGATCCAAAGGGAATGACTGTAATTCCTAAATCCGTGCAGACGGTGGCCTCTAAAATTAATTAACCTTATTAATAGTATGAAGAAAAAAATATTTGTGATTCTAATTGCTGCAGCCCTAACGCTATCACTTTCCGGATGTTCGAAAAAGTGCCATTGCGTTTCCAAAATCAACGACGATGTCGTAGTGGACGAAGTTATCGACAAAGATGAAGATAAAAACTGCAGCGACTACAACTATTCCGTAACGGTATTGGGGCAGAGCACCGAGGTTAAGTGCAACCCTAAGGTTTTCTAGCATTTGAGAAATTGGGAATACATACCTCGGGCCCTTACCGGCTTGATGTTTGTCTTCGCATCCATAGCGAAACTGCTGTCGATCGATTCATTCGAAATTTATGTTTTCAGCTTCGGCATGATGCCTTTGTGGGCGGCGTTCCTTTCTGCGCGCCTTCTTATTGCCCTGGAAGCTTTCCTTGGAATCTGGATGCTGGCGAACTGCGACGCCAAGCCGGCTTGGTGGGCCGGCATGATCCTCCTTGCCATTTTCACCCTGAGATTGATCATCCTTCATTTCGCAGGCAATTCTGAAAGCTGCAACTGCTTTGGGGGATTCATCGATCTGGATCCTGTCCAGTCTATAGTCAAGAATTTGGTTTTCATGGTAGTACTCGGCATTTCATACGGCTGTGAATCATTTCGCATGAAACGGAAATGGCCATGGCGGATCCTCGTCCCGGCGGCATGCCTTGCTGCCGTCCTTATAATTTCTCCCCCCGACAACTGGAGATACGAAGGATACGGTAAATACACCACTCTGAATACATCCGCTTTCGAAAAAGCCCGTTCAAGAAAATACATTCCTGAACGGGTGTTCGACGGCGAGAAGATATTATGCTTCTACAGCCTAAAATGCGATTTCTGCAGAATGTCGGCCATCAAGCTGGCAACACTGCGCAAGAGAGGGGAATTTTCAGAAGCCCCGGTCATAGCAGCCATCGGAGGAAAAGAACGCGACGCCGCTTACTACTTCAGGGAGACCGGACTTGACTGCAGCGATTGGTTCTTCATCCCGCCTTCCATATTTTTCAGGATAACTAACGGGGAAATGCCTCTCATTCTTGTTCTCAAGGACGGTATGGTGATAGAAAAATACTCCTACAGGGATCTACACTAGCCATGGTTACCATCCGAGGATATAAGCGAACATCAGAGGAGCCACTATGGTCGCATCGGACTCGACTATGAACTTGGGAGTGTTTGCCGACAATTTGCCCCATGTTATCTTCTCATTCGGGACGGCACCAGAATAGGAACCGTAGGATGTGGTGGAATCGGAAATCTGGCAGAAATACTGCCAAAGAGGAACGTCCTTCCACTGGAGATCCTGCGACATCATGGGAACCGAGCATATAGGGAAATCCCCTGCGGTGCCGCCGCCGATCTGGAAGAATCCGCATCCACGGGTCCCGAATACATTTTTCTTATACCAATCCACTAGAGCCATCATGGTTTCTATGCCATTCTTGACTATGTTTACATCCAGTTCGCCGCGGATTACATGTGCCGTAAAGATGTTCCCGGTAGTACAATCCTCCCATGCCGGAACGAATATTGGGATGTTCTTTTCACATGCAGCCAGAACCCAACTGTCCTTTGGGTCGATCTCGTAGTAAGGTTCGAGTTTTCCGCTGCGGATCAGGCGATACATGTATTCGTAAGGCAGAAGGCGTTCGCCCTTGGCCTGGGCATCCTTCCATATCTCTACGAGGAATTTTTCGAGTACGCGGAAAGCTTCGTCTTCCGGGATGCAGGTATCCGTGACGCGGTTCATATGATGGTCGAGCAAATCCTGTTCCATTTCCGGAGTCAGGTCGCGGTAATTGGGAACTCTCTTGTAATGCTTGTTGGCCACCAGATTCATAATATCCTCCTCAAGGTTATTCGCAGAACAGCAGACTGCAGCGAACTTGTCCTGACGAACCATTTCGGCGAGGGTTAAGCCGAGCTCACCGGTGCTCATGGCGCCGGCCATGGCCAGGAACATCTTGCCTCCTTCATCCAGCAACTGCTCGTATGCCTTTGAAGCATCTACGAGGCAAGCCGAATTGAAGTGGCGATAATTGTGAAGAATAAATTGTGAAATAGGTCCTTTTTTCTTTTCCATTTTATATGATATTAAATGAAGTTCGAAATCGGCTGCGAAATTAGCGATTCGGCAGGAATTTTATCTATTTTTGCGGGAAATATTTTCTCTTCAAAAGAATGATAACGAAAGAAGCACTGGAATGCTTTCAGAGATTCAGGAGCCCGTTCTATTATTATGACATGGAGCTGCTTGACAAGACCTTATCAGAATACAACACGCAACTTTCCCAATACGGATGGATGGCCCATTACGCAGTGAAAGCGAACTGCGACTCACCTATACTGCGCTTGATATGCAAAGCTGGACTCGGAGCGGACTGCGTGTCTGGCAACGAAATCAAGGCGGCTATGAAAGAGGGATTCGACCCCAGGAAAATAGTCTTCGCGGGTGTGGGTAAGACAGATGCCGAAATACGCTTCGCGCTTGAAGCAGGCATACTCTGCTTCAATTGCGAATCCCTGCAGGAACTTTCGGTAATAGACTCCATCGCATCCCGACTCGGTAAGAAGGCACGTGTGGCGTTGAGAATCAACCCTAACATCGACGCACATACGAACAATTACATCTCCACCGGACGTTGCATAGACAAGTTCGGATTCACCGAAAAGATGCTGCCGCGCTTTTTCGAGCTTTTTCCAAAGTTGACGAACTGCGAATTCGTGGGGCTTCACTTCCACATCGGCTCGCAAATAACCGACATGCAGGCGTTCCGCCTCCTGTGCGAAAAGGCCTGTGCCGAAGTGCGGATCTTCGGAGAAAGAGGATTCAAAGTAACCGACCTGAATCTGGGCGGAGGATTGGGGGTAGATTACGACAATCCAGAAGCCCACGGGATTCCAAACTTCACAAAATATTTCGAAACCATCCGTTCCAGCCTGTCCTTGCCAGAAGGGGTCCGGGTACACCTAGAACCGGGCAGGTCCATAGTCGCACAATCCGGATATCTGGTAACCAGGGTACTGTTCATCAAGGATAACGGCGAAAGGAAGTTCGTGATTGTGGACGCCGGGATGAACAACCTCATACGTCCGGCATTGTACCGGGCAAAGCACAGGATAATGAATCTTTCATCCTACCGCGACTGCCAGACGTACGATGTCGTCGGACCTGTATGCGAAACCTCCGACAAGTTCGCGACCGACGCAGTTCTTCCCGAATGCGGGCGCGGCGACCTGTTGGCCATCTGCTCTGCAGGAGCTTACGGGGAGGTGATGGAAATGAAATATAACCGTCGGGATTTCGCCAAAGCATATTACAGCGACAGATTAAACGAATATAAAAGCAACATAGACGAATAATGTTTGAATCATTGATGGACCGCCTCGAGAAATCTTTCAAGATTCTCAAAGGCCAGGGAAAAATAACGGAGATAAACGTTTCCGAAACTCTCAAGGATGTCCGGCGTGCCCTATTGGATGCCGACGTCAGCTATAAGATAGCGAAACAATTCTGCGACAACGTCAAGAAAAAAGCCTTGGGCCAGGACGTGCTCACTGCCGTCAAGCCGGAACAGATGATGGTGAAGATAGTGCACGACGAATTGGCAGAACTCATGGGGAGCGATTCCTACGACATCAATGTAAAGGGAAAGCCGGGCATAGTGTTGGTAGCAGGCCTGCAAGGCTCCGGGAAGACCACGTTCGTAGGGAAACTGGCGAACAACCTGAAATCGAAACATTCGATGCAGGTCATGACGGTTGCCGGAGACGTTTACCGTCCTGCGGCGATCGAGCAGCTCAAAGTTCTTTCCGATCAGGTGGAGGTCCCGATGTATACGGAGGATGGGGTAAAGGATCCGGTCAGGATAGCGAGGGACGCAGTCGCTGAAGCTAAGCGCAACAGCATATCAGTAGTCATAATAGATACGGCAGGACGCCTTGCGGTGGACGGCGAGATGATGGATGAGATCGCAGCCATCAAAGAGGCCGTGAAGCCTACCGAAACCCTGTTCGTCGTGGATTCTATGACAGGCCAGGACGCCGTAGAGACAGCAAGGGCCTTCAACGAGCGTCTCGACTACGATGGAGTCGTCCTTACCAAGATGGATGGCGATACCAGAGGCGGCGCCGCCCTTTCCATAAAAGCGGTCGTGGGAAAACCCATCAAATTCGTCAGCAGCGGAGAAAAGCTGGATGCTCTCGACGTTTTCTATCCCAAGCGCATAGCCGACAGGATCCTGGGGATGGGAGACGTGGTTTCCCTGGTGGAAAAAGCCCAGGAACAATATGATGAGGACGAAGCCAGGAAACTGCACAAGAAACTGGCTAAAAACCAGTTCACCCTTTCCGATTTCTACGACCAGATACAATCCATAAAGAAAATGGGGAACATCAAGGATCTCGCTGGAATGATACCTGGAATGGACAAGGCTTTGCGCGGCACCGAAATAGACAACAGCGCCTTCAAGGGAGTCGAAGCGATAATCCAATCCATGACCGTAGAGGAACGCGAACATCCTGAGATCATAAACGGAAGCCGGAGAAAGCGCATAGCGGAAGGAAGCGGGACTTCTATCCCTGAAATCAACAGGCTTCTGAAACAGTTCGAAGCAACAAGAAAATCCATGCATAACATGGCAACTGGAAAGTTAATGACAAACATGAGAAAAAAATGACGATACTGGACGGAAAAAAGGTAGCGGCCGAGATAAGGGCCGAAATGAAGAAAAAGGTTGAAGAAATAACCGGAAGGGGAGGCAAAAGGCCACATTTGTGCGCCATGCTGGTCGGGAACGACGGAGCAAGCATGACTTACGTTGCATCAAAGGAGAGGGCATGTGCCGAGGTCGGATTCAAATCAACCATCCTGCGCTATCCGGATACCATAACCCAGGAGTTCCTGCTGGAAGAGGTGGCCCGGATCAACGATGACGCAGATATCGACGGCCTGATCTGCCAGGTTCCTCTGCCGAAGCATATCGACGAAACTGCGATCGTAATGGCCATATCCCCTTCAAAGGACGTAGACGGGTTCCATCCGGTCAACGTTGGAAAGATGACGCTCGGGCTCCCGTCACTAATATCCGCCACGCCAAAGGGAATACTTACCCTGCTCCAAAGATACGGCATCCATACGAGCGGCATGAACTGCGTAGTACTGGGACGCAGCAGCATCGTGGGCAGGCCGATCGCAAACCTGCTTTCGCAAAAATCTGATTACGGAGACTGCACCGTAACGCTGTGCCACAGCCACACCAGAGACATAAGATCCTTCACGCTAAACGCCGACATGATCGTCACAGACCTGGGCATCCCCGGCTTCGTCAAGGAAGACATGGTACACGAAGGGGCGGTGGTTATCGACGTAGGGATCACCCGCGTTCCTGCTGATACTCCGAGGGGGTACGTAAACAAGGGAGACGTGGATTTCGACAGGGTGGCCCCTAAATGTTCGTTCATAACCCCCGTACCGGGCGGCGTTGGGCCGATGACCATAGCATCCCTTCTGCAGAACACCTTGCAGGCGGCGATGCAGCATTGATACGGGAAACTCCTGTTATGCCACTACCACAGCATCGTAAACGGATAAGCACCTTATTCTGAACAGTGTTCGGGCCGCAGTAGATCCAACACCGTCTTTACCGGATTGAAAGTGGCGAGCGGTGTTTCGACGAATGCCGTATTCCAGTTGGACATCGCACCGTTCCACAGACCCGGCCTTTCGAGAGCCTTGAGGGCACGTCCACCGTAGCTCTTGTAAGAGATGAATCCGGCCTGTTCATCCACATAGCGTTCAAGGTTAAATTTATTGCCTTTATAATCGGTGATAAGGCAGGCAATGTCAACGGGGTTGAAATGCGTCGCCGCAGACAGGAGCGCAGCAGTCCCCGGATCTGACTTGTCGAGTTGCACGCTTTCGAGAATCTGGAGCGAAGTGGCTCCATCGGCATCACGTACTATGAACGGCCCTCCGCCCGGCTCCCCTTCGTTTCTGACCATTCCGCAAACGCGAATCGGACGGTTGAGTTTTTCTTTGAGATAGAGAGGCATTATATCCGGCGACACATTCGGTACGGTTACGCAGAACTCGGATTCCAGGAAACCGGTTATATCCCTGCAGAGTGCGACGGTGTCTTCATGGCATTCCTTGGGGTCAAGGCAGGCATCGAGACGGTGTATATAACCGAAACTTCTATCCGCGAGTTGCAAGAGAACTCCGGCAAGAATCTTCTTCCAGAGGACTGTATCATCCACAAGACTCTCTCTTACCACATTATCGATATTTTTCACTATGACGACATCCGTATCCAGCGCACCGAGATTCCTGATCAGCGAACCATGTCCTCCCGGCCTGAATAGCAGCGAACCATCCTCCTTCCTGAAAGGCCTGTTATTTTCATCCACCGCTATCGTATCTGTCGACGGCGATTGCACTGTGAAAGAAACTTCATAACGGATCCCGAAGCGGGACTCGTATGCCGTACGGACGAGTTCGAACAATCGCCTGAAACTTTCCATATGTTCCGGGGAAACCGAGAAAGCAATTCTGACTATTCCTTTTCCGGAAGCGTACAAGGCACCCTCCACGAGATGCTCCTCGAACGCCGTCCGGCTCAGATCTCCGTAACGGTGGAACAAGACTTCGCCTTTTGGCTTCGAACCATAATTCAAGCCACGTTCGGAAAGGGTCGCATCCAACATGCCGAGAGAATCCAACCCCCCGTAGAGTTTCGGATTGTAGAATGCGAACTTTCGGATATTATCCAGGAATTTCCGTCCCGGCGTCCCTTCTATGTTTTGCCCATTCTTCAATGCGTCGGACGCTGCGAACAGATCCTTGAACATCCTCGAAGCCGCACCCGAAGCGGGTACGAATTTCATTACCCTCCTGTCGCATGCGGAATATGTCTCAAGGGCCTTTTTCCGTTCCTCCTCGTCAAGCACCATTATCCCATGTTTCGCTGTGGCCGGCTCCAAGACCTCAAGATAAGGGAACCCGGTTTTGAACGCCGAAAGCTGCCTTTCGGCTTCCGCCTGCGAAATACCTCTGGATTTCAGAGATTCGATATCAAGTTTGTCAAAAGTAGAATTCATTTCTGTAATAGTATTTGTTTCTTAAAGATTCGAACTCTTCCGGATGCGCGCGAAGGGCGGCATCGTCCGCCATTATGTCGTACAATCCCGGGATCTCCGCCGGCGAGGATATTTTCACGCTTGCCGGCGGCAACGAGAATCCCGTCAGCGGGACTATCGAGAAACGTTTCGCCAGAGCGGTTATCACCGCAGTCGTTCCATTTATCTTGCCCTGCTTCGAGTATCCCGCGACATGGGGGGTGGCGATATCGGCTGCCGCAATCAGCTCACGGGATATGCGCGGTTCCCCGGGCCAGACATCCAGCACTATTGACCCGGCACTGGCGGAATATTCCAACAATGCCGGACCTTTCACCACATCGCCGCGTGAAGCATTGATGAAAACCTTTCCCTTACCGAGCTTCATGAAGAATTCAGAGCCAACCATCCCATAAGTGGACTCATCCAGAGGAACATGGAGGGTCACCATATCCGATGCATCGAGCAGCTTTCCCAATGAAACGAAATCCATTCCGGAACCGCCGAGCCTTTCAAGCGGAGGATCGTTCAGCAGGACTTTCATTCCCATCCACTCCGCCACTCTCTTCACTTTTCTTCCCACATGGCCCACGCCTATTACTCCCAATGTGCTGCTTTTCAAATCAATATCGTGCATTTCAGCCACCTTGAGCAATGCAGTGGCGACATATTGCATTACGGCGGAAGAGTTGCATCCCGGCGCATTGGCCACCTTTATGCCGCGCGATGCGCAATATTGGCGGTCTATATGGTCGGTCCCTATAGTCGCCGTACCTATAAAGCCAACGCAACTGCCAGCCAGCAGGCCGGCATCGCATTTGGTACGCGTCCTTACGATGAGGGCATCGGCATTACGGCAAGCGGCGGCATCGATTGCAGATGCCGGCATATATGATATTTCCGCATAGGGCTCTAAAACTCCCCGCAGGAATGGAACAGCTTCGTCAGCTACAATCTTCATCTCAATACAATCTTTTTTACGATTTCATCCTGCAAAGCGGAATTGACTCCTTTCCGTATCCTTTCCAAGGAGGGATAAAGTTCGCTTCGCACAACCGAAGACCCCATGGTGCAGTATAATACTCCCCTTTTCAATTCGTGTGAAATAACATAAGATGCCGCACTCTTCCCTATGACCAAATCGAATGCGTTGAAAACCTTCTGACGCTGAAGCCCGGAATGGAATTTTTCCTCTTTGGCTATCTGGTTCAAGATTTCCGAAAGCATGTGAGTATTGTTGCGATCCATTGCATTTAAATTTATTATTCGATCCTTTCAAACTGTCCGGATTTTACGGAATATGCAGCCTTACCGGCCCCAGAATCCCTGATTATCGATGAAATCCTTTCCGGATTGCTGTCGGTAAGGAAAATTTGCCCGAAGCGATCGCTCGCTACAAGCGATATGAGTTTGCCTACCCTGTGTGAATCAAGACGGTCGAACAAATCGTCGAGAAGAAGGATAGGAGAAAATCCGTAATGTTCCTTCATAATACTAAATTCGGCAAGTTTTAGGGCTATCAGAAAACTCTTTTGCTGGCCTTGTGATCCATAACGGCGGATACTTGATCCATCCATTTGAAAAACCATGTCATCACGCTGGATTCCGCAAGTAGTGTATCTTAGTTCCTTATCCCTTCCAAGCGATGATTCCATGAGTTTCAAAAGAGTATCACCGGAAAGCTGGGAACCGTATTCCAGATCCACCGTCTCCTTTCGCCCTGAAATCACCGAGTAATATTCGGCCAAAGGTTCTGCGAACGACTCGCAAAGCCTTTTTCTGGATTCGTAAATCGATTGCCCCAGAGAGGAAAGTTGTTCGGCGAAGGTCATAAGGAGGTCATCGGAAGGCAAGTCGCTCCTTAGAAGCGAATTGCGCTGGACGATCAGGCGATTGTAGGACTGTAGTTTCGACAGATATTCTCTGTCAATCTGAAACAGTATCAGATTCATGAATCTCCTTCTCATCTCCCCGGAATCGTTGACCAGTTCGGAATCGTATGGAGATACCATCACGACAGGGATAAGGCCGATATATTCGGATATCCTGTGATACATCTTCTTATTTCGTTTCAACTGCTTGACCCCCTTGGAGTCGACTCCGATCGCAATCTCTTCCGTATCCCCGTCGAGTGAAAACAATCCGTTAAGAGCAGCTTTTTCTTCGCCGCAGCGAATCACATAACGATCGGAATGACTGAAATAACTTTTTGTAACGGACAGATAATAAATAGCATCGAGCAAGTTCGTCTTACCTTCGCCATTATCTCCAAGTATGGAATTGAACTTATCGGAAAATTCCAGTTCAGCCTGGGCTATATTCTTGAAATTCGATAGAATAATTTTACGGAGATACATCTGGACAGCGTCTTTGAAGATTACAAAATTAGAAAAAATTTTGCTTTTGAGCATTTTGTAGTAAATTTGCGTCCTGCATTGACAAAAATCAAAAACAATGGCAAATAAAAGCAAAAAGGCTAAAAAGAAGACGACCAAGGCCAACGAAGCGAATAACGAAGAAAACGTAGGAACCGCCGTTTCCAAAACAGAGCTGTTCTTCCAGAAATACGACAAACTTCTGACATGGATTCTTGTCGGGATCATAGTTGTCATTTTCGGGATTTACGCCGTCAACAAATGGGTAAGGAAGCCCAAACGCGAAGAAGCCACTTCTCAAACCTTTGTTGCTGAAAGATATTTTCGTCAGGACGAATTCGGCAAAGCACTCAACGGAGATGGTAACAATCTCGGGTTCCTAGACATAATAAAGCATTACGGCGCCATGGGTGGAGAAGACGTCTATTTCTACACCGGCATATGCGAATATAACCAAGGCAATTATGAGGAGGCCATAATGTATCTGAAGAAATACAAAAGCAAGGAACCAGTTACCGCGGCGAGGGCACTATGCAATATAGGTGACAGTTATGTCAACCTGAACGACAATGAAAACGCCCTCAAATATTATAAAAAAGCCATCGAAAAGGCAGACAACCCTTTTACTGCGAAATACATGCTGAAGGCGGGCATAATATGCGAGGAACTTGGTGAAAACGACGAGGCACTCAAATATTACAACGATATAAAGATAAAATATCCTCAGACATACGAGGCATACGAAATAGATAAATACATATCAAGAATTACCAAATAATCCGAGCATATGGGAAGAGCATTCGAATTCAGAAAGGAAAGGAAACTGAAACGGTGGGGTAACATGGCCAGGACCTTTACCAAATTGGGAAAGGAAATAACAATTGCTGCCCGCGAGAGTGGTACCGATCCTAACGGGAATGCTCGTCTTCGTTCCCTTATTCAGACTGCCAAGGGTGAAAACATGCCCAAGGACAACATAGAAAGGGCCATACGCAGAGCAGTTGATAAAGGCCAGGAAGATTATCAGGAAGTGGTCTACGAAGGGTTTGCTTCCCATGGGATTGCAGTACTTGTTGAAACGGCAACGGATAATACAATGCGTACAGTCGCGAACGTAAGGGCGGTCTTTAATAAATTCGGTGGCAGTCTCGGCACTTCGGGGTGCGTATCCTTCATGTTCGACCATAAATGCTGCTTCAGGGTCATAGATGATGGCAAAGTCGACATCGACGAACTTGAACTCGAGTTGATCGATCTTGGAGTCGATGAAGTCTACCGCGAAGAGAAAGACGAGGATGACGAGGATTCACAGGACGAAATTGTTATCTACGGCAACTATCCTTCGTTCGGACAAATCCAAAAATATCTGGAAGACCACAACTTCGAAATAAACTACGCCGGATTCGAACGCATACCGAATGTGGATTTAAAGACTTTATCAGGGGATGATCGCGCCGGTGTAGACAAGCTTATTTCCACACTCGAAGACGACGAAGACGTCCAGAACGTCTATACCACCCTGGCTCCCGAAGGTTAATCGACTTTTGATTTACGTTCTATAATTCTTCGCTTTCCTTAGGCAAAGGAATGAGCGGAAGTGTAAACCACACGGACGTACCGGCATTCTTCTCCGATAGAATGCTTATTTTCCCCCCCATACCTTCCACGACGGCTTTGGCCAAAGGAAGGCCGAGCCCAAACCCGGGGGTGAATTCATCGATCTTGTCGAATCTCGTAAATAGTCTGCTCATATCGCTTTCCGAAATACCGCATCCGGTATCTTTTATATAAAAGCTGTAATAATTTTCGAGCTGGGAATACCCAATAGTTATACTCCCGTTGGCAGTAAACTTACAAGCATTGGAAATCAAGTTAGTATAAATCTTGTTGAGACAGATGCCATCCGTAACGAACATTGAATTTCCAAAATTGTTTCCGATCGAAACCTCTATATTCTTATTCCTGAGATTCTGCTTTATGATATATACATAGTTTGAAAAGTACTCGTTCAGATCGACGAATTTGTAATTGAATTTATAGCTTTTAGCATCGAATTTAGAAATATCCAGCACATCACTTATCAGCTTGAACAATTGTTCCTTATTACTTTTGATAGACTCGATCATCCATTCACGGTCCTCGCCTGAAATGTTTTCATCCGACGCCAGTATGTTGGAAAAACCAACAATGGAATTGAGTGGGGTCCGGACTTCATGGCTGACATTAAGCAGAAATTTGTCTTTTTCCCTCTCTGCACGCTCGGCAAGTTCCTTCGCCCTTGACAATTCGGCATTCTCGTTGCGAACCTTGTCATTGTCCAATATGATCTGAAGGATTATATCGCTATTCATTCTCTTGTCATTCATCGAAAACATATAGAAGGCAGCATACCTTTGCTTGCCGCTTTTCTCCGTAATGACAATTTCCCTATAGAATGGAGGCGAAAAAGCTGTGCGGCGTTTCTGGTAATCCGCCATAATGACCTTACGGTCTTCCTCGTCCAAGGTCCTGTACTGAGGCTTAAGAACATCGTCTTCCCTCTTCTCTTCCCCCAAATATTGGAACCAAAGGTCGTTTGCAAATCCTACTTCGTCGGGAAGCCTTATGAAGGCCATGCCTACATAAACCGAGTTAGCCGCGAAGTTGACAAGTTTCTCTATATCTTCGACCTTTTCTGCCTCTTCCATGACCAGTTCCATGTTTGATACAATTTCTATGAATCCGTAACCTCCACCACTCTTATCGTACCTCTTGCACACCACATAATATGGTTTGCCGTGTATGACGGAATCGGTGCTTACCGTCCCTCCCTTCAACAAGTTGTTTTTCTTGTTGTCGTCGAAATGAAGGCAGGCGGTATAATCCTCATCCAAATTGTTTTTACCGCTGAACTCCAATTTTCCGGACGAATCATATAAAAGGACGTTATAATAATTACTGCCCAAAATAAACGACATCTCGTCGTACAGCGATTTGTACTTGGCAGAGATATTGCGCATCTTCCTGTTGTTGCTGACATATCTTTTGTATAAAGACAAAACGATAACAAACAATATCATGATCAACAATACGATGAGCAATTCATTCCTATATATCGAAACGAAGGTGCGAGGACAGTTTGTGTAGCGTATCTCGTGGAGAGAATAAAACCTGGCCGGTATACGATAATATCTTATTGCCGATTTGTTGATCATATAATGTCCGCCTTCAAGATTCACGAAGTGATCAGATGTATCGCCTTTAATATACTTACCGGCTATTTCAACCACTTTCCCGATTTCGTCGTCGCTGTCCCGATAATATCCCCCGATCACCCTGTTATGTGTAAAGCTTCCTTCCTTCAGGTAAAACAAGGGATTTCCGCCTTTCAGGTTGAGGATGGAATCCAGTTCGCTTTGCTGGCTTACCGAATAGTTCTCATTCCAAGGGACGGAATAAGAAATATAGACTCTGCCGGGATGAAAGACGGAAAGCGTATCCAATACACGTCCCATGGAATTCCTGTCGACCGAAAGATGCTTCAGCCCGATTTTACCATTCCCCGATCCGTTAAGATAAAAACCGAGATACTTCCATACGGAATAAGAAGACGGACATGACGTATCGAGGAAACATATCTCTTTGGTCCCGGGAAACATTGTGAATACCAAATCCACATTTTCTTTAACAGGGAGTTTAGAATTTACCACTCCCATGGGCTCATAAGTAGCAAGACCGGAACCATAAAGAAAGTCGTCCATCACTTTGAACTCATCATCGTCCCTTATTTTTTCAGGGTAAATGGTCCTTGAATTTTCGATCGATATGCTGCGACTTTCCCAGGCACTGCTTCCGAACGGATAATTACTGAGCGAATCGAAATCAGTAACCACTATTTCGGGAACTGTGAAACTGTCGACACCGGTACCGAATGCCTTGAGATATACACCCCTCATATATCTGAAATTGTTCCATGCCTCGGTACCCAGGAAAATATAGCAGATAGGTTGTACCGCCGCATCGAAAATTTTTGTGGCTTCCTCTTTGGAACAATCCCCTGCCGAGGCATTGGAAGCCGACAATATTATTGACCTGATAGTTCTAATGGACGACTTCCTTACAGACATTACATCAGTATTTGCCCTTCCCTTGATTACTGGAAGGCCTGAATATGCGGATTGAATGGAGTCTTTTATATTATCGGACATGACATCGGCCCATTTCACCGCTGAAGAATACGAGTCAACTATTATAACCTTTCTGCCAATGCTGTCCATAAATGCAGACGAATTCCCTGAAGCATCGGAGGAAAGCGGCAAAAAAGCTGCCGAAATGCAGGCGCATACAAATGCTGCATATTTTTTCATTTCCGTACCTCCCTTTTGATCCTTATCCAGAATTTACTGCCTGCACCCATCTTGGAAGTCACTCCCACCTGCCCTCCTATGGCATCCGATATCTGCTTCACTATCGAAAGGCCCAAACCGTATCCTTCGACGCTCGAATCGTCATCCACCCTTACAAACCTATCGAACAAGGTCTTTTGATTCTCTTCTGAAATACCTATGCCGGTATCCGAAACAAAAATTGTGATCCATCCTCCGTCGTCCAAAGTATATCCTATATTTATCATACCCTTCTTGGTATATTTTGCCGCATTCCCGGCAAAATTCGAGACCACCTGTTTCAGTTTGTTCCTGTCCTGATAGAGTGGCATGGAGGAATATCCCTTTTCGAAATAAACCTTGATCTTTGATGGGTCCACCTTCATCGTGGTGGTGAGGACGATATCCTCTATCATATCATTCAGATCGAACGTATCCTTTTCGACTGAGATCGACTTGCTGTCGGAAGAAGGCACGTCTATTATACTGTCGATAAGAGCAAGCAGGGAACGATTGTTTTCGGAAATGAAATGGACATACATCTCCCTCTCCTTCGGATCGTCGGTGGAAACCAGAAGATCCGAGAATCCGACAATGGCGTTGAGCGGAGTCTTGATCTCGTGGCTCATATTGGCTACGAATTTGCTTTTCATGAGGTCTGATTCGCGTGCCTTTTCCATGGATTTGCGTATGGCATCGGCACGCGTGACATCTTCATCTATGTTTTGCACCATTCCCTTTAATATATATCCGTAATCATTTGAATCGGCACGATTGAAGCGGAGGAAAAGGGAATGCCTTTCGTTCGCCCCATTCCAAACCTTGACCTCTCTCCCGAACATCGACACGTCGGGATCGGCATTGTCCAGGAACTTCATGACTTCGTTACGATCATCCTCTTCAAGGTTTGAAAAAGAATCTTCGAGAGCAGTGGATTTGCTTATGTTCAAAAGGCTATACCATGAATTAGTGGAAAAAACTACTTCTCCGTTGGAAGAATATTCTATCACTCCCGCCTTTATCTGCTTCATAGCAAATTCGAATCCCCGGGATATACCTTCAAGTCTCATTCTTTGCTGTTCAAGTCTCGTCGTATCCAAGACCAAAAGCAGGTACTTGATTGTCTTACCGCCCGAAACTATTGGATAAAATATTATCCTGAAATATTTCATATTCTGAACACCAGCTGTAACGGTATTTTCGAAGCCGGATCGAGAAAACCCGTTGTCTATGCTATACCTGTTTATTACTTTGTTCAGGAAACAGTTTCTATTAAGGCTTTTCGCATCTTCATAAGACATGAAAAGGTTCTTTGCGACCGGGGTTTCGCTTATAAGATCACCTTTGGGGGAATACTGCGCAACAGCCAGGGGAAGATTGTTGTACACCATCATCGAACGGTCGTAAAGCCGTCTGAATTCGGCTATGAGTTTTTTCGAATTCAACCTGTTCGCATCGGCAATCATAAAGGCGGCAATAAAAATCAGTGCACTTAACAAAAGAAATCCGAAAATGAGGATGAAAATGAAATGCCTTTTGAAAAAGCAGTCAGGCACGTTGTAAAAAACCGTTTTTTCATTTTCATTCAATGTTATATCTTTTGATAAACCGTATTTTTCCAAAAGGGATTGGTTGATCCCGTATTCTAGACGGGGTTGTCTGGAAATTTTCCTGTTGTAATCAGGATTCGAGATAATATTGTAAGTCTTGTATGCGGTAAGGGAAGCATTGATCTTTCTTACCGGATATATGCCGCCGATTACGGCATTATCGGCATACCTGCAATCAGACATTACAAAAACGGGCTTTCCCAACCGTTCCCGCGGGATCCCCTCGAGAAAATCGTAGCCTTCACGCATTACCACCACGCAGTTTCCACGTTGGGAAACCGAACAAATGGAATCGACGACTTTCCTGTCACTCAGAAAGCGCCTTTGAAAAGCAGTCACTTCGAGGAATCCGAAGGTCCTTTCAGCCGCCTTGCGCAGTTCCCTGCAATTATACGCATCCTCGACACAATTTTCGCAATAGTAGCAAACGGACGTCACATCCGGGTACATTTTCTTTATCATCCTTATGCAGGCATAATAATCCATCTTGGGAATAACAGAGAAAAAACGGAAGGAGGAATGTTCCGCTGATTCTTCAAGGGATTGCATGGCAACCCCTTCAAGTGAAAGTCCGTGAGAAAAATAATCTTCTGAATTGACAGGTAAGGAATCCTGGGCATTGGCCAAAATGACAGGGATGTTGTTCCAGGCTTTGGGATTCGTTTCGCGGTATGCCATCCAGATATCCATTCCAACGAGGACTATCGCCGCAGGATTCCCTTCATCCTTATAAAAGGAAGAAGACAGGATCTGGCATAGCGACTGGAAAGAATAAGTATCTTCCGTACACAGATAATCGAACTTTACCTGCATCCGTGGCAGATATTTATCAATCTCGCTTACAAAATCCCTGCAGAAGGCTACTTCATAAGGCCACTCGTGGGATATTTTGACGAGTATATATTGTCCTTTCGAGGAATCGGGCAAAGCATGGCCAATCGTATCCTCACTTCGGGCATAAACTCCGAAGCTGAAAGATATTAGCAAAGGGATAAGAAAAAGTGTCTTAATGGCCTTCATTTTCCTGCATTGACAAAATTACTAATTTTCATTTTAATTTAATACATTTGCCACATTATATCATATAAATAACACTGTGATAATGAAAATTTCTCATATAGAACATGTGGGTATTGCTGTAAGTTCCCTTGACGATGCGATTCCCTTTTACGAAAAAACCTTTGGGTTAAAATGTTACGCGATCGAAGAAGTTCCCGACCAAAAGGTACGGACCGCCTTCTTCAAGGTCGGTGCCACGAAAATAGAGCTTCTCGAAGGGACATCCGATGACAGCCCTATTACACGCTTCATAGAGAAAAGGGGGGAGGGAGTAAACCACATCGCGTTTGCGGTAGAAGATGGGGTAGGAAATGCATTGAATGAAGCTGACAAAAAAGGAATCAGGACTATAGACAAGGAACCCCGCACTGGAGCGGAAGGTCTCCGAATAGCTTTCCTGCATCCGAAATCCACTCACGGAGTCCTTACGGAATTGTGCGAGAATCCTAAAATCACTAAATAATAATATAGTTCAAAATATGAGCCAGCAATCAGATCAGATAAAAGCCCTAATTGACAAGAGGGATCAGGCCCGTTTGGGCGGCGGTCAGGCAGGTATTGACAAGCAGCACCAGAAAGGAAAATACACGGCACGCGAAAGAATCGCGATGCTGTTGGATGAAGGCAGTTTCGAGGAGTTCGACATGTTCGTAACCCATCGCTGCACGAATTTCGGAATGGAGAAAAAAACTTATCTGGGCGACGGTGTGGTAACCGGCTACGGTACCGTCAACGGACGTCTAGTCTACGTATTTGCCCAGGATTTCACGGTGGCCGGCGGTTCCCTTTCCGAGACCATGTCCAAAAAAATCTGCAAGGTTCTCGACAAAGCCATGCTTGTGGGAGCTCCCGTCATCGGGATCAACGATTCCGGCGGAGCGAGGATCCAGGAAGGTGTGAACGCTCTCGCAGGTTACGGCGAAATCTTCGAAAGAAACATATTGGCATCCGGTGTCATACCTCAGATTTCGGCAATGTTCGGTCCTTGTGCCGGAGGTGCGGTTTACTCCCCTGCCCTAACCGATTTCAATATAATGTGCCGGAACATCAGTTACATGTTCCTCACCGGACCATCGGTGGTAAAATCGGTTACCGGTGAAGATGTGAACGAGGAGACGCTTGGTGGAACGGATGTCCACGCTTCAAAGAGCGGTGTATGTCACTTCGCCGTTGACAGCGAGGAAGAAGGGATAGCGACGATCCGCGAGCTTCTCGGCTACCTGCCGCAGAATAACATGGAGGAACCACCTTATGTACATACGGATGACCCCATTGACAGAAACGAGGATTTTCTGAATCAGATACTTCCCGACAATCCAAATAAACCTTACGACATGTATGGCGTAATAGGAGCAATAGTAGACGACGGCAAGTTTCTGGAAGTACACAAGGATTACGCCAAGAACATTATAATAGGGTTTGCCAGATTCGGCGGTTCGGCAGTCGGCATAATTGCCAACCAGCCCCAAATCATGGCGGGAGTGCTCGACATAAACGCTTCGCGAAAAGCAGCAAGGTTCGTAAGGTTCTGCGATGCATTCAACATACCTCTTGTTACCCTCGTCGACGTTCCCGGCTTCCTTCCCGGTACGCAGCAGGAATACGGAGGTATAATACTGAACGGAGCAAAATTGCTATATGCCTATGGAGAAGCCACTGTCCCGAAGATAACGGTGACATTGCGCAAAGCATACGGCGGCGCATACATAGTCATGAGCAGCAAGCATCTGCGCGGTGACATCAACTATGCGTGGCCATCCACCGAAATAGCGGTTATGGGTCCCGCAGGAGCGGTAAACATTCTTTATAAAAAAGAGCTTAAGGCTGCCGAAAATCCCGAAGCACTACGTACGGAAAAGGAGGACGAATACAGGAAAATGTTTGCAGACCCCTACTATGCAGCCAAATACGGGTATATAGACGACGTCATCGAGCCACGTAACACAAGATTCCGCATAATACGTGCTTTGGAACAGCTCTCCACGAAGAAGATTTCCAGCCCGGCCAAAAAGCACGACAACCTTCCCATGTAATCTCACCGGAAATGAAGAAATACAAATTACTGCTCGTCATACTGTTTTCCTGCATTGTAACCGGAGCTTTCGCCCAGAACAGCAATGATATGCGCCTGAACGAAATCCTCGTCCACAATACCGGTAACATCATAGACGAATACGGCCAGAGAGAGGGCTGGATAGAACTTTTCAACTCTTCATACGGCGTTGTCAAACTCGGCGGATGTTTCCTTTCAAACGATCCCAACAACCTGCAACTGTTTCAGGTTCCTAAGACCGACATAAAAGCGACCATACAACCAAAACAAGCGATCGTTTTCTATGCGGACGGGGACCCGACAAAGGGAACTTTTCATCTGAACTTCAAACTTAAGGATTCCGACGAGCTATTCCTTGTTCTCGGCGACGGCACTACCATAGTGGACCACATAAAACTACCGGCACAGCTCGACACAAACTGCTCATACGAGAGGCTTGAGGACGGCAAAGGCACTACAAACGGCGATACGGCCTGTTGGA
Organism: Bacteroidales bacterium; assembly: GCA_022653675.1. Classification (GTDB taxonomy): domain Bacteria; phylum Bacteroidota; class Bacteroidia; order Bacteroidales; family UBA932; genus JALCST01. The sequence goes on along the minus strand of JALCST010000001.1, from coordinate 99,002 downwards.
CAATACAGAAAAATCCTTCCCCGGGAACTACGGTCTATAGGGAAAGATTCGAAACTAAAAGCCAGAAAATGGCCAGACTCGATCCATACGGATGGATCATGGCGCTCACTGACATGAGCGTCGTTTTCATTGCACTGATCATCCTTTACTTCTGTTTCAAGATAATGGGCAACATATCCAAGAAAAAGATGCGCAATGCGGCTACCTCCACTCCTGCCGGAAAAGTCTCGGCAGAGAAAAACGAGGACATATCGTCCGAGACCTGTGCCGCAATAGCATTCGCACTTGAACTTTATTCAAAGGAAAACGAAACTCACGACAACGAAAGCTTCGTGGTCACCATGCAACATACCGATCGCTCCTATTCGCCTTGGAGCTCGAAGATTTACACTCTTCGCAAGATGCCGGAACTCAAAAAGAACAAACGTTAACTGTCATGAAAGAATATAAATTGAAGATCAATGGCAACAACTACGATGTCGCCATCAAGGAAATAGAAGGCAATTCCGCTTCCATTGAAGTGAACGGGACTCCGTTCAACGTGGAATTCGAAAAGCCCATCACAAAAACAACCACTCCTAAAATACAGATTATCAACACAGCCGCCCCTTCCCAAAAACCTGCTGGAGCTCCGCTGAACAAAGTCAGTACCCCGGCCGCCGCAAACACCAACGGAGAAGGCAAGAAAGTTGTTTCCCCTCTGCCCGGCGTCATACTCAGCGTAAAATGCAACAACGGAGATACCGTCAAAAAAGGGCAATGCCTGATGGTACTCGAAGCAATGAAGATGGAGAACAACATCGAATCTCCGGCAGACGGGGTCGTCACGCTTATGGCTTCGAAGGGAGATTCGGTACTCGAAGGCGCAGTTCTTGCGACAGTCAAGTAATTCGCGGTTATGGAAAATATCATAAACAATCTCAGACAATTCTGGCAGTATACCGGATTCGCGAACTGCAATTACCAATATCTTTTGATGATTGCGATCGGGATCACGTTCATTTACCTTGCTATCAAATTCCATTGGGAGCCGCTGCTTCTCGTTCCTATCGGATTCGGTATAATCATAGGCAACATTCCGTTGTTCCAGGGGCTCAACGTCGGAGTATACGAAAAGGGATCCGTACTGAACATCCTCTATCAAGGTGTGCGACAAGGCTTCTACCCTCCGTTGATCTTCATGGGCATAGGAGCGATGACGGATTTTTCTGCACTTATATCCAATCCGAAATTACTGCTTGTCGGAGCAGCCTGCCAATTCGGAATATTCGGGGCGTATGCCCTCGCGTTGAGGGCAGGTTTCTCCCCTTCCGAAGCCGCAGCCATAGGAATCATCGGAGGAGCCGACGGCCCGACGGCTATATTCCTTTCCAGTAAGCTAGCTCCGGACCTCATAGGGGCGATAGCGGTATCTGCATACTCTTATATGGCTTTGGTGCCGATGATACAGCCGCCGATAATGCGACTGCTCACCACGAAGAAAGAACGCCTCATAAGGATGAAACCGCCACGTGCGGTATCGCAGACTGAAAAACAAATATTTCCTATAATAGGGTTCCTGCTTACGGCATTCATAGTGCCTTCGGCCATTCCGTTGCTGGGCATGCTCTTCTTCGGCAACCTCCTTAAGGAGAGCGGAGTCACACGCCGTCTTGCTCAGACCGCCAGCGGTCCTATGTGCGACATCGTCACTACGCTGATAGGCCTTACGGTAGGAGCCTCCACACAAGCAGACAAGTTCTTGCAGTTGAATTCAGTCAAGATTTTCGTTTTGGGTGCAATCTCATTCATCATCGCAACTGCAGCAGGCGTCCTGTTCGTCAAATTCCTGAACCTTTTCCTGAAAGAGGGGAACAAGATCAATCCGCTGATCGGGAACGCCGGTGTTTCGGCCGTTCCGGACTCGGCAAGAGTATCCAATGTCCAGGGACTTAAATACGACCCCAACAATTACCTGCTTATGCACGCCATGGGACCTAACGTCGCAGGCGTAATTGGCAGCGCGGTTGCAGCCGGAATTCTACTGAGTTTCTTCGCTTAACAAACAAAAGTTAAAAAAGCCGCCGCACGCCGTTACAGAGTGCAGGCGGCTTTTTTATTATATTTGCGCCGATGGATTTCAACCGGAAAATCTGGATACTTGACGGAGCGATGGGAACGATGCTCCAGAAGGCGGCTCCCCCTGAAGGATGGGGAGTACCTGTAAACGACGTTCTCAACATATACAGGCCGGACGCAGTGGAAAACATCCACCGTGCATACATAGATGCCGGCGCCGACATTATAGAAACCAACACGTTCAATGCGACAAGCATATCGCTGCAACCATACGGCATATCGAAGTGGGGCTATCAAATCAACCTGAGCGGTGCACGTATCGCCCGTGCGGCAGCAGACTTTGCGGAAACCATAATAAACGACGGGAAAGGCGGGATAATCCGGGAAAGGAACAAAAGGGAGAGGAAAATCTATGTAGCCGGAAGCATGGGACCGACAGCCAAATCCTTATCCATATCATCAAGGGAAAATTCCCCTGAATTCAGGGAAATCGGTTTCGACGATATGTCACACGCATATGCCATCCAAGCCGAAGGACTGATGACGGGAGGCGCGGATTTTCTGCTCGTAGAGACCGTTTTCGACGGTTTGAACCTTAAGGCGGCGCTTTACGGGATATCGCTTGCGGCCGACAAGATGCATCATGAAGGCAAACTTGCCGGCCCCATCCCAGTGATGGTTTCTGTCACGGTCAACGGGGAATCCTGCAGGACTCTGACCGGGCAAAGCATCGATTCCGTTTACAGGAGCGCTGCAGGGAGCTGCAACCTGCTTTCGTTCGGATTGAACTGTTCACTCGGTGCCGGGAAGATGCTGGAATGCGCCCGTGCCTTGAAACACCTGCCCTGCCCGACGAGCATCTATCCCAATGCCGGACTGCCGGATGTAAACGGGGAATACGATGAAACTCCAGAGATATTCGCACGGTATTTCAGGCAAATGGCCGGCGAAGGATTGCTCAACATCGCAGGAGGCTGTTGCGGCACTACTCCCAAACATATATCAGCGATAGCGGATACGTTGAAGGGAACGAAGCCGCGAGTCATTCCCAACGAAGACGACGACGTATTGTACGTAAGCGGACTGGATACGGTAATAATCGACCGCGACAAGGCCAATTTCACCAATGTCGGGGAAAGGGCCAACGTAAACGGCAGCAGAAAATTCGCCAGATGCCTTGAATCTCACGATTATGCTTCCGCAATATCCATCGCCAGGAAAGAGATCGAGGACGGAGCCGCAATCATAGACATCAACACCGACGATCCGATGCTTGACAGTGCGGTTGAAATGCAAAATATCGTACGAAGCTTCGAAAACGATCCGGATATTGCACGTGTTCCGCTCATGATCGATTCTTCCGACTGGAACACCCTTCTAGCCGGTCTGAAAAACGCTCCGGGCAAGGGTATAGCCAACTCCATTTCCCTTAGAGACGGGGAAGCGGCTTTCCTGGCGAAAGCCACCGAGATAAAACGTCTCGGCGCCGCAGCGGTAATAATGGCTTTCGATGAAAAAGGGCAAGCGGTAACATACGGAAGGAAAACGGAAATTTGTTCGAGGGCGTTTTCCCTCTTGACTGACGAAGCAGGATATGATCCTCAAGACATCATACTTGATGTAAACATATTACCTGCCGGAACCGGTGTTGCTGGACAAAATGCCGTTGCAGCCGATTTCATAAGGGCAGTTAAATGGATAAAACAAAACTTGAGGGGATGCCGCACCTCGGGAGGGATATCTAACCTTTCGTTCGCCTTCAGGGGGAACAATAAGGTCAGAGAGGCAATGCACAGCGTCTTCCTCTATCACGCCATTGCAGCCGGACTCGACATGGCGATAGTGAATCCGAACGCTCTCGTTCCTTACGACGAACTCGACCCGGAACTAAGAAAGGCGGCGGAAGACGTAATCCTGAACAGCGACCCGGAAGCCGGCGACAGACTGGGGACGCTCGCCGCGAAGATTTCGGAACGGGAAGCAGACACGCCGTCATGCGTTAAGGAACTGAATCCCAACGATTCGACGCAAGATTCTCCGGAGGAGATGCTTCGAACGGCATTGGTCACAGGCGACGGGAACAATCTGAAAGAGATACTCGGAAAAGCCCTCTCCGAATACGGGTCCGCCATTAAAATCGTGGAAGGGCCCCTGATGGACGGAATGGGAAAGGTTGGAAAGCTGTTCGCAGAAGGAAAGCTGTTTCTACCCCAAGTCATCAAATCCGCCAGGATAATGAAGGAGGCGACGGAAATTCTCAGGCCGGAAATGGAAGCCGAAGGCAAAGGAGCGGCTTCAAGCAGGCGGCTTCCGAAACTCGTCATCGCCACAGCAAAGGGAGATGTTCACGACATCGGCAAGAATATATGTGACATAGTATTGAAATGCAACAATATAGACGTAATCGACCTTGGAGTGATGGTCGATAATTCGACCATCATACGTACTGCCGTCGAAGCGGAAGCAGACTTCATCGCGATAAGCGGACTGATATCCCCTTCACTGAAACACATGGAGGAATTGTGTTCAGAACTCGAAGCTAAGGGAATGCATGCTCCCCTCTTCGTTGGTGGAGCCGCCACTACTGCGTTGCATACTGCGGTAAAACTCGCTCCGCTTTACAGCGGAAGCGTAGTTTACACGGCCGACGCATCCTCATTCGCTGCCGAGGTTAACTGCTTCCTGTCCGACAGAAAGGCCGCCGAACTTAAATGGAAAAATAAAAATTGCAGGATCCGGGAGATATATGAAGCAAGCCATTCCCCGGAAAAGAATATGAAGTCATTCGTCACCATGGAAGAGGCAAGGAAGAGAGCTGCACATTATCCACCAGAAAGTTACCTACAACCAAAGGGTTACGGTAATAACGACCTTCGCGCATTCGGAATCGGGATTGAGAACCTGATCCCCCTTATCTGCTGGCAAATGCTTCTGGCATTCTGGGGCTTCAAGGGCAAATATCCCGAAATTATCTACAGGGACGGGGAGGCGGACAAATGTTTCGAATATGCCCAGAAAATACTGGCGGAAATGCTTGAAAAGGACAGCGTAAAAGCGGACATAGTATGCCGTTTCTTCGATTCCTCAAGCGAAAAGGAAGATATAATACTGGACGTTTCGGGAGGCAAATCCGTATTCAGCCTGCCGCGAGCGACCGCTTCCGATTCTAAATTCGAATGCCTTGCCGATTTCGTGCCGCCGGCATCTTCCGGACGGCACTCTGAAACCGGACTTTTCGCAGTCAGGATAGAAGACCTCGAAAAGCCCGCCGACCCGGACGAAGGGAAGAGCTATCGCCATTTCATGCGTTCCGCGTTGTGTTCCAGGCTTGCTGAGGCCGGTGCTGAATGGTTGCAGCAGGCTGTCGCCCCGAAAGGCACGAACATCATACGTCCTGCGTTCGGCTATCCGTGTTCGCCCGACCATTCAATGAAGAAGCAGGCACTTGCTCTCATTGACCCTGAAGGGAAACTGAACATCAAGCTCACGGAATCATTTACTATGATACCGGAAACCTCCGTTTGCGGTATGTTGATCGCACATCCCGAAGCACACTACTTCACCATTAAAAAACCAACTTTATGAAAGTAATAGACATAATCAACTCCAAAAGGCAATTTCCGTCCCTGGAATTCGTCCCGCCATTAAAAGGGACCGACATACGTAAGCTATATGCGAATATTGAACGCCTTATGGAATTCAAGCCTCCATTCATAAACGTCACATGTCACACCGACGAAGTCAAATACTTCGAAAACCCCGACGGAAGCATCGCCCGCAAGACAATAACCAAAAGACCTGGAACGGTGGCGATCGCAGCCGCGATCATGAAGAGATTCGACGTGGAGGTCGTTCCCCATATCATATGCGCCGGGATGAACAAATGGCAGATAGAAAACGAACTTCTCGACCTAAATTTTCTCGAGATAAACAATGTAATGGCTCTGCGCGGCGAAGCTCCCGGAGGCATGAAACGCTTCGAAGCAGCCAGGGACGGTTATAAATACGCGAGCCAGCTTGTGGAGCAAATAGAAAACCTGAACAGGGGGAAATACCTAGACGAAGGGCTGACCGATCCTGTCCCGACGAATTTCTGCGTAGGTGTGGGGGGCTATCCAGGCAAGCATTGCGAAGCTCCAAACATCGAGACCGACATACGAAACCTGAAAAAAAAAGTCGATGCAGGCGCCGATTTCGTAATAACCCAAATGTTCTTCGACAACGATTCCTATTTCAACTATGTCTCTCTTTGCAGGAAGGAAGGGATAACTGTGCCGATAATCCCTGGGTTGAAACCCCTTTCAAGTGTCAGGCAGTTGGCGATGATACCTAAAAGCTTTTCGATCGACATCCCGGAAACGTTGGCCTGCGAGATGCGCGAATGCAGCACTGACACCGCCGCATACGAATGCGGAATAGAATGGTGCATAGCCCAAAGCAAAGAACTACTGGCAAAAGGTGTCCCTGCGATACATTATTATACAATGGGAAGGGCCGACAACATAAGATCCGTCATAAGTAAAACATTTTAATGTTGAAAAATGGCTAAAAATGATCCTTATATTTTACAGTAATGAGGAAAAATGTCTAATTTTGCAGATATATAACTTTTTTTAAAACAACATATAATCTCAATACATTATGCCAGACAAACTGCAGGAACTTACTAACAAACTTTATCAGGAAGGACTGCTTAAGGGTAAGCAGGAAGCCGAAGAGGTTTCCCAAAAGGCGAACGAGGAGGCACAACAGATCATAGCGGATGCAAAGGGAAAAGCGGCTAAGATTATCTCAGATGCGGAAAAACAAGCCGAAGATATCAAACAACGCACCGCGAACGATGTTAAGATGGCTTCAACTCAGACTATTTCCTCCCTCAAACAAGAAGTTGAAAAAAATTTCCTTAACAAAGCGATCGGTACTCCCGTAAAAGCCGCAATGAGCGACACGGATTTCATTAAGCTTCTGATAAAGACCATAGTTTCAGCATTCAAGGCTGGAGAGGAACCAAAGTCCCTCGACATCATACTTCCGGACAAGTTCAAGAATGAACTTGATTCCTATATTAAGAACGAAGTGTCGGCCGAATTCAACAAGGGTATTGAGGTTCGATACGACAGGGAAACGGGAAACGGATTCAAAATTGGGCCGAAAGACGGCGGTTATTTTTTGAGCTTTACCGAAGGCGAATTCGAAAGGATGATCTCGGAATATCTGAGACCTGCTACAAAAAAACTCCTTTTCAGCAAATAGCCGCCTCCAATGGATAACTATCCCTACATAATTGGCGGTCTTCCCATATTGAGCGCCGATTTCGAAGTACGCAGCTTCGATTACGGCAAAATTCGGGATACCATCTGCAAGTCGCTGTCGGAAAAAGACTGCAAACTGGTGGAATTTCTCGAATTCGGATTCAAGGACGACAATTTGGGAACTCACTTCTATGACCTCTGTTCCCAAAAGAGCAACCGTTTCATACGCGAGTATTATGATTTCGATTTGAAAGTCCGTAAAGCCAAGGTCGCATTCATATCAGGCAAACCCGAGAAAGACGACTCGGATGATGGCAAGGGAATCTCCTCCGTTCTGGAGGAAAAGGACATAATCGAAAGGGAGCGCAGGCTAGACTCCCTATACTGGTCTAAAATAGACGGGATCGTCAAATTCGACGTGCTCGATATCAACATTATACTGGCATTTCTTGCCAAGGCTCACATTGTCGACCGCTGGGGTCGTCTCGACAAGGAAAAGGGAGCGGAATTCCTCTCCAAACTGGTGGAAGATGTTCGCGGGACTTTTCAGGGCGTAAAATACGAATAGGAAAAACAAGAACAAACAACAACACAATATGAAAAGTACAGGTATCGTAACAGGAATCGTTTCCAACCTAGTCACCATCGATTTTACAGGGCATGTTGCTGAAAACGAAATCTGCTACATAGATCTGAACGGAGTCAAACTTATGGCCGAAGTAATAAAGGTCAACGGCAATCACGCTTTCGTCCAGGTTTATGAAAGTACACGCGGCCTGAAAATCGGCAACACCGTTGAATTCGAGGGACACATGCTCGAAGTGACTTTGGGGCCGGGGCTGCTGTCAAGTATTTATGACGGTCTTCAGAACAATCTGACCACAATGGAAGGCGTTTACCTGAAAAGAGGCGAATACACCCCTGCCCTCGATCTGGGAAAAGAGTGGGATTTCACCCCTATGGCAAAGGCCGGGGACAAGGTACAGGCTTCCGACTGGCTCGGCGAAGTTAAGGAAGGCTGGCTTCCGCACAAAATAATGGTTCCATTCTCCTTCAAAGGCAATTTCAAGGTCAAATCCATAGTCCCCGCCGGAACATACAAGGCGAGCGACAAGATTGCCGTCCTGACAAATGAAAAGGGTGACGACCGGGAAGTCTCAATGATTCAGAAATGGCCTGTAAAGGTTGCCGTCGGCGGATACGTCGAAAAACCGAGACCATCCAGAGTTCTTGAGACCGGAGTACGAACGATCGACACCCTGAACCCGATAGCAGAGGGGGGGACAGGGTTTATACCGGGACCTTTCGGCTGTGGAAAAACTGTTCTGCAACACGCAATAGCCCAGCATTCGGATGCTGAAATCATAGTAATGGCAGCTTGCGGCGAACGTGCAAACGAAGTGGTAGAAATTTTTACGGAATTTCCTCAGCTGATCGATTCGCATACCGGACGCAAACTAATGGAACGTACCACAATCGTCTGCAACACTTCAAATATGCCAGTAGCAGCACGTGAAGCATCGGTTTACACGGCGATGACTATCTGCGAATATTACCGCCAGATGGGCATGAAGGTCCTGCTCCTTGCAGATTCCACTTCCCGCTGGGCACAGGCACTGCGTGAAATGTCGAACCGTATGGAGGAACTTCCGGGAGCCGATGCATTTCCAGTCGACCTGTCGGCCATCATATCGAATTTCTACGCACGCGCAGGAATCGTAACGTTGCACAACGGAAAGAGCGGATCGATAACGTTCATCGGAACAGTCTCCCCTGCAGGTGGTAATCTGAAGGAACCAGTCACCGAATCCACCAAGAAGGCCGCACGTTGCTTCTATGCCCTCTCTCAAAGCAGGGCGGACAAAAAACGCTATCCTTCCGTCGATCCGGTCGACTCCTATTCCAAATATCTCGAATATCCCGAAGTCTGCGAATATCTCGACACGAAAGTGGACAAGGAGTGGACGGAAAAGGTAAACCATGCCAAAACCATCATACGCAGGGGCAAGGAAATCTACGAACAGATCAACATTCTCGGCGATGACGGCGTTCCCATCAGCTATCATGAGATGTATTGGAAGAGCGAACTGATAGACTTCGTAATCCTTCAACAGGATGCGTTCGACCCCATCGACAGCACCACTCCGATGGAACGTCAGGAATACATGCTTTCACTGGTTCTTGAGGTATGCGACAAAAAATACGACTTCAAGACATTCGAGGAGTGCTCTTCCAAATTCAAGGAGATCATCAACCTTATGCGCCAGATGAACTACTCCGAATTCAAGGGCGAGGATTTCAATAAATTCCAGGCACAACTTTATAAAATGATCGGCAATGAATAATGCATTTCAAAAGACATACACAAAGCTGGATTCAATTACCAAGGCTACCGTTTCCCTGCATGCCCAAGGCGTTCAAAACGATGAACTCGCCAAGGTCGCTGGAAGACTTGCCCAGGTCGTAAAAATCAAGGAAGACCTGGTTACGCTGCAGGTATTCGCAGGAACCGAAGGCATTCCGACCAATGCAGAAGTAGAATTCCTTGGAGAGCCCCCTTCCCTGAACGTAAGTGACGAACTTTCGGGACGTTTTTTCAACGCATACGGGGATCCTATTGACGGAGGACCGAGGATCGAGGGCGAGCACCGCTTCATCGGAGGACCGTCCGTAAACCCTTATAAACGAAAACAACCGTCGGAACTAATTCCGACCGGTATCGCCGGCATCGACTTGAACAACACCCTGGTTTCCGGACAGAAAATCCCTTTCTTCGCCGATCCTGACCAGCCTTACAACCAAGTCATGGCACAAGTAGCCCTCCGTGCCGACGTAGATAAGATAATCCTTGGCGGGATGGGACTTTCGAATGACGATTACCTCTATTTCAAGCAGGCATTCGAAGGTGCCGGTGCGCTGAACAAAATCATAAGTTTCGTCAACACCACCGAGGAACCTCCCGTTGAACGCCTTCTTATCCCTGACATGGCACTCTGCGCAGCCGAGTATTTCGCATACGACAAGAATGAGAAGGTTCTGGTATTGCTTACCGATATGACCCTGTATGCCGATGCCCTTTCCATAGTATCGAACCGCATGGACCAGATTCCATCCAAGGACTCCATGCCCGGGTCCCTGTACAGCGATCTCGCAAAAATTTACGAAAAGGCGGTGCAGTTTCCGGACGGAGGTTCGATCACCATAATTGCCGTGACAACACTCAACGAAGGAGACATAACACATGCGATTCCGGACAATACAGGCTACATAACCGAAGGACAACTTTTTCTCCGTTACGACACTGATACAGGCAAGGTCATCATAGATCCTTTCCGTTCTCTTTCACGTCTGAAACAAAACGTCATTGGGAAAAAGACCCGAGAAGATCACGGCCAGGTTATGAATACCGGCGTCCGTCTTTACGCGGATGCAGCCAATGCCAAGACAAAGCTAGAAAACGGATTCGACCTTTCGGATTACGACAAGCGTTGCCTTGAGTTCGCAAAGGATTATTCCAATAAGCTTCTGGCGATAGATGTCAACATATCCATAAACCAGATGCTCGATACGGGGTGGGAATTGTTCGCGAAATACTTCACTCCCGCCGAAACCGGCATAAAGCAGAAGTTCATAGACAAATACTGGAAGAAATAACATACAATGGCAATCAAATTCCAATTTAACAAGACATCGCTTAACGAACTGAACAAGCAGTTGAAGGTTCGCCAACGCACCCTGCCCACACTGAAAAGCAAGGAGTCGGCTCTTCGCTACGAAGTCAAAAAAGCGAAAAAGCGTTCGGAGCAATTGGTCAAGGAATTGGAAGCCGCTCAGAAATCATACGACTATCTTTCCGGCCTCTGGAATGAATTCGAACCGGGGCTTATATCAATAAAGGATGTTGAACTCTCCACGGTCAAAGTCGCCGGGGTGCGTACTCCCGAGTTGAAAAACATAGTTTACGAAGTCAAACCTTTCGATGTCTTTCAAAAACCTTTATGGTATTCGGACGGTGTTGCAATCCTGAAATCCCTTGCGAAGCTCGGGATAGAATCGGAAGTCTACACTGAAAAAAGCAGGATACTTGAGGGACAGAGAAAAAAGACAACGCAAAAGGTAAACCTTTATGAAAAAGTCCAAATACCCGGTTATCAGGAAGCCATCCTGAAAATAAAGAGGTATATGGAAGATGAGGAAAATCTGAGCAAGGCTTCCAGCAAGATAGTCAAGGAAAGGCACGCCCTTGAAGAGGAGGCACGACAATGATAAGGAAAATGACAAAATATTCCTTCATCGTCTATCACGAAGATGAAGATGCTTTCCTCGAACAGCTTCGGGAAATCGGCCTGATCGACATAACGAGGAAGGCGAGAGCCTTCGACGATGCTTCCCGCATTATTTTTGACGATTCCCGTCGATATAAGGAAGCCGAACGTAATCTCAAACTGATTGCGAAACAGAATGCCGGTTCCGAGATACCGAAGTGCGATTGTGCGGATTCCGAACTCCTTTCGGAGACGGAGAAACTGCTCGGCGAAAAAAATTCGTTGGAAACAAGTTTGCTGGCTGCATCTTCCTCTCTGAAAAACGCCGAAGCATGGGGAGATTTTCATTCCGAAGATCTTGAAAAGCTTGATGGAATGGGTCTCGATGTTCATTCTTATTCCATCAAGGATGCGGATTTTGACAAAGGAAATTTCGGATCGAAATATCCAGTCACGATCCTGAATCGATGCAACGGCCGTTGCTATTTCATTATCACCGTACCCAAAGGAAGCAATTATACATTCCCACATTCCGAAGTCCCGATGCCTGCACAGCCCGAACATGAAGTGACCGCCGACATGGCCGAGATGGAAGAAAAGAGAAAGACTGTAAATTCCAAACTGCTTGCCCTTACATCAAAAATCGACATACTCGAGGAACAAAGGAGCGAGAAGATGAAAGGATTCGACATTTATGCCGCTATCCACGGTTCCCAAAAGGCTGCGGACGGCAGCCTGCTGCTCTTCGAGGGATTCGCCCCTACAGATGACGACATAAGTGTACAGAAAGCTTTGGACGCAACCGGCGCATATTACGAGCACAGGCCGGCAATAGCCAAGGATAATCCTCCTATCAAGTTGAAAAACAACGGTTTCGCAAGTCTTTTCGAGCCTATAGGTAATATGTACATGCTTCCACGCTACGACGAACTCGACCTTACTCCTTTCTTCGCCCCATTCTACATGCTCTTCTTCGGGCTATGTCTGGGAGACATGGGCTATGGATTGGTACTCATGTTGATCGGAGCATTAGTAGCGATAAAAGTACCCAAATACCGCGGAATCGGCAAACTTGTCATACTTCTTGGCTTGGGCTCGTTCATAATGCCGGCGTTGAACGGTACTATGTTCGGTACCAAGGTCTACACGATATTCCCCGCGCTCGAGAAATTCTCCGGAAACCTGTTAACAGACATTCAGATGTTCTGGTTCTCAATCATCTTCGGTCTTGTACAGATAATTTTCGGTCGTCTCATAAACGCCATATATTCCATGATACATCACGGATGGCGTACGGGAATGGCGAACATAGGTTGGGTTTTGGTCATAATCTGGTGTGCCGTCGCTTACTCTGGTTCGCAGACTGGGCATTCGATGAGATCGCCGGCATTCGACTATATCTTCGGTATAGGAGGACTCGCACTTATCGTTCTCTTCTCCAAGGTTACCGGCAACATATTCGCTCGTATCGGCAAGGGGGTAGTTTCATTGTACGACATAACTGGAATATTCGGAGACATGCTTTCCTACATACGTTTGTTCGGTCTCGGCACTTCGGGAGGCATACTCGGGATGGTTGTAAACAGCATGGCTCTACAGCTGTCTCATATACCATACGTAGGTTGGGGATTGACAGTCATATTACTGATTCTCGGCCATTCGCTTGTCATAGCATTATGCTGCCTGGGGGCATTCGTACACCCTATGCGTCTGACGTTCGTTGAATTTTACAAAAATGCCGGCTTTACCGGAGGTGGCAAGACATACAGGCCACTATTGAAATAAACAATAAAATAATTAAAATAATCAATCATTCAATTATGGAACAACCGTTATTACCTTTAATCTTCTCCTATGTAGGAATGACCCTGATGCTGGCATTGGGGTGCATCGGCAGTGCCGTGGGCGTCACAATGACCGGCAACACAACCATCGGCGCTCTTAAAAAGAATCCCGAAATGTTCGGGCAATCGATGATACTGTGCGCTCTTCCTTCCACCCAGGGCCTTTACAGTTTTGCCGGCTTCTTCCTTATGCTGAGCGCCTTAAAGCGTCTCAACGGCATTATCACCCTTTCACAGGGACTGGCGCTTTTCGCCGCAGGAACCGCACTCGGATTCACTGCATATTTCTCTGCTCTCCGTCAGGCAAGTCTTTGCTCAAACGGAATTACGGAAATAAGCAACGGACAGGATGTATTCGGAAAAACAATGATCCTCGCCGTATTCCCGGAACTATATGCCATCTTGGCATTCGCAGCCACATTCCTCGCATTACCATAACGGCAGGATGGAGCAACAATAAAAAAAGTGGCTGTACAGCCACTTTTTTTATTCAGATACGTTTCAAAAAGGAATTAATGGCAATCGCATGAGCAATGTCCGCATTCCCCTTGCGAGCAGGTCCTTTCGCCGTGAAGGCCGTTAGTCAGTTCTGCGTCTGTCGCATCGCGGACGGAAACGATTTCACCGGAAAAATTAAGGGTTTTGCCTGCCATGGGAGCATTGAAATCCATCTTAACGCTCTCTTCGTCAATGCTGACTACTTTTCCAGGAACAACCCCGCCCTCCTGGTTCATCATTCTTATGATCCTGCCTGGAACAAGAAGGTTTTCCTGTACTTTTCCATCGACTTCGAATACCTTTTTAGGCAGGTCTATCACGGCATCCTCGACATATTCGCCATAACCGTCCTTAGGGGCTAAGGTAAATTCAAATTTGTCACCCGGTTCCAGACCCGAAATATTTTCTTCGAATTTGGGTATCAGGTAACCGAGCCCGAATATGAATTCCAGAGGATTGTCCCTGTCCGTCTGGTCTGCTACCTCGCCGTCGACCAAAAGCTTGTAAATAAGGCTTACGACCTTTTCATCACTGATTTTCATAAAGTTAAATTGGATTTGTTAATAGTTTCCGTTTCGCAAAGATAAGAAATATCAGTTCCCGTTGAAATCCACTTCCCTGAACATGAGGCAAGGTATTTGCCATTTTGCGCATTTGCGGGGATCTCCGCCTGCCGCAGCGAACCCGTTCCAAAGCGATAGCATGTTTCCGGTCATGTTCATTCCAGATATCGGATACAGTATCTTTCCATGTTCGAAGTAAAAACCCTCTATGCCATATGAAAAATCCCCGGTCGCCCCATCGCAATTGCCACCGTTAAACCCCGTCACCAAAATCCCGTTTCGAGCCTCCTGCATCATGGAGCCTAAATCGCCGGCCAAACCTTCCGGAAGACCGGACCTTTCGATGTAAAGCACAGATGGACTTTCGACGGTCTGCTCCATTCCAAGCCTTGCGGCATAATACGTATCAAGATAATAAGAAGCGACTACACCGCAATCTATGATTTTCCTCCGCCTGGTGGCAACACCTTCGGAATCGAACGGGCGCGAGCCGAAGAAGCCGGGACGCAGGGGATCGTCGACTAGCGTGAAATATCCAGGGAAAACCCTCTCTCCCAGCTTGCCGTTCAGAAAGGAATCCTGCTGGTACAATGCTCCTCCCTGTAAAGCATCGACAACCGGCGACAGGACTCTGGATGAAACAGTATTTTCAAGTACGGCAGTATATTTGCCCGACGGGAGTTTAGATGCCCCCATTCTGTCTGCGGCACGCTTCAGCGCCATCCTACCCACTCCGGTGACATTGAAATCCTTCAGGAACATCGAACCGTCATACCAGAAACCTTCGTATTTGGACTTTCCCTCACCCTTTATCGAACAGTCGGCACTCAATGAGAACTGGGTCTGTCGCAAAGTCTTGAAAAAGCCGTTCGAATCTGCCAGAGCAAAGAAATCGTCGAGGTCGTCGTATTCAGTCTCCATCGAAACGACCCTGTCGTCGGAACCGGCCTCAGAAGCGCAATCCAAAACCACCTTTCTCCTGAAACCGGAATCGACAGATTCAATTTCGGGATCATATTGCTTCAAGTCGGGCAGTTCTCCCCTGAAACAAAACGACGGATCCGGAAGCCTGCGGCAAGAATCTCTCGCAAGCATCTCAACATTCCCAACGGAAGTCCTTATGAAAGCCATTAGATCGCCATCCGACAACATATTAGTAGAAAAACAGCCGTACCTTCCGTTCACATACAATTGAAGCGAAAGCGAAGATCCCTGCGAACGGAAAATGCTGTCCATATCCTTTCCGCGAGCCTTAAAAGATGATTGATCCGCACATTCGTATGTGACCGAAGCCTGATCGGCACCGTTATCGAGCGCCATCTGAAGCGCCCGCAGTGTAATATTTCCATCTGTTTTCATCTGACTCCCCCAACTGTCAATTTTCTGACCAGTACGGACGGCATTCCGCATGATACTGGTACATACTGGTCCTTTCCGCATGTCCACGCGAAATCGCTTATGCTGGCATCCGAAGCCGTCATTGTAATGTCGGCAAGGGCTTTAGGACCGTTTCCTATTATGTTTATATTCTTTACATGTTTCGCAAGACGGCCACCTTCTATCATCCTGCCATTGCTTACGAAGAACGTGAAATCACCCTCGCCTATCTTTACCTGCCCGTTTGTAAAATTGTCCACGTATATTCCCCTTGGGACGCTTTTTATTATATCTTCGAGGGTACAATCGCCATTTTCCATATATGTGCAGCGCATTCTCGGGATAGGATTGTAGCGAAAATTCTGGCGCCTGCCATTTCCGGTCGAAGGGACATTGAAGAACTTGGCACTTATCCTGTCGTGCATATACGAATTGAGTATGCCATTGCGTACCAGATATGTCTTCTGCCCCGGAACCCCTTCGTCGTCGAAATCCATCGAACCGCGGTTGCCGGGAACCGTCGCATCATCCACGATGTTTATGTGGCTGTCGCAAACTCTTTCCCCCAGCCTTCCGGCGAATATGGAAGTTCCCTTCCGGATAAAATCGGCCTCGAAAGCGTGACCTATGGCCTCGTGAAGCAGGATACCGGAACTGCCGGCACCCATTACGACTGGCATCTCCCCTCCCTCCGGCTGGCCGGCGCCAAAAAGCGCACTGCACGAGGAAACCACTTGGTCTGCTATCTCCCCGATAAGCGAATCGGTCATCATTTCAAACCCCTTTCTGAAGCTCCTGGACGAAAAGGAACTCTCGGTATCCGCTCCGTCCTTCATTACAACCTTTACGGCAAGCGTAGCCAGTGGCCTTTCGTCGTAAAAACTCTCGCCTAAAGAATTAACAAAAAAAACGTGGCTGCTTTCACTCTTCAATTGGGCTATTACTTTCAATACCCTACTGTCTTTCGAGAAAATCAGGTCATTAAGTTTTTTAAGGTAAGGTATCTTGTCGGATATCCCGTGATTTTCCCATGGATCGGACACTGGATAATAATTTTCACCCTTCATCGGATCCATTCCGAAGGAAACGGATGCACATGCAGGAGAATCAGCTATTGCAGCCGCCATTAGAGCGGCATCGGTCATGGACTCGGGAGTTAGGGTTTCGGTATATGCATAACCTGTCCTTTCCCCTTTCAATACCCTTATTCCCAAACCGAAATCGACATTGTGGGCAGTAGAGTTCACTTCGTTATCCAAAAGGACGAGCCCATCGTCGACCGTATGTTCGAAATACAAGTCGGCATAGTCTCCTCCCTTCGACAATGCGTTTTCCAAAAGTTTCTTCCGGATCTCCCCGTCCACACCGAAAACAAAGAGGCCGTCGTTTTCACGGCAGCCTCTATTGTGTTGAATTTTAATCATTTAACCAAGCAGAGTTCAATAATTAAATATCAACGGCTTTAACTTTGATAATCTCTCCTTCCTGGGAAAAGGCAAGCTCCGAATTGGTGTCCTTTTTTTCCTGGACAAGCTTGCTGAAAGTGAGATTGAGCCCGCAGACGATTTTGTCCCTAAGGCTCCGAGTCTCCAATTCGCTCATAATTAATTAAAAGGTTATATAAGGTTTTATTGTGTATTTTAGTTACTACCTGTTTGCCTCCTTCAGCAATGATCTCGAACTTCGCAGACGAGTTATCTATCGTAATCCAATAATCCACTATCGGGATATACATTTTAAGCAGATTCTTCAAACCCACATAGTAGCGTCTGATAATCACCGCCTCATCGACGTTGTGACCTCCTGACGCCACCCTGAGCTTCACTCTTTCAATGGCCAACTGCGGAACATTTAGCCAAAAGTAAACAAGCGTCACTGAATAGCCCTGTTCCTGAGCATCGAGGATGATGTTTCGCAATGATTTGGGAGCCAGCGTGGTTTCAATGGCAAAATCGGTCTTTTTGCCGATAAGTTCACGCATCCTCTCCAACATCAGTTTGCTTGCCCGCAATGCAACATGTTCCGGAGCGAACGGATCCAGCTCCTTTGCAATCTCATCCGCATTTACGAATTCGGCACAATTCAACATTTCAGGAAGTATGGTATAAGATGCGGTAGTCTTCCCCGCTCCGTTGCACCCCGAAATGATAAAAAGCTTAGGCATAAAACTTCTCCCCAAACTCCAGGCAAAATTAACAAAAATTGCCTCGGTTATGATATTATCTTTAAAAAGTTATCAACAATTCACCACCCTCTTTTCAACCGTTTTCGGATGCGTAACCCCGTACCCGAAAAGGCAGAAATCCCCCAAACAAGGATCATCAGGAAATATGTGTTTAAAATAATCAGTTATCTCGCAAGCAGTTGTAAAATCAGAACTCTTTCTTTCCGTGATCCCGCAACTAACCGCTTCCTCATGAACGTGAACGTCGAGCGGGATAATGAGATCCTTCGGGTCGGTATTGGGCCAGACACCGAGATCCACTATGCCGTCCCTTCTTACCATCCAGCGACGAAACATGTGGATTTTCTTGTTAGCAGCCCTGGGATCGCTTTTCGCGGAAAAAATCCTCACCCTCATTTCATCCGGGGCAAGCGTTTCAAGCGAAGGGTTTTCCGAATAGAAATCCTTAAGGGAGGAACATATGCGAGCGAATTCGCTCCATTTTACGGTCCTGTGCAAACTGGCATCGTCATTGCGGTACCTTCCTGACATCACATAGCCGTAAGGGGACCACCCCATCTCATCGAATGCCCTGGTACAATCCCTTACTATCATTGCACGCCTGCCCCAAGCCAGATGTGCCGAAATCACACCCGCGATCTCTATATCCTGCAATTCCGCTTTCCCCGAGCCATGGAGTTCGAAGAAATGACGCGGAAAAACGACAGGATCGCAAGTGAAATATTGCGGATCATCATATTGCTTCGCCAATGCGGTGAAATAATCTGCGCTGATGCGAGTAATCATGTGGAATTTTAATTTCACACAAAAATGCAATAAATTTGCCAAGAATAAATCTAAAAAAACATGGCACTTATAAAATCCATTTCCGGAATTCGTGGCACGATAGGTGGAAAGCCCGGTGAAGGACTGACTCCTATAGACATAGTCAAATTCGTATCGGCATACTCCCGCATGTTGGGAAAAAAGGGCGAAAACAGAAAATTGTCCGTTGTCGTCGGAAGGGACGCACGGATATCGGGAGAAACAGTCTCGGCACTCGTATGTCAAACCCTTGCCGCATGCGGCATAGACGTGACCGACATCGGGCTTGCTTCCACCCCGACGACTGAACTCGCGGTGAGATACTGCAATGCGGACGGAGGGATCATCGTAACCGCATCCCATAATCCCAAGGACTGGAACGCCCTGAAGCTATTGAATTCGAAGGGGGAATTTTTCACCGCCGACGACGGCAGGGAACTTCTGGAGATCGCGGAAAAGGAGGATTTCAATTATGCCGGAATATCGTCCCTAGGAAAGATATCTGACGGGGATTTTACCCTCAGGCACGTAGAAGACGCCGTCAACTACCCGCTGGTGGACAGGGAAGCCATATCCGGATCACACTTCAAGGTCGTCGTCGACACCATTAACTCGGTCGGAGCATTGATAGTTCCACGACTTCTCGACGCCCTAGACGTAGACTATGTCGTCATAAACTGCGAACCCGACGGCAATTTCGCCCACAATCCGGAACCGCTGCCCGCAAACCTGACCGAACTTTCCGCAAGGACCGTGGAAGAGAAAGCCGACATGGGCATTTCCGTCGACCCGGATGTGGACAGGCTCGCATTCATATGCGAGGACGGCACTCCGTTCGGAGAAGAATATACACTCGTGGCGGTAGCGGACTATGTGCTCTCCAAACGGAAGGGACCTGCCTGTTCCAATCTTTCATCTTCCCGCGCACTGGACGATATCTGCGAAAGATACGGATGCAAACGCTATGCGTCCCCGGTTGGGGAAGTGAACGTTTCGACACTCATGAAAGAGAAGGAAGCCGTGATCGGCGGCGAGGGCAACGGGGGTGTCATAGTTCCTGATTTCCATTACGGGAGGGATGCGATTATAGGCATTGCCCTATTCCTCACTTACCTCGCCCACAAGAACATCAAAATGACCGAACTGCGCGAATCGTTCCCATATTATGCGATCTCCAAGAGCCGCATTGATCTCCCGGCCGGTAGGAAATGCGACATTCCTGCGATATTTTCTTCAGTGAAAGCTAATTATCCAAACGAAAGATACACCGAAACGGACGGTGTCAAAATAGATTTCGATGCCGAAAGAAAGTGGGTTTGCGTAAGAAGCTCAAACACCGAACCTATACTTCGCGTATACAGCGAAGCCCCGACATCCGCTGAAGCAGACAGATTGGGGAAAGAAGTAATCGAAATGATAAAGTCAAAACTCTAAATAAAGATGTTTTCATTCCGTACCACACCGTTGATGGAACAGGGTGACGTGGTACTGCACAAGGGACGAGTAGGACTTCTGTGCAACCAGGTAGCCTGGCATCCCGAGTACGGTGAATATCTTTTCGAGACACTTGCAAGGCGAGGCAATCTTAAACGCATATTTCTTCCCGAGCACGGATTTTTCGGGGAAATGCATTTTCAGCCCGACATTGCCGACATCGATACGGTTATGCTGCCGGCAACACGCAAGTCCCTCGAAGACATAGACGCCCTGGTCATCGAACTCCAGGATGCGGGAGCACGTTACTATACGATAACTTCCACACTCCTCAACCTGTTCAAGACCCTGAAAAGGGAATCCCTTGACATCTCCGTATATATAATCGACCGTCTGAACCCGGCGGGAAGACAGGTGGAGGGGACTATGTTAGAAAAGGAATACAGCTCATCGATAGGGATGGAAGGCCTGCCCCATCGCCATGGTCTCACGATAGGAGAACTTGCAAGCCTTTTCTATTCGGAAACCGGTTCCAAATTCCCGCTGCACGTAATATCGGCGGAAACATTGAAAAAATCATTGATGCCTTGGAGCATACCTCCTTCAAGAGACATATCCGGACTATTCACTTGCTACTTTTACAGCGGCCAATGCCTTTGGGAAGGGACTAACGTAAGTTACGGGAGAGGAACCACGAGGCCGTTCGAACAATTCGGGGCACCGTACATGAAGGATTTCGTTTCCGACAGCGCAAAGCACGGAATTGCAGCAAAAGGAGGGCCGTTATCATATCCTGGAACCTTTATGCGATGGGAATGCTTCACTCCGCAATACGGTCGCTACGAAGGGCAGGTTTGCTACGGGTTCCAGCTGATTCCCGATCCCGAGCAGCCTTACCACGCACTATGCCACGCACTGCGCTGCATAAGGTATATTTCTGGAAACTGCCAGGAATTTCAAGAAGACCGGTCCAGGGAGGGAATCCTTATAGGTGACAGCATATTACTGGACTACGTGCACGGAAACTGTGAATGGGATGACGCCCGCGATCACATCAAGGCCGAAGAGCAGAAATGGATCAGGAAGGCGAAGAAATATTCGCTTTACGGAGAACAGCCGTACAGAATAAAGGCGGAATGATACTTTTTTTTGTGTAATCGGCAGAATATTCATACTTTTGCACCCCGATTGATAAAACAATATAATTCATAATATTATGAAATCAGAAATTCATCCCGAAACCTACCGTCTTGTAGCTTTCAAGGATATGTCGAATGACCACGTTTTCCTTACGCGTTCGTGTGCTAACACCAAGGAAACCATAGAAATCGAAGGAGTGGAATACCCTTTGGTAAAGGTAGAAATCTCCAACACTTCCCACCCGTTCTACACTGGTAAGATGAAACTTGTCGATACAGCCGGCCGCGTAGATAAATTCTATTCGCGTTACGGGAAAAGAGGGGAAAAGAAAACAGAGAACAAATAGTTCGAAGTCTGGCGATAGTAAAGAACGGTCCCCGAAAGGATCGTTCTTTTTTTCCATTCAAAGAACCGGAAAAGACCATAAAACACTTAAAAATTCTATGAAAAAAAATTATCCCATCATCACACTAATCGCATTATCACTTATGGTATGCAGTTGCAACGAAAAAACCGGGAACTCAAAACTTTCAGCAGGCATCAAGCTGGAGAATCTCGACACGACAACCAGTCCCGGCACGGACTTTTATGAATACGCCTGCGGAGGGTGGCGGAAAAACAATCCTCTGACCGGAGAATATTCGCGTTTCGGTTCATTCGACAAACTCGCCGAGAACAACCGCCAGAAAATAAAATCCCTGATCGAAGAGATAGCGGCAAAGAATAACGATGAAGGTTCCCTGGCACAGAAAATCGGGGACTTGTACAATATGGGAATGGACAGCGTAAAATTGAACGCTGACGGCATAACCCCACTCAAACCTATTCTCGACAGTCTCGGTTCAATGGACGACAAATCGGATCTTTCTAAAGCCATTCCGGAAATGATGTTGAGGGAATGCCCCGTTTTTTTCGGGGTCAGTGCCGATGCCGATTCGAAAAACAGCGCCCTTAACATTCTGTGGATCAATCAAGGAGGCCTTTCCATGGGGGACCGCGATTACTATATGGAGAACGACGCGAATACCGTAGGGATACGTGATGCTTTCGTGAAACATGTTGCAAAGATGTTCGAACTTTGCGGTTTCGACAAGGAAACCGCGGTTAAGAATTCCGATGACGTAATGCGCATAGAGACAAAGCTTGCATCGGCTCACTACGACAAGGTAAGGCTCCGCGACCCCTATGCGAATTACAACAAGATGAACATGGATTCCCTGCAGGAACTCGTTCCCGCCATCAATTGGAAGACCTTCTTTGAAATTCTCGGCATAAATGAAAGCGAGCTTTCGGTTGGACAGCCGGAAGCCATCGAGGAAGTAGGCAAAGTCATGGAAGAGGAACCGATCAGTTCTCTGATAGCTTACATGCAATGGAATGCAATCAACGAATCCGCTTCTTATTTAAACGATGCCCTCTACGAAGAAAACTTCAATTTTTACGGAAAAATCATGTCGGGCAAGCAAACGCCACAACCTCGTTGGAAACGCGCCCAGAGCGCCGTCAACTTATGTCTCGGAGAGGCGGTAGGCCACTTGTACGTAGAGAAATATTTTCCTCCAGAGGCAAAGGAACGCATGCTCGAACTAGTGCACAATCTGCAGAAAGCATATGCGCAACGCATACGCAATCTCGATTGGATGAGCGATTCGACCAAGGATAAGGCGATCGAGAAATTGGATGCATTTTACATAAAAATAGGGTATCCAAACAAATGGAAAGACTATTCCAAACTTTCGATCGGAAATGATTCGTATCTCGCAAATATAATGCGTGCCTCAGAATTCGAAATGCGCGAAACGCTCGATCGTGCCGGAAAACCTGTCGACCGCGACAGGTGGGAAATGACTCCCCAAACCGTCAACGCATATTATAATCCACCTACAAACGAAATCTGTTTCCCTGCGGGCATACTGCAATACCCCTTCTTCGACATGGACGCCGACGACGCTTTCAACTATGGCGCAATCGGGGTCGTAATAGGACACGAAATGACACACGGATTCGACGACCAGGGAAGGCAATTCGACAAGGATGGAAATCTATCCGACTGGTGGACTTCCGAAGATGCCGAACAATTCAAGAAGCGCGCGAAAGTCATGTCCGACTTCTACGACGGAATAGAGGTCGCTCCGGGAGTTCACGCAAACGGGAAATTTACGTTGGGAGAAACCATCGCCGACTACGGAGGCCTGCAGATATCCTTTCAAGCCTACAAGAAGGCAACTAAAAACGATCCTGCAGGCGATAAGGAAGGATTCACGGCGGACCAGCGGTTCTTTCTCTCGTTTGCGAACGTCTGGGCCGGCAACATACGCGACGCCGAGGTCCTGCGCCGTACCAAAACTGATGTACATGCACTAGCGAAATGGCGCGTGGACGGAGAACTTCCCCAGACGGATGCGTGGTACGACGCCTTTGGGATAACCGAAAAGGATCCGATGTTCCTACCTAAAAGCAAACGGGTTACGATCTGGTAATATGGTGTTCTGCAGCTACGGCGCAGGCGGCACATATTCCGTCTATGGCACTGCTTACTATGCCTCCGCTGTAGCCCGCACCTTCGCCGCAAGGATAGACGTGCGGTAGCGACAGCGACTGGAAAGTCACGGGATCGCGTAAAATGCGAACCGGGGAAGAAGTCCTCGATTCAACGGCGAGTAGAAGTGCATCCTCATTGAAGAACCCTTTCATCTTCCCGCCGAAAAGTGGTAAAGCCTCCCTCAACCTGTCCGCAACCTGTTCGGGCAACATAAGATGCAGCGGAGCGCAAACGACGCCAGGTGAATAGGAAGTAGCGGGAAGATTCCTGGAGAGGCGGCCAATGCAGAAATCCGTCATACGCTGCGCCGGAGCCTTGAACGACTTGCTGAAATTCCACATCCTACGTTCGATATTTTTCTGGAACTCGAGCAGTTCCAATGGCCCGTATTTTCCATATCCCGGTATGTCTCCGGGTTCTATCGAACAAACTATGCCGGCATTCGCCCAGCGTGAGGAACGCCTGCTGTCAGACATGCCGTTAAGAACCGTTTCTCCTTCCGATGTGGAGGAAGGGATTATCACTCCGCCGGGACACATGCAAAACGAAAACACACCTCGCCCACGCACCTGCGTAAGCAGCGAATACTCAGCCGGCGGAAGTTGCGGATCCCTCCGGCCGCGATACTGGATTCCGTCGATAAGGCTTTGCTTATGCTCGGCCCTGACGCCCAAGGCAAAGCCCTTTGCGGACAATGCCCATCCGCGTTGTGCGAAAAGATCATAGAACTCCGTGGCGGAATGGCCTGAAGCCAGGATCACATCGGAAGAGCTGTAAGAAGTCCCGTCGGCACAGACGGCGGTCCAGCCGTCGCCCGAACTTCGCAAATCGGTGACCTTGGAATTAAAATGGCACTCCCCTCCATGTTCGATTATGCACGACCTCATGTTCTCGACCACTTTCGGGAGTACGTCGCTTCCGATGTGGGGATGGGCATCGATGAGGATGTCGGGATCCGCCCCGAACCTTACGAACTGGTAAAGGACTTCCCTGATATCCCCCCTTTTGGTGGAGCGGGTAAAGAGTTTTCCGTCCGAGAAAGCTCCGGCGCCACCCTCTCCGTAACAGTAATTCGAATCCGGATCGATCACGCCGTGACGGGAGATACCGGCACAATCCCTCCGGCGCGAATGCACGTCCTTGCCTCGTTCCAGAATTACCGGCTTTATACCCTCCATTATAAGCCTCAGGGATGCGAACAGACCTGCAGGTCCGCATCCTATTACGATCACTGGCATTGCATCAGCCACGTCACGATATTCGGGGATATCATACTCCAAAGCTTCTTCCCCCTTTACGAAAGCCCTTATCCTGAAGCGGTATTCGCAAACTCCCTTCCGGCAATCCAGCGAACGCCGCAAAATGGCCACCTTTCCCAACCCGGAGGTTCCGACACCCAACGCCCTTGCGGACGCCTTTTCCAGCATATCCCTTGAAGGTTCCCTGCAAAGTCCGAAGGATGTCTCGAACTCCTTCATCGTCAAATGGATTTGAGACTGTAATCGAGCGCGCGGGAAATCGGCGCTATATCTAGGGACGCAATCATTCCCTTCTGGAACTTGAAATAACCGACCATAGCTATCATTGCGGCATTGTCCGTCGTAAAACGAAATTCGGGCAGAAATGTAGTCCAACCCCGCTTCTCCCCCTCGGTGGTTATCCTTTCACGCAAGCCGCTGTTTGCGGAGACTCCGCCTCCGATTGCAACCTGTTTTATCCCCGTTTGTCTCACCGCCTTAAGGAACTTGTCCATCAGAATATCTATCAGTTCCTTCTGGAAGGACGCGCAAAGGTCCTCCTTATTGTGTTCGATGAAAGCGGGGTCGCTCTTGACACGATCTCTGAGAAAATAAAGAAGGCTTGTCTTTATGCCGCTGAAGCTGTAGTCAAGCCCATCCACATGGGGCTTGGAAAAATGAAAGGCCTCGGGGTCCCCTTCATGGGCGAGGCGGTCGACCACCGGCCCTCCCGGATAACCGAGTCCCATGATCTTTGCACATTTGTCGAAAGCCTCCCCCACAGCATCGTCGATTGTATGTCCGAGCACCTCGAAATCCAGATAATCGTTCACCTTGACTATCTGAGTATGCCCCCCTGAAACTAGTAGGCAAAGGAATGGGAATTCGGGATGGCGGTTCTCGCGCCCTTCGACCTTGATGAAATGAGAAAGAACATGGCCTTGCAGATGATTCACTTCTATCATGGGTTTGCACAGGGACATTGAAAGTCCCTTTGCGAAGGAGGTACCGACGAGCAGGGAACCGAGCAACCCGGGACCTCGCGTAAAGGCTATCGCATCAATATCCTCCTTTTTCACACCGGCCTGGCGAATCGCTTCGCTGACAACGGGAACTATGTTCTGCTGATGCGCCCTCGAGGCAAGTTCAGGAATGACTCCCCCGTATTGTTCGTGAACCTTTTGGGAAGCCATCACATTAGACAGAAGATATTGCCCGCGTAAAACGGCAGCAGATGTATCGTCGCATGACGACTCTATTCCCAAAATTATTTTCTCTTTTTCCATACCGGCGCAAATGTAGCAAAAAGGAAGCCTTAAAGATGTCATATTTTTATGTATTTTTGTAAGTTCAATAGTTATTTGCCATCAAAACCTGGAAAAAAATAGTACTGATTGTCGTTTCGGTACTGGTCCTCGTGCCGGTGCTGACCTTTATTGCAATTCAAGTCCCCGCCGTGCAGAATTACGCCTGCAGGAGATTAACGGATAATGTGAATAAAAGGATAAACGGTGAACTTTCTGTAAAACGAGTATTCGTAGTATTCTTCAACAAAATCATGGTCGAGGATGCCTCTCTCGTCACTGCCGACGGCGATACGACGGCAACCATCGGCAGGGCAAACATCTCGTTTCCTCCATTCTTCTGGCGTCACGGCGAGATCAGGGTTTCGCGGGTAATTCTGGAAGACGGATACTTAAAATATAAGAAAGACTCCGCCGGGAACAACGACATTTCTGGAATTTTCGGCAAAAGGTCCGCTGCAAAAAAAGATACGGACATCAATTCTGACGGAGGTACAGGCAAATACGGATGTTACTCGCTGGAAAGCCTGCAGCTCAAGAATTTCAAAGTCGTCTTAGGGAAGTGGAATATTGATGATATCCATCTGGCCGTTAAAAAATTCCGCTATTGCAACGATTCAATTTCATGCCGAATAACCGATGCGAGGGGCAAGGATTCGGGAGGATTGGAATTGAAGGGACTGAAAGCCGGGCTCTGTTACACCCCAACCTCGATCTGCATCAAATCGTTTGTGGCTAACGACGGGCATTCCAACATAAGGATAGACAGTGCATCTTTAAGGGGAACCAGCCGGGAGTATCTGAAAAATTTCACGCACGATGCCCATATAACACTACACTTGTCAGATTCCCACATATCCACCGAATCTGCGGCACCGTTTGTAAACTCATTAAAGGGGAAAAACATCCAAGCCGTCCTGGATTGCGACGCCGAAGGCACATTCGACGACCTGCGCTTGAATTCCATTATGATAAGGACTCCGGACGAAGGAACATTCATTAATGCTGAAGCGACATTTCTAGGGCTTTCAGAGTCTTCGACCGCTTTGGCCCACATAGGCATCTCCGATTGTTCCACCTCAATCCATGAAATCGAGTACATCTTGAGGCAGGCAGGTATGGAGAAAGCAGCCTCAGGAATTTCAAAATACGCACAAGGAGAAAAATTGCATTTCACCGGATCCCTGGATGGTTTTTTCAACGACTTCGTTGCATACGGGACTCTTTCATCATCAGATGCCGGCAAGATTCTTCTCGACATACAAATGCAAAACGACATCCCAAAAGATCTGGTTACCCTGAACGGACATGCCAAAACTGAAGATCTCGATCTGGGCATTCTGATGCAATCAAAGCAAATCGGAAAACTCTCCCTCGAAAGCACCCTCAATGGAACTATTGACCGAAAGAAAAACGGCAATTCGATCTTGGATATAAACAAGCTAATCGTTTCCAAGCTCGGCATGCACGGATACGATTACAGCAACATAACTGCTGCGGGACGCTTGAAGGGAAAAGAATTCACAGGAAGGGTTGCATGCAGCGATCCAAACCTTAATTTTCTATTCGAAGGCATATTTACTTTCAACGGGGAAAAGGCCAACAGCCTTTATCAATTCGCAGCGAACATCGGGTATGCAAATCTAAAAGCCCTTAACATAGACAGAAAAGAAAAATCCGAAATAAGGCTCCATACGAAAGCCAACTTCACCAAAACAGCTACCGGCGATGCCTTGGGCACTGTAGATGTGACCGACCTGCATCTGGCCGATGCCGAGACCGACAGGAACATAGGCGACATACACATAATGTCCTCCTCCGGAGAAAGCGGATATCATCTGCAACTCGATTCTAAATTCGCTTCCGCCTCATATCAGGGAACTGCAACATTTTCCAAATTTATTGAGGACATAAAAAGACTTGCCGAGCGCGAACTTCCCAACCTATTCGGCAGCGAAGAGACGCTTAAGGATACTTTATCAACAATAGGGGAATCCTATAAACTCGATTTCGAGACCTACGACACCAGGGACATATTCGCATTCTTCCTGCCCGGAATTTATATGGGTGACAGCACCTCCGTTCATTTGGACGTAACCAAAGACGATATCGCGACTCTCACAGCCAAGTCTTCGCTGTTGTCATACAAAAACAATTTTCTGAGGGGATTTCGCCTTTCCTTCAACAACAAAGATTCCAAACTGACCTGTAGAATAAGCGACGACATGATTCTATCCGGAGATATTCCATTAAACAACAACATAGTCACGTTGACTGCCAACGACAACAAGGCCAAAGTTAACGTTAAGTTCAGCGAAAGCGGGGAATACAGGAACAATGCAGACATAACAGCTGCAGTTTCATTTTTGGATACTGCAAAATCTCCTTACAACTATGTCATTAACATAATGCCATCGAACTTTGACCTTCAAGGCGAACATTGGAAAATAGAAAACTCGAACATATCCGTAAGAAACGACTACTATGCCGTTGACAGGCTATTGATCCACTCTAATGCGCAAAAGCTGAACGTTTCAGGCGTAGCGTCGGCCTCATCCGGCGACAGCCTGGAAATAGGAATGGACAACTTTGATCTCTCCCTGTTAAATACGGTCTTGAAAAAGTTGCCGTTCAGATTTCAGGGAAAACTCAGCGGAAAGGCCATGGCCCGCTCGCTTCTAAAAGACCCTACTGCATACATGGATTTTTCAGGTAAGAAGATTAAAATCGGGGACGACCTTATGGGAGACATGGTGCTTTCCACAAAATGGGAAAACACAAAAAACGATTTCGACGTAATACTGGGCACCACGTTGGGCGACAGGCGGCCATTGTCGATCAGCGGGACATTCAAACCTTCCGACAAGAGCGTCAACCTAGGCATAGACATGGACCGGTTTGACATAGGTTTCATAGCACCGATGGTCGAATCTGTCTTTTCGAATTTCGGGGGGAGCCTTTCAGGTTCTATCGGGGCCAGCGGACCAATAAATGACATAAAACTGAACTCCGACATGTTCGAGGCCGATTCCCTTCTTTTGAAGATCGCATGGACAAACGTACAATACGTAATACGTGGCCCAATCTCAATAAATGACAACAAGGTCAGGTTCGAAGATATGGTATTACTTGACGATTACGGCAATAAGGGCAAAGTAAGCGGAGGCGTCAACCTGGGGAATTTCTCGAACGTGAACTTCAATACCAGAATAGATGTCGACGATGCCCTAGTGCTTAATAACAACGCCCAAATAAATTCCACATTCTACTCACGTCTTTTTGCATCCGGAAGCTGCAACATACTGGGGCCTTTGAACAAACTCATACTCGATGTAAAGGCCAGGACCGAAAACAATTCGACCATGCACATACCACTGGGAGGCGAAAGCAGGAAATCACATTCCCTTTTGACATTCATAGACTCGTCCAGGGTCGCTGGAAAAACCGATGCCTTCGACTCTCTTCTGCAACACTCCAAACAAAGGACCGGCAACACGTCTTCACTCGAAATAAGGATCAACGCCATGGCCACAACCGGAACCATGGTACTTCTCGAAATAAACCCGGAAACAGGAGACGCCCTTAAGGTCAGGGGTCGCGGCAACATAGAGATAGACATAAACGATTCGAAGGACCTTTTCGACATTAAGGGAGACTACAAGGTACAGGAAGGAAGTTATCGCCTGGCCATAGCCGATATCGCTGCAAGGGATTTCACCATTGACGAAGGTGGTACCATACACTTCGGCGGCGACATAATGCAGAGCGAACTCAATCTGACCGCCAAATACAAAACCAAGGCTCCGATAGGAGTGTTGATCGGCGATACCACGTCCATAAGCACGCGCCGGAACGTAAACTGCGGAATAGCCGTTACTGGGAAACTCGCCAACCCCAACCTTAAATTCTCAATAGACATACCTGACTTGGACCCGACTACTAAAGGCAAGGTTGAATCGGCTCTAAACACCGATGACAAAATAATTAAGCAAACGCTTGCCGTCCTGCTGACCGGAGGATTCATACCGAACGAACAATCGGGAGTCATGGACAACTCTACAATCCTCTATTCAAACGTGACCGAAATACTTGCCAATTCGCTTAACAGTGTTTTCCAGCAGCTGAACATACCGCTGGACCTCGGCTTCACATACCAGCCGGGTTACAACCAGAAGGATCTGTTCGACGTTGCCGTTTCCACCACCTTGTTCAACAACCGGGTAACCGTCAGCGGCAACATAGGAAACAAGCAATATTCTTCATCTACCAGCAACAGCGATTTAGCAGGCGACATAGACGTTCAGATAAAACTGGATAAAAACGGGAGGATAAGGCTCAGCCTGTTCTCCCATTCAGCCGACAAGTATACAAACTATCTGGACCAGACACAACGTAACGGAGCGGGCATAGTGTATCAGGAAGAGTTCGACAACTTTGGCGAACTATGCAGAAAGGTATTCTGGTCGAAGAAGAAACAGGAAGAATATATAAAAAATCACCTTAAGGAAGGGATACAATATGCCCCTTCAATCAAATGACGACTTCCACGATTTTCCCTATGAGTTTCCTGTCATAAGGACGTTCTACCCTTATATAATTCCGGGTATATCCCGACATCATGCCCCCGCGGAGAGCGCTTTCGAACAGCACGTGGCCTTTTTTCCCCCTGAATGATTCAACAAATTCGGAGTGAAGCCCGTTACATAACCCCTCCAGCGCTTCGACGCGGTGTGTTTTCACTATATCCTTCACCTGACCGGGCATTTCGTCCGCCGGGGTTCCTGACCGCCGGGAATACGGAAACACGTGGATAAAGGCTGGATGCACGGTTTCGGCAAGGAAATCGTAAGTTCCTGCGAAATCATCATCCGTTTCCCCAGGAAATCCAACTATCACGTCCATGCCGATGAACACATCCGGTATTTCGTCCCTTATGAGAGATATCTTGTCACGGAACATAGAGGTGTTGTATCTTCTCCGCATAAGTTTGAGAATACGGTCGCATCCGCTCTGCAATGGAATGTGGAAGTGAGGCATGAATTTAGGTTCTCCGGATATCCATCCAACTATTTCGGAAGTCAGAAGGTTAGGTTCGATCGAGGAGATCCTGTACCTTTCTATGCCGTCGACTTCTGAAAGCCTTTTCAGCAGATCGAGAAACCCCTCTCCAGTGGTACGCCCGAAATCGCCGGTATTTACGCCGGTAAGGACGATCTCCCTTATCCCCTTCGAAGCTATTTCACGCGCCTCCCCTACAAGTTCGGAAATAGGCTGGTTGCGGCTGTGTCCACGGGCCATTGGAATCGTACAGTAACTGCATTTGTAGTCGCATCCGTCCTGCACCTTCAGGAACGAACGTGTCCTTTCCCCCGAAGAGTAGGCTGGGAAAACCGTATTTACGGAATTAATCTCACAAGGGAAAGCGACCTTGTCTCCCAGCTTGAGCGACAAAGCCTTATCCATAGTCAGGCCTTTGTAACCGGCGCCCAGGACGACCGAAACCCCATCTATCGACAATACCTCATCTGGTTTCAACTGCGCATAACATCCGGTTACGGCTATCAGTGCATCCGGATTGATCGAATGTACACGACGTATCATATTACGGCATTTCTTGTCCGCATGCTCGGTCACCGAACAGGTATTGACCACATATATGTCTGCAGGCTTCGAATGAGGCACTACGGCGTATCCGCTGGCGACGAACATGCGTTCCAAAGTGGAAGTCTCGGAAAAATTCAACTTGCAGCCGAGGTTAACGAAGGCAACCCTCTTCATCTGCCCCTCCTTTCGGGCATATGCGCTCCCTGAAGCAGGAAAACGCACGGAACCTTCCCAATCACGGTATGCGAATCCTTCCACCGCGCTACCGTCATCGTCCGTATGAAGGAATCAGGCATCGTCATGTCCGCCGCTATGCAAAGTTCGGTATCAGGCTTGCATACGGCCAGAATATCGGAAAGAAGCGCATCGTTCCGGTAAGGCGTTTCGATGAAAAGTTCGGCAATATCCCCGGCAGCTGAGTGTTTTTCTAGACGCAGTATCGCAACCCTCCGTTCATCGCTTTTGACAGGCAGGTAACCGTTGAAGGTAAAATGCTGGCCATTAAGCCCTGAAGCCATCAACGCCAACATCAGGGAAGAGGGACCGACCAGCGGCACTACCTCTACACCAGCCTCGTGTGCCAATGCTACGAGCATGGCTCCGGGATCGGCGACAGCCGGAAGGCCAGCCTCGGAAACGACGGCCATGTCCTCTCCGTCTAGGAGATAACGCATATAAGCCTCGGCATCCTTTCGGGTAGAGTGTTCGCTCAACTCGAATATCTTCAACCCGTCGATCCTGCCCTTCATTCCAGCCGAAGAGAGGAAACGTCTCGCCGTACGCACATCTTCGGCTACGAAAACCCCTATTCTTGACAATATGTCCAACGTAGACTTCGGCAACATCTCGAAAGGGGAATTATCCCCTATGGGAGTGGGAATCATATAGAGTTTTCCTTTCATATCCTTCATTTGTGCGCAAAGGTAGAAATTTTTACCTTTGTATTTAATGGCTAATAGAATCACTTTCCTAGGGACTGGCACATCACAGGGAATTCCCATGATAGGATGCCAATGCGAAGTCTGCAAATCATCGGATTGGCACGACAAAAGGTTGCGCACGTCGGCTTACATAGAATACGAGGGACTGAAGCTCGTCATCGACGCCGGTCCTGATTTCCGCTACCAGATGCTTAGGGCCGGGATCACGACTCTGGACGCCATCCTCCTGACCCACGAACACATAGATCACGTGGGTGGACTGGACGACGTGAGGGCTTTCAATTATCTGGAGAAAAGGCCCTTCCCGATTTATTGCGAAGGGCATGTGAACGATGCCCTGCACCGAGAATTCGCCTACGCCTTCGCCACCAACAAGTATCCCGGGGTACCGAGCTTCGACATGCACATAATAGACGAAAACCCATTCCAGATAGAAGGAGTCACAGTAGTCCCTATCCGGGCACTTCACTACAAGTTACCGGTACTGGGTTACAGACTCGGGAAACTGGGTTATCTTACCGATGCCAACCACATAGAAGAAAAGGAAATGGAAAAGCTTCGCGGGGTCGACGTATTCGTCATAAATTGTGTCAGGCGCACTCCCCACATATCCCATTTCTCCCTTCCGGAAGCAATCGAAGTGGCGAGGAAAGTCGGAGCAGGTAAGACTTACCTTACACACCTTTCCCACCAGCTGCCAAGGCATGAAGAATTGGACCGTGAATTGCCCGATGGGATTACCGACGCATACGACACCCTTGAAGTTAATTTCTAAAACAAAATGAACTACCCTTACAGCGGAATGGAATCCGGCGAAACGGAGGATATAAGGAAGGAAGCCGTCCGTGCCGGGAAGGCACGGAAAATCACATGGACCGGATTCTATGTGAACCTCGCGTTGACTGTTGGAAAGGTCATAGCCGGCTTCGCAGGACACAGCTCGGCGATGGTCGCCGACGGTATCCACTCCATGTCGGATTTCGTAACGGATTTGATAGTCATAGTATTTATAGGCATATCGTCTAAGAAAAGTGATGAAAGCCACGATTACGGACATGGCAAATTCGAAGCGCTTGCCGCTCTTATAATCAGCATCGCCCTGATCGCCGTAGGCTTGATAATCATGGTGGGGGGCATTGAAAAAATAATAAGATCGGTAAACGGAGACATAATAGAAAAACCATCCATGATAGCCCTTGCGGCAGCCCTGGTTTCCATTGCGTCGAAGGAGATACTGTACCGCATCACCAAAAAGGTAGGCAAGGAAATCCGGAGCGATACGATAATCGCTAACGCATGGCATCACAGGACAGATGCATTCTCCTCGATAGGCACGGCGTTAGGCATATCTGGAGCCATGTTCCTCTCTTCCCAGTGGCGCATTCTGGACCCGATAGCTTCGATAGTGGTCAGCGTATTCATCATAATCGCAGGTATTCAGATCACAATCCCCCCTTTGAAGGAGCTGCTTGACCATTCCCTCTCTCCCGAACTGGAAAAAGAGATCACCGATACCCTCTACTCCGTGAAGGGAGTCAGATATGTACATAACCTTAAGACCATGAAGAACGGCAACTCCTACATTATCGAGACCAACATCCACGTCGATCCATATCTGACAGTCGTACAGGCCCATGAAATAGCCACCAAAGCAGAAGAGAGGCTAAGAACCCACTTCCCGGATAATACGGTACAAGCCTCCATTCACATCGAGCCCGACCTTGGCGACCACAACTGACAGTCTGTACGGCAAATCTGCGGATTTTACATAAGAAATAACGCCATTCGCTTAAATTACCGGCACGACGGATCATAATAAAAGATTTTGCATAACATTTGTACAATAAAATCCAAATGCAAGATCATGAAAGCTAAAATTTTCCCACTTTCCGTCACGGCGTGTTCCATTGCGGCAATGATGCTTGCATTCATCGCCACAAGTTGCATCACCGATAAGTATCAAACCGACGACAATTCAGACACCACTTCCATATTCGAAGTCTCTTCCCAGGTAAAAATTTCGTATTCCGGAAATTCCGCAATCATAGACGGCGGAGGTGACAGTATCGCCATAGCCACTGACGGTGCGCACATAACGGTGACTTCTACTGCCGAAGGCGTCTCATACATGCTTTCTGGCACTACCTCCGACGGATCTTTCAAGATATACAGCGCAAAAAGCTTTCAACTGACTTTGGACGGAGTCTCCATCACATCCGAATCCGGCGCGGCCATAAACAGCCAGTCTAGCAAAAAATGCGTCGTCACCCTCCCGGAGGGAACTACCAACACATTATGCGACGCATCATCCTACAATACTCCGGCATCGGAGGATGAAAAGGGCTGCTTGTTCAGTGAAGGGCAGCTGGTCTTCAGCGGCGGCGGTTCGTTGAAGGTGACGGGAAACCACAAAAACGGAATATGCAGCGACGAATACGTGATCATCGAACCGGGCACATCCATCAGCATCACGAAAGCGGCGAACGACGGCATCCATGCCAAGGAATATTTTCTGCAGAACGGCGGCGACCTATCCGTAACGGCCTCTTCCGACGGCATCGATTGCGAAGACGGGTACGTGGTTGTAAACGGCGGTTCGACCACCGTATCGACCGACGGGACCGCAAAAAAATGCATCAAGGCCGAGACATACGTGGATATAAACGGAGGGACCCTGGACCTTGCCACGAGCGGCGACGGGAAATACGATTCGGACGACGACGACGTAAAGGGAGCGGCCTGCATAAAATCGGGAACGGATTTCACCTTCGACAATGCCGGTGCGACATTGAAGTCGACCGGAAAGGGGGGAAAGGGGATCAATGCCGACGGC
This sequence comes from Bacteroidales bacterium, assembly GCA_022653675.1. Classification (GTDB taxonomy): domain Bacteria; phylum Bacteroidota; class Bacteroidia; order Bacteroidales; family UBA932; genus JALCST01. Next base: position 63,120 of record JALCST010000001.1, on the reverse strand, counting down.
AAGATAACGATAGACGGTGGCACCCTGAATGTCACGACAACCGGGAAAGAATACAGTTACGGCTCGTCTTCCACGGGAGCCAAGGGAATCAAATGCGACGGGGAAATGACGTTCAACGGAGGAGACGTCACAGTTTCTGCGACGGGAGGAGACGACAGCGAAGGCATAGAGAGCAAATCAACGATAGTCGTGAACGACGGCACCATAAACGTGACAGCCTATGACGATGCCATGAACGCATCCACAAATATAACGGTCAACGGTGGCCGGACATTCTGCTACAGTTCCGGCAACGACGGAATAGATTCGAACGGCTCGTTCCTGTTCACCGAAGGACTGACGATCGCTGTCGGTACGACTACCCCGGAAGACGGGTTCGACTGCGACCAGAACAATTTCGCAATCACCGGAGGCATACTTTTAGGGTTCGGGGGTTCTACGAGCACACCTACAGCCAATTCCTGCTCGCAGAAATCCGTAATTTACGGCAGCGTGGGAAAATCCCTGGTAGCAATACTGGATTCGGACGGAAATTGCCTGTTCACATACGACCTGTCGATCTCCTACTCGAGCGCGGTGATGCTTTACAGCAGTCCGTCACTTTCGGGCGGAACATACACGATCTATACCGGAGGTGCCGTCAACGGTGGCACCTCGTTGGGAAACTACACTACGGGGGGCACCTATTCAGGTGGCAGCAAGTCATCGAGCTTCAAGGTTTCGGGTACGGTCACGACGGTGGGATCGTTCAGCAGCGGAGGCGGAGCCGGCGGAGGACATGGTGGCGGGAGACCTTAAAAGACAGAGCTCAGACCATAATAATCTTTCCGGACGGACAATACCAAAGATAACCTTGCACGGATTCATAGCCCATCGCCTTAAGAAGTTCGACATAGTTGCGGACCTGAGCCAGATATCCGCCCTTTTCATCCCCGAACTTGTAATCGACGACCACCGCATTCCTGCCATCCTTCGACACCATAACCCTGTCCGGACGGTAAACGGCGTCACCTGACAGGATTTCGGCTTCATTGCGTACATCATAGGTACCATCGAACCAATGGCGCTCCCTGACGCTGTCCAGCAGCCCTGTGATCTCATTCCCGACCGGTTCCTTATCTTCAGGCCCGAGTTCTCCCTGGAAAACGAAGTAATCCAATGCATCGCCTATGTCTCCGGCAGTATTTATTTTCGACATTATATCGTGGCGGATTATGCCGCGCATCCTTTCTCCCTTGCCAAAGAAATCACCGCCCCGAAGAGTAAGTTTAAGCCTTTCTCCTATAGGAACAGAGGTGAAGGTGCTCTGAAGAGACTCCTTTGCCTCTGATGCGCCTTCAGCATCAACCTTACCGTGAGTCCAGTTTCCTTTCTCGAAAATGCCTTTTTCATCGAAATCAGGTCCAAAATCCCGCAGGAATCCTGTCAACATGTTGGCGATGCAGCAATCCCTTGAATTGCGCGGAGCAATGATTATCAATTCGTTAACAGCCCTGGTGCAGACAACATAAGCCGTATTGAGGCTGTCGATATAGGTATTCAGGATTTCTCTCCTGTAATCGTCAGAATAAATGGATCCCATCAAAGCATCGGAGCATTTGATCGGAGCAACCGGAATGGAATTGAAAGGTACCTGATCGGACAGCAAAGAGGGAGAACACCATATCGTATGATTCTTCCGGATGCCGCACCTGAAGAGGAAAAAAGGTATTATTACGACCTTGTACTGAAGTCCCTTGGCCTTATGGACCGTCATTACGGATACGGCATTGCAGCCGGATGGGGATGATATCTTCCTGCTTCTCCCCTCTTCGTCCCACCAGGCCAGAAAGGCGACGGGATCCGAACTGTTGCTGCGGATGAAATCGGAAACGGCATCGAGGAAAGAATTGAGGAAGGCGACATCGTTTTCCGAAATATTCCTTTCGGCTTCGATAACGGAGAGAACGGCGTTATAAAGCGACATGGACTTTATATCGGTATTTCCGAACATGCGTCCCTTCGTAAGATAGATATTCAACGGGCTTTCGCTGTCGGTAAGGAACCTTAGCGCAGAAACGACCCTCTGTACCGCAGGAGAGGAACCCAGTTCGAGGGATTCTTCGGTAAAGACCGGTATGCCTTCGTCGGTAAGCAGCTTCGACAACTCAGCCACTTCGGCGTTGGACCTCGACAGAAGCGCCATGTCACGGTATTCATAACCCGATTCCGTCAACTTCTTTATATATTCGAGAGCCTTCTTTCCGCCAATAGCATGAAGATCTTCGGTCAATGTGTAGTCCTTCCCTTCCGACAAAGGGACCTCCTCCACAAGGACGTGCCCTTCGAGATCCTCGTTATTCGGGGCCTTTAGCTGGACGCTGTCCGAATACATTCCGGTAATCTCGCCAGTGCCGATTCCGGCGGAGGGAAATACCAAATCGAACTTATCCTGCAACTGCCGAGGTGCGGACAACCGGACCTTCCTCCCATCGAAGAAAGCGTTGTTGAAATCCACGATCGCCCATGCGCTACGGTAATTGGTTCTCAAGCCGCCAACCTCCACCGGGAGATCGCCGAACTGCTTCCCTATGTCCCTCAGCAGGCTCCAATCGGAACCACGCCACCTGTAAATGCTTTGCTTTACATCGCCTACGACCAGATCCTCTTCGCCCGAGGCGAGGCTCTCCCTTATAAGGGGCTTGAAATTTCTCCATTGAAGGAGGGAGGTATCCTGGAACTCGTCGAGCATATAGTGATTGAACCTTACTCCGATCTTTTCATAAATGAATGGGGCGTCCTCGTCCCCGATTATCCTGTTTAAAACATCAGGCGTATCGGAGAGCAGTATGCTGTCTTTCTCCCTCAGGACTTCCTGCATCTCTTTCCTGAGGGCAGAAAACAGCGTAAGCGCATAAAGAGATTCGCCGGTCGCTACAGCGGAACTGTAAATGCCAAACTTGGCCTTGAAAAGGTCGTCGGCATCGGTTATGTAATGGCACATGGAAGATGCGGCACACTCGATATCCTCCCTTTTCGGAGATTTCTTCGCGGCCCAGCCTTCAGGATTCCCGGCCAGCTCCATCAGGGTTCCCGAAGGAGCTTCCACAAAACCGGCGGCTATTCTGGAAAAATAAAAGAAAGGACTCCTCGACCCTCTGATCAAATCGCTTACTATAAGGCCGGCTCTTCCCAAATCATCAAGAAAAGAGGACCCGATCCCTCGGAGTTCCGACTTGAAATCACCTTTTATCCTGTCGAGTTCCCTCCAAACCGACCTTATGTCGAAACCGCCGATGTCATTTCCCGACGCCTTTATCTTGAAACCTTCGTTCAGGAAAGTGCTTGCCACCGATTCAAGTGGAACATTGAAATCCCATGACATCCCGTCCCTTACGAGATCCTCCGCATAATAGGTAAGGATCTCAAGCAATTCCGCATTTTCCGGCTCTCCGAGAGAGGCATATATCCTGTCAAGGGCCGCATCTACGACCGAGTTGCCGTCGAGTTCGACCTGGTAAGAGGAAGACTGCCCTATCTCCCTTGCGAACGAACGCATGGTCCTCTGGAAAAACTTGTCTATCGTGCAGACCGAAAAACGCGAGTAATCGTGAAGTATATTTTCCAGCAGACCAGTTGCAAAAGATCCTACCTTTTCCTCCGTCTTGAAGGCAGTATGTTCGACTATATCATCATAATAATCCGATTCGGCAGGATTCTTCGCAAGTTTGTCCAACTCCTTAAGAATTCTCACCTTCATCTCATCGGTAGCCTTGTTGGTGAATGTCACGGCAAGTATGTGACGGTACTCTGTATCCGAACCGGACATGAAGAGAAGCATCAGATACTCCTTCGTAAGACTATAGGTCTTCCCCGACCCAGCGGATGCCTTTAAAACCTTCATCATGGCCGTTACCTGTTACAAAGTATGCGGAATGCGCAATATTCGCATCTCGAAGTCACTTCAGTCCTCCTGAAAGGAACGTTCCTGTCGAAAATCTCCCCCAACGTTTCCTTCAACTTCTTTGTGAAGACTGCTATAAGTTCCGGATCGCTGTCCAACCCTATTTCAGGAAGGACCGACTGATCGGATAGCGATTTTGAAACCTGTCTCATGGGAACGAGGCAGGAATGGATATTGTCAAAGCCGAACGGCTTAATGGTCGAAAGTCCGGTTACGAGAAGGATGTAGAAAAGAAGCTGGAATGAGTAATCGGGTTCGCCCTTCGAATCGGCAGACCTGTCGAACAGCGATTCCACATCGTCTGCACTCACCTTCTTTATCGCATATTTCCCCGTTTTGTAGTCCACTATCCTCAAGACCCCCGGGTCGAACGAGTCGATCCTGTCTATGAACCCAAGCAGTTTCACCTTGCCATTGCCGAAAGGGTTGGCCGCTTCGACGCCGGTTTCGACATATTTTTCGGTACTGTATAGGGTGAAAGAATCTTTTCTTCTGTCCTTCAATACCTTAGCGTCAGAATCGAGCAGAATCCTGACATAATCGGCGATAAGCCTCTCGTTGATCAGGTTCTTGCCTTCTATTTTGTCTATCATTCCATTGGTACGGAAAGCATCGTCCACATACCTTCTTATCCCCTCTTCACCGACACTTCCCAGCATATTCCCGTCCACCCTGCCGTAACCGAACCCTTCATAGAGTTTATGCACGGCGGTATGGAAAATGGTTCCGAAGAGCGGCGAATCCATGTCGACCGAGACATCCTCCGGCTCCGACAATCCTTCTATCTGGGAATAGTAGAACCGCATGCCACAATTGAGATACATGTTGACGGACGAAGAGGAAAATGCTCCTAATCTGCCCTTTCCATCGGGAACGAAGTACTTCCCCTTTATCTTATCCATGATGGCATCGCTCTTCTCAACGGGTGAATCCTCCACCTGCAACCTCCTTATCCCATAGGTGACGGCAGTCTCATCGAGCGGTACCCTGTAATGGTACTTGAGTTGCATCACGAACCTGCTTGGCTCTCCGGAGCGTAATCCTTCAGTCCTGGAATCATAAAGCAGATATACCCTTTTCGCCCTGAAGATCGAGCGGTAAAAATTGTAGGCCGATACGGCATCCTGGAATTCGTGGTTCGGTAACCCGTATCCCTTGCGTATGTTGTAGGGAATGAAGGATGGAGCGGTATCTGAGGAAGGAAGCACACCTTCGTTCACAGATAGGATGATGATGTTTTCGAAATCCAGCGCCCTGGTCTCCAGCGGTCCCATTATCTGAAGCCCGCGCAGAGGCTCTCCCCTGTACGAAACGCTGACCGACGAGGTCAATGCGAAAAGCAACTTGAAAAAGGTCTTCAGTTCCATTTCGATGTGCAGCGAGTTGAGCCTAACCACGGAGGTATAATACATATATGCGTATTCCCTGTCGGCGGGAACAAGGTCCTTTTCCAGGGAATCCAGAATTTCCATGAGATACGCACCGGCATCCCTTGATTCGCGTACAGGCCTGAAAATCAAGGGAACAAGTTCCGCCGCATGAGCACATTTCTCATCCTCGAAAGCCCCGATTATCATATGTCCGCTTGGAAATAATATATTCCGTGCAACCAGCGAACGACGAAAACCGGAGAGACAGGAGCTTTCAGGAAAAAGTATATTATCCAAGACCGACATTACGTCACGGTAGGAGTAACTGCATGCATCGCCGTCCAGCTTCTTGCCAACCTGCAGGGAACATACGGCATTCATGAATGAGAAAACGTTGCTGTCCCTCATGGGTTGCCCCATGGTAACGTTGACATCGACGATGGATTCCGGAATGGAATTAAGCATAGGATCCAACATGGTTTCGTCGGACAGGACGACTGCAGTATTTTCACAAACTGAGCCATCGCGGTTCAATTCGTCGAGTATTTCGTAAGCTTTTGTCGCCTGCCCTACTCCTGAAGGGACGGCTACCAGATGGATTTCCGGATCCTTCCCGGGCGAAAGGAGGGACACGTCCAGGGGATGCCTGGATGGATACCTCTCCACATTCCTTGACATAAGGGAAGAGGATCTGTTCGCCGGATCGGTCATCATCCTCCCGTAGAAATCCCAATAAAAATCTGTTTCCACTCCCGGACACTTCCCGTCGTGGAAAAAATCCAGAAGGACCGTCTGGCAACTGTTCAAGGCGTTCAATCCGACAAAGACCACACCCTTCATCCCCTTCATGAAGGAAACTATCCTTTCTCCCCCGTGGGACGCATCTTCGGCGACATCGCGGTAAATCATTCCGGCGTAACCCAGGCCGCGTCCCCTCAAATCATCGCGGAAAGCGGTATAAAGCGGATACAGGACCTCCCATATCATTTGGAAACGTTTCTTGGCACTTCCCCCTTCCGGCGCACCGGCATCGTAGCCTGCAAGGAAATCCGACCAGAACTGCCGGATGGCACCTCTCTGCTCATCGCTGAGGAAATCGTAACCGCTGTCCAGTTGCTTCAAATCCCTGATATTGGTGAAGAGTTTTCCGGCATCGGCCATGTACTTGTCGACATCATCGAAATCGTTGAGCAGTACGTCTCCCCAGTTGACGAAACGGTCGAATGATTCGTCACTTTTGGAAATCGACCTGTAATGGCCATAAAGCAGGTATAGGGAAAGGACCCTGTCGGCCGGCCTGAGGCCGGAGAGGTCCTTGAAAAAATCATCGACGGTCAGGAGCTTCGGAGAAAACATGGCTCCTGATAACATCTCCCCCAGGTACTTCCTGAAAAAAACCGAAGAACGCCTGTTGGGAAAGACAAAGCAGAAATCGCTTATGCCTTTCCCCAGACGCCCGCAGCAATTCTTCGCCACCTGATAGAGGAATCCGTTTTCCATAGTTAAAAATCCGACACGTTACGAAGGCCCGTAAATCCTTAAAGGCGTTCCTTCAAGGCTGAGGCAGCTTCTTCATAACCTGGCTTGCCGAGGAGGGCGAACATATTCTTCTTGTATGCTTCCACTCCGGGCTGGTTGAAAGGATTGACTCCGAGGATGTAGCCGCTCATCCCGCAAGACTTCTCGAAGAAATAGAAGAGCTCCCCTATTGAGTACTCATCTATCTCAGGGATTTCGACGCAGACGTTTGGAACTCCACCGTCCACGTGGGCGAGCTTAGTCCCAAGGCGGGCCATCCTGTTACATTCGTTCATTTCCTTATCATTAAGAAAATTAAGGCCATCCAGATTCTGAGGGTCGTTGCATATCTTCATCGACCTGCAGCTGTTTTCGACGGCAATGACAGTTTCGAAGATGAATCTCTGCCCATCCTGTATATACTGGCCCATCGAGTGAAGGTCAGTAGTAAAATTGACGGCGGCGGGAAATATTCCCTTGTGGTCCTTTCCTTCCGATTCTCCGAAAAGCTGTTTCCACCACTCCCCGAAATAACGGAGCCGCGGCTCGAAGTTGACGAGTATCTCGACTTGTTTCCCGATCGATTGCAATGCGTTGCGTATCGCCGCATATTCGACTGCAGGATTATCCTCGGACCTTTCGGAGCAAACGTTTTCCATTTCGAGGGCCCCCTTCATAATGGCCCTGTAATCGAACCCTGCAGCGGCGATCGGAAGCAACCCTACCGGTGTCAGCACTGAGAACCTGCCACCTACGTTGTCTGGAATGACGAAACTCCTGTAACCTTCCTGTTCGGAAAGGCTTTTCAACGCCCCGCGATGGGCATCGGTAACAACCGCTATGCGGTTCCGGGACTCCTTCTTGCCGTATTTGGCTTCGAGGCTTTGTTTCAAAATCCTGAATGCTATGGCAGGTTCGGTCGTCGTACCGGACTTGGAAATCACTATGACTGCGGCCGAACGTTTTTCAACGAGGTCCATAAGGTCGCAAATGTAATCCTGGGAAAGATTGTTGCCGGCAAATACGACCTGAATCCCCTTCCCCCCCATTTGGGCGGCGAACGAATGGCTGAGAGCCTCAATGGCAGCCTGGGCACCAAGATATGAGCCTCCGATGCCGACGGAAACTACGAGATCGACTCCAAGGTCCCTCCATTTTCCGCATATCTCATCAATGCTGTCGTAAATCTGGCTGCGGTCTTCACTCGGAAGATGGTCCCATCCGAGAAAATCGTTTCCGAGACCTTTCCCGCTTTCAAGCGTATCGTAAGCTGCAAGAGCTTTGCCTGTGAACTCTTTCATCTGTGCGTCAGTAAGGAAACTGCTGGCGGCTTTCAAATCTATTTTGATCATATCATTCAATGGTAATTAACAATTCGAAATTATAGAAAATCCGGGTATTGGCCAAGATTATTTGACAAAGGAACGTAACTTGTTTATTTCCTGAGGCCACAGATCGGGATTCGGGGTTTCTAGAATCAATGGGATCCCCTCTAATCTCGGATCCTGCATTATCCTCTCGAAAAGCGGCCAGCCGATTTCCCCGTATCCCAGGGATTCGTGCCTGTCTATCCTAGAGCCGAGCGGCTTCTTCGCGTCGTTAAGGTGCATTCCGCGAATATATCCGAACCCTATTACCTCGTCGAAATGCTTCATTACGGCATCGTAATCCGGATACTCCTCCATGAGCCCTCCCTTTCCCGCAAGGTCGTAGCCGGCTTCGAAAGAGTGGCAGGTGTCGATGCAGACACCCACCCTGTCCTTATCCTCGACGCCATCTATCATCTGAGCTATCTGCTCGAACGTATTGCCTATGTTGCTTCCCTGTCCCGCAGTGTTCTCTATCACCGCGCATACGTCCGAAGTCTTGTCGAGCGCCATGTTGATACTCTCGGAAATGCGTTTTATGCATTCGTCGATCGAAATCAGGTTCAGATGGCTGCCCGGATGGAAATTAAGGCGGTTGAGACCGAGTTGTTCGCAGCGCTTCATTTCGTCGAGGAATGCAGCCCTTGAACGTGCCAGGCCCTCCTCCGTAGGGGAACCGAGATTTATCAGGTAACTGTCATGTGGAAGGATACCGTCGGGGACGAAACCCGATTCGGCACAATTCTTCCTAAAAGCCTCGGCACCAGCTTCGGGAATGGGAGGTGAAACCCACTGCCGCTGGTTTTTCGTAAAAAGCGCGAATCCGTTCGCACCTATCTTACTTGCATTTAAGGGAGCATTTTCCACTCCACCTGCAGCGCTCACATGGGCGCCTACATATCTGGCCATATTTCAACTTATTTGTGAATAATCCGTTATGTCCTTCCTGATTCTCCTCAACTCGCGGGCATAAAGCGAAGAAGCAGGTTTTTCCAATGCAGGATCGGATTCGAGCACGAGGGTAGCTGTACGCCTGGCGTCCTCGAGAATCGGCGAATCCTTTGCGAGATCGGAAATATGCAGTTCCACAGCAAGCCCGCTTTGCTGCGTACCTGCTATGTCCCCCGGCCCCCTCATACGCATGTCGGCTTCGGCTATCTCGAAACCGTCGTTGGTGGAACATATCATCTCTATCCTCCGCTTGCTCTCCCGACTCAACTTATACCCTGTCATTAGTATGCAGTACGACTGCTGCGCACCACGGCCTACGCGTCCGCGGAGCTGGTGCAGCTGCGACAAACCGAATCTCTCCGCACTCTCTATGACCATCACGGTAGCGTTGGGCACATCCACTCCCACTTCGATGACCGACGTAGCCACGAGGATGTCGGCCCGCCCGCTCTCGAACGCCTGCATTCCGAAATCCTTGTCGGCCGGCTTCTGTTTTCCGTGCACCACGGCAGTCACGTATTCCGGAGAGGGGAAATTCTCTTTTATCATTTCATAGCCATCTTCCAGATTCTTGTAATCCATTTTCTCCGACTCTTCTATCAGAGGATATACCACGAACACCTGCCGTCCGGCCTTTATCTGTTTCTTCATGAACGCATATACCGCTTCCCGCCTGCTTTCGGGGAAATGCAGGGTCTGGACCGGTATTCTTCCGGGAGGCAGTTTGTCCAGGACGGAGACGTCGAGGTCACCGTAAAGCGTCATAGCGAGAGTCCGCGGTATCGGCGTAGCCGTCATTACCAGCACATGGGGAAGCTCCTTCCCCTTCACCCAAAGCCGTGCCCTCTGCTCCACCCCGAAACGGTGCTGCTCGTCTATGACGGCATAGCCCAGGTTTTTGAAGACCACGTTATCCTCGAGCAGGGCGTGGGTACCGAACATTATGTCTATGCTTCCGTCTTCCAACCCGGCATGTATGGTTTCGCGCTCGCCGGCCTTGGTATTGCCAGTCAATAGGGCACATGTCACCCCGCTGCCCTCGAGCAGCTTTGCAATGCCATTATAATGCTGGTTGGCAAGAACTTCGGTAGGTGCCATAATGCACGCCTGATAACCGTTGTCCACAGCCAGCAAAGCGGTAAGCAATGCCACGGCGGTCTTTCCGCTGCCGACATCCCCCTGGAGAAGGCGGTTCATCTGCCTTCCGCTCAGGAAATCGGCCCTTATCTCCTTTATCACACGCTTCTGCGCATCCGTAAGTTCGAACGGCAGCTTGCCGTACACATAGTTGAAATGTGGCCCCACTTTCGGGAACACTATCCCCGAAGAAGCGCGCGTACGCACGAATTTCTGGCGCAACAGGCTCAACTGCAAGTAAAACAGCTCTTCGAACTTGAGACGGTACTGTGCGGCGGCAAGCTTTGCATTGTCCAAGGGGAAATGTATGAAAACCAAAGCTTCGCGCAGAGGACAAAGATTCTTGTCGGCCATAAGTCCGGGCGGCAGGGTCTCGCGGATCTGCATCCCGTGGCTTTTCAGCAGCGTATATTCGAGTTTTGCGAACACCTTGTTCGAGATGCCTCCGTTACGCAGTTTCTCGGTACCCGGGTAGACTCCGCGAACGTACGTCTCGTATTCCGGATTATTATCCGTCGCAAGGTCGACTTCCGGATGCACCATGTTGAATCTCTCGTTGAAAACGGACGGCTTTCCGAACACGACATATTCCTGCCCTACTTTCAGTTTCGCCGCGATCCACTTGAGCCCCTGGAAAAAAACCAGGTCTATGCTACCGGTCCCGTCCTCCAGCGTGGCTACCAGGCGCCTTCCGCGGGATTGCCCTGCAACGGCTACATCAGTGATCTTCCCCCTTAACTGTATGTATTGAAGGGTACCGTCGATTTCGGATATCCTGTAAAACTTGCTCCGGTCCACGTAACGGAACGGAAAGATGTAGAGAAGATCGCGGAATGTAGAGACATTGAGCTCGCTTTCAAGAAGTTTAGCACGAGCGGGACCCACTCCGGGCAGATACTTTATATCGCTGTCGAAAACGTCTGTCATATATACAAATATAATCCAAAAATTTCAAATTCCCTGCCGTTTTAGTATCTTGCGGAAAATATGAATTGAAAAAATGCCTCAAAAAATAACGGTCGGAATCTCGACGGGCGATGCCAACGGAATAGGATACGAAGTCATAATCAAAGCGCTTTCAGATGCCAGGATAAACGAATTGTGCGTACCAGTAGTCTACGGGTGCTCCCGTACGTTCCACTTCTATTGCAAGAACATTCCGGAAACTGAACAGATAAGCCTAAACATAATAACTTCTATTGACGGTATACATTCCCGCAGGCTTAATCTCATCAATTGCGTTCCGGACTCGCTGGCGGTAGATCCCGGCCAACCCACCGCCGATGCCGCAAAAGCGGCTATCGTCTCACTGAAAACGGCGGTCGCCGACTTGAAGGCCGGAAAGATCGACGCATTGGTAACCGGTCCCATCAACAAGCATACCGTCAACAGTCCCGAATTCCCTTTCACGGGACATACCGATTACCTAGTAAACGAATTCGGCGCTACCGACGGATTGATGTTCCTGTGTTCCGGATCGCTTAGGGTGGGTGTCGCCACCAACCATATCCAACTTTCGAAAGTAAGCGAAAACATAACCGTCGAACACATAATCAGCAAGCTTACGGTAATGAACAATTCCCTCAAGAGGGATTTCGGAATCGATAAGCCTAAAATAGCCGTTTTCGGACTGAATCCGCACGCCGGTGACAACGGTCTCATCGGAGACGAAGAGGAGAATGTGATAACTCCGGCAATAAAGCAGGCCAGAAAGAACGGCATACTGGCATACGGTCCTTACTCCGCCGACGGATTCTTCGGAGCGGAGATGGAAAAGAACTTCGACGCCATATTGGCGATGTACCACGACCAGGGACTAGTTCCATTCAAAGCGTTATCGTTCGATACCGGAATCAATTTCACTGCTGGTCTTCCTATTGTCCGTACCTCCCCCGATCACGGAACCGCATACGATATCGCCGGCAAAGGCAAAGCCAATCCTCAATCCATGCTCTCAGCTATCTATGCTGCAGTGGACATAGTAAATAACCGCCACTCATACGATCAGATAACTGCCAATCCACTGGAGACTACACAATTTGATTCAAATAAAGCGGACCATTCATTCGAACGCATCTTCGAAAAGAATTTCGACAAAAGTTTCAAGTCCAAGGATAACGAGGACCAGTAACATCACAAGCACATACGAACTTCGTTACGTGTACGTGTCCATGCCATGAGAAAAGTTCCGATAAAACTATTTACTGACGGTTCGTCCAAGGGAAATCCGGGACCCGGCGGATATGCAGCCATCCTTAGATGCGAAAACCTGGAAAAGGAGATATGGGGAGGTTTTTCATTTACAACCAACAACAGGATGGAACTTATGGCCGTGATAGCAGGGCTGGAAGCCATAAAATGGAAAAGGGCCGATGTGACCGTTTACTCGGATTCCGTCTATGTTGTCAATGCCGTCAACAAAGGGTGGGTTTTCGAATGGGAGAAGAAAGAATTCGAAAAGAAAGCCAATATTGACCTTTGGATCCGTTTCCTTTCGGTCTATAGAATGCACGAAGTGAAATTCGTCTGGGTAAAGGGACACGCCGGACATCCGGAAAACGAACGTTGCGACAAGCTGGCGGTTGCCGCCGGTTCCGTAAAAAATCTGCCGCCGGATCCGAATTACCGGAGCGGCGGCAGCTTGTTAAAATAATCATTATGCGGATCAGAACCTCACGGTTCCCTTCCGAGTCATTTGTTTCTAAGTTCATCGATTATGGAATCGATAAGCGAAGAAGGAAAGATGTTGCCGGCCTCAAACAGGTTACGGTTCTCTTCGAGCGCATCGGCCGATTCCCTGCATGATACCGGAAGTCGCTTCAGTTTAGCAAGCTTGTCGGCATTTTCAGGTGCGTTTATGTTTCCGTTGACATATGTCTCTTCAGCTATCTTTTCAGCATCCCCGCTCTCGAATCCTATACGTGCAGCGGTGACGAGACCGGCAAGCATTAGATAAATGTCGGCGCTTCCGTCGGCGGAGCGCAGCTCCACGGTCTGCTTGTCATGCATCGAATATTTTTCCCCGCTCTCGAGAGGATTCGCCTTCGAGACCATATTGCCTTCGCCGTACCATCCGAGAGGTACCCTGACCAGGACGGAACGGTTGCGGTCACCCCAGCAGATGACCGTTGGCGCTTCCTGATGGGGAACGAGACGGAAATAAGATTCCGGCACCCTGTTCCCGAATGCGGTGAGGGCGGCGGCGCATTTCATGTAGCCGGCGATGACCTTTCTTGCCTGAACAGAAAGTTTGCCTTCCGAAACCATAGCCGGCTTTTCACCATCCATTATCCTCGCATGGAAATGCAGTCCGCTTCCGGCCTTTCCTTCAACTATCTTCGGGGAAAACGATACCTCCATACCATACTTATACGAAAGGGTACGAAGGATCCATTTGGCCAGGAGAAGCTGGTCGGCGGCGGATTCGACATCATCGACTAAAAACTCGATTTCATTCTGTTCGTAGTTCCTGCCACCGGATTCGAAATCACCTACTTCACAATGCCCGTATTTGATCCTTCCTCCCGCCTCGGCAATCATTTTCATTGCCTCGCACCGGAAATCCTCATGCTTTCCGAACGGGGTGGATTCGTGATAGCCCTTTTGATCCCTTATTGGGTAATAGGTCACAGGATCGCCAATAACATAGAATTCAAGTTCTCCCATCGCTTGGAAAGAATAGCCCGTTCCATCGTGAAAAGCCTTTGAAGCCTTATGCAAAATATACTGGGGGGAAGTTTCCAAAGGCTGTCCGTCCTTAGTAAAATAAGAACATAGCAACCCAATGGTTGGAATTTCCGCGAAAGGATCGAGATAGGCCGTCCTGAACCGCGGAACCACATAAAGATCGGAGGAATCGGCTTGGATATACGGGAAAAGGCTCGAGCCGTCCACCCTTTCCCCATAGGTAAGGATCGATTCCAGATATGCAAGGTCGGTGACAGGAAAATTCAACGTCTTCAGCTCCCCGTCAGCTGCAGGATATCTGAAATTGACAATGCGTATATCGTTGTCGATGACATAACGTATAATGTCGGCCTCTGTGAATTCGCAAGTATTCTTGCCGATGGATCTGATCAAAGGATTGATGCTGTATTCGAGATTTTTATTCATGTAGTCATCTTTTATTTAAAAGGACGACAATTATAGTGAATTTTTAAATCTATTCAACCCTTTTTCATTATAATTTGTAAGCATAAAAGCAAAAATTCTCATTTTATAAAAAATGAGAATCATGCGGACATATCTTGTTCATTGTTTTAAGGAAGTCTGAAACTGTCCTTCAGGGAAACGGTCCTGTTGAGAACGAGTTTTTCAGGGGTTGTATCGGGATCGCGATAGAAATAGCCCGTGCGTTCAAACTGTACGGCTATGTCCATAGTATCTTTCATCAAGTCGGGCTCTGCATATGCGGTTTTGACAACAAGCGAATCAGGATTGAGATAAGTCTTGTAGTCGACGCCTTCCGGAATACTTCCCATATCCTCGAGCGTGAACAGGCGTTCGAAGAGACGGACCTCAGCAGGCTTGGCATAATCGCACGCCACCCAGTGGATGGTCCCCTTTACCGAACGCCATGGAGCAGTTCCGGGTTTCGATGTCGGATCATAGGTGCAGTGCAATTCAGTGACATTGCCGGCAGCATCCTTGATTACACCGACACACTTAATAATATAGGAGTACTTGAAGCGAACTTCGCCATCGGGTTTTAAGCGGTGATAACTCTTCGGCGCATTTTCCATGAAATCCTTGCGTTCGATGAATATTTCCCTTGCAAACGGTACCCTACGCTGCGCCCCTTCAGGATCGGCTGGATTCATGGGAGCGTCGAAATATTCGACCTTTCCCTCTTCCCAATTATCGACTATTACCTTTATAGGGTCGATTACAGCCATATAGCGGTTCGAACGCTTATTCAGATCCTCCCTTACGGAATTTTCGAGACGGGATATATCTATGAGGTTGTCCCTCTTGGCGACGCCTACGGATTCGGCAAAATTCCTGACACTCTCGGGGGTATAGCCCCGACGACGCAACCCGCATATAGTAGGCATACGCGGATCGTCCCATCCGGAAACATATTTGTTCCTTACAAGTTCGAGCAACTTGCGCTTGCTCATGAGCGTATAAGTCAGATTCAACCTGGCGAATTCATACTGGTGCGACGGGAATATGCCGAGACTCCTGATAAACCAATCGTAAAGGGGGCGATGCACGTCGAATTCAAGAGTGCATATACTGTGTGTGACATGTTCTATGGAGTCGCATTCCCCATGGGCGAAATCATACATCGGATAAATGCACCACTTATCCCCGGTATGCTGGTGTGAAGTATGGATTATCCTATACATCAGGGGATCCCTCAGCAGGATATTGTTCGCCGACATATCTATCTTTGCACGGAGCACCTTTTCGCCATCCTTGTATTTACCGGCTTTCATCTCTTCGAATAGTACCAGATTCTCCTCAATGGAACGATTCCTCCACGGGCTGTTCTTACCCGGGGTCGAAATGGTGCCGCGGTTCATACGGATCTCCTCCTGGGTCTGATCGTCGACATAAGCCAGCCCTTTTTTGATCAGAACCACAGCCCATTCATAAAGCTGGTCGAAATAGTCGGATGCATAACACTCCTTGGCCCAATGAAAACCAAGCCATTGGATGTCCTCCTTTATCGAATCCACATATTCCTCACCCTCCTTGACGGGATTGGTATCGTCGAAACGGAGATTGGTCTTCCCCCCATATTTCTGGGCAAGCCCGAAATTCAGACAGATGCTCTTTGCATGTCCGATATGCAGATAACCGTTGGGCTCCGGAGGGAAACGGGTTTGTATTTCCTTGCATTTCCCGTCTGCAAGGTCTTTTTCTATAATCTCCTCAAGGAAATTAAGTTGGCGCTCCTCACCAGCTGGTTTGTCGGGATGTTCCATAACTTACTTAGATTTAACGTTGCAAAAATAGTAAAATTGGGTAAATTTGAATTCAAATATATGCTTATGATCAAATCCATGACGGGCTTCGGCAACGCCGAATGCATTTTGCCCACCGGTAAATATCTGATAGAAATACGTTCCCTGAACGGAAAAAATGCCGACATCAACATAAAAACGTCCATTATTCCAAGGGACAAGGAGATTGAACTCAGGCAAATGATAACCGAAAGGCTGAACCGCGGGACAATAGACGTATTCGTCTCTTCCGAAAACAACGGAACGGCAGGCGCAAAGATCCTGAACAAGGATATGCTGCTCAACTATTACCGGCAGTTCGAGGAAGCGGTCAAGGAGAACGAGATGTCCGGACTTGACAATTCGAGGATTTTGGAGTCCCTAGTAAGGTTGCCGGACATTTTCCAAAACGACGACCGGGAATTGACCGACGACGACTGGGTTGTCCTCAAAACATCATTTGACGAAGCTCTAGCAAAACTCGACGAATTTCGCTCGACGGAAGGCAAGCGTCTGCACGACGATGTCCTGACGCGCATAACCAACATAGAATCATATGCCGACGATATCGACAAATACGAACCAGAACGACTTGAAGCCATACGCAAACGTCTAAATGCCGGCCTTGCACTGCTAAATGTCGATCCGGACAAGAACCGCCTCGAACAGGAGATAGTCTTTTACGTCGAAAAACTGGACATAAACGAAGAAAAAGTCCGTCTCAGGCAACATTGCAAATATTTCCGCGAAACTATCGACAATGAAAAATACCCGGGAAGAAAGCTGGGATTCATTGCCCAGGAAATGGGAAGGGAAATCAACACATTGGGATCTAAGGCAAACCATGCCGAGATGCAGAAGACAGTGGTCAGGATGAAGGACGAACTAGACAAGATTAAGGAACAATCAATGAATATTTTATAAAACCAGAATGAAAAAGAAGTATTTGCTGTTATTTCTCGCGCTCATTCCGATCCTGTGCTTTGCGGATGGAAAGGACGCACGCCTGCTAAGATTTCCTGCCACTAACGGCAAGGACGTGGTATTTACTTACGCAGGAGACTTGTACAAGGTATCTATAAATGGCGGAACCGCAATCAGGATGACTGCGAGCCCGGGCTTCGAGATATTCGCCAGATTTTCTCCGGACGGTAAGACCATTGCCTTTACCGGACAATACGACGGAAACACCGAACTCTATTCCATGCCTTCCGAAGGAGGCTCTCCCAAGAGACTCACCTACTCTGCAACGGCAGAACGCGACGATATCGGCGACAGGATGGGACCCAACAACATTCTCATGGGATGGTCCCCCGATGGTAAGAACCTGATATTCCGCAGCCGCTGCTACAGCTTCTCCGGAATGAGGGCAAACCTGTTCACTATTCCTTCCGTAGGAGGCATGCCGGTCCAAATTCCTCAGACCGAGGGTGGGTTCTGCAGCTATTCACCTGACGGAAAATACTTGGCTTTCAACAGAATGTTTCGCGAATTCCGCACATGGAAATACTATCGCGGTGGAGAAGCCGACGAAATATGGATCAACAAGATAGGCACAACCGAAATAAGCAAGATCACCGACAACGACGCACAGGACATAGAGCCCATGTGGATAGGTGACGAAATATACTTCCTTTCGGACAGGGACCATTGGATGAATCTCTACTGTTATGATACAAAGAACAAAGAAACTCGCAAGATTACCGATTTCGATCGCTATGACTGCAAATTCGCATCCGGTTTCGCTGGGAACGGAGGCTGGATAGTCTTTGAAAACGGAGGTTATATCTACAAATATTCCATAACGAACCGTAAATGCACCAAAATGGATATCTCTCTCGAAAGTGACGACATCAATTCAAGGGACCAGTGGGGTGACGCATCCAAGAATATTTCCGCCTTTTCGATCTCTCCGGACGGGAAAAGGGTCCTGCTGACAGCGAGGGGAGACATATTTTCCGTTCCTGCGACAAACGGGGCCACTTACGACCTCATGTATTCGCCTTCGTCACACGAACGTGAGGCGACATGGTCCAACGACGGGAAGAAGATAGCATGGCTCTCCGACAGGAGCGGCGAATATCAGCTTTACGTAGCCGACTACGACAAGGTCAACGGCGATGCCAAGCCGGTAACTTCCTTCAAGGACGGCTATCCTTCGAACGTCGAATGGTCCAACGATTCCAAAGAGATCTTCTTCCACGACGAGAAGAACGACATTTACCGTTACGATGTTGCGGCAGCCAAACTCGCTACCGTCTACAAGAGCAAAGGCGGATTTTACGGCTACTCGTTCTCTCCGGATGCAAGCTGGATGGCCGTTGCGGACGAAGCGGAAAACGAAAATCCTTCAATATTCCTGGTCAATCTCAAGACATTGAAAGCTACAAGGCTGACCGACAGATGGTATCCGAGTACGTCTCCGGTATTCTCCGAAGACGGCAAATATCTCTATTTCCTCTCTTCCCGCGAATTCAGACCGGAATATTCGAGAATAGAATGGAACTACAGCGGTTCTACCATCGGAACCATTTTCATAGTTCCCCTGGCTAATGAAACCGACAATCCGATCAAACTTACTTCCGACGAATACAAACCAGCAGCCGCAGCCGAAAACGGCAAAGCAAAACCAATGGCAAAACCCAAGACAGCTTACACCCCGGCAGAAACCAAAGTAGACCTAGAAGGAATAATCGAGCGCATCACTCCCCTGCCTATCAGTGGACAAAGATTGAATCTGTTATGCGCCACCGAAGAGGGGCTTTATTACATCGACTACAGCGGAGCAATGCACGGACCTGGATCGAACAGTCCTCAAGGAGGTGCCAACGAAATGAGCGTCAAGAAATTCGACCTCAAAAAACAAAAATCGGAAGACGCTTTCAGCGGCACACCATACTTGATCAATACCGTAAACGGAAAGATGATAATAGGCGAAAAGGGTAAATATTACGTCTGCGACTTCCCATCCGGGCACAAGGGAGAAGCCGTACCAACCGACAACATGGGTCTAGAAATAAACCATCATTCAGAATGGGAGCAGATATTCGACGAAAGCTGGCGTATAACACGCGACTATTTCTATGCCAAAAACATGCACGGCACAGATTGGAAAGATATACACGACAAATATGCCGCGCTCCTGCCTTACGTTGAATACCGCAACGACCTGACCTACATAATCGGCGAAATGCTTGCGGAACTCAATATCGGGCACGCATACATAACATCTCCGGCCGAAGGGTATCCGAAGGCGGAAAGAGTGAACGTAGGAATGCTTGGAGGGGAATTCGTCAAGGATAACGGCGCTTTCAGGATTACCAAGGTGTTCAAGGGTGCCGACTGGGACAAGTCCCTCCGTTCGCCTCTCGACGAATCCGGAGTCAATGCAAAGGTCGGCGAATACATCACCGCGGTAGACGGAGTCAGCTGCAGCGGAATTGGCAACATCTACGAAGCCCTCGTAGGCAAGGTCGGAAAGACCGTATCACTGAAGATCGCATCGGACGCAAAGGGAAGCGACGTCCGTACGGTTTATGTCAAACCGGTCGGGAGCGAAACACAGCTTGCATACTACGAATGGGTACGCCGCAACATAGATATCGTCGACAAGGCTTCAAAAGGTCGCATAGGATACATCCACATACCTGACATGGGGCCCGACGGCTTGATAATGTTCACGAAGCTGTTCTACACACAGTTGGATAAGGAGGCCCTTATAATAGACGACCGCATGAACGGAGGCGGAAACGTCTCCCCAATGATTCTAGAACGTTTGAACCGCGAAGTTTACCGCATGGACAAATGCAGGAACGCTTCCGTTGGGAAAACACCTGAAGCTTCCCAATACGGACCCAAGGTCTGCCTGATCGACAAGTACTCCTGTTCCGACGGAGACCTGTTCCCTTGGGGATTTCGCAAGCTCGGCATCGGTCCTTTGATAGGGGAACGCACATGGGGCGGTGTAACGGGTATCGGAGGATCCAAACCTTTCGTGGACAACCAGGATATGCGTACGCCAACCTACGCCACATTCTCCACAGGAGGGCAGTGGATTATCGAGGGTCATGGTGTCGATCCGGACATAAAGGTCGATATAAACCCTTATGAAGACTTCAAGGGTAACGACGCCCAGCTCAATAAAGCGATAGAAATACTGCTCGAAAAGCTCAAGGACTATAAACCTCTGCCTACCGAACAGCCGGCGGATCCGGTACGCCCGCAGAAATAGTGCGGCGACGGCAAAAAAACGAACCCGGCTGAAAAAGTTTTTCAGCCGGGTTTTTTATATCAATGTCCCTTATCGTCACTCCCCTTGCAACCGCTGCTTCAGTTTTGCGGGGACCCTGCCGGGGAAATGCTTCTCGATGAAAGAGACCCACTTCAAACCATCTTCGCGATCACCGAGAATCTCATCCGCAACGGCAATGTTGTAGGAAGCGGCATAGATATCGTCGAGGTTATCCGAATCGGTGAGTTCGAGCCAGATGCGCTGTGCACTCGACCAATCGAAATTACGGGCGTAATTTTCGGCCTCCTTCCATTTCGCTGAAGACCTGGTGTAAATGGCACGGGTCTCTTCCACCCATTCGGGAAAAAAGGCGGAAGCCATGTTCTCCCCTATCCTGCTGACTGTCGGATAGAAGTCGGCGGAAACGGCACTGAATATGGAATCGTCGGACAATTTCTTAGCCGAACGGATTTCCCAGTTTACCTGGTCCTTTGCTGAATAGGAATCCTTGATCACATTATCCTGTATGATATTCAAGCGGAATTTGTAAGGGAACGCCACCGAATATATGTGATCACCGGTTTCACCATCACGATCGTCGGAAAGTCGGATAAAAGGGCCAGTGGAAAGGGAATCGAAAACGAAATTGAACTCTCCGCACGAATCCACCACTACAAGCGTCTTGTCGAAGCCGTTTGCAATCGAACTGAAGAACGCCAGATTCAACGAATCATCAGCTCCTCTGTATGTCAGATTGACAGGTTTTCCGATGACATCGACCTTCGCCTTTGAATCCTCGAGGCGTTCCATAGGAATCGTCACCATGGTCGGGGCACATGAATTCAGCATACAGATGGCCGTCGACGCGAAAAAAAACGATAATACTTTGACAACCAAGCGTTTCATATTTTCTTTTATTTTATCTACATAGTCATTCCACCATCGACGAATATTACCTGTCCGGAAACATATCCGGAAAGGTCGCTGGCCAGGAAAAGGCAAGCATTTGCAATATCATCTACTGTACCGGCTCGTCTGAGGGGAATGTTTTTTATCCATTCCTTACGCACCGGCTCGGGAAGCTGTTGGGTCATACGGCTATCAATGAAGCCGGGGGCAACGCAGTTCGCACGTATATTCCTGCTACCCAATTCTTTTGCAACAGACTTTGCGAGTCCTATCATTCCGGCCTTTGAGGCCGAATAATTGGTCTGTCCCGCATTGCCATGGGCACCTACTACCGAACTCATGTTTATGATCGAACCTCCCCTCTGCCTTACCATCGCAGGGGCAACTGCGTGGACGAAGTTGAAAGCCGACTTCAGGTTCACATTCAGAACGGCATCCCATTGGGATTCATCCATTCTAAGAATCAAGCCATCCTTAGTTATACCGGCATTGTTCACGAGAATGTCTATCCTTCCGAACTCTGCCAAAACGACATCGACGGTCTTATGGGCATCTTCGAAAGAGGCTGCATTGGAAGCGAGGGGAAGTACCTTCACCCCTTTGGCCTCTATATCGGTTCTCGTTTGAAGAGCTTCGTCGTTTATCGCCAGATCGGTAAATGCTATATCTGCTCCCTCGGAAGCGAATTTGAGGGCAACTTCACGACCTATACCTCTGGCCGCGCCCGTAATCAGGGCGACTTTTCCTTTTAATAAATCCATATCAAATCAAGGTTTTAGCATATAAGTCATATTCATCGGCAGCGGTTATCCTGACCGTCATGAAACTACCAACAACACTCGCAGGAACGAATCCGCACGGGTAAGCTCCCATGACATATATTTCCCCATCAACTTCAGGGGATTCCCCCATGCTCCGCGCCGTCAGAGTACCATCGGCAAAAGCGTCGACGATAACCCTTTCATCTTTTCCTATCCTCTTCAAATTGCATGCCTTGGATATTTCGGACTGAAGTTCCATCAATTTGTCATAGCGTTCCGTCTTGACCTTTTCCGGAACGTCATTCCTGTAATGCGAAGCGTCATAAGTCCCTTCCTCTTCACTGTAGGTAAACGCCCCGAGACGTTCGAAACGCATTTCACGGACGAAATCCATAAGTTCGGCAAACTCCTTCTCCCCTTCGCCGGGGTGTCCTACGATCATGGTCGTACGAATGACGACTCCAGGTACTTTTTCCCTGATCGTATCGACAAGCCTCCTGTTGGAATCGGCACCAGCAGCACGATGCATCATATTGAGAATCTTGTCGGACGCATGTTGCAAAGGTATGTCCACATATTTGCATATTTTGGGGTCGGACGCCATTACATCCAATACATCCGTCGGAAAATCCGCTGGATACATGTAATGGATACGGATCCATTCTATCCCTTCGATGTCTGAAAGCATTTTCAGCAGATCAGCAAGCCTCCTTTTCCCGTATATGTCAATGCCATAATAGGTGGTATCCTGCGCTATGAGTATGAGTTCCCGCACACCCTGAGCCGCAAGGATCCTGGCTTCAGCCACTATTTCCTCCATCGGCACCGAACGGTATGGCCCGCGTATGAACGGTATGGCACAATACGAACAACGCCTGTCGCACCCTTCGGAAATTTTAAGATAGGCGTAATGTGACGGCGTCGTCAGTTTCCTATGCAATGCCAGGTGCGCGCATGGTTCGACTCCTAGAGCCCTGAACAGGGCAAGATCGTCCGATGTACCGAAAAATCCATCCGCTTCAGGGATGGATTTTTCGAGTTCGTCACGATATCTCTTTGAAAGGCAACCGAATACATAAACCTTCCCAACCTGTCCCAAATTCTTGGCTTCGCAAGCTTCGAGAATCACGTCTATGGATTCCTGTTTTGCAGCGGTGATGAAACCGCAGGTATTGATCAGGACCATGTCGGCTCCGGACTTGTCGAAAGGAGTCCCTTCGGGAATTATCTCGAATCCGCCTCCAGCAGTTATCTGAGCTAGCAGCTTCTCAGAGTCTACCCTGTTTTTGGAACACCCGAGGCTGATGAGAAGGACCTTCTTCATTATTTTTAAGCTTGCTTCCCCTCTGCCTGTTCCTCTTCAGGATTTGCATCCCCTTCGGAATTTGCATCCCCTTCGGATTCGTCCTCTTTTCCGAAATCGAGGGAAGCATTGTGCTTGAGTATGTCGTACCACTCTACGCACTTCTTCATATGGGAGACATAGAAACGGTCCCTGTCGTAATTCGGACAGGCTTTCGCAAAGAATTCCTTCAGAGTTTCCGGATCCGATTTCGAGGAAGGTACATCTTCATCCCCGAGGGCAGCATGCATTTTCTCCAAAAGGTCTTTCAACGGGAGATCTTCATCGTCGGTATATATGGAAATATCCGCGAGGGGCGTTATGCGTGAAGCAAGTCCGAAAACCGTACGGTGACCCGTACCCATCTGTTCTACTATGATCCCCGACCTGTTACGGCTCAAAAGCTTGAATAGGCCTCCATGGCCCGAGATGGTGAGAATTGTAGATAAATCTGTTTTCATATCAATTCATGTTTCTTGATTTCTTTATCGTTTCGTACGCGGCATTTATATTCTTGAATTTCTCCTCAGCCGCCTTCTGGACATCGACCCCGAGAGTAGAAACCTTATCCGGATGGTACTTCATGGCCATTCTGCGATATGCCTTCGTTACTTCATCGTTGGACATGTCCACATTGGTTCCGAGAATCTTGTACGCCGCGGCGACATCCTCGGGGTTGTTCATGTTCATCATCGAATCGCGGTCCGAATCGCTCAACCCTATGGAGAAAGCTATCCTTCTCAGGCAGTCGTCTTCGCTTTTGCTATAAGTACCGTCGACATTCGCCAGTTCGAACAGGAAATGGAAGAGTTGCATCCTTTGGGAATAGTTCATGTAAGTCCTGATCTGTCCACCCACCGAAGAAACATCTATGTCCTGCTGCGACAATCTCTTTATTATCTGAAGCGCTTCGCCTACGGAATCTTCTCCGAAATTGTCCCTGATGAAAGTCTTCATCAGTTCGAGCTCGGATTTCAGAAATTTTCCGTCCGACTTGGCGACTGCTGTAGCAAGTACGAGAAGGGATGCCATGAAAGTATTGCGTGTAGCTTCGGCATAACTTGTCCCCGGCCGAGTCGAATAACGCGTTCCTCCGGAATAAGGATTCCCGGAAGTGTCGTAACGGTTCGCATCGTTGGCATCAACACGACCCGCAGCTTTTATGCTGCCATCGATTATGGCTCCCAGCCCGAATCCTATCAAACCTCCGAGAGGTCCAAGAAAGATCCACCCGAGAAAGCCTCCTATCCATTTAATTGCTGACATTCAATTCAATTTTTCCAAGATGGCCATCAACTGCGGCAGCAGTGCTGAATTATTATCGGCAAAGATAGTAAAATCCGCAGCTTTTATTCGAAACTCGTCACCCGTCTGTGAGGCTATTCTGATCATCGCATCATTCCTCGTACAGGAATCGCGTTTCATTATCCTTCCGATACGTAATTCAAGCGGAGCAACAACCGTCATTACATTATCGCATAATTCTTTGAAAAGAGGCTTTTCAAGCAGGATCGCAGATTCTATGACAGCAACTTTCACGCCATTCGCATATTGCTTTGCCTTCCATTGCAGCATATCCTCAAAAACTGCAGGATGCACGACTCCTTCTACGGCGCTCAGCATTGATTTGTCCTTGAAAATCCTTGAAGCCAGGACTTCCTTCTGAAGCACGCCGTCCTTGATTATATCCGGCCCGGCAATTCCCGCCACGCGGTACAGAAGTTCCGGATTTCCGGCATAAAGGGACTTTGCCCTTGAATCCGCGTCGTACGATGGCAATCCCATCGCATTGAATATCCTTACAATATAGGATTTGCCGGAACCTATTCCACCTGTGCAACCTAGGATTTTCATCTCATTCGTCGGTAAGGATGCACTCGACTATTGCGGGAGAAATCGTATAGGAGAAAAGTTCGCAATTTGAAGATTCGTAATGCGGAATCACTTTCTTGTTGTCGGATGCGATGAATTCGTCGTAATCGACGTCTATCACGAAATCCTCGCCGGTTGTCTTCGGAGCGCCGAATGCGGTCCGGTATGTTATCCTCACCTTGGACGGAAGCAGTATCAGCTTCTTGCCCTCCGGCAGATTTTTTACCGTCAGTTCCACCTCTTCGTTCTCTTCGACATAGCGTTCAATGCGCACATTGTAGAAAGCCTCTTTGGCGGAACACCTTACACCGGCAGGAATGTCTAGTTCTACGATTCCTTGTCGCGACTTGGACGCATTATTAATGCGGATCATCTTGGTATGGACGCAGCCTATTGCATCCACCACTTCCTTCTGTCCGTAGATTTCCACCGAATCAGGCGAAAAAGACATGTTACCGACCTGCATCCATTGCGGCCGGAAATTTATGAGGGACCGCGCTTCTATGGGAACGGCTCTGTAATACCTTTCCTGAAACTTGAAAGTCAAGCTGTCCCTATCTATATATTCTATATCGAACGACGGGCCTATGCTCTCGGTGATCCTTTCTCGTATGTCGGAAACGGCAAGCCTGTAAAATTCAGCCCCTTCCTTGACAAGCATATTGCCGTCGACATTAAGATCGAGCACGCACGGCTGCCCTTCCAGCCTCTGTTTGGATATGTAGAATCCCCTCCCCTTGCCTCTTATTATCAGAGTCTCCTCCGACAGGGAATTAGGTTCGTGACCGACAAGATTTGTCGTTAGATTTACTTTGAACTGGAGGTGCGTCGAATACTCCAGAGACATATTGTGCAGGAACCAGACAAAAAAAGCCAATAGAAGGGAGAGGGCGAACAGCGCATATCCCTTCCACTTGACCGTTTTGATTGTCCGTTTCCGGATCATCGCACTACGACTGCGTTTCGGAGAAATCCTTCTGCAATGCGGATTTGTCGACGCGGATCTTGACGTTGTTGTCCACCTGGATCAACGCACTTTTGTCATCTATGCTCTCGATTACGCCGTAAATGCCTCCGATGGTAACGATTTTGTCTCCTTTTTTAAGGGAGTCGCGAAATTTTTGCAATTCCTTCTGTTTCTTCTGCTGAGGACGTATCATTAGGAGCCACATGATCAAAAAGATCACGGCTATCATTATTATGAAGCTCCATGTGCTTCCCGATGAACCTTTGGCGGCTGCGCCAGATGCCTGTAAAATTGTTAACATAAATAATTTTGTATTGTTTGTTATTGAAATTGTTTAATCCTTGGCTTTCCTTATCTCTCCCGAATCGATTTTCTGCCGTATGATCTTGTCCAAAAGGCCATTCACGAATATCCTGCTATTAGGGGTACTATAGAATTTGGATATGTCGACATACTCGTTAATCGTGACCTTAACAGGTATTTCAGGAAATGTCAAAGCCTCGGCGATTCCCATGACGATAAGGGTAAGGTCGGTGGAAACGATGCGGTCGCTTTCCCAGTTGTCAACATTGGATGAGATCAGATCAGAATACTCGTTGTACCGGCTGAACGAATTTTGAAGCAGCCCCAAAGCGAAATTCCTGTCTTCAGGACGGGTAAAAACTTCGGGAATGGCGAATTTTCCACTCTTAGGATAAGCTTCAACATCCTTGACGCCTATTCCGAGAACATACCCCACATCGTCGATCCAGAATAGAGACATCTCTTCTATAATATGCGCGAACAGTTCGTTGTCTTCGAATTCTGTCAAAAGTATGTTGGCTACAAGTTCGCAATCCTTCTTCAGCGTATCTTCGGGAGATTCCATATAATCCCTGTAATATCCCGATGAAGCTATGCTTTGAGACAGGCGGCTTATGAAAACATTGTCTCCCCCGCCCTCTTCTCCCCGCCAGACCAATCCCTTGTCGTTGCAGAATTTATTAAAATCCTCATTCTGTTCAAGCATCAGGATGAAGCGGTTCTGGACGAAACGATAATTCGGATTACGTTCCTCGTCGGTAGGGTTGAACTTGTGCATCCTCGCTTCGATAAGTTTCTCCTGCAACCTTCTTACGGCTGGCAAAGCATTGAGGATAAGACAATAAAGGTCACGCGTCTTCTCACATGAAAGAATAAGGTCCTTTCTCGCTCCGTCAATTGAGGAGTTTCCGGAATTCATATAGGAAAAGAGAACCTTGAAAACCTTGATTCTTATCAGCCTTCTATTAATCATATTCCTTTAATTATTGTGCAAATATAGGATTTCGCAAAGAATTAATTCATATATTTGCCTTGAAAATTAACAAGAGTATTATGGATTTCGACGATTACGACAAGAGGGGATCTCAAGAGAGGCAGGGAGACGATGTCTATTCAAGGCCTGTCAGAGCGGGAAAAAGGACTTATTTCTTCGATGTAAAATCTACCAAGGGAAATGATTATTATCTCACCATTACTGAAAGTAAACGGAGAATAGAAGATAACGGGCGTTTCGTTTACGACAAACACAAGATCTTTTTATATAAGGAGGATTTCGACAAATTTGCCGAAGGTTTTCAGGAAGTCGTTAATTACATCCGAGAGAACTGTCCGGTTCCCGAGTCCAACGGTTACGGATATCCGGAACGTGCGGAACAGGGCGGTAACCAGGAAAATACAGAATCTTCCAAGGGACCTGAGGATGACAAGAAAGAGACTCCGGAAAAGTCCTCAAGCGATAAAACCTCGTTCACCGACGTGAATTTCGACGAACTCTAAAAAAGGAAAGAAACCAGTTTCTCAAGATAAAACCTGTCAGTTTCATCGAATTCTGACAGGTTTTTGTTGTCAATATACACTATTCGACATACAAAGCAAGTCCTTTGAGATATTCCCCTTCAGGATGATAAATGTTTACGGGATGATCAGCAGGTTGGTTAAGCCTGTCGACAATCTTGACCCTGCGGCCTACGGATGCCGCAGCCGAAAAAACGGACAACGCGAAAGCATCATGGTCCACTACCTGAGAACAGCTGAAAGTGAATATGAAACTACCACTGGCAGCCTTGGAGATGGCACTTGCATTGAGATGCCTGTAAGCTTTCAAGGCATTGGGCAACGCTGCACGATGCTTTGCAAAAGCAGGCGGATCCAAGACCAGCATATCGTACCTGCCATCGGGCGAACAATTCAAGAAATCTGCTGCATCGGCACAAAATGCTTCGGAAGACCCCTTTCCGAACCCGTTCAATTCGATGTTACGTTCGAGCATCGAAATCGCACTCCGTGAACTGTCCACCGAATCGACATGTTTCGCACCCCCTGCAAGGGCATAGACGCTGAATCCTCCGGTGTAACAAAAAAGATTGAGCACGTTGCGCCCGGAAGCATATTTTTCGACGAGACGGCGATTTTCGCGCTGATCCAGAAAAAAACCGGTTTTCTGCCCTTTCTCCCAATCGACAAAAAACCTATGGCCGTATTCAAGGCACTCCTTGTATGAAGAAGGATCGTAATTTGCAGATCTCCATAAATAGCCGTCGGACGATTCATTATTTCTCCCGAAAGGGGCAGTTCCTGAACTTTTGTCGTATACAGCGTCGAGACCTATCCCATAAACCTGCCTCAGGGCATCAGTTATCTCGCTCCGGGAACGAAACATCCCGACACTATGGCATTGCACGACAGCTGTTCCTCCGTAAATGTCGATTATCAACCCCGGAAGGTCGTCGCCTTCCCCGCACACAAGCCTGTAACAGGTCGTATCCCTGTTCCCGACAAGGCGGGAGGCTTTTCTCGCATCGTATGCCGCCTGCAATCTCTCATACCAAAAATTCTTCGGAAGTTCCGGTGAATCGAAGCTAAGTATCCTTACGCATATGCTATCTTTCTGGTAATGGCCGCAGGCGAGAAACTCCCCACTGCTGGAACGGACAGAAACGACATCCCCTGCCACAGGCGAGCCTTCCATTCTTTCCACCGCCCCGGAGAAAACCCACGGGTGAAACCGCTTCAGGGAATCTTCCCGGCCTTTCTTAAGATATATCGTCGGATGTACGGACATTCTTGGCGATTTTTTCCGAAGTCATGAGCTTGTCGTACATCGCACGGCACACCCATGCATCGGTAGCGGCATATTTTATCTGGGCACCAGAAAGCCTTGACGCTTCCCAATTCGACAGGCGTTGAGCCTTCGACACCTTTATTCCCAAAATTATCGCAGCCATCTTGCGAACGCTCTTATCCATGATACCGTAATCTTCCGCAATTTTCTGCAAATCCACAAAACCCTTAGGATTGAATTTGCGGAACTTGAGCAATCCACGCACGTCATCACGTACCGCCGCGCCGACCTTTATTACATTTTCGTCGGAGAGCAATCTTGCGACCTCCCTTGGAAGCCCGACATGTTGCAAACGAAATATGAAAGCCTTGTCTCCTCCGGAAAGTTGCAGTGTCGCCATCGGGTTTTTAGGTCCGTCATGAATAAAACAAGGTTTGGTTTCGGTATCGAAACCGATCACTTTCTGATGTTTCAGGTATTCTATGGAATCTTCGAATTCGTAGTCCTTTGTGTCTATTACGCTGACCGGGCCCTCGAATGCAGTCAATGCCAGTTCCTCTATCTCTTCGGCTGAAATATTTTCCTCAAACATAAATCTAATTCAAATTTTTAACTATCAGGCTATAAGCCCTAGGAATACGGCTCTGGAAATGTAGAAGAGCCTCTTCACTTATGTAGCGGCGGGAAAAAGGAACCTGCTTCGTGGTCACCTCTTCCGTCCCGACATGCCTGCCGTATTTGAAATCGAAGTTCAGGTCTCCGTTGGAATCCAGACAATCCGTGGAAAGGCTGGACGAAGGGACGGATATGAACGATTCGAGACTCGACGAATTCACATTCAACGCCAACAGTTTATTTTCCCTCAGATACATGTAACACTCTTTCGCAGTATATTCGGAAGGATCTACGAATTTAAAATTGTCGGCAAGCAATTCGCGGTACACCGCTCGTCCCCCTATTCTGGTATTTCGGAGCTTGGCAAGTTCATTACCAAGGACCTTTTTCAAATAGGGATAATGTGTGGAACCGAGAATAACGCATTTCATGGGAACGGAAGGATCTGATTTCAAATAGCCGTCGACTAGTTCCCTGAAATTCCTCCTTGCAAGAATTTCTATGGAATCCGAACCATTGTTTATCGCTTCGTCCAAACCTTCGCAATCCTTAGTCACTATGTCGACGCTGCACTTGCGGGCAGCAGCAGAATCGGCAATGTTTTTTTGGTAGATTTCGGAAGAAAGAGTTGCCGAATTGGACATTATCCCAACAGCATACCTCCCGTTTTCCTTCATATCCGTGACAGCCGCCCTTACCCCGGCTTCTATGACACCCATGACCTTAACCTTACATCCGGCGACCTTGAACATGTTTGTTATATCCTTCATCCCGACGGCCGAGGCGGTATTGCAGGCGACAACTACCAATTTTACGGGTTTCTTAAACCCGGTAGGATGGTCTTCCTCATCATTGAGATAATATTTTTCGCCTGTAAGGAAAAGCGCATCCTTTACTACAAGTTCACGCAAATAGTCGCTTTCCCCCTCACTAACATATGTACTGTAAGGCATATTCGCGTAATCATCAAGATATTGCAGATCCTCTCCGGCGAAATCAGGTATTCCGTCAGGAACGGCTTTCCCCGTAATATTGTCGAAACTGTCCATAGTAAGAATCTGTTCGACCACATTAAGCCCACCTGTACCCGAATCAAAGACGCCTACGGGAAGTTTTGAAAATTCTATCGGAGAATAATCCGAAAAATCCCGATAATAAACAGACGTCACATCCTTGATCGCAGATTCCGCCACCGGTATCAATTCCACCGGCTCGACCACCTTCTCCGTCCGCTTGCAGCCGGATGACAGAAAAACCGTCAGAATCAAAGAAAAGCATAATAGTTTAATCTTCATGGTACCAAAGATAGCAAAAAATCAGTAAACGAACCTGCCATATTCTGAGACAAGCGTGACAGTCGGCTTATCAGCTTTCTCTACATGTCCGATCACCTGAGCTTCCACTCCGAAACGTTTCGCAGAAGCAATAACACGATCCGCATCGCTTTCATCGAGATAGACTTCCAACCGGTGTCCCATGTTGAACACCTTGTACATCTCCTCCCACGGAGTTCCGCTCTCAGACCGTATCGTACGGAAAAGGACCGGAACAGGAAACATATTGTCCTTCACGACATTCAGTTTCCCAATAAAATGCAATACCTTAGTCTGGGCACCGCCTGTGCAATGCACCATCCCGTGTATGGCAGAATTCCCAAGATCCCCCAGGAACTCTTTAACGATCGGGGCATAGGTCCTGGTAGGGGAAAGCATGAGCTTACCGTAAGTCAACCCCGTTTCAGGTTCGATATCCGTCAATTTCTTCTTGCCGCCATAGACATACTTCTCCGGGATATCATGGTCGTAAGTCTCGGGATACATAGATACCAGGCAGTGGTCGAACACGTCGTGGCGCGCTGAAGTCAAACCGTTGGATCCCATCCCGCCATTGTATCCTTTTTCGTACGAAGCTTTCCCGTCGCTCGCAATGCCTACCACCACATCCCCTGCACTGATATCGGCATTGTCGATGACATCGCTGCGCTTAAGCCTCGCACAAACGGTGCTATCCACTACTACCGTGCGCACAAGATCCCCGATATCGGCCGTCTCCCCTCCGGTAAGGGTGATATGTACTCCCAATCCCTCCATCTTGCCTACGAAATCAGCAGAACCTCTTATAAGGGCGGCAACGACTTCCCCCGGAATCCTGTTCTTATTGCGCCCGATAGTGGAACTTAACAGGATACCATCGACGGCACCCACGCAAAGCAGATCATCGGTATTCATCACGATGGCATCCTGTGCAATTCCACTCCAGACGCTCATGTCGCCCGTCTCGCGCCAATATGCGTAGGCAAGCGAACTTTTAGTGCCCGCTCCGTCCGCATGCATGATAAGACAGCTTTCCGGATCACCTGAAAAATCCGGGATCACCTTGCAGAAAGCTCCGGGAAACAATCCCTTGTCCTCATTCCTGATGGCAGTATGTACATCCTCCTTGGAAGAGGAAACGCCTCTCGCAGCATAACGTTCGGAATCGAGTTTATTCATGAGAATTACATTAAAAACAACAATTCGCGGTATTTCGGCAAAGGCCATAGCTCGTCGTCGACGATCATTTCAAGCTTGTCGGCTTTCTCGCGTATCACATCCATGTAAGGCAATACCGTCTTCGCATATACATCGGCCTTCTTCGTGTAATCCAATATCTTGTTGCCATTCTTGCGAGCCTCAACCATATCATGGACCCCCTGATGCATCACACATATGTAGCCCGATATCTTCTTTATGGTGCCTATGCTAGCCTCAGCGCTATCATTGAACGCTTCCTCGTCCTGCCCGAATACTTCCTTCATCATCTTCACATTCTTAAGAAGAATATTCTGCCACTTGATGGCGGTAGGAATAACATGGTTTATAGTCAAATCGCACATTACACGCGATTCGATCTGAAGCTTTTTAGTGAAAGTCTCGTCGAGGACTTCGCGGCGTGCCTCTATTTCGTGGCGATCAAGCACCTTCTGGCTCTCGAACATTTCCACTGTATCAGGTGCAAGAAATTCGTCATAAGCTTCCGGCACACTTGTAACCCCTCTCAGGCCGCGTTTGGCCGCCTCATTGCGCCATTCATCGCTGTAACCGTTACCTTCGAAACGTATAGGCTTGGACTCGACGATGAACTCGCGGATGACCTTCATTATCGCCGTCTGCTTTTCAATTCCGCTCTGGACATAAGTATCTACCCTGCTGCGAAACAGCGTAAGTTGTTCAGCCACGATCGTATTCAGTATGAACATAGAGCTCGCAACATTTACGGAAGAGCCTACTGCCCTGAACTCGAATCTATTGCCTGTAAAAGCGAATGGGGAGGTACGGTTGCGGTCAGTATTGTCTATCAAAATTTCCGGGATATTGTTTATGATATCGAGCTTGGCACGTTCGGAAGATTGATCGTCGTCCGCACTACCAATGCTTTCAATGCTGTTCAGTACCTTGTCGAGGGTCTTGCCGATAAAGACCGACATTATAGCCGGCGGCGCCTCGTTTCCGCCGAGGCGATAGAAGTTGTTGAGATTGGATACCCCTGCCATCATAAGGTAGTGATGCTTGTAAATGCCGCGCAGTACACTAACGAAAATGCTAAGGAACTCCATGTTGCGGCCCGGAGTCGAACTCGGGCTGAGCAGGTTGGTACCCTTGTCGGTCTGCATCGACCAGTTACAGTGCTTCCCGCTTCCATTAACTCCGAGGAACGGCTTCTCGTGGAATATGACACGCAAATGATGACGTTTCGCCACCTTGCGCATAAGTATCATAAGCAGGTTATTCTGGTCAACAGCCAGATTAGCCTCGCAATACTCAGGTGCACACTCGAACTGATTGGGAGCCACTTCGTTATGTCTTGTCTTCAACATAATCCCGAGCTTGTAGGCCTCGGTCTCGAAATCTTTCATATAATCGAGAACCCGCTGCGGGATGGCACCGAAATAGTGGTCTTCGAGCTGCTGGTCCTTGGCTGCCGTATGGCCTATGAGTGTCCGGTCACAAATCTGCAGATCCGGACGCGCCTCGTAAAGGGATTCGTCTACCAGGAAATATTCCTGCTCCGTTCCGAGATTCACGCTTACCTTCTTAACTTCTGGATCGAACAGGTTGACCACGGAGGTGGCAGCCTTATCAAGTGCCTGAAGGGACTTCAGGTGAGGAATTTTCATATCCAGTGCCTGGCCGGTATATGAAACGAAAACGGTCGGGATGCAAAGCGTGCCGTCGAGTATAAACGCCGGCGATGAAGGATCCCAAGCAGAATATCCGCGAGCCTCGAAAGTACTTCTCATGCCACCACTTGGGAAACTTGATGCATCAGGTTCCTGTTGGACAAGAGCGCTGCCTTTGAAATTTTCAAACGGTTCACCCAACTTGGTCTTTGAAATAAAAGCTTCGTGCTTTTCTGCAGTAGAATCGGTCAACGGATTGAAAAGATGGGTGTAATGGGTGGCGCCCATTTCGACCGCCCAAGTCTTCATACCCTCCGCGACCTCGTTAGCAATACTCCTGTCGATTTTCTTACCTTCCCTGATGCACTCGCTCACTTTTTTGAAAGTCTCCTTGCCCAGATACTTCTCCATCTTCGAGACATCGAATACGTTGCATCCGAAATACTCGCTGACGGGACGGTCATCCCTGTGGAATCTTTCAGCTTCGTGAGTAGAGAACTCAGCAAGGGCTCTTTGACGAAAACTGCTCATTTTAGATTAGACTGTTTGTTTAATACAAGTGGCAAAAATAACATTTATTGGCAAAATCGGGGCAAAACTATTGGCGAATTTCTGAAGATTAAATATATTTGCATATTTAAAAGTGTCATTATTTTCTACCAACGCAGTTACAATCCGTAGTTATTTTTGCCATTTTTATTACCATTTAATACATTCGATAATTTTTTTCAAACAATATTTTGAGTTAAAACATTGCCTTTACTGTAAAAAACAATAAGATGCCTGAAATTTCTAAAAAATCTGGTTCCATTCCTTCCTCTCCAATCAGGAAGCTCGTTCCACTCGCCGACGCCGCGAAAGAGCGCGGGCTGACGGTATACCACCTGAACATCGGACAGCCGGACGTGCCATCCCCACAAGTGGTTTTCGATGCACTTCGCAAGTGCGACATGAAACTTATCCCGTATACGAATTCCGCAGGGAACCTATCATACCGGAAGGGTCTCGCACGCTACTACAATAATCTCGGCATCGACATAGACGAATCACAGATAATCGTCACAACCGGAGGCAGCGAAGCCATCAGCATAGCGGTTTCCATAGCCTGCGACGAAGGAGACGAACTGATCGTTCTCGAACCTTTCTATACCAATTACACGACTCTTGCAAAAATTTGCGACGTAACACTTACTCCGGTCCAGACCGATATCAGGAATAATTTTGCACTGCCCGACATATCCGAATTCGAGAAAAAGATAGGACCGCGTACGAAAGGAATATTGATATGCAATCCCGGCAATCCCACGGGTTGCGTATATACCAGGGAGGAAATAGAACAACTGGGTGCAATAGCCAGGAAGCACGACCTGTTCCTGATGGTGGACGAAGTTTACCGCGAATTCTGCTATACCGACGCACCGCACTTTTCGGCACTTAAGCTCAATGACCTCGACGACAACGTAATCCTCATTGATTCGGTTTCAAAGAGATACAGCCTGTGCGGAGTCAGGGTCGGCTGCATAGTCTCCCGCAATCAGGAAGTCATAAAAACTGCCCTAAAATACGGACAGAGCCGCCTTTGTTCCCCGGCATTAGGACAATACGTGGCCGAAGCAGCCCTCGACACGCCGAAGGAATACTTCGCAGCGACCAAGAAGGAATATATCGCCCGCCGCAACCTTCTCGTCAACGGCGTCAACGAAATCCCGGGATGCTTCTGCCCGATGCCGCAGGGAGCTTTCTACGCCGTAGCCGAACTGCCGGTAAAAGATGCCGACAGATTCGCCACGTGGCTCCTTACAGATTTCTCATACAAAAACTCCACAGTACAGATCACTCCTGCAGCAGGATTTTATGCCACTCCCGGACGCGGCCTGAACCAGGTCCGCCTCGCATACGTCATAGAACAGGACAAGATACGCGCTTCCCTCGAATGCCTGCGCAAAGGATTGGAAACATATCCCGAAAAATAACCCGCCTAATATTCTATAACGATCATATCCCAATACTTCAGGGAAGGAATTGAAAACGTTATGCATGACGCGCTCTGGGTGAATTCCACGGGGCGCGGGGTGCACAGGTACGAATCCGGGGAAGCCATCCAGACGGCCTTAACCTGACGCGTCGTCTTGAACTTGAACGAAGGTTCCGAAATGAACGAAGGTTCGGGCATGGTTCCGTCGAGATCGCGCCAGCTCATGCTGTTCGCACCGGCAAGATTTATGAGATGCAGAACCTCGGTATCCGAACCTTTCTCGGTGGAAATAAGGCAAACCTTCCCCGATGAAGGAGGCCATGCGGCTACCGTCATCTTTCCGTTCAGGCAAGACAATTCTGCGGAGCCGAAAGTCACCCCGTCCCGAAGAAGGTTCTCATAAGCCGTCATGAAATCATAATACCTGATTATCGAACTCTGCAAAATGGCATCCATGGAAAGATTGGTATTCGGGAAATATTCCTTGCAGAGCATGTGATCGCCCAACTCCAGGTGGGAGCCTCCGAGCGCGAACATTACCGCATCAGTCAGCAGTACGCCCGGGGTATTGAAATAGCCCGTGCCATCGGCCTTGTCGTAATCCATGTAAGCGGCGAACACCGTCTTCAGGGAACCGTCCCCGAAAGAATCGTTCCTGTCTATGATATCCTTCAGGGAGGAGAAATCGGCATCCTCCGACCAGACTTCGTTATACAGGAAGTCGACGTCGCCCGTTTCCGCTATCTCCTTGTCTCCGAAACGGCTTACTGAATTCATTACCAGATGCTTGCCAGGCCGTTTCGATTTCATCGCCCTGATGAAGGAAGCATACCCGGAAGGGAGGTCGGCTGCGGAACCGTCGTAATCGTAGACGGTGCCCCGGCTGCCGAGCTGGTCTATCTGGTATCCGTCGAAATCGAACACCGAATATACGTCATCCACACGGTTGCCGAAATAGGTCTGCCATGCCTCAAGGGAAGGATCCACTATGTAAATGTCGCTCTTGAACATGGGCGAAGGCAGCGTCAGAACGTTCTTAGAGGAATGGTTCCTGTCGTTGAAAAGATACCACTCTTCCTTCACCCCGTCATCCGCGGCGTCGTTCAGGGCGCCGAAGCACAGGTCGTAGAACATCGCCTTGGAACCGATTCCGTGAAGGCATGAAATATATCCCTCCACCGTAGCCTTCGAGGTGCTGCGTTTCGCGATATCGGTCCAGTGATCGTAAGGATTCTCCGGAGTGCCGGCCAAGGGACGTTGATGTTTCCAATGCCAGTCCTGGAACTGGACACCGTTCAAATGGCATCGGCTTATCATGGATACGTTCGATTCTATCTCGGATTCGTCCATGTCGCCGAAAGCGGCCAGGAAACCGTACCTCGGGAAACGGTTCCATGTGCTCGATACGTCGACCGCTATGGATCCCAAGATATCGTCCCTACCGTTGTTCTTGTCTAGTACCACTGCAAGATAGCCCTGGTAATCCGACGACGGAGGAGCCCAGCTCCACGTCTTGACGGAAAGGCGTTTTTCGTCCAGGACTTTTCCAAGATGGTAATATCTCACATAAGCCGAATCAGGCAATTCATCGGCGGTAAAAGAGACTTCCTCACCCGGTGAAAAGCAAACCTTATCCGTTTTAAGGTTCACGTGCAGAACCGATGTGGAATCCGGAGAAACGCCGCCAGGGGTATCCGATTTGGAACATGACTGGGAACATGCCCCGGTGGCGAACATCATTAAGACAACCGCATTCAATAGCGAAAAGAAACCGATCTTCATCCTAATAATTTTTCTTGACGGTCATCGTTTCGGTAAGCTGATTGAGAACTATCGTGTAATTGCCTGCATCGGACACCTTCCATTTGCGGTCGATGTCGCCGTTGCCGGTAATCTGCTTGTCCACGAAGGTAACCGTTTCGGTACCTTCGACAAACTCCTTGTCATTTTCAGACGCCATGAACCACGCTCCCATCCAATCGCTCTTCTTGTCGCAGGTGAACTTTAACTCCCCGGCGGCAAGGTCGCCGGTCCAGGTGAAATCATAGTCGTCCACGGCGGTCATCGCGGTGGCATCGTCGATACTCCAGCCGTTAGGGGTAGCGTCGCCAACCATATAAATCCCTTCGTAAGGGACGAATACCTCCATGGTCAGGCTTTCGCTGCCCGGAGTTATGTCAAGGGCCATCTTGTATGGTTTTCCGCAGTCCGCCTCCGGAATGAACCATTTGTAGTCCCCGGTATCGTCGAGCATTACATCGGAATGGGTATATGGCGCCTCTTCAATAGTCGGATGGTACATTTCTGACCAATCGTCCTTTTTTGTGCCGAACTTGAACTCGCCCCCGTCGTTCCAATCCAGGACTGCTCCATATCTGAACACGAACGGATTCGTAGGATCCTTTGTCATTTCTACGAAACTCCAGCCAGTGAACGAACCAACGAAGTAAATCATATCGAAAGGAGGCTCGGAACCTTTTTCGACAGTTATGACCAGATTCAGCAAATCAGCGGTAATGGTGTAGGAACCAGGCT
Source organism: Bacteroidales bacterium (assembly GCA_022653675.1). GTDB lineage: Bacteria > Bacteroidota > Bacteroidia > Bacteroidales > UBA932 > JALCST01. Next base: position 24,432 of record JALCST010000001.1, on the reverse strand, counting down.
CCGTTATCTGGAACTGTTCGTCGGGATCGCCGTCGGAATCCCTGTAAACCAAAGAATAACCGGAACCCGAAGTATCGTGGTTATAAGAAGGGAGGAAACTTCCGAGCGTGGTTATGAACTTGAAGTTGCCTTGGGTCATCTTCCCCGTCCATGAAAACTTTCCGGCTGCGGTCCAGGCCATTTCGGTCGCATTGTCCGCACTCCAACCATTCGGGGTGGCATCCCCGATAAGGTAGAGAGTCCGCGAAACAGGTTTGTAGGTGGTAACGGTCAGGGTGGTATCGGCCGTTTGGTCATCGACAGACCCGTCGTAAACGTCGGCCGTCACCCTTACATCGACGGATACCGAAGCACCTTCTTCAAGCCCGAGGTCTTCCGTCAGGAGATCATTGAAATCGCTTTCGGTATAGGAGATGGAGTACGTACCCTGCCCCATTGGCACGGAATACGGAGTGGCGAAGCCGGTTCCCGCTTTGGCGAATTCCATGGTATAGCTTATCGACGAACCGGTTCCCCTGTTGCTTCCTTTCGACCACGAAAAAGAGGCGCCGTCGGAATCGGAATTCAGTTCCGAGAGGGTTTCTGTACAACTAGCACTCAAAGTGAGTATATCTTCTCCCTTGTCCAATTCCTGCAGGTCTTCCGAGCAGGAAGCCAATGCGAACGTGGAAGCAATCAGTATCAAAAGATAGTTACGTACGTGTTTCATATCATTTGTAATTCAATATTAATAACCTGGGTTCTGGGTCATGGCGCTGTTGCTGTCCATTTCGGTCTGTGGAATCGGCAGCAGCAGTCTGTCCGTGTTCACATTGGACTTGCCTATCGACTTGAGGAAACTTACGGCGTATTCGCCGTTCTTACCGATACGGATAAGGTCGAACCAGCTCTGTCCTTCGAATGCGAACTCCATTCTTCTCTCGTGTATTATCGTTTCGCGAAGCTCGCTCTGGGATTGCCCCGAAATATCGGGCAGTCCGGCGCGTTCGCGAACTATGTTGAGCGGTGCATACGCCAAGACGGTGGAACCTGTTTCATTAAGGGCTTCGGCCTTCATGAGAAGGATATCCGAATAGCGGTAGACCACGAAGTCGCTGCCGTTTGTATTGTATTCCGGGGAATCGGATTTCGATACCAGGAACTTTCTGACATTATAACCGGTTGCGGAAAAGGCAGGGTCATATGCTATGCCGTCGAAATCCGGGCATCCGTCGTAAAACACGGTAACATCCTTGCGAAGGTCCCCTTCCTCATACCGGCTCATGAACTCTTCAGTCGGCTGGTTCCAACCGTACGCCCCGGCGACCATGCCGGAATTACGCGGCCCCATGAACGTGCTGAGCCATGACGACTGGCAGTCGGAACCCCAGAAATCGTAATCCGTACTTCCGGAATACTGGATTTCGAAAATGGATTCAGGCCCGTTGTCGGCCTTTGTCCCGAAATTATCGGCATAATTGCACTTTGTAAGATCGTATCCAAGGGCGGTGACCTGATCGCAGAGATCCACTACATTCTGGTAATAAGACTTTTCGCTTGGAGCGAGCACGAGATAGACTTTGGCGAGCATGGTCAATGCCGCATCCTTGCTTGCACGGCCGATGTCGGACGACGAATAGCTGCTCTTGGCCGGAAGGAGATCGATCGCATTTTGGCAGTCGGAAATGATCCGGGCATATGTTTCTTCGAGGGTATTGCGTGCTATGGCGGTGGATTCGTTGGCGTTGTGAGGTTCGGTAAGTACCGGGACACCGCCGAAAAGCTGTGCGAGAATGAAATAGTAGTGCGCACGCAGGAAATAGGCTTCGCCCAGACAGCGATCCTTTACATTCGTGTCGATATCTGCTTTCGCCACATCATTGAGCACTATGTTGCAACGATTTATGCCCACCCATGGGCTTCTCCACACGTAAAGCGCGAAACCGTTGTCGGAAGTGCACGTAAAGTTGGAAGCCTGGACGGTTTCTATGCCGTCGGTTCCGCCACCAGCACCGACATTGCTGTTGCCGGCTATTATGTCGAGCGACCACATTCTCATATTGTACAGGTTGGAGGATTGCAGAGGCTTATAGCAAGCGTTTGTAAGCGCTAAGGCAACATCTTCTGTAACCGTCGCATCGGTGCTAACCGCATCGTAAGGATATTTGTCTAGGTAACCGCTGCATGAAGCAAGCAGGACTGAAGCGAACAATATCGAAATGAAATTAATGTTTTTCATATCCGTTTCCATTTAGAAGTTAATATTGATTCCGAGGCTGGCTGTGCGTGAAATAGGATACCGGCTGCTGTCTATGCCGTCTACCCCTACTTCAGGATCGAAGCCTGTATAATGGCTCAGGGTAAGCATGTTTTCCATGGAAAAGCTGAGATGGACGGAATTGACCCTTATCTTCCCGAGAAGGCTCGAAGGAATCGAATATCCCAGGGAAATATTTTTAAGGCGTATGTACGAGCCGTCTTCAATGAATCTGTCAGAAGCCCGGCAGTTCTGGTTGGGATCCGCATAAACTGCTCTGGGAACCGTATTGCCCGTACCTTCGCCTTGCCAGCGGCCGAGAACCTTCACTACCTGGTTATCTGCTGCGGACATTCCGGCGGAAACTATGTCGTTGACATTATATATCTGGTTGCCTTGTACACCTTGGATGAATATGCAAAGGTCGAAACCATTCCAAGATAATTTGTTGTTAATTGCGAATATCCAGTCGGGATTCGGATCACCGATTATCGTACGGTCGTTTTCGTCAATGACTCCATTGTTGTCGAGGTCCTTGAAGCGTATGTCGCCCGGGGCGGTCCCTCCGCTGACCTGAAGGGCATGTTCAGAAACCTCTTCGGCGTTCTGGAAAATTCCGTCGGTCACATATCCGTAGAATGCGTTCACCGGCCATCCGACCTTCTGTATGGTCAGGTACGAATTATTGTACTGGTTCAGATAAAGAGGGGTGTCGCTGTTGAGGTCTTCTATGCGGTTCCGGTTATAAGTCACGTTCAAAGACGTTTCCCAATTGAATGAACCGCGGAAATTGACCGTCGTCAACGTCATTTCCACACCACGGTTGCTGACGCGTCCCGCATTGGTATAAGTGGTCGTCACGTCTTCGTACCCTGAAGTTATCGGGATCGCGGCCTTCACCAGCATTTGCTCGGTATTCTTGACATAGGCGTCGGCGGAAAGGCTGACGCGGTAGTTGAACAAGGAGAGGTCGAAGCCTACGTTGGTCTGATGGACCTCTTCCCAATGAATGTTTTCATTTGGCATGGTAACCGAAGAGAGCGCATTCACAATGTTTCCGTTGAAAACATAGACACCGGTATTGTATGTTGATGCGAAGGAATAGTTGCCTATCTCCTGATTGCCGGTGACTCCGTAGCCGAAACGAAGCTTAAGGTCGTCGACCGTTTCACTCTTGGGAAACCATGGTTCCTTGGAAATGCGCCAGGCGGCGGAAAACGAAGGAAAAATACCATACTTGTGATTTTCGCCGAAACGGGAGGAGCCGTCGCGACGAATGGTAGCCGTAAGGAAATAGCGGTCGGCATAGGAATAGTTAGCACGTGCCATGAGCGACATCAGTGCCCATTCGCTCTTGTTCCCGTCGGCGCTCTTGATAGTCGAGCCGTTGCCTAGCTGGCTCACACTGTCGAAAAGGAACCCGCTTTTCTCGGCGCTTATGTAGTCATAGATATTGTTCTGGGCACTAGTTCCTCCCATCACGTCAATGTGGTGCTCGCCGAAATCTTTGTTGAAGGTGAAATAGTTATCCCACAAATAGGTAAAAGACTTGTTGGAAGACTCGTAACGCGACGATTCGGTAACTGCGATAGGTTTCCAATCGTATGCCGGAGTAAAATTGTCGTAAAACCACCATTTGGCATCATAGCCGAACGTACTCTTGAACTTCAGGCAAGGCAAAATGGTAAAATCCGCAGATATGTTGGCCAACAAGTTATATCCCTTGGTATTATTCGTATTTATGGTAGCGGTTCCGACCGGATTACGGATGTCCCCGTACCAGTAAGAGTTGCCTTCGGGCCCGCTCCATGATCCGTCGTCGTTCTTCACGCTCTGGGTAGGTAATGCAAACATCGCATCGGAAATGCTGTACGAGCCCGAATTCTTGTTGTCGGCGCTGAAATGTATGTTGCTGCTTACCTTGAGCCACGGTTTGACCGTGTAATCGTTGTTACTCTGCAGATTGACTCTCTTATATTCGGTATTGAGCACTATTCCCGACAGGTCGTACAATCCTCCCGACAGGTAATAGTCCCTTTTTTCATCTCCTCCCGAGACACTGACCGTATAATTCCTGCTGTAGCCGGGACGGAGAAGCTCTTCCAACCAGTCGGTCCCCTTGCCTATGGAGGATGGATCCGCCCAATCGGGATTAGTGGTAATACCGGCGGCAGAGAGCATATCGTTGCTGTATGCGGCATATTGTTCTGCATTCAGGAGTTCCGGGACATTGGTGGCATTCTGGATTCCGAACTCCGCATTGACGGCTATCTTGTCGCTTCCCTGGGAACCCTTGCGCGTCGTAACGAGAATGACTCCGTTAGCACCTCTGGATCCGTAAATCGCAGTCGCAGATGCATCCTTCAGGACATCTACGCGTTCGACATCATTCATATTCAGGGAAGAGAGCCCGAGATCGGTAGGAATCCCATCGATAACCACTAGAGGATTGCTATTGTTTATGGTTCCGATGCCACGGATCTTTATGGAGACATCGGAACCCGGAGCCCCGTTATCGGTAATCTGAACCCCAGCCAATTTTCCCTGGAGGGCCTGTCCGATATTCTGTACCGGCGTTCCCTTCAGTTCCTTCGAATCCACGGAACCTACCGCTCCGGTCAGATCCCTTTTTCGTGCTGTACCGTAACCGATTACAACCACTTCGTTCAGAATGCGGCTGTCGGCCTTGAGGACGACGTCTATATGCGTCCTTCCCCGTACCTCGACAACCTGTGAAATGTAACCGATGTATGAAAATTCCAGCGTGGCATTATCCGGTACCGCAATGGCATAGGAACCGTCCAGATTGGTAGTAGTTCCGTTATGCGTCCCGGACTGCAAGACCCCGGCGCTGATAAGCGTTTCGCCGCTTTCGTCCCTGACTACGCCCGACACGGTAACGGTCTGGGCGGAAAGGGCGAAGGCGGACACCAGGAAGAGAACCGTAAACAACGCTCTTCCGACATTCGATAATCGTTTCATAGAATTAGACATATGCTTTGAGTTTGTTTCAAAAACCTGCTTTTGGCTTCATTTGTGTAACCAAAATTACATCTTAATCGACTTCAAGAAAACATGCGTAGTCAATTGGTAGTGAAACGTAAATACATACATCTCATTATTAATGCAATACGAAAAGAATAAGGTCAAAAATAGTAGCCCGTCCTATTCGGCTTCCTTGCCTATCCCCATTACTTCCTCCTCGAGTCCGGAACGATCCCCGAGAGCGGAATTGCGAGCCTTGACCCTGTAGTTGTAGATTGTCGTGACGGAGCACCTGAGAAACTGGGCTATCTTTGCACTGTCCGACACCCCGAGCCTTATCAGGGCGAAAACCCGCAGTTCGGTGTTCAGTCTGCCTTCGGACTTGGGGTATATTCTGCCCTCTTCCGAGAGAAGGGAATTGAAGTCGTTGACGAATGTCGGGAACAGCTTGAGAAACGTGTCGTCGAAATTATCGTAGAACTCCTTGAGTTCGTTTTCTATGAAGGACGTCGAACGCAGGGCATTGAAAAGCGCGGCCGAATTCTCATAGGTCCCTATCTTTACGAGAGACGAACGGTACTTGTTCATCTTGTCAAGGTAAATGGACGACAGGTCGAGATAATGCTCTATGATTTCCGTTTTTATGAGGTTAGCTTCCTTTAGGGAAAGGTTCGTTTCCCTAAGGGAATCGTTGGTCTCCTTCAGTTTTTTCGAATACGACTGCAAGGCTTTCCTGGCATGCGCCAGTTTCTTGTTCTGCAGGGAAAGCACTATAAGCGATGCCAACAACGCGAGGGAAAGCAGGCTGACCACCATCATTGCCACCGACCGCTGCCTTTTCTTCCTGTCCAGTTCCCTCTGGTAGGCATTGTCAACTATCGGGAATATCTTCGAAATCTCGATGGTGCGCAAACGGGCGTTGCAGTAGGCTGCATCCTCCATCGAGCACTTCAGATAGTCGTATGCGCGCTTCAGGTCGCCTTCGTCGTATAGCAGCATCGAAAGGTCGAGAAGTGCGCTGTACTCCTTCGAGGCCTGTTTCAAGTCGGAAATAGCCGACAACGCGAGGTAATATTTTTCGTTCTCGACGTCACCCGTATTCTTGTATGCAGTAGCCAGCGTATATGCTAGCGTACGCACCGCATCCTCGGAATTACTGTTCTCCAGGAGGCATTCGTTCAGCATATCCTTGGCCTCGGCACTCCTGCCCTGGCAGTTGAGCCCGTCCGACTCTATAAGGGTATAGAGATATGTACCCTTCTCGTTTACCAGCAACAGGGAATCGCGGTAAACGTCACGCAGGCGGAGGTATTTCTGTTTGTCATCCTGCGATATGCTGTAATCGCCCATAAGGCCGTATATGGTCCTGTAAAGGTGGTAATAGTATGGAAGGTAATCTTTTGTCAGGTTGCGGACCGGCACACGGGACAACAGGTCCAGCGCCTCCTTGTACATTCCGGCCGTCCCGTAAACTTCGGCCAGGTTCATGTCGGAATCGTATATGGATTCCGGATCGTCCATCTTCCTTGCGAGAGCCTGCTTGCGGCGGGCATAAAGGTAAGAGGAGTCCATGCTGAACGCCCTGTATTCGTCGAAAATCTTGGAATACAGTTCATACCTCTGCCTGTCTCCGGTGGTGAGGGAAAGCATCCTCTTCAGGTCGTCGATTCTCCTCATCTTTTCGGCGGTATATACGCCTTTGTTGGAGATTATGCTGTCCAATGTCTCAAGCTGCCTGAAGGCATCGCCCTTCCGCGCCGCACTGGAAGGCAGCAGAAAAGCGAAAAGCAAAACCATGGACAAGGCGATCTTCTTCATAGCTTTGCAAATTTAACAAAAAAAACAGGCAAAATAAGCAGCCGGTTCGAAGCCACCCTACCTGCTTATGCAAAAACTACCAGAGTGATCAGGCACAAAACTATCAGTCCGTAAGAAAGGTAACGGTAATTGTCGTATGCCTTGACTTTCCTGAGCTCGAGCGTTTCCTTGTGAAAATCGGCCTTGGACCATAGGTATGGGGAAATCCTGGTATAATCCGGCTTCTTTGTCAGCAAGCTGACCACGATCATGATAAGCATGCTCCAGATGAGATAGAAAGGAACCGTCAGAAGAAAATGGATATGGCCGAAAATAGAGACCCCGAACTTTAGCTTGCTGTACAAATTGATCACACCGAGTACCGCACCCCCTATCAGCCCCCAGAAAGCCCCGTCATTGGTAGCCCTTTTCCAGAAAATACCGAGCAGGAAAACGGCGACGACCGGAGGTGCGAGCATCGTAAGCATTTCCTGGTAATATTTGAGGAGCGAACTGAACTTGGTCCCTATCATTGGAGCCCATACGACAGCTATTATCAAAACTATTATCGATGTTATTCGTGCCACGCGTATAGTGTCCTTCGATGTGGCGTCTTTCTTTATCTTGACATAGAAGTCCATGGTTACAAGGGTCGCCACTGAATTCAACAAACCGCTGAGCGACGAAGTCAGGGCCGCGATAAGGGCGGCAAGCATGAATCCCACCAATCCGACCGGCATCATTTTGATGACAAGCGAAGGATAAACCATATCTGGATTCTTCAGGGACGGGAAGAACTTGTGGGCCATCACTCCCGGAATTATGATTATGAACAGCGTAAGCAAGGTCAGGAAACCGGTAAGCAATACCCCCTTCCTTCCCTCGTCCACGCTTTTGGCCGTCAATACCCTCTGCATCAACTGCTGGTTGTTTCCCCAGAAGAAAAATCCCAGGACAGGGATGCCTACGATCATTCCGAGCCAAGGAACCGACAAGTCGTCCAGGGGACGTACGAGATGCATCATAAGGCCATTGTTCCACTGGTCGGCCACATAATCAGCTCCACCTTTGGAGATTAGTATGATGGTAAGGACTATGGAGCCCAAGGTCAAGAATATGCCCTGTATCAGGTCTATCCTTATGGCTGCCGAAAGGCCGCCCGGTATGGTGTAAATCGCCACTATCACCGCAAATATGGCGGCGAGCAGCAGCAGGCTCGCATGGGGAAACACGATATGCATCACCAAAGAAGCCGCGTACAATGCGCCGGCTCCGTCGAGGAAGATGTTCACGAGTATCGTTATTATGGAGAAATAATAGCGGGACCTCTCGTCGAAGCGCAATTCGAGAAATTGTGGGAGAGTGTAAATATTGGACTTCAGGTACAAGGGCAGGATGAACCAGACCACGAAGATGATGACAAATATGGACATCAGGTTATAATTGAAGACCGCTATCCCGGTGGAATAGGCATCGCCGGCATTCCCTATCAGGGTGGAGCTCGATATGCTGGCGGCGAACATGGAAAACCCTATAACCGGCCACGACATGTTGCGTCCCGCAAGGAAATAATGTTCCGAATCCTTGCTGTTCCTGTAATGCAGTCCGGCTATTACGATAAAAACGAAATAAACCGCTATGACTATCAGATCATAAACTGACAATGTGCTCAATACATTCATAACTATTGTCCCAATATTGAATCCATCAGTTCGTTCACATCAGCGGTGGCCACTCCTATGCACCTGTCCGCTGCGCCGTAATATACGAACAACGTATCTTTTATTATCACGCTGCCGGTAGGGAACACGCACCCGTTGTAAATTCCCACGGTTTCATAATCGAACTCGGGTTCCAGAATCGGTTCCCTGGTCCTTCCAAGCACTTTCATGGGATCGTTCAGGTCAAGCACGGCGGCTCCCACGCGATAATAGCCGCGACCTTCATCCTCCACACCATGGTAAAGCATAAGCCAGCCACGTTCCGTCTTCATCGGAGGCGTGCTGCCTCCGACTTTCTCTTCCCAACTTCCTTCTACGCCGGAAAGCAGCAACTTGCTCTTCCCCGTCCAGGTAAGCAGGTCATCGGAATACCTGAGCCATATCGCGGGGTATTTCGTGCCATATTTCTTACCAACCCATTCCTTTGGCCTGTGTATCATTGCAAAACGTCCATTTATCTTTTCAGGAAAGATAATCACGTCCCGGTCGTCGAGATTGGAATCCGTCAATCGTCCCAACCTCATCCATGTGTGGAAATCCTTCGTCATGGCGAGACCGGTATTTGCCAGGTTCTCCCTTAAAAAAGCCGGGGCGTTTTTCCCGAAGTCCTTCGTAGCCACTTCATCATGCCGGAAAGTCCAGTATTGTCCCGGAGGATAGGACCGAAAAGCATAGGTAACATAATAATAATCGTCGAACTTGACGATTCTAGGGTCCTCTATGCACCCTCCGTCCTCCCCGTTGACGGAAGGGCCCAATACGGGGTTTGCGCTAGTGCGTGAAAAATGGAACCCGTCACGGCTCGTTGCAAGGCCGAAACGTATGACATGCTTCTTATCATTGCCTGCGGCTCGATAAAGCATATAAAACACCCCATTTTCGTAAAAAATTCCGGGGTTGCACACGACAAGGTTCTCCCAGTCATTTTCCGGATTTGGAGACAAAATGGGATTGAATTCAAATTTTGACAACTTCATCATTTTAATTTTGTTCTGAAAGGCCCGAGAGGCAGGTTATAAGAATTAAAGATATCGGAACGGGATGAATCATGCCAGCAATAGCGTACATATTGCGGGTCAGGCAAATTCCCGGCCGACAGGATTATCCGATTCCCCTTTATTTCGATGTCCGCCTTGACATAATCCGTTCCGTTTGAAGACAATGCGAATTCCCCGCACTTCCCGTTCGAATGCAACCCCTTCCCGGCATTGCCGAAAGTAAGCATAGCTTTCTTGCCATGATGTCTTGCAGAAACGCATTGCGGATATTCGCAACGGATGCCGGTTCGCCCATAGCATTTGTTAAGCACCATGTTTGCAAGCCTTTTCCCTACGGTTTTTTTATTGCCAGGATGGATATTGGCCGGATCGCCGATATCGGCGATCACTATCATTTCCGAATTTCCTATCACCTTAGAAGCTTCCTCCTGCGATTCGGCAAGCAGCGACCATTTCTCATTCTGGCTACCCGGGTATACGAATGGGGGAATCTGCACGAATATGAACGGAAGGTTGGCCTTCCATAACGATCTCCACGACGACACAAGGTCCTGCATCATGCGGACATACCTCACGTCTTCCCCGACGTTCGACTCTCCCTGATACCAAAGCCATCCTTTAATGGTATATCCCGCGACCGGATACACCATCCCGTTGTAAAGGGCACCGATCATGTCGTAATCGGGACGGCCGGCTCCGGAACCCTCCTTTTCCTCTAGGCGTCCCCTCTCCTCGGAATAGAAAGTATCTTCAACACAACTTCCGGGAAGCCAGCTCTGTATAGGGCTTCCTCCATAATAGTCGCAAATGATTCCTACCGGGACATCCAGCATTTTCTGCAGCGCGGATGCGAAATAATACCCAACGGCCGACACCCATCTCACGCTCTCGGGATCTATCTTTTTCCATCCGCTTGTCTTATCCTCCACGACAGGCCGGAAAGATTCGTTGCGGTTCACTATCAGATATCGCACGTAGTCGTTTCCCGCGGAAGCTATCTCTGATTCCGCATTATCGACGTGCAGCCGTTTCTCAGGATATGGCTGCATTATGAGCTCCATGTTACTCTGTCCTGAACACATCCATACCTCTCCGATCAGTATGTCTTTGACAACCTCGGCTTCATTCACATTATCCGTAACCGTCAGCGATTGGGGCACGTATCCTGCCTTGGGAGTTTCAACGAGCGCGGCCCACAATCCGGTCGAATCGCTTTTCGCCTCCGCATTCCCGCCCCACGACGCCTTGATCGAAACGATCGAGCCGGGAGTGGAATAACCCCATATCCTGACGGCCGTCGACTGCTGCAACACCATTCCGTCGCCGAAAACACTTGAAAGCCCTATGCCTGCATAAGAAATACAGCATGTCAACAATTCGAATATGAACAAAACGAACTTTTTCATATCAATCCATGTTAGTAATCAATAAGAACGATTGGGCATCCATCTGTATCCGCTGCGACCGGCCGCAGGTAAAATCCAGGGACCCGCCCTCATCCTCCGGGACGGCGAACCCGTTCGCATCCTTTTCGCCTTCGAACTCCGACCCGTCGAGCGCCTTGAACCTGTACAGTTTCACCGAATCCAGGCATGCTCCCGCAGCCATCTTCAAATCGAACGAATAGTAATCCGAACCGGAATTCACTATGGCTATCGTCATTTTCCCGTTCTTCTCTCCTGCTATGGCACGCAATCCTGAAAGTTCACTTTTGGGAAGGGTAACGGATAAGATTGCGGTCCCGGCAGGGAAATATCGGCACAGCAGCGAAGTGGTATAAAACCACGGACGTATGTTCTCGTCGTCCGGATCGGAATAGCATTCGCTCCCGATGATATTCCAGTATCCCCATTTCTTCAGTTTTCTGGAAGCCATCGCGTCGGAATTATACATGGCATCGTCCAGATCCCAATACGCCACGCCGGAAAATCCGGCCATCATAGCCTGGATGGTGGCATCAGCCATGTCTATCCCGTAGAACGAATCGTAAGCCATCATTTGGGAATCGTCCGCAGCGTTGCCGTCCGCGGAAATCCTGGCTGCGTTTTCTATTCCTTTGGAGCTCTTTGAACCGTACTTGAACCCCATTTCGGTCAACATTATGATCCGGTTCTTGTCTACACATGCCTTATATGTCCTGGCAAGATCCAGGAAACCGGCCGAATGGACTATCTTGTCAGTAGGATATGCATGGACGTCATAGGCTTCAACCTTCTTATTCAGGTTCTTTTTGGTATTCAAGACCCAATCGGTTTCACCAGTACCCGACACCGACACATCCGGACCCATGATTTTCACATCGCCAAGGCCCTTCTCGTCAAGTTTCTCATAGAAATCTTCGATAATGCTTTTCCACAGGCTGTAATTGCCGTCTATGGTCGACCAACTGCCGTTAGGCTCGTTGACTATGGTGTAATATTTTATGCAATCGTATCCTTTGGTGACTATAAGGTACTTGAGGAAATCGGTCGCCTCCTCCACCCAATCTTCGTCGATCGAAGTCCCTCCGGTATGCCCCCATTCTCCTAACTGTACCGTTATGCCGTTCTTTTCACAGTACTGCAATATCCTGCATAGGACGGCATCGCTTTTCGAAGGATCATATGCTCCGTTGACGAGATAATTCCATCCGGAAGCCATCATTATCCTCGTATATGAAGGGCGCATGAACGAAACTCTCTTGAAGAGGGTATTCCAGTCGTCGTCGGAGAGCGTATTCTGACCTATCAGATAGTTAAGCACGTCGTAACCTCCCCAATCGGGTCCATTCCCCACGAACGATTCCACTATCGTATCGGACGAAACCGTCATGGCATCGTCTTCTACCGGCACCTCGCCTCCCTTCTTGTCGCAACCGTATATTATGACGGCAATCGCAAGCAGGAAAATGAAACGCAATTTCATAACTCAATCTATTTGCAAATTGGTATATACTATCAGCGCATCCTTCGGCAATTTGACCGAAAAACCCCTGTCCAGATCGAGAGTGAGATTTTCCCCGTTCGCCAACTGCATGCAATCCCCTTTCCTTATAACCTTGCCTTCGGCATAGTCGTACTCGCGCATTCCTTCCAACCTTAGGCCCTCGCTTCTTATTGCGACCCTCACGTCATTTTTGGAGGAGTTGACAATACCTATCGTATATGCATCGCCGCATTTGGCGGCCACCGCACGTATTCCGGGCTTTCCTTCGACTTTAACCGTTAATATCGCACTTCCTTTCGGAATGTACCTCGTCATCAAGGACCAGGCATAATATGGCGGCCTCACCTTTTCCTGTTCCGCTCCCCCGAAATATTCCTCACCCAGGATATTCCAGAATCCCCAGATCTTCAATTTGCCCGCCCCGTCGTCAGGATTGGAATGCATGGCATCGTCGAGCATCCATACGGAAGCTCCCGAGAATCCGCAGTTCATCGCCTGTATCAGCGCATCGACAAGATCCACCCCGTAGAAATGGTCGAACACCAATGTCTGGGAATCGTTCCTCGATGCATACGGCATTCTGTTTATGCGTTCCCTGTTTACTGCGTCGAGGGAATCGCCCGGATTCGGTTTCAGCCCGATCTCTCCGATCACTATCCTGCTTCCCTCAGGAACACGATCCCTGTATGTCTTAATTATTCCCGAATAGTCTCCGGAATTGACGGTGGATATGGAAGGATAAGTATGTATGTCATAAAGTTTCACTATGCCGGCGAGATCCGACGAGCACTTGTCTATCCACCACTCCGACGAATCGTCCCAAATGGATGCATCCGGTCCGACGAGTCCGACTTTTTCATCAAGCCCGCATTCCCTCATCCTTGAGTAAAAATAGCGCATCATCTCCTCCCACAAAGCGTAATCGCCCTTTATGTCCGACCAGTCCCCGTTCGGCTCGTTGACTAGGTTATAGTACCTTATACACGAGAATCCCTTTACATTCACGAGATAATCCGCATATCGCACCGCATCGTCGACCAGTCGCCTGTCGAATGTCCTATTCTCGAGATCCACCATCCCGTGGCCCCAGTCGCCGATCATGACGGTTATGCCGTTCTTCAGGCAATAGTTCAGCATCCTGTTTACCTGAAGCGAATCGTGGTCGAAATCGAACTTGCCGTCTTTCACATATTGTTTGGTGAAAAACATCACCCTAACGAACTGCGGCCTCATGTAATCGAGTCTCGAGAACAGTTTGTCCCAATCCGAATCGGACAGCTTCACCTTGCCGAAACCATAGTCGAGTTCATAGGGATCCCATTCCACCCCGTTGCCGATATAATCGGCGGAGACAATATTCCCTCTATCTATATCTATTAAGGCATCGGCTTTTTGTACTGGCCGGCAGCAAGTACAAAAAGCCAAAACCATAAAAAAAGCCAAAATTCTCCGCATGCTATTGCTTGCTTATCTGAACATAATAGTTGCGAGGCATATAGATTATCTGATCATAGGCAGTATAAATGGGACCCCATCCTCCGAGGGTAGTCATATCGGTGAATTCCAAGGCGTAGCCAGAAATGTCGAGTGTCTTTCCATAATACGTTATGCTCGTCGACTCCAGGACGTTCGCCGTATGAGTATCGGTTCCCTGCGTGAATGTGATGGTATTGGTGGTATAATCGTGCGTCCAGTTCGACTCCCCCTTCGGGATGCGACGGAAATTATAATTCACGTCAGTGACCGAATATCCGTTCGGGAGACCTGCCACCCACACGAAATCTGCATATTTTCCGTCGCTGCCCACCCCGTTGTCGCAAGTTCCATAGGTCTGGCCCGCATCGTTAACCCCTTCCAGCTTGAATTCAATGATATTGTCGAGTTCGGCAGCGGGACCGGAAACTGCATCCCACCATGAAGCGTCGGCGTTCAGATTGACGAAGGAACCGCCGCCGTATTCCGGACCCGTGCCGCCCCAAAGATCGAATTCGTCTATTTTCCACGTCCCGTCGAAAGGCTCGCTGAGAGGAGTAACGTAAATGGTATATGTCCGCACCCCACCGTCGTGCCCGGTAACCGTAATGGTCGCCGAATTGTCAGCGTTGAATTTGACGACGTCATTTATCGCGATGGAAGATGTGGCGCCATAGGACACTTCGAGTTTAGTAACCTTGATGCCGGCGGACATATCCGGATTGACTATCGTCACTTCGGCGGTACCCTTGCTTATGTCATCCGCATCGATCGAGATGGAAGCATCTCCCGCCTGATTCTCGAAAGAGATTCCTATCAATCTCTTTTCCTTATTCCAAGAGCCTTCTTCTATGTCCGCCAACGGATCCTTCTGGCAAGCCACGAAGGCGAGGCATGCCATCGCTATTATTGATATGTAATGTATTATTTTCATCGCTTTGAATTTTACAGATTGGAATTGAGATCTATTTCACGCTGAGGTATGGGATAGAACGCAGCCTGCGCTTCGGTTACGCCTGACGCAGCAGCCTTCGAATCTTTCTTGGTCACCATAGCCTTGCGACGAAGGTCATAAAGGCGCTGGCCCTCGAATGCGAACTCCCATGCCCTTTCCTGGACAACCGCATCGCGGAAGTCACTCTTCGACATGGTGCCGAGAGGAGCCAGGCCGGCACGCTCGCGCACTTTTGCAAGCCATTCTCCGTCATCGTATCCCTTCGCTTCCACATAAGTCAGGGCAATATCGGTAAATCTCAGAAGATAAGGTTTGACACTCGATTTGTCACCAGTGCTGGAAGTAACCTGGATCGGATCGGTATACTTAAGGGTAAAAGGATAAGCTGATGTCGCCTCTACAGAGCCGTCGGCATTATACATCTTGGTATTCATGAGCTCGGTCTTCCTCCTGTCAATATCTGCGAAGCTGTCGTAGAAAGCCGTAGTCGTAGGAAAAACCTCGTAGCCGTAATGCGAAGGCCATGTGCTGCTTCCACTCTTCACGTAGAAGTTGTTTCCGTTGTTGTAAGGCATAAACAGCATCCCGATCTTCGAATAATTGCCCTCCTTCTGTCCAGTCCGGTCCATCGACATTATAAAGACCTGCTCGGGACCGTTCGGCTTTGTCACATCGTATATATCCTTCAGGCTGTCCGACATTCCGAAAGGGCATTCACCGCTTTGCGAAGCGTCGAGCACCTTTTTTGCATAGAGGGCGGCATCGGCATATAGGGTATCGACGGACTCGGTCATATCCGAATAATATGCCACCCCGCTCTCCTTAGAGGATGCTGCCGTAAGATACAACTTGGCCAGCATACCTTCGGCGGCCGCCTTGTTGGCACGGCCCGCCTTCTGCGTATAAGTGAGGTTGGCTTCGGCATACTTCAGGTCGCCTATCATGAAGTCATACATCTCGTCCATGCTCGTTGCCATGTTCGGGGAGGTTTGATCTATCGTCTGTACCATTTGCTTCTGTATAGGAACCAGACCGAATACCTTGACAAGGTTGAAGTAATTGTACCCTCTGAGGAAATAGGCTTCCCCGAGCAGCCTCCGCTTATCGGTGCTGTCTATGGCAGTACTGTTCTCCACATTGTAAATGACAGCATTGGCACGATTTATGGCTATGTAGCAATACTTGAAATACAATTGAAGCGTTTGATTGTTGGCATTGTCCGATATCTGCCATTCGTCAAGAGCCTGCGACCCGGGATTATTTGCATCCTCGCCGGATTTCAGATCCACGGTTTCAGAAGCGCATTCCCCGATATAGAATATTCCTCTCGAATATTCGAGGAAAGTCAAAGCGTTATAGGCGTACATCAAAGCGGCATCAGCGTCATCCACCGTCTGGTAAAAATTTTCATCGGAATAAAATCCATAAGGGTTCTCCTCAAGGTTGCAGGACGCCAGCCCTACTGTCAACAGCGCGATGAATATACTATTCAAAACTTTGGTTTTCATTTTTCCAGGATTTTAGAAAGTTATGTTTAATCCAAGCGAATATTTGCGGAATCTTGGATATCCACCCCAATAAATGCCGTCTACACCTACTTCGGGATCATATCCGGGGAAAGAGGTAAACGTATAGAGGTTACTTATGTTCATGTATAACTTTATGTTTTCGATCGAATCGAACAGACGTCCGAAATTATAGCCGAGATTCACTTCCTGTATGCGGACGTAAGAGCCGTCGCGAACGAACCACTCGGACACCTTCGTCTGCCGGTTGTTTCTCAGGCTTGGATAATCGTTGTTGGGATTATCTATGGTCCAGCGTTTCGGTTCCGCAGCTGCATTCGTCATTCCGTATTGGTAAAGGACATCGTTGCCAAATACGCCGTTAAGGAAAAGGGAGGCGTCAAATTTCTTGTAGGAAAAACTTAGGTTCAGGCTGGCGGTAAAATCCGGATTCGGGTTGCCTATCACGGTACGGTCCTTTTCGTCCACTACGCCATCGTGGTTGATATCCACATACTTGATCTCTCCGGCTTTCGCTTCATCGCCGGTAAGGCCGGCAGCTATGCCCTCAGCATCGCTTTGGATTATGCCATCGGTCTTGTACCCGTAGAACACGTACATCGGTTGGCCCACCGCAAGGATATTGACCATTCCCACGGGTTCATACGTAAGGGCCGAACCGGTGAATTCATATTGCATGCCGGTATTGGGATCGGTATTCAACCCGGCGGCGGTCGCATTGCCGAGACTCATTACCTTGTTTCTGTTGCGCGAGAAAATAAACGTCGCATTGAAATTCATATCCTTGGTCCGGATGAAATTCGCATTGAGAGTGACTTCGATTCCCTGGTTCAACACATCGCCGTCATTCACCCACATCTTGTCATATCCGGAAGAGAGCGAGAGATAGCTCTCACGCAGAAGGTCATAGGTATTTTTCCTGTACCAGTCGAATGTCAGTCCGTAACGGCCTTCGAACATTGAAAAGTCTAATCCGAGGTCAAACTGGGAAGTCGTCTCCCACTTGAGGTCCTTATTCGGTATTCCTCCCCAATATTTGAACCTGCTGTTGGATCCGTAATAGCCGATAATGTACCCGGGACCTATGGCCGTCTTCCACGAACCGTCATCATAATAGGTTTCGGTACCGTACTGGCTCAACGTCTGGTAAGGGGATATTCCCTGGTTGCCGGACAAACCGTAGCTCACACGTATCTTGGCTTCGCTGATTTCAGGAACATCCTTCATGAAATCCTCGTTGTGCAGTTTCCATGCGAAAGCGACGGATGGGAAATTCGCCCACTTGTTGTTCGCCCCGAACTTCGAGGAGCCGTCGCGCCTGAACGTCCCGGTAAGCAGATACCTGTTATCATAGGAATAATTCACCTTCCCGTAAAACGATACAAGCTTCGATTCGGAATAACCGTTCGAGATCACGTTTTTCTCCGGATCTCCCGCACCAATGTTTTCGTTTTGCAGCGATTCGTTCACGAAATCGTAAGAATTCAATTCGGAGGAACGGGCCATGTCGTAATCATAGGAATACCCTCCTACCGCATTTATCCTGTGTTTTCCGAACGCATGGTCATAAGTAAGGTATGTTTCCGGTATCATGGTCTGGCCCAACCAGTTCCCGATATAGGCATGACCGTTGTTGAACGTGCCGTCCTCGGTATAAACCTTTGGATTGTATTTGTCGGTGACCGTCGCACCGTACTTGTAGTTCAACTGACCGGTCCATGTCAGCCAATCGGTGATTTTCCATGTCGATTGCAGGAAGGATATTGCATCGAACCCGCTATTCTTGTTTTCTACCTTGTCGGTCAGGGCCATAGGATTTCCATAATCGGTTTCGCTTGCACGGTAATAATCCCCGTTGTCGTCATAAACCGGCCACAGGGGGTTCCTTCCTACGTCCATGCTGTTATTGACATTCCTCCAATCGCGGTAAATTATGTTCGAGGAACGGATCGAGAAATTTTCACTGTATTTGTAATCGACATCGAGCTTGACGGAAAACTTCTGATAGTTATCCTTGATATAAACTCCTTTATCATTGTAATATACGGCTGACAGGTTATATATTACCCTGTCGCTAGCCCCGCTGATGCCAAGCGAAGTGGTACTTGTGACCGGGACACGCATTATGATATTGTCCCATTTCGTATAATAAGGCCACGTTCCGCTTTCTATCTCGGAAACGGAAGGATAATAGACCCCGTTGTCCTTCTTCCCCACGTAAAGCGGATTTTGTCCCGCATTGCTTCTCGATTCGTTGCCCAACTGGGCCATCAATGCCGCATCGCGCCATATGTTCAACTTGGAATTGAACTGGGACACTACCGTCTGTTGGGAAAAATTGATGTGGGAAGTTCCCTTCTCGGCCCTCTTTGTCGTCACCATTATGACACCGTTCGCCCCCCTTGACCCGTATATGGAAGTCGAGGAGGCATCCTTAAGCACCACTAGGTCGACTATGTCCGCCGGATTGATCTGTTTCAGGTCAGATCCCTCTCCCAATGGGAATCCATCGACTACGACAAGAGGGGACTGCGTACCGTTTATGGAACTGAATCCTCTGATTATCACCTTTGGGTCGCTTGCCGGACCTTGGCCCGAATTAATTATCTGGACCCCGGCTATCCTGCCTTCCAGATTGCTTATTGCCGAATTCGTATTCGGGATAGCGGCCAACTTGTCCATCTTGACATTAGCGACGGAGCCTGTAAGATCGCCCTTCTTGACGCCTCCGTATCCGACTACGATCGTCTGTTCCAACATTTGCACGTCCTCTTTCAACGTGAAATCGGCTCTGTCGGAATCGACCTTCAATGTAGAATTCAAAAATCCCATGCAACTGCAAACAAGGTTCTGCCCCATCTTTGCATTCAGGGAAAATACACCCTTCGAATCGGATAATACCCCATTCGAAGTACCTTCCACGATTATGGCCGCTCCCACTACAGGAGTTCCGGCCTCATCCTTAACAGTCCCTGTTATCTTTAGGGTCTGTGCCGAGAGACCTGGGATAAAAAGGGACAGCATAAAAGCAATTGTCAATAGTTTCCTCATAACGGCTTCATATTATTTTTGCATACAAAACTATAATATATAATAATCATATTTATTCATTTTTTCAGTCAATTATTGATATTATTTTGAATCTATTTATGCAAAATATAAGCATAATGCGTATTTATAAGTGCTTATGCTTATATTTATATGAACCTATAAATAGTATTTTATTGCTTTATTATATTATTATTTTGAATAAATACTATAATTTTGCAGAACAGACCAACAAGATTAACGATTATGTCAAATATCCAGTGCGAAGTTACACCTTTATTGAAAGACGACCTTTTCGTCTTACTGAACAATGCCCAGGCGAAATTCGATTATCCTGTGCATTTCCATTCCGACTATGAATTGAATCTCGTACTTAACACGAGCGGGAAAAGGATAGTCGGCGATTCCGTGGAGGATTTCGAAAAGAAGGACCTGGTACTGCTCGGTCCCGGCATACCACACAAATGGAAAGCACCAACCCACGGCGATACGCGAGTAATTACTATACAATTCCAGGACAAGATCTACGATTCGTTCCTTATGAACAAAAGGGTATGCCAACCGATAAGGGAACTGCTCGCCCGTTCGTCGAGGGGAGTAGCCTTCAGCGGGAATACATTGAACGTAATGACGGAAAAGCTTTTCGCTCTCAGCGACGCCCTGGGGTTCAACACGATGCTGGATTTCTACGGCATATTATATTACCTCTCCATGTCGGAAGACCAGAGGCTGCTCACCAGCGCCTCCTACGACAGTACTTTGCTGGTCAGGGAATCGAAGAGCAGGAGAATCGAAAAGATATGTCGTTATATAGAGCAGAATTACATGCAGGAAATAACCCTGTCGGATATCTCGGGCCTCGTAAACATGTCAGAGTCGGCGGCAAGTCACTTCTTCAAGAAACGCACCGGACGTTCGTTCATCACATACCTGACGGATTTCAGGATAGGGGCCGTATCGAGGATGCTGATCGAGACGACGAGAAGCATCGCCGACATCGCCTACAATTGCGGATTCGCAAATCTCTCCAATTTCAACAGGATATTCAAGAAATACAAGAACCAGACCCCTGCGGAATACAGGGCCGGAGTTTACAAGACCATGAACAAGTATTGACCGGAATATTTCGGCTGTACATTATTTCCCGCAATTCTCATTCCCGCCGTTGACTATGTCGTCGAATTCGGATTGGGAAATATATTGCGGGGCATACGCCCCGTTCATGGCAAGTATCTGGGCATAATAGGATCTCAAGTGATTGCGTGAACCGCACACAAGGTTTTCATACATGGTGAGTATATCCGTCTTGGCCGTATTTCCCATGAATTCCTCGATATCCTTGATATCGAGCTCTTCGATGGCCGCTCCAACCTTCATCGCATTTAGCACCGAGACATCCACTTCAGCTGTAAGCTGATTGTACAACGTCTGCAGCGCATCGTCGGTAAAAGAGCCGTTTTCCGCTTTGGCCGGATCTTCCAGATCGTAACTGGTCATTACTTCCAAGACCCTGTTCATGTGCGTTTGTTCGCTGTTGCTTATGTTTTCTGATATGGCAAGTCCGTATTTTTCGTATGTATACAGATATACGTCCCGTGCAAGTTTTTCTTCCTCCCTCAACTGCAAAAGATCTTTTTCTTCTTCGTCAGTCAGGTTAGACGATGTGTCAACATTGCCCTTGCAGCCGGAAAATAAAAATATTCCCGCCAGAAGCATGCATGCCAGAATGATGTTTGTCTTGTTTTTCATGGTAAAATATTTGTTTTGTTAATTAATCAAGCACTATACCCATCTGAACGCCAGTCGTTGACGACGTATTTTCCGTCCTTATACCGGAAACAGACAAGATTTTCATGGCCTCTTACATACATCTTGAACTTTCCCAATGCCGGGTTACGAAAAGACCCGCTTTGAAGATGCCCGAGGCTCATCCCGAAAATCTTGACGGTACGTTTCATCGCTTCTTCCGGAAATTTCTCCATATCTATTTCGTCGAGTGGGATGACGTCTTTGCTAAAACCCAGCTTTATAATAAGGTTGCCATCTTCGGCATAAGTCCTGACTGGAAAATATGCTATGATAGCTACGGCGGCCAATACAAACACTATGATTATGATAAATACGGCTAACATGATATGATCGTTCAATGGTCGATGACATTGGCGATACGCCAGTCGTTGACTATGTATTTTTCGTTTCCGTAAACGAAAAGAACCTTGTTTTTCCGGCTGTTGGTATATTCCCGGAAATCTCCGAGAGCCTTGCTGTGATAACGGCCGCTGTTGATGTGAAACATGCTGGTTCCGTTCGTCCTGATGCAATGGGCGTAAGCATTTGGAGGAAATTGCCGGATTTCCATGGAATCGATCGGGATCTTTTTACGGCACAATACCATTCCTATGACCAGATTCCCTCTCCCGTCATCGTAAGTCTTCGTCGGTATCGTCCTTACAATATCCAATGCCAAGACCGCGATCGTCGCTATTACGACGATCTTCACAATCTTTGATGAGGTTTTGTTATTCATCGGTTCATCTCTTTCAAATTACCCACCGTCCAATTTACCAATTTATTTTGAATAACACAATTTAAAAAAGGAATCCAACAGTCAAATAAGTGTTTCTAAAGTATAATGCTCCGGAATTGTTATATGTAATCAACTTCCTCAAACCGTATTGGTAGCTGCAGGAAATAAAGAACCTGTCGAAAAACAGATCAATGCCTCCCGTTAATCCGGCATCCGAACGGTTGAAAGGTTCATAATGAAATGTCTGGTCCTCCCACTTCGCATCTCCGCCTTCAAAACAGCTTAAGCCAACTCCGAGCGGGTGACCGGAAGGAGAAGATTCTATGAAACCGTCTCCGGACAGCCCGTAAGAAAAATATCCTCCAAGTCTCGGAACAATTCTGAAATGATTTCCCAGGTTTATGGAATAACCTAATGAAAGCGGCATGTCGAGATATGCCAGGGAATACTCATATTTATCTATAACTGATTGGGAAGCATCATCGGAAGGATATAGAAGGATATTGCTTTTAGTCGAATAGTTGATTTCGAAATGGACGGCCAAAAAATGTTTCTTATCTGCTTTAGCATTGAAATCATATTCAAGTACTGCTCCCCCGCTGAAATCGTTTGCCGGCATATATTCCGTCTTCGATGTAATCGCAGTATGTACAGCTCCAAGGTGTGCACCATATCGCATTTGGGCATTTGCCGTTGTCATCCCCATAATTACACATAATGCAATTGATACAATTCTAATTGTTTTTTTCATTATATTTTTGTTTAAAGGTATTCTCTAACTATTGTTGTCACGTTAACTGATTAAACAAAATTACATCGGCATTTCTGATATTTAGTCAAAAAGAACTTAAATGCAACATTAACAATTAAAAATTAAAACGCATATTACCATACATTTACGAGCTCACAATATAAAACTCAAATAAACACAGGAAATTCGGTTTGGAACCAGTCCGATTTTAACCTGGTTTAACCTTGATTCTTCAGGAAATCCTCCAACCTTTGATCAGTACCAAGCTTTCTCCTTATCTGTGTCTTGCGGGTAGCAAGAGATTCAAAGGAACTGAAATGTAGAAGGAAGCAAATCAGCGAGGTCGGGAGTTCGCTATAGACCAAACATAGAAGGTCTATTTCCTTGCCGGTCAAATTAGGATAATTATTTTCGAGTCTTGAAGTAAGGCCACCTGTTTTTGCATCAACGACGCTCCTTAAATCACGCAGAAGAGCCTTGTCGGCTTTTATCGCAACCATCGATTTTTTGTATTCTTCGAGAAGAATTGAGTCGTCGTTTCCATACCGATAACTTGGATCAACCAAGCCCGCAATGAATTTCATGCGATTGTCAAACGCCTCGGCAAGCCGGCGTTCCTCTTCATTTTTCCCCCGTAATCGACCTATAAGAGTATCTGATATGCGGATCTTGTCAGCTTGCAAAGATTTAATCAAAGCCTTTTGGCGTGACATCTCTATGCTTCTTCGTTGCAAAATTATTACCAACAAGGTTACGGCAACAGCGAAAATAATTGCAATCAATGCCCAAAGCTGCATCTTTACCTTGTATTTGGTTGCAATGATGGTCGCTTCGCGGCGTTCGCGTTCAACATCGTATTTAGTTTCGATAAAACGTATTTGGGCTGCATTGTCGGCAGATGTGATTGAATCGGAATACGCATTAAGCGATTTATTATATTTCAAAGATGCCTTATAGTCTTCTTTCGCCTCTGCAATACATTCATTTAGAATCAGTTTACTATAGATAAAAGTGTTATTGGGTTCAAACAAACGATAATAGTATTCTGCAGAATCAACATTCCCGATTTTGGCATAAGCATAAGAAAATTCATAATAGATTTCATTCCCTTTTTCAACCGAAAAAGAATCTAATGATGCTTTGCATAAACCGATGGCATTCCCATATAATTCTTGTTCGTTTAAAATATCAGCTTTCATTGAGTTGCAGGAAAGAACAGTCAATGTATCCCGGGAGGGAATTGCCATTTTTTGTGCTTCGTTCAAATATAGGAATGCACTATCCCATTGTTTGGAAATAGTATAGTCACAACCTATCAGCCAATATGTCTTATATATATTTTCTATTTTTCCTGCCTTCTTATTGTTAACAGAAATGAAGAATGCAACATTTTCAGAAACGAGGATTGCAACGAATTCGGAAGCAACCCTGCAACATTTTCGGAATCAATGGTACAACGATTTCGGAAGCAATGCAACAACGTTTGCAAA